>NZ_BMYP01000019.1 GCF_014652335.1 Vogesella fluminis | reverse complement strand
GAACGCATTCCTCAGATGTGATTTGAAACCCCGTTTACACAAAAATTCGGACAGGCCCCTTGCATGAGGCTGCCTGTTGGCCTGCCGCGCTCAGCCGTGGCGGCTGAGAATCGGCCCGGCCATGCGCTGCAGGATGCCGGCCAGCGTGCCCAGCGCCAGTCGCTGCCGCCCCGGCAGGTGGGCGCTGAACACCGCGCTGTACTCCAGCGCCGGCACGCCGCCGCGATGCTGTTTGAAGGCGCCGGCGCCAGAGCTGTAGTGCAGGCGCAGGCCGCGCGCCTGTGCCTCGCGCAGCAGCAGCGCCATCAGCCGCCGGTACAGCCCCAGCTCCGGCGGCAGCGCGGTGTCGTAGCCCAGCAGCGGCGTGGTCAGCCAGCCGTAGCGCTGGTAGAAGCCGATGACACCGACGATGCGGCCGTCCAGGCGCAGCGCGTGCAGCTCCAGGAAGCGCTTGTCGAGGCATAGCGCGAAGAATTCGGCAGTGAAATCCGGGTTCAGCACCGAGTGTTTGTCGATGAACAGCGCGCGGAAGCAGCGCCGCAGCGCCGGCAGGTCGTCCGCGCCCAGCGTGTCCGGGCCGCACAGCTGCAGCTCGGTCTGTGCCAGCAGTTTCTGGTCGCGCTTGACGTTGGGGCTTTGCCACACCGCCGGGTCTTGCGGATCGCAGGTGTAGATCTGTCGCGCCGGCAGCAGCGTCCAGCCCTGTGCGGCCAACCTTTGCGCGAGGCCGGGATTGACCGCGTCGCTGACATTGCGCAGCAGCAGCGGGCTGTCGCAGTGGCGCGCCATCACCGATTCGGTCAGCAGCGACAGGTCGCTGTCCTGCCACTGCGGGTGCAGGTTGGTGGAGATCAGCCAGTTGTTGATCACCGCCGCCTCGTCCAGCCGCGCGGCGGTGATCAGGCCGGACAGCGGCAGGGCGGCGACCTGCGCCAGCGTGCCCAGCGAGCGGCTCTTGCGTTGTGCTTCGTCCTGCGCGTAGCGCAGCCACGCCGAGCGCGCGCTGGCGACGTAGCTGTCCTGCGCGCTGAAGGTGTGCAGGCGGGTGACGGGGATGGGCGGGTTGCCGGCGTCGCTGCAGCAGACGTCACAGGCGGCATTGCGCACCCAGTGCTGGCCGCCGTTGAGCCGGGCCTGGCTCAGCCAGCTGGCGTGGCCGTCCAGCAGCAGCGCGGGTTCGAGTCGGTTCATGTTTGCTTGATATAGAGGTGGACGCCGCCGTAGATGGCGGCGCGGTCGCGACGGTGCAGCTCGCGGTTGTGGTCGGGGTCGGTGCGCCAGGCGGCGCGCACCTGCGGCGCCAGCCGCGTTTCCAGCGGCGAGGCGCTGCCGCCGGTGCGGAACACCACGCGTGCGCCGCGGGCGGCGGTGCGGGTTACTTCGCGCCACAGCGCATTGAGCTGGGCGTCGTCCATCCAGTCCTGCGCATCGAGGAACAAATAGGCGTCCAGCGACTGCGACGGGCGGTTGACAAGGAAATCGGTCAGCGAGCAGTGGTGGCTGTGCAAGCGCGGGCTGTACTCGCGGATGGCGGCGTAGTGCTGTTGCTGCAGGTACATCGGCAGCGCGCTCTGGCGGCCGGTATCGTAGCGGCGGGCAAACGCCTGCTGCGCGTAGGGGTTGTCCGCCAGCGGAAAATCGCAGGCCAGGCGGCGCATGCGCTCGCGGAACAGCGCCGGCAGGTCGCCGTCGGCGTCGTGCAGCAGCGCGGCGAACTGCGCCGGCGGAATGCCCATGCTGTACAGCATCGCCTGGCGGCGGGCGAGGAAGCGCAGCAGCGGGTGGTCGAACAGCGGCGCCAGATGGCGATCGAACAGCGCCTGCTGCTCGTCAAGGTTGGCCGCAGTCGCCAGCCGCGACAGGTTGCCGCCCAAGAGCCGCCCCAGGCCGTGCGCGACGCCGATGAAGCGCCCGAGCAGGCCGTGGCGGTAGGCGTGGCGCGCGAACAGGCTGTAGCGCGGCCGGCCGCGCCAGTCGTTCTGTTCCCAGTACTGGCGCGCGGTGGGCGGCAGCTGCGGTGCCAGATGCTGGCGATAGCGCTGCAGGTTGGCCGCATCGTCTGCGCCGCCGAGAAAGGTCAGTAGCGACGGGTAGTCCGGCAGGCTCTGGAACGCGGCGCGCTTGAGCGCCAGCATCGCCAGATGGCTGGCGTTGAGGTCCACCGCGTGCACCTCCTGTGGCGCGCAGGCGAGGTAGGCCAGCGCATTGCAGCCGCCGGAGGAGATGGTCAGCACCCGTGCGCCCGGCTGCAGCTGCAGCGCGTCGATATCCACCAGCGGGTCTTCCCAGATCTGCGCGTAGACCAGCTGGCTGAACCAGCGCGCGAACAGCCGGTCGCCGAGCGCGCGCGTGCCGGTGCTGCGGCTGTTGTGGACCGCCTTGTTGACCAGGGTGTGGGTATGCATATCGCCTCCGGGGTTGTGCATCCCGGCATTGTGGTGGTGGCGGGTGGCAGCAGTGTGACGGGCTGATGTCAGTATTGTGACGTGGCCGGTGGGTATTGGAGAGGGGGGGCATTTTTGTCATTGCATTTGGTATTAATATTGCGAATGACTATGTTTTTCTTGATGGAAGTCAAGTTTCAATGCTTGTGTGTGGATAAGTCTTGTTGCTTCGATAAGAAGAATTAATAGCATTTAATTTATTTATATTCTGTCAGCAAGGATTGCGCTTTGTCACATCATGTTACCCCGCTGCACCTGCTGCCCAAGGGCGCCCGTGCCACCATTACCGGTATCGCTAGTCACAGCCATTTTGGCGAGCTGGATGCGCAGGTGACGCTGCGCCTGAAAGAGCTGGGCTTTCTGCCCGGCGCCATGCTGCAGGTGATCGGCTTCGGCCTGTTCGGCGCCGATCCGGTGGCCGTGCGTATCAACGGCACCAAGTTCGGCCTGCGCCGCAGCGAAGCCGCCAAGATCCTTACCACTACCCACCAAGCCTGATTCCGCCATATCCCTATCCTTATTGCGTTTTGCCCTGGTGGGTAACCCCAACTGCGGCAAGACCGCGCTGTTCAACAGCCTGACCGGCGCCCGTGCCAAGGTGGCCAACTACGCCGGCGTCACCGTCGAAAAACGTTTGGGTAGTCTGGCTGGCCTCGGCCGCCCGGCCGAGCTGATCGACCTACCCGGCACCTACAGCCTGTATGTGGCATCGCCGGATGAGCAGGTGGCGCGCCGCGTCATCCTCGGTGAAATGGCCGGCGAGGCCGCCCCGGACGTGCTGGTGGCGGTGGTGGATGCCACCAATATCAAGCTGGGCTTGCGTCTGGTACTGGAACTGCAGGCGCTGGGCCTGCCGATGATTCTGGCACTGAACCTGGCCGACGCGGCACGCAGCTGCGGCATCACTATTGATACCGCCGCACTGTCACAGCAGCTGGGCATGCCAGTAGTGGAAACGGTGGCCGTGCGCAAAAACGGCGTGGCCGACCTGCAAGCCGCGCTGGCCGAGTGCGCCGCCAACGCCGGCCGCCGCAGCGGCCAGCTGACGCTGCCGGAGCGCGCCGAGGCGGTAGAAGATGTGTACGCCCGCATCGACAAGCTGCTGGCCAGCTGCGTGTCGGCGCCGTCGCACGCGCCAGTGTGGCAAGACAAACTCGACGCACTGGTGATGCACCCGGTGCTGGGCCTGGTGTTGCTGGCCACCATCCTGCTGCTGATGTTCCAGGCGGTATTTGCCTGGGCAGCGCCGGTGATGGATGCCATCGAGGGCAGCATGGGCTGGCTGGGCGAAAGCGCCGGCGCACTGCTGCCGGCTGGCATCCTGCACGACTTTGTGGTGGATGGCCTGATTGCTGGCGTGGGTGGCGTGCTGGTGTTCCTGCCGCAGATCATCATCCTGTTTGCCTTTATTCTGGCGCTGGAAGACTCCGGCTACCTGCCGCGCGCCGCCTTCCTGCTGGACCGGCTGATGCGTGGTGTGGGCCTGTCCGGCCGCTCGTTCATCCCCATGTTGTCCAGTTTTGCCTGCGCGGTGCCGGGCATCATGTCTACCCGCAGCATTGCCGACCCGAAGGAGCGCCTGGTCACAATCCTGACCGCGCCGCTGATGACCTGCTCGGCGCGGCTGCCGGTGTACGCAGTGGTGATCGGGGCCTTTGTGCCGCAGCAAAGCGTGTGGGGCGTGTTCAACCTGCAGGGCCTGACATTATTTGCCTTGTACATCGCCGGCATCGTCAGCGCTGCGCTGGTGGCGTGGCTGATGCACCGCCGCGAGGCGGCCAGCCAGGGCTTTCCGCTGTTGCTGGAGCTGCCCAATTACCGCTGGCCCAACGCCTACCACTTTTTGCTGGGGCTGAAGGAGCGGGCGTGGATCTTCCTGCGCCGCGTGGGCACCATCATCCTGGCGCTGTCCATCGTGCTGTGGTTTCTGGCCACCTTTCCGCACGCGCCGGCTAACGCCACCTTGCCGGCCATCGAGTACAGCTTTGCCGGCATGCTGGGCAAGGCCATGCAGCCGCTGTTCGACCCGCTGGGCTTCAACTGGCAGATGTGCATTGCGCTGATTCCGGCCATGGCTGCACGCGAGGTGGCGGTCAGCGCGCTGGCTACCGTCTACGCGGTGGGCGGCGAGGATGCGCTCGGCGGTGCGCTGGCGCACGACTGGGGCTTGCCGGTGGCGCTCGCCTATCTGGCATGGTTTGTATACGCACCGCAGTGCCTGGCCACCATTGCCGTGGTGCGGCGCGAGACCAACTCGCTGCGCGCTACCATCGTTTTCACCGGCTACCTGTTTGCGCTGGCCTATCTGGGCGCGCTGCTGGTACGCCAGATCGGGGCCCTGTGGGCCTGATGGAGGAGTAGACGATGAGCGAAGGCATCCAGATGGCCATCGTGGGCCTAGTCGTGGTCGCTGCCGCGCTGTACCTGCTGCGCAAGTACCTGCCGCGTCGCCGCATCGCTGGCGGCAAGATCACGCAGGACGGCGTGTGCGGCAGCTGCAAGCGCTGCAATAGCGGGAGCTGCCACTAGCTGACAGACGGCACAAGCCGGCCAGGAGCGCCCGATGCACTGCATCGGGCGTTTGCCTGTCGGCGAGCGCCGAAGCGCAGCAGGTCGTGGGCAGCTGCTTACGGCAAGCGCGCCCACGGTGGGGAGGCAAAGCGTTGCACCAGAAAATCCAGCAGCGCGCGCACCGCCGGCGACAGGTGGCGGCGCGACGGGTACAGCGCGTAGATGGTCATCGCCGGCGGCTGCCAGTCCGGCAGCACCGCCAGCAGCTCGCCGCGCTGCAGCCAGGGGTTGGCGAGATAGCTTGGCTGCAGGCTGATGCCGCCGTCGGCCAGCGCCGCGTGCAGCAGCACGGTGGCGTCGTTGGCAGTGAAGCGGGTGGGTACGTTGACGGTTTCGCTCTGCCCGCCGCGCTGCAGGCGCCAGCTGCTGCGGCCAACATTGCTGTGCCCCAGGCAGCGGTGGCCGGCCAGCTCCGCCGGCGTCTGCGGCGTACCAGCGCTGGCCAGATAGGCAGGGCTGGCCACCAGTACCGAATCGCACACCGTCAGCGGCCGCGCGATCAGTGCCGGGTCCGGCTCGCTGCTGATGCGGATTGCCAGATCGATACGCGCTTCCACCAGGTTCAAAGTGGCATCGCCGACGTTCAGGTCGATCTTCAACTGCGGATGCTGCGCCAGAAAATCGGCCAGTACTGCCGCCAGATGCGCGTGGCCGAAGGACATGCTGCTGGTCAGCCGCAGCTGGCCGCGCAGGCCGCCGTCCGCCGGCGCCACCTCGTCTTCCACCTCCGCCACCAGCGCCAGCAGCTGCAGGCAGCGGCGCAGCGCCTGCTCGCCGGCGTCGGTCAGCGTCACGCGCCGGGTGGTGCGCTGCAGCAGCCGCGCGCCCAGCCATTGCTCCATCTCCGCCACGTAGCGGGTGACCATCGCGCGCGACATCTCCAGCCGCTCGGCGCTGGCGCTGAAGCTGCCGCTGGCGGCCACGTCGGCGAATACCCGCATCGCGGTGACTCTGTCCATGTTATTTGCTCGATTTGTGCAACAAATATGCGCAGTTTATCGCGTTTATCTGCGCGGATAGAGAAACTATAGTGACGTCCATCAACCACGCGGCACTGGCCGCCATGAAAGGACACACCATGCTTCGCCAAACCATCATCGCCGCCTCGATTGCCGTTGCCAGCACCGCCACCCACGCCGCCCAGCCGCTGCAGCTGAAGGTCTACAACGCCGGCGAGGGCAGCTTTCACGCCAATGCCGTGGTGGTGAGCGGCGAGCACGAGGCGATGGTGATCGACAGCGGCTTTACCCGCGCCGACGGCTACCGCATTGCGGCCAACGTGCTGGACAGCGGCAAGACGCTGAAGACCATCCTGATCAGCAACGCCGACCCGGATTACTACTTCGGTGCCGCGGTGCTGAAGCAGCTGTTCCCGCAGGCCGAGGTGGTCGCCACCCCGGCGGTGGCCAGCAAGATCCAGGCCAAGCTGGCCGGCAAGCTGGCGTTCTGGGGGCCGAAGATGGGCGCCAACTCGCCGCAGCAGCCCATCGTGCCCACTGCCTTGAAAACAGACAGCCTGAGCGTGGACGGCGAGAAGATCGAGCTGCGCGGCACCGGCGGCGTGCTGGCGCATCGCCCCTATGTGTGGATTCCGTCGCTGCGCGCCATCGCCGGCAACGTCGCCGTGTTCAGCGGCCTGCACGTGTGGACCGCCGACACCCAGCCGCCGGCCGAGCGCCAGGCGTGGCTCGCGCAGCTGGACGAGATGGCGGCGCTCAAGCCCGCCGTCGTGGTGCCCGGCCACATGGCGGCCGGCAGCAAGCTGGATAGCACGGCCATCGCCTACACCCGCACCTACCTGCAGCGTTTTGACAGCGAGGCAGGCAAGGCGGGCAATGCCGCCGAACTGATTGCCGCCATGCAGCGCGCCTGCCCGCAGGCCGGCATGGGGCTGGCGCTGGATATCGGCGCCAAGGTGAACAAGGGGGAAATGAAATGGTAAAAGCTACCCTGCATTACTACTACGACCCGCTGTGCGGCTGGTGCTACGGCGCGGCGCCGCTGCTGGCCGCCGCGGCCAACCTTGCCGGGCTGGCAATCGAATTGCACGGCGGGGCGATGATGAGCGGCCCCAATCGCCAGCCGGTCACGCCACAGTTGCGCCAGTACGTGATGGGGCATGATGCGCGCATCCGGCAGCTCACCGGCCAGCCGTTTGGCGATGGCTACTTCAACGACCTGCTGCTGGATAGCGGTGCGGTATTCGACAGCACGCCGCCGACGCTGGCCATCCTGGCGGCCGAGGCGCTGGGTATCGACGGGCTGAGCATGCTGCATCGTCTGCAGCAGGCGCACTATGTGGACGGGCAGCGCATCGCCGAGCCAGCGGTGCTGCAGCAACTGGCCATCGAGCTGGGGCTGGACGGCGCCGCCTTTGCCGCCGAATACCAGCGCCAGCAGGGCGAATTTGCCGCCCACGTTGGCCGCAGCCACCGCGACATGGCCGCGCACGGCCTGCGTGGCTTCCCCTCGCTGCTGCTGGAACTGAACGGCCAGCTGCAGCGGCTGGAGCTGTCGCCGTATCTGGGCAAGCCGGACGCGTTTGCCGCTTATCTGCAAGGTTTGCTGGGTGGTGCGGCCAACCTTGGCGCGGACGACGCGCCGCTGTGCACGCCGGATGGCTGCCAGTGAATGTCACGGTCTGACGGTACCGCCGGATGCTTTCCGCACTACCCATTGCCGGGCCGATGCCGTAATGCCGGCGGCTGAACAAGAGCCGTTGGCACAAGCTGCCGCCCCGGCCCTGGGGGCGACAACCCGCACACGGATATGCAACAGCCGCGATATCATCCGGCGGGGAGGTCGCGGCGGTTGCGGCCAACGTTGGCCGCAGGTGCCCCGAAGGGCAGGCTGGATAAGCCATCAACTGCGGCGTTGTCGGGTTTGCGCTTGGAATAACCAGGCGCAAACCCTCCGCCTTGCATTTGAAGGCTTCTCCAGCCTGTGCTGCGACAAAACAAGTGTTAACAGGCGCTAGCGTGCCAGGCCGGATAGCAGGCCAAGGCCGTTGCGGTTGCCGGTTGTCACGTAGCCCACCAGCTTGCCGTCATGATGTGCCAGTGCGGTCAGGCCATCCTCGCCTTCGCTGATCTGCCACTCCAGTGCATGGCCCTGGGTAACCCCGGCCAGCTGTATCGGGTAACGCGGTGTTTTGACAGCCACCGGCAGCGGGCTGAAACGGACCGGTTCCGGCTTGCCGCCCAGCGTACTGGCCAGTGCCCGCGCTGATAGTGTGATGGGCTGCAAGAAGGGCAGGATCTGGCCGTCGATCTCGGCGCAATCTCCCAGTGCATAGACATGGGCTTGCGAGGTACGCAGGTGGTCGTCGACAACGATGCCACGTTGCGTTTCCAGCCCGGCGGCCAGCTCCAGTCGCGGCTTCAGGCCGGCGGCGCAGATGATGCTGTCCACTGTCAGCGTATCGCCGTCGATCAGCGTGACATGGTAGCCGTTTGCCGTTTTATCGATCCGTTCGACCTTGGTCCCGAAGCGTAGCGAGACACGGCCCATGGCCTCATGCAGGCGCTGGCTGACGATGTCGGGCACCAGCCGCTCCAGCAAGCGGTTACCGATGTCTACCAGCGTCACCTGCTTGTGCGGTGAGAGGTCATGTGCGATTTCGGTGCCGATCAGGCCGCCTCCGATGACCAGTACCCGCTCGCTCCGGTTGAGGCGGTCAAGATAACGCCGGTATTGCGCCAGATTGTTCAGGGTCAGGATGTCTTGTGCGCCATCTCCGCTGACGGGCGGCACAAAGGGGTCGGCACCTACCGCCAGTACCAGGTCGCTATACGGAATCTGCATTTCTCCGGCCGAGACCTTCCGGGCGGTGAAGTCGATCGCCGTGACCCGGGTGTGCGGTCGTACCATGATTTTCAACTCGGCGGCCATGCCGGTGGCGCTGTTCTGGGTCAGCTGCTCGGCACTGTGCTGATGGCCAAAGCCGTGGCTCAGCTGCGGCTTGGGGTAGTGCTCGCCGCCGTCCTCGGTGAGAACGACAACGGGTGTGCTGGTATCGTGCTGGCGGAATGCCCGGGCCAGGGTGTAGCCGGCATGGCCGCTGCCGATGATGACAAGGGGTTTTTTCATCGTGTTTCTCCGGGAGAGACCATTCATGCCGGGACAAAGTCGCCCTTGCCCATGAAGCATACCGGGCAAAGGAAGGTTTCGGGGACGTCCTGCCAGGTGGTACCGGCGGCAACGCCTTGGGCGGCATCGCCCTGTTCCGGGTCGTAAATCCACGAGCAAGTCTGGCAACGCATCTTGCCGCTGCACGAACAGGCGGCGGTATCGGCCTTGTCCTGTCCGGTGCTGCCCAGCTGTTCGATGAAGGCTTCCCCAAAGCGCACGCCATCGGCCAGTGCATTGTCTGTCGGGCGCCATTCGGCGGTGATGCCGGGGCCAAGCACGCGGAAGCCGGCATCGCCAAGACGCTTGGTAATGCGGTCAACCGCGCCGCCGCTCCAGCCGTGGGTGCCGAACGCGGCGGCGGCCTTGTTCTTGAAGCGCAGGCCGGTCATTTCCTCCAGTAAGGCGGCAACATGCGGCAGCATCACGTTGTTGACGGTCGGGCTGCCGACCAGGATGGCCCTGGACTTGAACACGTGGGTCAGGACGTCGTTCTTGTCGCTGTTGGACAGGTTGAACAGCTTGATCACGACATCCTTGTCGGCCTTGCGGATACCCTCGGCAATCGCCTCGGCCATCATGCGGGTGCCGTTCCACATGGTGTCGTAGACCAGGGTGATCTGGTTTTCCTGATAATTGTCGGCCCATTTCAGGTACTGCTCGACAATCTGCGTCGGCTTGTCGCGCCAGATAATGCCGTGGCTGGTGGCGATCATGTCGATCGGCAGGTTCAGTGCCAGCACTTCGTGGATCTTCTGGGTCACCAGCGAGCTGAACGGGGTCAGGATGTTGGCGTAATACTTGATGCACTCTTCATGCAGCTCGACCGGGTCGCACAGGTCGTTGAACATCTGCGCGCTGGCATAGTGCTGGCCGAATGCATCGTTGCTGAACAGCACGGCGTCGCCGGTCATATAGGTGGCCATGCTGTCCGGCCAGTGCAGCATCGGCATCTCGACAAACACCAGCTGCTTGCCGTTGCCGAGATCGAGGCTGTCGCCGGTCTTGACGATCTTGAAATTCCAGTCCTGGTGATAGTGGCCACGCAGCGATTTGGCGCCGTTGGCGGTGCAATAGATCGGGGTGTCGGGGATGCGCGCCATCAGCGCCGGCAGGGCGCCGCTGTGGTCGATCTCGCCGTGGTTGGCGATGATGTAGTCGATGCTGCCGAGGTCGACTTCTTTGGCCAGATTAGCGACGAATTCTTCGGCATAGGGCGCCCACACGGTATCGATCAGCGCGATCTTTTCTTCCTTGACCAGGTAACTGTTGTAGCTGGAGCCGCGGTGAGTGCTGTATTCGCTGCCGTGAAATTCACGCAGCTCCCAGTCCTGTTTGCCGACCCAACGGATATTGTTTTTAACGGTGAATGCCATGCCAGTGCTCCTTGCGGTTAAAGGTTCATATGTAATGAATCTTACATCGTATAACATTCATTGGAAATGAATGTTATGGGGCAAAGTGCATTTACTTGAGATGCATCAAGATAGTGCATTTCTGGCCGGTTTTACCCCTGCTGCCGGGGGCAGGCCGTGGGTGGCGGTACAGCCGGGGGCTGGCTGACAGGGTAGAATGACACTCTGATTCAAGGTGCATAACGCACCGGATTGAACAACACAATGGAACGGTACCGATCGTGCGACTGACTGCCTTTACCGATTACTGCCTGCGGGTAATGATGTACAGCGCGCTAGCGGGTGAGCGCCTGGTGACCATCAATGAAATTGCCCAGGCTTACGATATCTCTGCCAGCCACCTGACCAAGGTGGTGCATTTCCTGGGGCAACACGACTATCTCACGACAGTGCGTGGCAAGGGCGGCGGCATGCGGCTGACGCATGCACCACAGCAGATCAACCTCGGCCAGCTGGTGCGGGCGGCGGAGGCTGACAACGTGCTGGTCGAGTGTTTCGATTCGTCGCACTCGCACTGCCGCATCGCCGCGTGCTGTCGCCTGTACCGCGTGCTGCATGCCGCGCAAGAGGCCTTCTATGGCGAGCTGTCACAGCATACCCTGGCCGATCTGCTGGTCCAGCCGGCGGGCCTTGGGCGCGCACTCGGCATCGAGATCCATCCCGTCTCCGGCTGAGTGATACGCGCTGCGGCCAACCTTGCGTGGCCGCTTTCTGCTATGGCAGCAGCGGCGGCAGCCGGCGCAGCACCGGGCTGGCCTTGACGATGCTGGTGACGGTGGTCGCCAGCTCGGCGAAGCCGTCCAGGATATCGTCCAGCTGGCCGATGTCGCGCAGCAGCAGGTGCGCGATGTAGCAGTCTTCGCCGGTGACCTTGTCACACTCGGTGAACTGCGGCGTGGCATTGATGCGCGCCTCCAGCGCCTTGAGCTGGCCCGGCAGCGGGCGCAGCCGCACGATGGCCTGCAGGGTGTAGCCCCACTGCGGCCAGTCCAGCTCCGGCGTGTAGCCGCGAATGGCGCCGTGTTCCTCCTGCCGCTTCAGCCGCTCCGACACGCTGGGGCCGGACATCTTCAGCTGCCGCGCCAGCTCGGCAATGCTCTGCCGCGCGTCCTGTCGCAGCAGCCCCACCAGCTGTACGTCGATCCAGTCTTTCAAGGAGAGCTTGATCATGACACAACAGAATTTACGTACTGGCGTGCTGCAGATGCTGGCCGCCATGGCGCTGTCCGGCACCATCGGCTGGTTCGTGCTGCAATCCGGCCAATCGGTATGGAACGTGGTCTTCGTGCGCTGCGTGCTGGGCGCGCTGGGGCTGGGCCTGTACGCCTGGTGGCGCGGACTGTGGCAGACGTAGCCGTTTACCCGTGCCAGCCTGCTGTGGTGCATCGCCGGCGGCGTGGCGCTGGTGGGCAACTGGCTGCTGCTGGGCGAGGCGCTGACCACGCGCAAGTTGGCCGCGGTGGCGGTGGCGTTTGCCGGCATGCTGCTGATCGTGCAGCCGGGACAGGGCGCCGGCGACGGGCTGCTGGGCATCCTGCTGGCGCTGGGCGCCGCCATGCTGTACGCGGTGGTGACGCTGATCAGCAAGCAGCTGCCGAAGACGCTGGCGCCCAGCCATATCGCCAGCGTGCAGACGCTGACCGGCGTGCTGCTGCTGTGGCCGTTGCTGGATAACGCCAGCCTGTGGGTGGCCGGCAGCCACTGGGGCTATCTCGCCACGCTGGGGCTGGTGCACACCACGCTGATGTACCTCATCATGTACGCCGCCTTCCGCCAGTTGCCCACGCACTGGATCGGCCTGCTCGGCTTCAGCTACCCGGTGGTGGCGCTGCTGGTGGATTACCTGGCCTACGGCCGGCTGCTGGATGGCTGGCAGCTGCTGGGCGTGTTGCTGATTGTTGCGGCCAACGTGTGGGGGCTGCAGCGGGTGCCGGTAGCGGCCGCCCCGCAAGCGGCAAAGGCCGGCGCCTGAGTGCGGATAGGTAACGCCGTGCTGCCGGCACGGCGGGCTTGCTACAATCGGCCACATTGCCAACGCCCCCGTATCCTCATGCGCATCCTCCACACCTCGGACTGGCACCTCGGCCAGCACTTCATGGGCAAGACCCGCCAGGCAGAACACCAGGCCTTCATCGACTGGCTGCTGCGGCAAGTGCGCGAGCACGCCGTCGACGCCGTCATCGTTGCCGGCGACCTGTTCGATACCGGCGCGCCGCCCAGCTACGCGCGCGAGCTGTACAACCGGCTGGTGGTGGACCTGCACGGCAGCGGCACCGCGCTCGTGCTGCTGGGGGGCAACCACGACTCGGTGGCCACGCTGGGCGAGAGCCGGCCGCTGCTGTCCTGCCTGGGTACCAGCGTCATCCCGGCGGTGGAGGCCGATCTCGAACAGCAGGTGCTGGTGTTAAAGCAACGCGACGGCACGCCCGGCGCCATCGTCTGCGCGATCCCCTTCATCCGCCCGCGCGACGTGATGCAAAGCCAGGCCGGGCAGAGCGCCGAGGAAAAGCAGCTGACGCTGCAGGAGGCCATCCACCGGCACTACCAGGCGCTGTACCGGCTGGCCTGCGCCCGGCGCGACGCGCTGCACCTGCCGCTGCCCATCATCGCCACCGGTCACCTCACCACCGTCGGCGCCAGCGCCAGCGAGTCGGTGCGCGAGATCTACGTCGGTGCGCTGGAGGCGTTTCCGACCAGCGCCTTTCCGCCGGCCGACTACATCGCGCTGGGCCATATCCATCGCCCGCAGCAGGTGGGTGGGCTGGAACACATCCGCTACAGCGGCTCGCCGATCCCGCTGAGCTTCGACGAGGCCGGCCAGCAAAAGCAGGTGCTGCTGGTGGACGTCGACGCCATCGGCCTGCTGGGGGTGACGCCGCTGCCGGTGCCGCGCTTCCAGCAGCTGGTGTCGGTGAAGGGGGATCTCTCAACGTTGGCCGCAGCCATTAGCGAGGCCGCCGCGCTGGGCACGGCCGAGCAGCCGGTGTGGCTGGAGGTGCTGGTGCAGGGCGACGACTACCTGTCCGACCTGCAGGCGCGTATCCAGAGCATCACCGCCGAGCTGCCGGTGGAGGTGCTGCGCATCCGCCGCGAGCGCGGCAATGCCGCCGCCACGCTGCAGGCCGAGGCGCGCGAGACGCTGGACGAGCTGACGCCGTTCGAGGTGTTCGACAAGCGGCTGCAGCAGGAAACGCTGGACGAAACGTTGGCCGCACAGCTGCAGGCGCGCTACCGCGACATTGTCGCCAGCCTGCAGGAGGGCGCGCTATGAAGATACTGACCCTGCGCCTGAAGAACCTCAACTCGCTGCAAGGCGAGTGGAAGATCGACTTCACCGCGCCGCCGTTCAAAGACAACGGCCTGTTCGCCATCACCGGCCCCACCGGCGCCGGCAAATCCACGCTGCTGGACGCCATTTGCCTGGCGCTGTACCACGAAACGCCGCGGCTGAAGACCATCTCCGCCAGCAGCAACGAGATCATGAGCCGCCACACCGCCGATTGCCTGGCCGAGGTGGAGTTCGAGGTGAAAGGCCAACTGTACCGCGCGTTCTGGAGCCAGCGCCGCGCGCGCGACAAGGCCGACGGCCAGCTGCAGGCGCCCAAGGTGGAGCTGGCCGATGCGACCGGCACCATCCTCACTACCCACATCAACGACAAGCTCAAGCGCATCGAGGCGATCACCGGGCTGGATTTCGCGCGCTTTACCAAGTCGATGCTGCTGGCGCAGGGCGGTTTTGCCGCCTTCCTCAATGCCAGCGCCAACGAGCGCGCCGAGCTGCTGGAAGAACTCACCGGCAGCGACATCTACGGCCAGATTTCGCAGCGCGTGTTTGAGCGCGCGCGCGACGCCAGGCAGGCGCTGGAGCAGCTGCAGGCCCGCGCCGACGGCGTGGAGCTGCTGCCGGACGCGCAGCGGCAGACGATGCAAGAGCAGGTGGCGGCGCTGACGGCGCAGTTGGCCGCCTTGCAGCAGCAACAGCAGCAGACGCAGGCGCTGCGGCAGTGGCGGCATGAGCTGACGCAGGCCGAACTGGCCGAGCAGCAGGCGCAGCTTGCCGAACAGATGGCGCAACAGGCCATCGAGCAGGCACGGCCACGCCTGCAGCGCCTGCAGCACAGCGAACCTGCGGCGGCGCTGCAGCCGCTGCATCAGGCGTGGCAGGACGCCGCCGCGCGCCAGCAGCAAATCCGGCTGGCCGGCGACAGCTTGCAGGCGCAGCTCGCCGACAGCCGGCAGCAGTCGATCGCCGCCCACTGGCAGGCCACGGCCATCGCCGCCGCGCTGGCCGATACGGCCCGGCAGCAGTGCCAGACGCTTCAGCACGAACTGCAGGCGCGGCAGGCGTGGCTGTCGCAGCACGCCCATTTTTCGGTGCTGGGCGAACGCCTCAGCGGCTGGCACAGCGAGCACAAACAACTGCAACAGGCGCAGCAGACCGTGCTGCAACTGCAAAACCAGCTGCAGGCGCAGCAGGGCGAGGTGGCGGCGAGCGAGCGCCGCCTGGGCGAGCTGGAGCAGGCGCTGCAACACGCCGGCGCCGAGCACCAGCAAAGTCGGCAGGCGACACTGGCCGCCGAGCACGCCGTTGCCGCGCTGCTGCAGGGACGGACGCTGGCCAGCCTGCGCGAAGACTGGCAGCGCAGCCAGCAACAGCTGCAGTCGTGGCGGCAGCTGAACCAGCTGGCGGGCCAGCTGCGCCAGCACGCCGCGCAAGGCGCGCAGCTGGAGAACACGCTGGCCGACACCCGCCGACAGCTGGCGGCGCAGCAACTGCGGCGCGACAGCCTGCGGCAGGACTACCGCGTGCTGAAGGAGCAGGTGGACGACAAGCGCCGGCTGTTGCTGCTGGAACAGCGTATCCAGAGTCTGGAAGCGCACCGTGCCGCGCTGCAGCTGGGCGAGGCCTGCCCCCTGTGCGGCTCGCTGGAGCATCCGGGCATTCACGCCTATCAGGCGCTGGCCGAGTCCGACACCGCGCTCGCGCTGCAGGAAAAGGAAGCCGCGCTGCAGCTGCTGGAGGAGCAGGGCCGCGCCGCTGGCGGCGAACTGGTCAAGCTGGAAGAACGCCTTGTCCAGCTGCAGGGCGCACTGGACACGCTGGCCGACAACCAGCAGCAGGCGCAAGCCGCCTGGCAGGCACAGGCCGCGCCGCTGGGGCTGGATGACAGCGGCTGGGCGCAGCAGGAGCAATTGCAGCAAGGGCTGCTCGGCGCCGAGCAGCACGACGCCGCGCTCAATCGCACGCTGCAGCAGGCGGAGCTGGCACAGCAAAACCTGGCCACCGCCCGCCAGCAAGAGGCACAGCAGGCCGCGCAACTGCAGCAAGCCGGCCAGCAGCACCAGCTGCTGCTGCAGCAAAAAGCGCATGCGGAACAAGGCGTGGCCGATCTGCAGCGCCAGCTGGATGCCGCCACGCAAGACATCGAACAGGCCGGGCAAACGTTGGCCGCAGCCATCACCGCCGCCGGTTTTAGCGCAGACGGCGACATGGCGGCGTGGCTGGCCGCGCGCCAGCTCGACTGGCAACGCTGGCAGGACACCCAGCACGCGCAACAGCAGCAACAGGGCGCGCTGCTGCAACAGCAGGCGCGCAGCGAACAGGCGGCCACACTGGCGCAAGGCTGGCAAACGCGCTGGGACAGTCTGGCCGCCACCGCGCCGGTGGACAGCGCAACACCGGTCGCTGACGAGGCGGTGCTGGCGCACTACGCGGCGCAGGTGGAGCAACTGGCGGCGCAGATCGCCGGCCTGCAGGGCCAGCAGGCGCAGCTAACGACCGAGCTGCAGGCGCAACAGCAACAGCACGAGCGCGCCGAACAGGCATGGTTGGCCGCACTGGTCGCCAGCCCGTTTGCCGATCCGGCGGCCTTCCTGCAGGCGCTGTTGCCGGCAGACGAACGCCGGCAGCTACAGGCGCAGCAGCAACAGCTGGAGCAGGCGCTGCAACGCAGCCAGGCGGTGCGACAAATCGCAGAGGCAGCACGGAAAACCATGCAGCAACAAGCGCTTAGCCCGCTGTCGCTGGCCGAGCTGGACGCCGCGCTGACGACGCTGGATGCGCAACGCCAGGCGCTGTCCGGCCAGCAGGGCGCGTTGCAGGCGTTGCTGCACGACGACGCGCAGCGCCGCGACAGCCAGCAGGCGCTGCTGCGCCAGATCGAGCAGCAGGGCGCCGATGCCGACATCTGGCAGCGGCTCAACAGCCTGATCGGCTCGAAAGAGGGCGACAAGTACCGCAAGTTCGCGCAGGGGCTGACGCTGGACCATCTGATGCACCTCGCCAACCGCCATCTGGCGCGGCTGCACGGCCGCTACCTGCTGCAGCGCAAGGCCGGCGGCGAGCTGGAGCTGGCGATCGTCGACACCTGGCAGGCCGACGCCAGCCGCGATACCCGCACCCTGTCCGGTGGCGAGAGTTTTCTGGTCAGTCTGGCGCTGGCACTGGCGCTGTCCGATCTGGTGAGTCACAAGACCTCCATCGACTCGCTGTTCCTGGACGAAGGCTTCGGTACGCTGGACGGCGACACGCTGGAAGTGGCGCTGGATGCGCTGGACGCGATCAACTCGACCGGCAAATCCATCGGCGTCATCAGTCACGTCGCCGGCATGCAGCAGCGCATTGCGGTGCAGATCGCCATCCGCAAGGCCAGCGGGCTGGGCGCGTCGCGTATCGAGATTTGCGGCTGAGCGGTCGTGAACCGTCGCGGCTGAGTGGCCGCGCATGAAAAACCGCCTGCCGGTAAGGGCGGGCGGTTTTTTGTCGTCTGCGTCCGCCGCGAGAGCGGCTTAGTTAGCCGGCATCTTGCCGGGTGCGAGCAGCGGGCGGTACCACCACGGCGAATCGGCCGGCAGCAGCCTGACCGCATCGAGCATCGGGTTGGGCAGTTCGATGACGCGCCGTTGCGACAGCCTGGCACGGCGCAGCAGTGGGTCGAAGTGGGCATGGAACAGGCGGTTGAAACTGCCGTCGGCCTGGGCGCGCAGCAGGCCCTGCCAGATGTGTTCGGCCAGATAGGGCTTGCGCGGCGTGACGAAAAAGTACTCGGCGGCCGGGTAGTGCAGCACGACGAAGCGCTCGACGGTCAGGCCCAGCCTGGGGCGGGCGTCCACCTCGGCCCAGGCCTCGGCCACCCCGCGCGGGAAGTAGTCGAAACGTTTGACCGCCAGCATCCTGAACAGCGAGTCGTACTGGCTGGCCGTCATCACTGGCAGGCCGCTTTCCCGCAGGATGCGGGTGTCCGGCCAGTCGTGCTCCTGGCCGGCGGTGAAGTAGCGCAAGTCCTGCACCGAGCGCACATCGGCAAACTGCTCCGCCTTGTCCTGACGCACGATGGCGATCCGCCAGCCGAGCAGGCCCTTGTCTACGGGAAAGCGCACCGGCAGCAGCAAGGCTTCGCGTTCGCGGGTGGTCATGCTCCACAACACATCGATGTCGCCGTCAGAGCCCATGGCGCGCGCAATCGAGCGCCCTTGCAGCATCTCCGGCAACACGGGCGCCAGCTCGTAGTCCTGGCCGCTTTTATCCAGCGCCAGTTGCAGCGCGGCACGGAAGAAGTGCTTGTTCGGATCCGGATAGTCGGGAAAGCGCACGATTTCCGTCGCCGGTGCGGTGGCTGCCCAGCAAACGGCCAGTATCGATAGCAGCCGGTGAACAAGCTTGCGCATGGTGAGGCATTCCGGTCAGAGTCTGCTTCATCATATGGCGGCAGTAGTCACATTGCCAGGCGGGTAATTCAGTCTTGCGACTGCCCGCTACGGTTGCGGCGCAGCAGCCGGCTGTGGTCGATGACGTCGGCGGCGCGCGCCCGAAGTTGGCCGCAGCCGCCGTCGATATCCTGTCCGGCGGAGTCGCGTACCTTGGTCAGCACGCCGTTAGCGTGCAGGTAGCGCTTGATCTGCTGGATGCGCTCGGCGGACGGGCGCTGGTAGTGGTCGCCGTCCACGCTGTTGTACGGGATGATATTCAGCACGCCGTACTTGCCGCGCAGCAGTTGCACCGCGGCGTCCATTTCCTCGTCCGTGTCGTTGATGCCGGCCAGCAGCGTCCACTGGTACTGGATCGGGTAGCCGACGTGGCGCGCGTAGTCTTCGCCCAGCGCCACCAGCTCGGCCGGCTGGTAACGCGGTGCGCGCGGCAGCAATTGCGCGCGCAGCCCGGCATCGGTGGTGTGCAGCGACAGCGCCAGCGCCGGCTTCACCCGCTGCTGCGGCAGGCGCTCGAACACGCGCGGATCGCCGACGGTGGAGAACACCAGATTCTTGTGGCCGATATTGCCGTCGCTGCCCAGCAGGTTGATGGCGTCCAGCACATTGTCGATATTGTGCGCCGGCTCGCCCATGCCCATGAACACCACCTTCTTCACCGGGCGCAGGCGCCGCGCCAGCGCCACCTGCGCCACGATCTCGGCGCTGCCCAGCTGGCGCAGCAGCCCGCTCTTGCCGGTCATGCAGAAGGTACAGCCCACCGCGCAGCCCACCTGGCTGGACACGCACAGTCCGTCGCGCGGCAGCAGCACGCTCTCCACCATCTGGCCGTCGTTAAGCCGAACCAAGAGCCGCAGCGAGCCGTCCGCCGCCGGGTGCTGCGACTCGATGCGCGCCAGCGCGTCCAGCTGCGCCGAGAGCGGCGGCAGGCCGTTGCGTACCGACAGCGGGAAGTAGTGCTCGCCCTTCTGGTGGCGGGTGCCGGCGTCCAGCGGCTGGCCTTTCAGCCACGCGCGGTTGATGCGGCCGATATGGCAGGGGCGGGCGCCGAGATCGGCGAGGGCTTGGTGGAATTCCGGAATACGCATGGCAACAGGGCAGGCAGGGCGGCGAAGGCCGCCGGGTTGATCGCAAGGCGCACAGGGTACAGCAAGCGGGCGGGCGGCGGAACGGCGTTGCGGCCAACGTTGGCCGCATGGTGCCGGGGCACACGGGCCACACGCAAAAACGGCTGCCCCGTGTCGGGCGCAGCCGTTGTGGTGGCGCGAGGCGTGGCTCAGCCCTGGCGGTTGGCTTCCATCACCGTCAGCGCCGCCATGTTGATGATGCGGCGCACGGTGGCGCTGGAGGTCAGGATGTTGACCGGCGCGTTGGCGCCCAGCAGGAAGGGGCCGACCGCCACATTGCTGCCGGCTGCGGTTTTCAGCAGGTTGTAGGCGATGTTGCCGGCGTCCACGTTGGGGCAGACCAGCAGGTTGGCCGCGCCCTTGAGCGTGGACATCGGCAGGATCTTCAGGCGCAGCGCCTCGTCCAGCGCGCAGTCGCCGTGCATCTCGCCGTCGATCTCCAGCTCCGGCGCCAGCTTGCGCACGCGCTGCAGCGCCTCGCGCATCTTGCTGCCGGAGGCCGAGCTGCCGGAGCCGAAGTTGGAGCGCGACAGCAGCGCCACTTTCGGCACCAGGTGCAGCAGCGACATTTCCTCGGCGGCGGCGACGGTGAACTCGGCGATCTGCTCGGCGCTCGGGTTGTCGTTGACGTGGGTGTCCACCAGCGCCACGGTCTGCTTGTCCAGCAGCAGGATGTTCATCGCGGCGTAGGTGGCGGCGCCCGGCTTCTTGCCGATCACCTGGTCGATGTAGTGCAGGTGGTCGTTATAGCCGCCCACCGTGCCGCAGATCATGCCGTCGGCGTCGCCGAGCTTGACCATCATGGCGCCGATCAGGGTCAGGCGGCGGCGCATTTCCACGCGCGCCATTTCCTTGGTGATGCCGTCGCGGCACATCAGCTCCCAGTAGCTGGTCCAGTACTGGTGGAAGCGTTCGTCGTATTCCGGGTTGGTCACTTCCACGTCCTCGCCCAGACGCAGGCGCAGGCCGAATTTCTCGATGCGCGCCAGCAGTACTTCCGGACGGCCGACCAGGATCGGGCGCGCCAGCTTCTCGTCGACGATTACCTGCACCGCGCGCAGCACGCGCTCGTCCTCGCCCTCGGTAAACACGATGCGAGTCTTGCCGCCCTCGCGCACCTGTTTCTTGGCGGCGGCAAACAGCGGCTTCATGAAGCTGCCGGAGTGGTACACGAACTGCTGCAGCTGCTCGGTATAGGCGTCCAGATTGGCCACCGGGCGGGTGGCGACGCCGCTGTCCATCGCCGCCTTGGCCACCGCCGGGGCGATGCGCACGATCAGGCGCGGGTCGAACGGCTTCGGAATCAGGTATTGCGGGCCGAAGGACAGGTCGTAGCTGCCGTAGGCGGCGGCCACCACCTCGTTCTGCTCTTCTTCGGCGAGGCCGGCGATGGCGTACACCGCCGCCACTTCCATCTCGCGGTTGATGGTGGTGGCACCGACATCCAGCGCACCGCGGAAGATGTAGGGGAAGCACAGCACGTTGTTGACCTGGTTGGGGTAGTCGGAACGGCCGGTGGCCATCACCACGTCGTCGCGCACCGCGTGCGCCTCTTCCGGCAGGATTTCCGGCGCCGGGTTGGCCAGCGCCAGGATCAGCGGCCGTGCCGCCATCGCCGCCACCATGTCCGGTTTCAGCACGCCGCCGGCCGACAGGCCGAGGAACACGTCGGCGCTGCGGATGACCTCGGCCAGGGTGCGGGCGTCGGTCGGCTGCGCGAAGCGCTCCTTGGTCGGGTCCATCAGCGCCTGGCGGCCACGGTAGACCACGCCCTCGATGTCGGTGACCCAGATGTTTTCCAGCGGCAGGCCGAGGTGCACCATCAGGTCGAGGCAGGTCAGCGCGGCGGCGCCGGCGCCGGAGGTCACCACCTTCACCTCGCGGATGTCCTTGCCCACCACCTTCAGGCCGTTGATGAAGGCGGCGGCCACGGTGATGGCGGTGCCGTGCTGGTCGTCGTGGAACACCGGGATCTTCATGCGTTCGCGCAGCTTGCGCTCCACCTCGAAGCACTCCGGCGCCTTGATGTCTTCCAGGTTGATGCCGCCGAAGGTCGGCTCCAGCCCGGCGATGATCTCCACCAGCTTGTCGGGGTCGGTCTCGTTGATCTCGATGTCGAACACGTCCACGCCGGCGAACTTCTTGAACAGCACCGCCTTGCCTTCCATCACCGGCTTGGAGGCCAGCGCGCCGATATTGCCCAGCCCCAGCACCGCGGTGCCGTTGGTGATCACGCCCACCAGATTGGAGCGCGCGGTGAAACGGCTGGCATTGAGCGGATCGGCCACGATTTCCTCGCAGGCGGCGGCCACGCCCGGCGTGTAGGCCAGCGCCAGGTCGCGCTGCGTCACCAGCGGCTTGCTGGCGCTGACGGCGATTTTGCCGGGGGTCGGGAATTCGTGGTAATCCAGCGCTGCTTGACGATCGGTGCTGTTCATTATCTGTACCTTGTTCCGGGGTGCCGGCGGCATGGCGCCGGCACCGCATCAAAATCCTGCCGCCCGCTGCGGGCAGCCACCTGAAATGCGGGTCGGGTGGCGGGCAATTCGCCGCGACTCACCTGACTTGCGAGCAGTCTAGCGCCGTAACATAAGCAGATTATTTTGAATTACTATGCAGCCATAACCTTTACCTTATGAAGCGAGCTGCCATGCCGGCCAATGCCTCCGCCGAACTGCTGCGCCGACTGAGTTCGCGCCTGAAAATGCGGCACCTGATCCTGCTGCTGCAGATCCGCCAGCACGGTTCGCTGACGCGCGTGGCCGAGCAGATGGCCAGCAGCCAGCCGGCGATCACCAATGCGCTGGCCGAGCTGGAAAGCCTGTTCGGCGGCACCCTGTTCGACCGCTCGGTGCGCGGCATGGCGCCGACGGCGCTGGGCAAGCTGGTGCTGGCGCGGGCCGAGGCGATGATCCACGACCTCGGCCATCTGGTGCAGGACATGGAAACCGCCGCCGCCGGCCATGTGGCGCACCTGCACATCGGCGTGATTCCGTTCGTGCCCGGCCGGCTGCTGTCGGCCGCCATCCAGCACACGCTGCCGCAGGACGGCGGGCGGCTGACCGTCACCATCCACGAGGGCACCAGCGACCAGCTGCTGCCGCAATTGCGCGACCACACGCTGGATCTGGTGATCGGGCGTGCGTCGTCGGCGGTGGACGTGCAGGACGTGGCGTTCGAGGTGCTGTACCGGCAGCAGGCGCGCATGATCGCCAGCCGCCGCCTGGCGGCGCAGCTGGGGCGCAGCAAGCTGGACTGGCGCGCGCTGGTGGGGCTGGACTGGATTCTGGGCGCGCCGCACACGCCGATGCGCGAGCAGGTGGCCGATCTGTTCCTGGCCGCCGGTGTCGCGCCGCCGTCGCCGGTAGTGGAGAGCTACTCGTCCAAGCTGATCGGCGAGATGATCGTCGGCAACGAGCGCGCGGTGTCCATCGTGCCGGCCGACATCGCCGAAGAACTGGTGCGCACCGCCGGCGTCGCCATCGTGCCGTACTCGTTCGAGTGGACGCTGCCGCCGATCGCGCTGTTCACCCGCACCGGCAGCCCGCCGCGCCCGATCGAGCAGCAGTTTGCCGCCGCGCTACGCCAGCAGTGCCAGGGCGGCCAGTAGATTCGGGGGAGAGCGTCGGAAAAGGCTACGCTTGCGGCCAACGTTGGCCGCAAGCGTAAGGGGGACTAAGCTGCGTCAGAACCTGTCTACGATCTTGCGAGCTAGAGCGAGACAAGGCAAAAACGACTGAGGAAGCGGCGTTTAACTGAAGTAAGCAAGCATGCCGAAGGCGTTTTTAACGCGGTATCGCCCCATTGAGATCAAGTTGCAGCAGATCGTAAACAGGTTTTTAGGCCGGCGTGGCGGCCGCTTGCGCCTCTAGCTTGTCCTGGGTGCGGGTGTCGAAATCGCTGGCGGCGTGGCGCTCGTGCAGCTGCTCCGATAGCTCGCCGCGCAGGCGGTTCACCATGCGCCCGCGCTGCACCGCCGGCCGCGCTGCCATCTCGTTCGCCCAGCGCTGCACATGCGGGTACTCCTGCACCTGCAGGAACTCCGCCGCGCCGTACAGATTGCCGCGCACCAGCTCGCCATACCACGGCCACACCGCGATATCGGCGATGCTGTACTCGTCGCCCGCCAGCCAGCGGTTGTCCGCCAGGCGACGATCCAGCACATCCAGCTGGCGCTTGGCCTCCATCGCGAAGCGGTTGATCGCGTACTCGAATTTCTCCGGCGCGTAGACATAGAAATGGCCGAAACCGCCGCCCAGGAACGGCGCGCTGCCCATCTGCCAGAACAGCCACGACAGGCATTCGGTGCGCGTCGCCAGGTCCTGCGGCAACAGCGCGCCGAACTTCTCCGCCAGATACAGCAGGATGGCGCCGGATTCGAACACCCGCTGCGGCTCGGCACCGCTGCGATCCTGCAGCACCGGGATTTTCGAATTCGGGTTCAGCGCGACAAAGCCGCTGCCGAACTGCTCGCCCTCGTGGATGCGGATCAACCACGCATCGTACTCGGCGCCGCGATGGCCCAGCGCCAGCAGCTCTTCCAGCATGATGGTCACCTTCACGCCATTGGGCGTGGCCAGCGAATACAGCTGCAGCGGGTGCTCGCCCACCGGCAGCGGCTGCTCGTGGGTCGGCCCGGCGATCGGGCGGTTGATGTTGGCAAACTGGCCGCCGTTGGCCTGATCCCATGTCCAGACGCGGGGCGGGGTGTAGCGCGATTCGCTCATGAGCAGAAGTCCTGTCGGTGTGCCACCAGGAGACTGTTCGCAAGCTGCCGTGACTATCCCGATGGGGCGATGTCGCGTTGGAGGCGGTTTCGGAATGCTTGTCGACTCCATGTCAACTCTGCTTCCGCGGTCGTTTTCGCCTGGTCTCGCTCTGTCTCGCAGGATCGTGAACATGCTCCGGGGGCAAGGGTGGTGAAAGAAGACCGTCTCGGCTACGGTGATCCGGGTTGTCCGTCGGCGACAAAGTACAAGGCTGCGGAATTGATGCAGAAGCGCTCGCCGCTGGGTGGCGGGCCGTCATCGAAGACATGGCCGAGGTGGGCGTCGCAGCGGTTGCAGCGCACCTCGGTGCGGATCATGCCGTGGCTGGTGTCGCGGATGCGGCGGATGCTGCCCGTGACGGCTTCTTCCCAGAAGCTGGGCCAGCCGCAGCCGGCGTCGAACTTGGCGGCGGATTCGAACAGCAGCGCATCGCAGCACACGCAGTGGTAATTGCCGACCTGGCTGTGCAGGTAGTAATCACCGCTGAACGGGCGCTCGGTGCCGGCTTCGCGGGTGACATAGTATTGTTCCGGCGTGAGGATGGCGCGCCATTCGGCCGGGGTCTTGAACAGCTTGTCGGGCATGATGCATTTCCTTTGCGGCCAACCTTGGGCGCTGGTCGCGCCGGATACGGTTTTCTTACAGCTCGTCCAGGCTTTGAGCCAGATGGCGCTGGTCGGCCCATTCGATGATAGACCATTGCGCGGCATCGACGCCCAGCCAGTTCAGCGCGGCATTGGGGATCGGTACTGTGCGCGGTGCCGTCAGCGGCTGGCCGCTGGCCAGGCGGTAGGCCATGTCCAGCACGCCGCCGTGGGAGACCAGCAGGATGCTCTGGCCGTGGTGTTCCGCCGCCAGCCGCGTCAGCGCCTGGTGTACGCGCGCCGAGAACACCAGCAGGCTTTCGCCGCCGCCCAGGTCGTGCGCCGGCTCGCGCTGGCTGTAGCCGTGCCAGGCGTAGGGCTGCTGTTGCGGGCCATCGGCAAGGGCCACGCCCTGCAGGGCGCCGAAGTGGCGCTCGCGCAGCTCCGGCAAGGGGGTGACCGCCAGCCCCAGCTGCTGCGCGATCGGCGCCGCGGTGCTGGCGGCGCGTTGCAGATCGCTGCTGTACAGCGCGGCAAACGGGTGGGCAGCCTGTTTGAGGGCGGCGGCAAGGCGGATCGCCTGCTGCCGGCCGTTGTCGTTGAGCGGGATGTCCAGCTGGCCTTGCAGGCGCCGCTCGGTGTTCCAGTCGGTTTCGCCGTGACGAACCAGGCAGATGCGGGTAACGGTCATGTCGGGGCACCCTAGCGCAAGGCAAAGGCCAAGCCTAACGGTACAAACAGCAGGCTGGCAAGGTTGCCGATCAGCACGATGGACGCCATGCGTTCCGGCTCCTGCTGGTACAGCTCGGCCATCAGGAAATTCAGCACCGCCGGCGGCAGCGCGCCGAACAGTACCACCAGCGCCGTCTGCTCCGGCGCCAGCTGCAGCAGCGGGATCGCCAGCGCGGCACCGGCCAGGCCGGTCAGCGGGCACAGCACGGCGCCGAGCAGGCCGACGCGCCAGCCGGCAAAGCTGACATCCACCATGCGCACGCCCAGCGCGAACAGCATCAGCGGAATGGTCATCTCGCCCAGCATCCTGATGCCGGCCATCAGCCACACCGGCAGGGTGATGCCGCTCAGGCCAAAGACCAGGCCGAGCAGGGTGGCGATCACGATCGGGTTGCGGCGCAGCCCGGCCAGGCTGGTGTGGTGGCTGAAAATGAAGGCGCCGAGGGTGAAGTGCAGCAGGTTGGAGACGATGAACAGCACCACGAAGGCTTGGAAACCCTGCTGACCGAAGGCCAGCAGCGCCAGCGGCAGGCCCATGTTGCCGCAGTTGTTGAACATCATCGCCGGCAGCAGGGTGCGCGGGTCGATGCGGCACAGTCGCGCCACCGGCCAGCTCAGCACGCCGGACAGCAACACGATCAGCACCGCGGCTGGCACCAGCTTCCAGTGCGCCAGCAGGTCGAAATCCCTGGCCGCCAGCGCGGAAAACACCAGCAGCGGCACGCAGACGTCCATGTTCAGCTTGTTGGCGGCGCGCATGTCCGGGCGCACACGGCGCGCGTACACGCCGCCGATCAGCACGATGACCAGTACCGGCAGGATGATGGTGAGGATGCGTTCGAACATGGGCGGGCTCGCGAGGGTGGGGCAAACATTGTGGCGCAGCGCCCGGTCGCCGTGTGCGAGGGTAAACCCTTGCGCAAGGCAATGCCGGCAGAACAGCGTGTTCTGCCGGCGCGGGCAGGATTACAGGATGCCGACGCCCGATATCTCGCGGGCAAGGTTGGCCGCATAGTTGTCGGTCATGGCGCCGATGTAGTCCAGCACCTGCATGTAGGCGTGGTACAGGCTCTGCCCGGTGTGCAGCGGGGCGGGCAGCAGGTTCAGCGCCAGATGGTGGCGGGCGCTGAGTGCGTCTTCACCCATCGTCAGGCGGGTGCGGATTGCCGGTACCAGCACGTCCAGTACCGTGCCGATGCAGGGGTAGGATGCCAGCTCGGTGACCAGCTTGGTGCGGTGGCGGTACACCTTCTGGCTGGCCAGCGCCTTGGCTGCGAGCAGGGTTTCCTTGATCTGCGGTGTGCAGACGTCGATCAGGTCCTTGCCGGGGAAGCTGCCGCGCAGCAGGGTGTCCTGGTGCACCATGAACTTCTCGGCGACCTCGGCGACACAGCGGCCGATGGCGATGCCGCGCAGCATCGCGCACTTCTGGCGCGGATCGTCGGTGTGCCACAGGCGCTCGGTTTCACCGAAGTGGCTGAACAGCGCCTCGAATTCGCGGACGTCGAGAATGCCGATTTCCACCGCGTCTTCCAGGTCGAGAATGGCGTAGCAGATGTCGTCGGCGGCCTCCATCAGGTAGGACAGCGGGTGGCGCGCCCACTCGTGCTCACCCTTGCGGATCAGCCCCAGCTCGGCGGCGACATGCTCGAAGTAGGCCAGCTCGGTGCGGTAGATGTTGAACTTGCCGCGCGCCTGCGCCCGCGGCGCGTCCGAGGTCCACGGGTACTTGATCAGCGCGCCGAGCGCGGCGGAGGTCAGCCGCATGCCGCCTTCACTGCCGTACATCTCCAGGCTGGCGACCATGCGCAGGCCGTGGGCGTTGCCTTCGTAGGTCCGGATGTCGGCCTGTTCCGCCGCGGACAGGCCGTGCAGCAGGTGGGCATGGCGCGGGTCACGGAACCATTCTCGCAGTGCGTCTTCGCCGGTATGGCCGAACGGCGGGTTGCCGATGTCGTGGGCCAGGCAGGCGACCTGCACCACGCTGCCGATATCGAACGGGGTGTAGCCGGCCGGCAGCAGCTCGGCGTGCTGCATCATGGCGCCGACGCGGTTGCCGAGACTGCGGCCAACGCTGGCAACTTCCACACTGTGGGTAAGGCGGTTGTGGGTGTGGTCGTGGCTGGCCAGCGGGTGTACCTGGGTCTTGCGCCCAAGGCGACGGAAGGCACTGGAAAACACCAGCCGGTCGTGGTCGATGTGAAAGTCGCTGCGCAGACCCGCCGTGGCCTCCAGCGTGGCGGGGGCCTGCGACGCCAGCACCTTGCCGGCCTGCAGTTTGAATCGGCGGGTGGAAAGCAGCGCTTCCCAGTTCATTACATGATCAGTCACGGCGGCATGGTCCTTGAGGTCGGCAGGCATGGCAACCGTGTGGTCACCATGCCCTGATCATGCCAGAAACGCGGGGGACGTGCAGGCGGGGCCGCCTCAGTCGGCCAGCAGGCTGCGGCCGGAACGGGCCGGTTTCTTGGCCAGCGGGATGTCGTAGCCGATCATGAACAGCGCGGCCTCGACGCGGCGCAGGCCGGCGTCGCCCTTGCACCAGTCGCTGCTGGCGGCGTCGCAGGCGGCACCCAGCACCCAGCCGGCGCGGATTTTCCATTCGGCGTGAAAGCGGCTGCGGTTGGCCAGCTGCTTGAAGTGCAGCAGCTCGGTGCTGGGGTTGCGGTTCATGGTGGACGCGCCCGGTGCCCACGGGAAGCACAGGTTCGGGTCCAGCAGTAGACGGTTCTTTTCGCAGAACTGGCGCACCAGATAGCCCAGCGCGGCGCCAGTGCGGCCGTCATAGGCCAGCAATCGCGGCGCGGCCAGGGTGTACACTTTGGTAAAGCCGGCGTTCATGCGCAGCTCGCCGTCGAAGGCACTGCAATCCGGCGTGTCGCTGGCGAAAATGGCCAGGCTGCGCTGCAGCTTGACGGCAAGGTTGGCCGCATGGCTGCGGGCCCAGTCGCGGTTCAGGGTGTAGAGCTTTATCACCTTGCCGCCGGACGCCCACAGCAGGGTGTCATCGATGATGTCGACCAGCGCGTCGTGCTGCTGGCTCAGCGCCAGGCTCAGCCGTTCGCGCAACGACTGCTGGATGGCCAGATGCTGCTCATAGTGGCGACCATTCCAGTAAAAGCGCTGGAAGGCCTGCTGCAGGGTGTCGGCACGGAAGGCGCGGTCGTAGCCGTCCGGCAGGATCTTGTCGCGGATGTAGAACTGGTGTTCGCCAAACGCCTCGCCATCCAGCCAGCCGGCCAGCTGGGCCACAAACTGGCTGACGCTGGCGTTGCCGAGGTACGACGCTTTTTGTAATGGTGCAATCATGGGAAGAAGCGAACCCGTGTTTCGATGTTGGTGTGGGGTTGATCTTCGGTGCCGCCATGGCCGGCCGCTGCGGTTGGTCGCCGGCTGGCGGTGCCACAAGCTGCCTTATGGGTATGCTCTGTTATGGCATAGCGTATGCAATTAAAGCATGCCTAAATGTTTATTTAATGGCCTTATCGCAGTTGCTTAATAATGTGTAATTAATCGCTTTAAGCTGCTGTGTTGTTTGATTAAAGAATGCCGTGGATGCCGGCTTTTTATGTTGCGAAATTGCAACCAAGCTACAATGGCCGGCATCAGAACATCACCGGCGGAACCGCCACTGTGAGGATTGTTGTCATGCAGTTTGAACATTTGATTCGCATCTCTCCAGCCGATAGCAGCCAGGCGCCGACGCTGACCCGGCAGCAGCTATGGCAGGGGCTGGTATTGCGCGCCGAGCTGCCGATGCAGTTCGACGAAAACATCACCAGCGCCCGCATCGTGGCGCGCGAGGGCAGTGTCTGGCAGCGTGAAATCGCCTTCGGCACACTGATCGTGCACGAGCGTATCGAGCTGGAGCTGGAGCAGGAGGTGCGCTATCACGCGCAGGCCACGGAGCTGCATCCGGGCGGCTCGCGCATCATGCGCATCGAGGAGCCGGAGCCGGGCGTGCTGTTCGTGCGCTTCATCTACGACATGTCGGCGCTGACCGCGAATGCCAGCGAAGCGGAACTGGCGCGGCTGTTGCCCTACGTCAAGTCGGCCTACCAGCAGGCGGACATGGACACCGCCGAGCGCATCATCGAACTGATCGTGACCGGCCAGTTGACGGCGCAATAAGCCTGTACCGCGGCACATGGTGTACACTCTCGCCCTCTTTGCGCCGGCCGCCCTGGTGGCCGGCAAGCTGATCGGATTGCGCTAGCCCCTGCGGTTATCGCCTTTGGGGCGTTGCATGCACTACACCATTTTCGATACGCCGGTCGTGCGTACCTTTTGTCGCTGGTTTTCCATTGCCACGCTGCGCTTGCTCGGCTGGCGGCTGGACGGCGACTTCCCCCGTCTGCAGAAGTACGTGCTGATCGGTGCGCCGCACACCAGCAACTGGGATTTTCCGCTCACCCTGATGTTCTGCTTTGCCGCCCGTGCCCGTATCTACTGGATGGGCAAGCACACCCTGTTCAGCGGGCCGCTGGGGCCGTTGATGCGCTGGCTGGGTGGTGTTGCGGTTGACCGGCGGCAGAGCAATTCACTGGTGGAGCAGATGGTGGCTGAATTCAACCGGCGTGAGGCGCTGGTATTGACGGTGCCGCCGGAGGGTACCCGCAGCCGGGTGACGGAGTGGAAAAGCGGCTTTTATTACATTGCACTTGGTGCCGGCGTGCCGATTGCTTTGGCATATCTGGATTATCCAAGCAAGTGTGGCGGCATTCTGGCCATGTATCAGCCAAGCGGTGATGTCGCGGCGGATATGCCGCAGATCCGCGCCTTTTATCGTGACGTTACCGGCAGGCATCCACACAACCAGTAAGCAGGGTTGCCGGTGGTTGTCCATCAAGAACATCACGCCCCGTTACGCCGGGCGTGATGTTTTTTATGGCTGCTGCTTGCGCTGCGGGCCGACGTCCAGTGTTGCCCAGCCGGCGTGCCCCAGCTCTTCCAGTACCTCGATATTGCGCTCGAAGATCGCCTCCGCCTCCGGAAAGGCCTCCACTGCGCGCGCGATGCTGCTTTCGCGTATCAGGTGCAGTGTCGGGTAGGGGGAGTGATTGGTGAAGTTGCCGATATCGTTGATGGTGGTATCGGCAAACTGGAATCTCGGGTGGAAGCTGGCCACCTGGATCTCGCCCTCTAGCCCCATGTCGGCCACTGCGGCATCGGCTATTTCCAGGAAATCGTTGAAGTCGGGAAAACGCTGCAGCGTGTGCGGATGCACCAGCAAGGTGGTGTCGGTTTCCTGTGGATCGGTTTCCTGCAGCAGGCGCAACTCCAGCATCAGCTGTTCCAGCAGCGTGGCCGGATCGCGGGCGTCGCTGACGATGATGCGTACTTGGTTCTTGATATGGACCGACTTGGCAAACGGGCACAGGTTCAGCCCGATAACGGCGTTTTCCAGCCAGCGGCGAGTTGCATCAAGAATGGTATCCTGATCTGTGGAGTTCATGGCTGTGTCTTGCGTCTGGTAACAAAACAAAAAACCCGGACAATAATCCGGGTTTTTCGAGGCTCTTGTGCAGCCAGCGGCAGAATTACTCTGGCTGGATGTTGGAAGCTTGCTTGCCCTTGGGGCCGTCAACGATGTCAAAGCTTACGCGCTGGTTTTCAGCCAGGGTGCGGAAGCCTTTGGAGTTGATCTGGGAGAAGTGAGCGAAAACGTCGTCACCGCCGTTGTCCGGAGTGATGAAGCCGAAGCCCTTGGAGTCGTTAAACCATTTAACGGTACCGGTTGCCATGTTCTGTTCCCTTTTGAGAATAGCGTTGAAAATTGAGAAAAGCGCATGTCAATCAAGAGAAATGACAAACTGTGGTACGGGCAGGGCCACTACAACAACTGACAGATCACATCTTGAAAAACTGCAGAACGCAGTCTGCCTGTTGGTGTCGTCCTCGGCAAGTGTTTTTTGGGGGAATGGGAGAAAATTACCGGAAACGGCAGGTGCGCAATGATAATTGCCGTTGCCGGGCTGGCGCTGTTCTCGGGTTGTGGCACATTGATACGTCATTGGCTATACAACATCGATAACCCGGGTGTGACCCGGCACCTTCCGGAGGCATGGCGTGAGCAATTTACCGGCGTATTACCGCATTGAGGACGAAGAGAGTTTTTCCGATTTCCAGAGCGTGCTGGAAGACTATGTGCCACGCATTGCGCACCTGCTGACCGCACTGCGACAGGCGCCGGGCGACAGTGCGCTGCTGGGCGAGTTGATGCGCCTGCTGCATACCATTAAGGGTGATGCCGGGCTGTGTAGGCTGGGCTTCGTGGTGCCCTTGCTGCATGGGATGGAGGAGGTACTGGCGCGGGTGCGCAGCGGCGAACTGCTGTTCAGCTACAACATCGAGCAGGTGCTGTTTCTGGCGCTGGACCGGCTAGAGTTGCTGGTGCAGTCACTGGAGTTGCACAGCGAAGTGGCGCTGGCCGATTTCCACCTGCTATGCCAGGAGCTGGCGCGGGTATCGCAAACGGCACCTGCGGCGCTGGATGATGCCATCAATCACCTGATTGAGACCGTGACCGGCTACAAGCCGGTGATGCCCAGCCAGTCCGATGCCAGCTCCGTCAACGCCGGTAATCGCGAGGATCTGCATCTGTTCCGCCAGCTGGCCATGCAGCTTGAGCAGCGTTCGGTATTGTTCCAGGGGCGCACCGAGCGCAATCTGCTGCTGGCGCGTGCCTGTAACGAGGCTGCCGGCTTCGTGATTGATCCGCTGCAGTTGGAGGTGGCGATCTGCCTTCACGATATCGGCATGATGTTCCTGCCGGAAGCGCTATGGCTGAAGCCGGGGCGGCTGAGTGAAGCAGAGCGGGGGCAGCTGGAACAGCATCCGCACTGGGCGGCCGCACTGCTGGCGCGGATGGCAGGCTGGGAAGAGGCGGCACTGATGGTACGCCAGCACCACGAGCGGCTGGATGGCAAGGGCTATCCGGCCGGGCTTGGCGGTGACGGCATTTGTGACGGCGCGCGACTGATTGCGATTGTCAATGCGTTCGAGGCGGTAATTCTCAAACATGGCCAGCGACAGCAATCCCGCTCGTTGCTGCGGGCCGTGGCCGAGTTGAATGCTTGCGAATCGCAGTTTGACCAGCGCTGGATCTCACACTTCAATACGGTGGTGCACCGGCATATTGCCAGTGGCGAGGGGTTGCCGCACATCCGCTAGCCGCGAATGGCCGGTGCACAAGCAAAGGTTGGCCGCAAGGCAGTGCTGCATTGCGGCCAACCTTGTCAAGACGCTATCCTGGCGGGGTGAAACCCGCTCTCAGTGCTGCATGAAGCGGCGCAGTGGTGTGCTGTCCCAGTCGACGCTGTCGAGCAGGTTCTTCACGATCAGTCCCAGCTCGGTGTCGCCCTCAATACGCAACCGGCGCGAGAAGAACAGCGTGTCCGGGTCTTCCTCGCGCAGCATCAGGCGCAGGAAATCAGCCAGGTTGGCTGCAAGGTGCAAGTCGGGCGTGTTGCTGGTGTTGCGGGTATGAAACCGCTCATCATCGGCGGAGAAGGTCAGTGTCAGGCCGGCGTCGCAGATTTCTACCGCAAAGGTCTTGCCGCTGAGCAGGCTCATGTCGGCGGCCAGCACCTGACGCTTTTGCAACTGATTAAGGCTGTGCACCAGCAGCCACGCTGGCGGCGTCGCCGGCAGGCGTTGCAGCCAGCGCCGGCCGAAGGACGGCAGGGTAAAGTCAGGAACAGGCATGGTGGTCTCCCTGGTAGGCAATACCGGCCTCGCCGCGCCAGTAACCATCGGCCAGCGGCATCGCGGACAGCGACTGCAGGCGGGTTGCGGCGGCAGCCGCTGTGGACGGCTGGGTCAGCACGTCACGGAACTGCTGCACGACGGCAGCCATGTTGTCGGCTTGCGGGCTGAGGCGCAGGATGCCGACGCCGCTGTGTTGCAGCGCCGGATAGTGCGCCAGCAGTGATTGCCGTGCCGCAGACTGGGTCTGGATACCGTTGATGGCGAGGAACGGCTGGCCGTCCTGGGTATGCATGGTCATGCCTTCCGGATGTTCCAGGCACTTGAACTGGCAGTCGTCCTTGTTCAGCCGGTAGTGGCGGGCGGTGAAGCAGCGTGCGGAGTAGGCCAGCGGCAGCCGACCCCAGGCAAACAGCTCGGTTTCCGGCAAGTCTTCCTCGTCGCCGACGATGTCGCGCAGCAGGCTGGCGCTGCATTCCAGCGGGCAGACCCAGCGATAGGCGCCCAGTTGCTGGAACAGGCGCAAGGTATCGCGGTTGTAGATGTTGAGGTGCGGACCGGCGACGAACGGCAGCTGACGTTCATGCAGCAGGCGCACCGCACCCAGGTCGTTGGCTTCCAGACGCACGGCCTGGTGATCGATCAGCTGGCGCAGGCGTTTGAGGTCGCTCTCGCTTTCCAGCAGTACCTGGCTGGAGAGGACGATTTCCTTGCCGCTGGCTGCGAGATCGTCGGCAAGGGCGATCCAGTCGCGGGTGCGCAATTGCTGCCGGCGCGAGCAGACCACTTCGCCAAGATAGATGATATCCAGTGGCCAGCCGGCGGCTTCGGCATAAAACTCCATTACCTGGTCGCGATACCAGAAGTACTGCAATGGCCCGAGTGAGAGCCTCATGGCGGGATGTGACATGACTGAAGCGTTTCCTTGTTATTTCCACGGCCGGTCGTAGGCGCCGAGCGTAACCTGCTGACCTTCCGATACCTTGGACAGTGCCTGTTGCCATGCCGGCTTGACGCTGAAGCGCTGGCCGGTCTGTCCTGCCTGGTCCAGCGCTTCACGCAGTGCGCGGGTTACCTGGGCGACATAGGCGGGGCTGCGCTGGCGGCCTTCGACCTTGATTGCGGCAACGCCGGCATCCAGCAGTTGCGGCAGCATCGCCAGCACATTGAGACTGGATGGTTGTTCCAGCACGTAATCGGTGTGGCCCTCCACCTCGAAGCGGCCCTTGCACAGCGTCGGGTAGCCGGCGGTTTCGCTGGCGCCGTAGCGGTCGATCAGGATGTGGTTGAGGCGGGCGTCCATGCCCTTGCCGTTGTCTTCCCAGCGGACGAAGCGTGCTGGCGAACAGACGCCGTGGCTGTTCGGCGATTCGCCGGTGGCGTAGCTGGATAGCAGGCAGCGGCCTTCCACCATCACGCACAGGCTGCCGAAGCCGAATACTTCGATCTCGACACTGGTATTGGCGATTACGTGGCGTACCTGATCAAGCGTCAGTACCCGCGGCAACACCGCGCGCTGTACGCCGAACAGCGATTGTGCCAGGTTGATGGCTTCGTAATTGGTGGCAGAGCCCTGTACGGACAGGTGCAGGCGCAGCGACGGATGGCGTTCGTGTGCGTAGGCGAGCAGGCCGAGGTCGGCAAGGATTACGGCATCGACACCCAGTGCGGCGGCCTCGTCAATGGCGGCGCGCCAGCGCAGGCTGTCGCCGCCGCGGGCGTAGGTATTGATTGCCATCAGCACCTTGCGCTTGCGGTCGCGGGCATAGCGGATGCCCTCGCTGGCGCTGCGATGGTCGAAGTTCAGCCCGGCAAAATTGCGGGCGTTGGTGTCATTCTTGAGGCCGAGATAGACCGCATCCGCGCCATTGTCGATGGCGGCCTTCAGCGCGGGCAGGCTGCCGGCCGGGCAGATCAGTTCGGGAAGGCGTTGCATACTGTATTTCCGTCAGTCGGGACCGGCCACAGTAACAAGCAGCAAGACGGACAGCCTTGTTTTGGATCAAGGACAGTCGTTTGGCAATGGTCATTGCCACCAAAGGTGTAGGTCCCGCCAATGCTTGTTTTCCGGATGGAACAAGCATTGGCAGGCCCCGCTTGCCGTATCGGCAGGCAGCTCAGCCGAAGTGGCAGACGTAGTGCACGGTGTCGCTGACCTCGATCTGGAACGAGCTTTCGCCCGGCACCTTGAACGAGTCGCCGGCCTTGTAGCTGCGGGCGCCGGTTTCACCGGCGAGGGTGACCTTGCATTCGCCAGCCAGGATTTCCATGATTTCCGGAGCGCCGGTGCTGAACAGCAGTTTGGCCGGCAGGATCACGCCGACGGATTTGCGGCTGCCGTCCGGCATGATGACGCCGTGGCTGACGCACTTGCCGTCAAAATAAACATTGGCTTCTTTTACAACGCTGACGTTGTCGAACTGACTCATGGTTTCTCCGATTCCTTTGTCTGCGGCACGGGTGGATCCCGCTGTTTTACGCTCTGGCATCATGCCCGCTACCGCGGTGTAACGTCAACAAACTTGCCGCATCGTGGTTGCGGCCAACCTTGGCACAAGGTTGGCCGCAATGTTCACGGCAGAAGCGGCCTGTCCTGCAGCAATGGCCGTGTAGTGCACGTTATCGCCACTTCATTGATGTGCCCGGCTGTCGTGGCAGGGAAACGGCCCTTGCCGCTGCAGCCACGCAGCAGTGGACGTATTCACTGCCGGTTTCCGGTGGGGAGCAATAGGCGGCAGCAGGCGGCGATGGCGGCGACGCGGGCACGGTCCACCGCCTGCGGGATGTCGCGCTTGTCGGCGCAGTTGCGGGCGACGGCGCCGGCATCGACCGACTGCGCCGCGGCCAGCAGCTGGCGCAGCCATCCGGCCTGCGGATAGTCGCAGGTCTCGAAGTGCAGCCGGCCGCGGGCGTCGGCGACGCACACCTCCAGCAGCTGCAGGAAGCGTTCCGGCCGTCGCAGCGCATCGCAATCGCGCAGCAGGCGCAGCACGGTGTCGGCGCGCAATTCGGCGGCGCGGTGGATCTTGGTGTGATAGAGCGTGGCCAGGCGCGCGAGGTCGCGGCAGTCGGCCGGCACCCGCCGCTGCTCGCACAGCGCCAGCAGCGGCGCCTCGCCGCGCACCTCGTGGCCGAGGTGGCGCGGCAGGATGTCGGCCGGCGTGCGCGCCTTGCCCAGATCGTGCATCAGCGCAGCAAAGCGCACGCTCAAAGGTTGGCCGCAGGCGGCGGTGTAGTCCAGCACCCGCATCACGTGGTCGCCGCAGTCGATTTCCGGGTGGTTATCAACCCTCATCGTACCCAACTATTCAATTCCTAGTNATTTCCGCCCGATCGACCGCAACACGGCCTATCTGCTTCCGCCGTCCGTAGAGGAATGGCTGCCGGAGGACCACTTGGCGCGGTTCATCGTGGAGGTGGTAGACGGGCTGGACGTGAGCCAGCTAAGAAGGGGGCCTGTCTTGCAGGCTGCTTGAGATAGGCCAGCGCTACCAGCGTGAACGGATGGCAGCCGATCACTGCGGCCAAATCTGTCCACATTCTCAAGCGGCGTCTTGAGTCCACGCTCGATCAAGGCAAGTTCCGGCCGCTACGAATGCCTGGCGAGGCTTAGCGTACGATTTTTCCGTTTAGTGAACTGACTCCTGCATCGGTCACGACACGCGAGCGCTGGCCGCCCGTAAGCTGGAACTGATTGAGCGGAAGATGGCGGATTGGGCGGCACATGCGAGATGTGCTGGGTGTGTTTCCAGTAGTGAAAGCGACTTTTGACATTCCGTGCTATCGCCTTCTGAAAATGACAACCCCTGCTCATGTCAGCGTTTTTATTGTGATGGCTAAGGTGTATATTTTAAACATCTTCAATTAGCCGGCTGTGACGGGAAAACAAGATGAACATCGTAGAAACGGAAGTGATCCGCGTGCAGCACTGCTCCGCGCGCGGCGTCACCCTGCTGACCAGCAAGCCGGAAGGCTTTGCCTTCCAGGCCGGGCACTACGCGCGGCTGTCGGTGCCGGCACTGGCCGAGCCGGTGTGGCGCGCCTATTCCATCGTGTCGGCGCCGCACGAGCCGTGGCTGGAATACTTTTTTACCGTCATCCCCGGCGGTGCGCTGTCGCCGCATCTGGGCGCGTTGCAGCCCGGCGACACGGTGCTGATGGCCAAGGCGGCGATGGGTTTCTTCCTGGCCGACAGCCTGGCCGATGGCGAGGTGCTGTGGCTGCTGGCCACCGGCACCGGCATCGGCCCCTATCTGTCGATGCTGCGCCAGCAGGGCGTGCTGCAGCGCTTTGCCCGCGTCAACCTGGTGTGCAGCGTGCGCGAGGCGGCGGATCTGGCCTACGACGCCGAATGCCGCGCCTGGGCGGCGCAGCACGCGCACTGCCACTACGTGCCGGTGGTGACGCGCGGCGAGGTGGCCGGCGGCCTGCACGAGCGCATCCCGACATTGTTGCGCAGCGGTGCGCTGGAGCAGCATCTGGCGATGACGACGCTCGATCCGCAGCGTGACCGGGTGATGGTGTGCGGCAACCCCGATTTCACCGCCGACATGCGTGCGCTGCTCAACGAGCGCGGTTTCACCCCGTGCCGCCGCGGCCTGAGCGGCAACATGCTGTTTGAAAACTACTGGCAAAAGGCGACGCCATGAGCAGCATCGCCCAGCGCCTGGGCCGCGAGGTGATCGACACCGTCAGCCGCCAGTTTTACGCGCAGATCCGCGTCCATCCGCAGCTGGCGCCGATCTTCGCCGTGGTGCACGACTGGCCGCGGCACGAGGCGCACATCAGTCACTTCTGGTGGACGGTCCTCGGCGGCGACGCCTACCTCGACAACCAGTACAACGTCGCGCGCAAGCACCTCGACATCGGCGTCACCCCGGCGCTGGTCGACGAGTGGCTGGCGCTGTTCGAGCCCATTGTGCGTCGCCATGTTGCCTCGCCGGACGCCGACGAGTGGCTGCGCAAGGCGCGCATGATCGGGCAATCGATCGCGCTGATGAACACGCCCTTGGACTGAACCGGTGACCGAAACCGGTGACTGAAACGGGCTTGCGGCCAACCTTGGCCGCAAGCCCGTTCGCCGTGTGAGCATGGCGGCCGGGTGCCAAACCCTGCGCCCGCCACACCGCCACGTCTAGATACTGCCTTCCTGTTCGATCACCAGCATGCGTGCCTCGCCGTGCGGATGGGCGACGTGCTCGCAGCCGGCACCGGCGTAGAAGATGTCGCCGCACTGCAGCGCGATCACCCGCACGCTGCCGTCCGCGTCGCGCACGTGCATGTCCACCGTACCGTCCAGCAGCACGAACACTTCCTCGCCGTCGTTGACGTGCCAGCGGTAGGGCTGGTCGGTCCAGTGCAGGCGGGTGCTGATGCCGTTCATGCAGGCGATGGTGCGCGCGCCCCAGGCGCGCTCGGCGGTAAAGCTGGTCGGGCGGATGTGCTGCGTGTTCATGGTGCTCTCCTGTGCTGGCTGACGAATGCCGCCATTGTCCGTGCAGTCATGGCGCTTGCCACTGGCTGGCTGCGCCAGGATGCGGACCGATTCGGCCGATTTTTGTCACCGTTGTCCCTCGCCTTGCACCTGCCATCGCCCCCTCCGTCACCACGCCGGTTACGCCAAAAGCATCACATTTTTATATCCCGTTTATATTGCTGCCCGGCCTTTTAACCGCTTTTTTGCACCGCAAAACCTACAGTGGCAGTGTCTGTGACCAACAAGGGGAATGTGATGCAAGACCTGATCTGGCTGGCAGGGTTGGCCGCACTGTATCTGGCAGTGCGCGGCCTGCTGCGTGTGTATGCGACACAGTCGCAGGGGGTGGCGCGATGAGCGTGCTGTCCGGTTTGTGTGGGCTAGTGGCGCTGCTGCTGGCGATATGGCTGCTGTACGCGCTGCTGCACGCGGAGGAGATGTGATGATGACCACTTTTTTCTGGTTGCTGGCGCTGTTCATGCTGCTGCTGACGCTGAGCGTGCGGCCGATGGGCGCCTGGCTGGCGCCGCTGGCCAGCGGCACGCTGCCCGGCCGCTGGCGCGCGTTCGACGCCGCCTTGCTGCGCCGGCTGGGGCTGAACGATGCCGGCATGGGCTGGCGCGACTACACGCTGGCGCTGCTGGCGTTCAATGTGCTGGGCGCCGTGCTGTTGTACGCGCTGCAGCGGCTGCAGGGTGACTTGCCGCTGAATCCGGCGGCGCTGGGCGCGGTGGAGGCCGGTTCGGCGTTCAATACCGCGGTGAGCTTTGTCGCCAATACCAACTGGCAGGGTTATGCCGGCGAAACGACCATGAGCTATCTCACGCAGATGGTCGGCCTCGCGGTGCAGAACTTCCTGTCCGCCGCCACCGGCATCGCGGTGGCGTTTGCGCTGATGCGCGGCTTTGCGCGCCGCGAGAGCGGCGACATCGGCAATTTCTGGGCCGACGTGCTGCGCATCGCGCTATACCTGCTGCTGCCGCTGTCCGTCGTGCTGGCGCTGCTGCTGGTCAGCCAGGGCGTGCTGCAGAACCTGTCCGGCTATCTGGGCTTCGATGTGCTGGCCGGCCACGGGCAGACGCTGGCGATGGGGCCGGTGGCATCGCAGGAGGCGATCAAGCTGCTGGGCACTAACGGTGGCGGCTTCTTCAATGCCAACTCCGCGCACCCGTTCGAGAACCCGACCGAGCTGTCCAACCTGCTGCAGATGCTGGCCATCTTTTTGATCCCGGCCGGGCTGTGCCACGCCTTCGGCCGCGTGGTCGGCGACCGCCGCCAGGGCTGGGCGATCTACATCGCGATGAGCGTGCTGTTCGTCGTCGCCGCCAGCGCCATCGCCTGGTTCGAGGCGCAGGGCAACCCGCTGCTGAGTGTGCTGGGCGTCGACGGCAGCAGCGGCAATCTGGAAGGCAAGGACATGCGCTTCGGCATCGCCGGCAGCAGCCTGTTTGCCGCCGTCACCACCGCCGCCAGCTGCGGCGCGGTCAACGCGATGCACGACTCGTTCACCGCGCTGGGTGGCATGGTGCCGATGCTGCTGATGCAGCTGGGCGAGGTGGTGTTCGGCGGGGTCGGTTCCGGCCTGTACGGCATGCTGGTGTTCGCGGTGCTGGCGGTGTTCGTCGCCGGGCTGATGGTTGGCCGCACGCCGGAATACCTGGGCAAGAAGATCGAGCCGTTCGACATGAAGATGGTGGCGCTGACCATCCTGGTCACCCCGTTGCTGGTGCTGGCCGGCACCGCCGTGGCGGTGGTGGTGGCACCGGGGCTGGCCGGCATGGCCAATCCGGGCGCGCACGGCTTTTCCGAGGTGCTGTACGCGTTTTCGTCGGCGGCCAACAACAATGGCAGCGCCTTCGCCGGGCTGTCGGCCAACACCCCGTTCTATAACGCGATGCTGGGCATCGCGATGTGGCTGGGCCGCTTCGCGGTGATCGTGCCGGTGCTGGCGCTGGCCGGCTCGCTGGCGGCGAAAAAACGCCTCGCCCCGACGCTGGGCTCGATGCCGACCCACGACGGGCTATTCATCGGCCTGTTGATCGGCAGCGTGCTGCTGGTCGGCGCGCTGACCTACCTGCCGGCGCTGGCGCTGGGGCCGGTGGTCGAACATCTGGCGATCTGGGCGACCCACTAGGAGAACAATATGTCCCATCATAAAAAAATGGTCCTGCCGCTGCTGGACGCCGCGCTGCTGCGCCCGGCGCTGCGCGACACCTTTCTGAAGCTCGGGCTGCGCGCGCAGCTGAAAAACCCGGTGATGTTCGTGGTGTATCTGGGCAGCATGCTGTGCAGCGTGCTGTGGGTGCAGGCGCTGCTGGGGCACGGCCAGGCGCCGGCGTGGCTGACCGGCAGCATCGCGGTGTGGCTGTGGTTCACCGTGCTGTTCGCCAACTTTGCCGAGGCGCTGGCCGAGGGCCGCAGCAAGGCGCAGGCCGCCAGCCTCAAGGGCCTGCAGAAGTCGACGTGGGCGAAGAAACTGGCCGCGCCGCAGCGTTACGGTGCCGAGTTCGCCATGGTGGAGTCGTTCGACCTGCGCCGTGACGACGTGGTGCTGGTACAGCACGGCGACGTGATCCCGTGCGACGGCGAGGTGATCGAGGGCATCGCCAGCGTGGACGAGTCGGCGATCACCGGCGAATCGGCGCCGGTAATCCGCGAATCCGGCGGCGATTTCAGCTCCGTCACCGGCGGCACCCGCGTGTTGTCGGACTGGATCGTGGTGCGCATCAGCGTCAATCCCGGCGAGACCTTCATCGACCGCATGATCGCGATGGTGGAGGGTGCCAAGCGCCGCAAGACGCCGAACGAGATCGCGCTGACCATCCTGCTCCTGGCGCTGACGCTGATCTTCCTGCTGGTCACCGTGACCCTGCTGCCGTTTTCCGCCTACAGCGTGAACGCGGCCGGCAGCGGCGAGGTGGTGTCGCTGCCGGTGCTGATCGCGCTCTTGGTGTGCCTGATCCCGACCACCATCGGCGGCCTGCTGTCGGCCATCGGCGTCGCCGGCATGAGCCGGCTGATGGCGGCCAACGTGATCGCCACCTCCGGCCGCGCGGTGGAGGCAGCCGGCGACGTGGACGTGCTGCTCTTGGACAAGACCGGCACCATCACCTTCGGCAACCGCCAGGCGTCCGCCTTCGTCGCCGCGAGCGGCGTCAGCCAGGCGCAGCTTGCCGAGGCGGCGTGGCTGGCCTCGCTGGCCGACGACACACCGGAAGGCAAGAGCATCGTGGTGCTGGCGCAGCGGCTGAGCGAAGGCGCCGGCGGGCATCTCGATGACGCCAAGGTTGGCCGCACGCTGCTGGCCGACCTGCACGCCGGGCTGACCCCGGCCGGCGCCAGCTTCGTGCCGTTCACCGCGCAAACGCGCATGTCCGGCATCAACCTCGACGGCCGGCAGATCCGCAAGGGCGCCGCCGACGCCATCCGCCGCCAGGTCGAAACGCTGGGCGGCAGCCTGCCGCGCAGCCTGCTGCAGCAGGTCGACACCATTGCCAGCCGCGGCAGCACGCCGCTGGTGGTGGCCGAGGGCGCGCAGGTGCTGGGCGTGGTCGAGCTGAAGGATGTGGTCAAGCCCGGCATCCGCGAGCGCTTTGCCCAGCTGCGGCAGATGGGCATCAAGACGGTGATGATCACCGGCGACAACCGGCTGACCGCCGCCGCCATCGCCGCCGAGGCCGGGGTGGACGACTTCCTGGCCGAGGCGACGCCGGAAAACAAGCTGGCGATGATCCGCGACTACCAGGCGCGCGGCCAACTGGTGGCAATGACCGGCGACGGCACCAACGACGCACCGGCACTGGCGCAGGCCGACGTGGCGGTGGCGATGAACAGCGGCACCCAGGCCGCGCGCGAGGCGGCCAATATGGTGGACCTGGATTCCAGCCCCACCAAGCTGATCGAGGTGGTGGAGATCGGCAAGCAGATGCTGATGACGCGCGGCGCGCTGACCACCTTCAGCCTGGCCAACGACGTGGCCAAGTACTTCGCCATCATCCCGGCCGCGTTTGCCGTCACCTATCCGCAGCTGGGCCTGCTCAACGTGATGCAGCTGGCCAGCCCGGCCTCGGCGCTGCTGTCGGCGGTGATCTTCAACGCGCTGATCATCATCGCGCTGATCCCGCTGGCGCTGAAGGGCGTGCGCTACCGCGCGCTGGGCGCGGCCGAGCTGCTGCGCCGCAACCTGCTGCTGTACGGCGTCGGCGGGCTGTTGCTGCCGTTTGCCGGCATCAAGCTGATCGACATGTTGCTGTCCCTGCTGGGACTGGTCTGACCCCGCCGCCGGGCGCCAGCCGCGCCCGGCGCACCAAACAAGGAGTGCCATCATGGCCATGACTACCTATCATCCGGCAAGCGCGCTCAGCCTGCCGCGCGCGGCGGTGCTGCGCCCGGCGCTGACCCTGCTGCTGTTTCTCGCCCTGCTGCTGGGGCTGCTGTATCCGCTGGCGGTTACCGGCCTTGCGCAGCTGTTGCTGCCGGTGCAGGCCAACGGCTCGCTGCTGCACGACAGCAACGGCAAGGTGATCGGCTCGGCGCTGATCGGCCAGGCCTTCCACGGCCGCGGCGAATTCTGGAGCCGGCCGTCGGCCACCGCCGGCAGCGCCTACAACGGTGGCGCTTCCGGCGGCAGCAACCTGGGGCCGTCGAATCCTGCGCTGACCAAGGTGGTGGCTGAGCGCATCGCCGCGCTGCGCGCCGCCCACCCCGAACAGCGCGGCCCGGTGCCGCTGGATCTCGTCACCGCCTCGGGCAGCGGGCTGGACCCGCACATCAGCCTGGCCGCCGCGCTGTATCAGGCGCCGCGCGTGGCGCGCGAGCTGAAGCGTCCGCTGGCGCAGGTCGAGACGCTGATCGCCGCGCAGCGCGAGCAGGGCTGGTTCGGCAACGCGCAGCAGGCGCGCGTCAATGTGCTACAGCTGAATCTGGCGCTGCGCCGGCTGGTGGCGGGCTGATGCCGTGGCCGCTGGCTGGCGGCCGCAACCCTCTTGACAGCCACAAGGTTGGCCGCAATCGTTGCGGCCAACCTTGTGGCACGGTGGACAAAGAATGATGGATGACGATTTGCGGCCCGATCCGGACGCGCTGCTGGCGGCGCTACCGGCGCCGCGCGGCAAGCTGAAGCTGTTCTTCGGCGCCGCGCCGGGTGTGGGCAAGACCTACTCGATGCTGGCCGAGGCGCAGGAGAAGCGCGCCGCCGGGCTGGACGTGGTGGTGGGCTGGGTCGATACCCACGGCCGCGCCGAAACCGAGGCGCTGCTGGCCGGGCTGGACGTACTGCCGCGCAAGCAGATCGCCTGGCGCGGCAAGCAGGTGGCGGAATTCGACCTCGACGCGGTGCTGGCGCGGCGGCCGGCGCTGGTGGTGGTCGATGAGCTGCCGCACAGCAACGCACCCGGCAGCCGCCATCCCAAGCGCTGGCAGGACGTGGACGAGCTGCTGGCCGCCGGCATCGACGTGTACAGCGCGATGAACGTGCAGCACCTGGACAGCCTCAACGACGTGGTCAGCGGCGTGACCGGCGTGGCGGTGGCGGAGACGGTGCCGGACCACGTGTTCGACCGCGCCAGCGAAGTGCGGCTGGTGGACCTGCCGCCGGACGACCTGCTGCTGCGCCTGGCCGCCGGCAAGGTCTACCTGCCGGAGGTGGCGGAACGCGCCGCCGGCCATTTTTTCCGCAAGGGCAACCTGATCGCGCTGCGCGAGCTGGCGCTGCGGCGGCTGGCCGACCGCGTGGACGGCCAGATGCGCGCGCAGCGCGAGGTGCAAAGCCGCGCCCCGGTGTGGGCGACCTCGCTGGGCGTGCTGCTGGTGCTGGGCCAGGGCGACGAGGACAGCGCTGTGCGGCAGGCGGCGCGGCTGGCGCGCGCGCTGTCGGCGCCGTGGCACGCGGTGTGGGTCGATCGCGGCCACGCCAGCGCGGCGGCGCGCAGCAGCGCACTGTCGGCGCTGGCGCAGGCGGCGGAGCAGGGTGCGCACACGCTGGTGCTGGCCGGGCCGGTGCCGGCCAGCCTGATCGCCGACTACGCGCGGCGGCACAACCTGTCGCTGCTGGCACTGAGCCAGCGCGGCAACCGGCCGCGCGGGTTCTGGCGCGCCAGCCTGCAGCAGCAACTGGCGCAACGCGCGCCGGAGCTGAACTGCCTGATCCTGGCCGCCGGCGAGCGCACCGCCGCCGCTACGGCCGGCTGGCGTTGGCCGCGCGCTGACGCCGGCGGCTGGTGGCAGAGCACGCTGGCCTGCCTCGCGCTCACCGCCGCCATGCTGCCGCTGCGCGGCGTGCTGGATGCGGCCAACCTGGTGATGCTCTACCTGCTGCTGGTGCTGCTGGCGGCGGTGCGCTATGGCCGTGCGCCGGCGGCGTGGGCGGCGGTGCTGTCGGTGGCGCTGTTCGATTTCTTCTTTATCGAACCGCATCTGTCGTTCGCGGTGTCGGACATCCAGTACCTGATCACCTTCGCCGTGATGCTGACCGTGGGGCTGGTCGCCGGCCAGCTGGTGGCCAGCCAGCGGCAGTCGGCGGCGCAGGCCGGCCAGCGCGAGGCGCACACCCGCTACCTGTACGAGATGGCGCGCGAGCTGGGCAGCGCGCTGATGCCGGAGCAGGTCGGCGAGATCACCGGCCGCTTCCTGCAGGCCAGCCTCAACGCGCAGATCAGCCTGTGGCTGCCGGACGCCGAGGAGCAGCTGGAGGCGCTGCCGGACACGCCGCTGGCGGTGGACGCGGCGCTGGTGCGCTGGAGCTTCGACCACCAGCAGGCGGCCGGGCAGGGCACGCACACGCTGCCGGACGCGGCGCAGCTCTACCTGCCGCTGCAGGCGCCGATGCGCACCCGTGGCGTGCTGGTGGTGGCGGTGCCGGACACGCTGGCGCTGGCCGACCCCGACAACCGCCGCCTGTGCGAGGCGGTGGCGGCGCTGGCGGCGCAGACGCTGGAGCGGCTGCACTATATTGAGGTGGCGCAGCAGACGCTGCTGTCGATGGAATCGGAACGGCTGCGCCATTCGCTGCTGGCGGCGCTGTCGCACGACCTGCGCACGCCGCTGACCGCGCTGTCCGGCAACGCCGAGACCCTGCTGCTGGCCCTGCAGCGCGGCGGGCGCGCCGAGCAGGAACAGGCGGCGCTGCTGCTGGCGCAGTCGCAGCGCATCACGCGCCTGGTGACCAATCTGCTGGAAATGGCGCGGCTGCAGGCCGGCGGCGTCACCCTGCACCAGGACTGGCTGCCGGCGGACGAGGTGATCGGCAGCGCCATCGCGGCGCTGGGCAGCGTGCTGGACGCGCACCCGCTGCAGCTGGACATCGATCCGGCCTGCCCGATGCTGTACGGCGACGCCATCCTGCTGGAGCGGTTGCTGGTCAACCTGCTGGAGAACGCAGCCAAGTACAGCCCGCCAGGCAGCCCCATCCGCGTCAGCGCCGCCGCCGAGGACGGCCGCATCCTGCTGCGCGTCGCCGACCGCGGCCCCGGCCTGCCGCCGGGCGATCCGGCACGGCTGTTCGACGCCTTCAGCCGCGGCGAGCGCGAGTCGGCGATCAGCGGCGTCGGGCTGGGGCTGGCGATTTGCCGTACCATTGCCGACGTCCACGGCGCGCGCCTGAGCGCGGCCAACCGCCACGACGGCGGTGCCTGTTTCATCCTGTCCCTGCCGCAGCTACCGCCGCCGGCACTGGATTTTGACCCGGAGAACCTGCCCTGATGCACGCCCTGACGGCACTGATCATCGAGGACGAAGCCGCCATCCGCCGCTTCGTCAGAAGCGCGCTGGAAGACGAGGGTTACCGCGTATTCGAGGCCGACTCCGTGGCGCGCGGCCTGATCGAGGCCGGCACCCGCAAGCCGGACGTGCTGGTGCTGGACCTCGGCTTGCCCGATGGCGACGGCGTCAGCCTGCTGCTGGACCTGCGCAGCTGGAGCAAGGTGCCGGTGATCGTGCTGTCGGCGCGCGTGGACGAGGTCGACAAGATCGCGGCGCTGGACGCCGGCGCCGACGACTACCTGACCAAGCCGTTCGGCGTCGGCGAGCTGCAGGCGCGGGTGCGCGCGCTGCAGCGGCGGCGCAGCGGCGACGGCAGCGAGAGCAACGGCAGCCTGGTGCGCTTGGGCGAGGCGGTGACGGTGGACCTGGCCAACCGCAGCGTCAGCCGCGACGGCGAGCCGGTGCACCTGACGCAGCTGGAATACCGGCTGCTTGCCACGCTGCTGGCGCATCGCGGCAAGGTGCTGACCCACCGCCAGCTGCTGCAGGAGGTGTGGGGGCCGGGCTACGTGGAACACAGCCACTATCTGCGCATCTATATGGCACACCTGCGGCAAAAGCTGGAGGCCGATCCGGCGCAGCCGCGCTTTTTGCGCACAGAGACCGGCGTCGGCTACCGCCTGCTGTAAGAGCCGCTAACAAAACCCCTGATCCTGCGTTGCGCCTCCTTGCCGTACTATTTCGGCGTGCCTAGTCTCAGGTGCTCTGCGAGGTTTTGTTAGCGGCGCTAACTGGCCGCCGCGGCGCGGCGTCAACGAAGGGAGACAGACATGGGCAAGCAACTGCGATGGCCGGCGTGGCCGCTTCTGCTGCTGGCGCTGGCCGGCCCGGCGCAGGCCGCGCCGCGGGTGGAGGTGGTCGCGAACGGACTGGAACACCCGTGGGCGGTGGCCTTCATCGATGGCGGGCGCATGCTGGTCACCGAGCGCCCCGGCCGCCTGCGGCTGGTGAGCGCTAACGGTCAGCCGGGCAAGCCGCTGGCCGGGCTGCCGCGCATCGACGCCGGCGGGCAGGGCGGCCTGCTGGACCTAGTCACCGACCGCGACTTCGCCCGCAACCGCACGCTGTACTTCTGCTACGCCGAGCCGGCCGCCAGCGGCTACGGCAACTCCACCGCGCTGGCCAGCGCCCGGCTGGCGGACGACGCCAGCCACCTGGAGCAGGTGAAGGTACTGTTCAGCCAGCAACCGAAATTCAGCAGCCGCGCCCACTTCGGCTGCCGCATCGTCGAGGCCGCCGACGGCACGCTGTTCCTGACGCTGGGCGACCGCTTCCAGCGCATGGCCGACGCGCAGACGCTGGACAACCACCACGGCAAGGTGGTGCGCATGCGCAAGGACGGCGGCATTCCGCCGGACAACCCCTTTGTCGGCCGCGCCGGCGCGCGTCCGGAAATCTGGAGCCTCGGCCACCGCAATGTGCAGGGCGCCGCGCTGGGGCCGGACGGCCGGCTGTGGACGCACGAGCACGGGCCGCAGGGCGGCGACGAGCTGAACCGCCCCGAGGCCGGCAAGAACTACGGCTGGCCGGTGATCACCTACGGCGAGAACTACGGCGGCGGCCCGGTCGGCGCCGGCCTCAGCCGCAAGGCGGGGATGGAGCAGCCGCTGTGGCAGTGGACGCCGTCGATCGCGCCATCCGGCATGGCCTTCGTGCGCGGCACCCGCTACGGCAAGGGCTGGCAGGGCAGCCTGCTGCTCGGCTCGCTGAAATTCCGCTACCTGCTGCGCCTGGAGCTGGCCGGCACGCGCGTCGTGCGCGAGGAAAAGCTGCTCACCGGCCTTGGCCAGCGCATCCGCGATGTGCGCGAAGGGCCGGACGGCTTCCTCTACCTGCTGACCGACGAGGACAACGGCCAGCTGCTGCGGCTGCAGCCGGGCTGAGTGCGGCCGGCGCGGGTTCTGCCCGGCGGCAAGCGCAAAAACAAAGCGGCCAACCGATTAGGGTTGGCCGCTTTGTTTCCGATTTCGCTATTTAATCGAACAGTTCTTCCCAGAAGCTCTTCTTGCGCTTGTAGTGGCGGTTGTCGCCGTACTTGTCGTGCTGCGGGTAAGGCTGCTGCTGGTAGGGCTGTTGTTGCTGCTGTTGGTAAGGCTGCTGCTGCGGCTGGCGCGGCGGGTAGCCGGGCTGGGCGGCCTGCGGCGCGACCGGCTGCGCTGCCTGTGGCGCGGCAGTGGCGGCGGCCATATTGCCCAGCGAGTGCTGGATGATCTTGTCCAGTTCGCCGCGATCCAGCCACACCCCGCGGCACTGCGGACAGTAGTCGATCTCGATCCCCTGGCGCTCGCTCATCACCAGCGTCGTATCCTTGCAAACCGGGCACTGCATGACGGTTCTCCTTGTCGATGGCACCGGCCACCACGGTGGCGCCGGTGTGTCACAGACCGCGCCCCGGTGGCCATGGTTCCGCTGCGGCCAACGTTGGCCGCAGAGCGGGTGGGGGCGGTTGCGCTTGCCCGGCCGTCTCCTACACTTAGGGCACACCGGCCGTGCTGCCGCGCCCGTGTTTGCCCGCTCCTGGCTGTCGGCGGGTGATGGTGGCGGCACGCCATGTTGTTCCCACCCGCCAGGTGTCATCCGCAAACGTTGCGGCAGCCGGGTCGGCACCCGTTGCATTGCAAGAAGGAGTGATCATGTCGATACCGACCTTGACACACCGCTGTCTGAGCATCGCCGTGGCGCTTGCCGTCATCGGCCAGCTGCCGGTGGCCGTTGCCGCCAGCGATGCGCAAATGATCAAGAGCGCGATGAGCGCCGCCCCGAAAAAGGTCAGCGCCAAGGCGACCGTCGTCGCAATGGACGCCGGCGGCAAGATGCGCACCCTGCGCCAGGGCAGTAATGGCTTTACCTGCATGCCGGACAACCCGGCCACCCCGGGGCCGGATCCGATGTGCATGGACAAGGCGGCGATGGCGTGGGCGATGGCCTGGATAGGCCACACCACACCGGTCGTCGGCCAGATCGGTTTCATGTACATGCTGTCGGGCGGCACCGATGCCAGCAATACCGACCCGTACGCGGCGAAGCCGGAGCCCGGCAACCACTGGGTGAAAACCGGGCCACACGTGATGATCGTCGGCGCGGAGCAGGACTTCTACGACATGTATCCCAAGGATGCGATGCCGGACACCGCCGTGCCGTACGTGATGTGGCCGGGCACGCCCTACCAGCACCTGATGATTCCGGTGAAATAGGCGCCCCGGCGGGGCCGTGGACGATGGCCGCATGCCGCCGGCGGCACGGTCACGGGTCCTCGGTTGTCCTGCAGGTGAGCTGCCCTGTGCCGTTGCAAGCCAGACGCTGCGGCCAACGTTGGCCGCAGCGCTACTGTGCCAGCTTGGCCAGCAATGCGGTGAGCTGGCCGATCTCCGCCGCATCCAGCCGCTGGCGCAGCCATTGCCCGGTAGCGGCCACCGTTTCGGCCATCGCCTGTTCTACCAGCGCCGCCCCGGCGGCGGTGAGGCATACCGGCTTGATGCGCAGGTCGTCGGCCAGCTGGCGGCGTGTCACCAGTGCGCGTGTTTCCAGCTGCAGCAGCACCTTGGTCAGCCCGCCTGAGCTGATTACCACCCCGGCCTGAATCATCGACGGCGTCATCTGGTGCGGGGCCGGTGCGTTGCGCAGGGTGGCCAGCACGTCGAATTCCATTGCGCTGAGCGCGAATTTTTCCAGCATCGGCTGCATGCAGAGCAGTGATCGTGCCTGTGCCCATTGCAGCTGCAAGAACAGCGGCACCGTTTGCGGGTCGAAACTGCTGTCCCACTGGTGGCTGTCCATCCGGTTCCTGATGCGCATGGCGGGCTTTCTGGCAGGGAGTTGTCGGGTCTGTTGACGTTTGTTTCGCGATCGCGCCGGTCCTGTAGGTTTTGATCCGGACACGATCCATGACGCAAATGTCAAAAGATTTTAAATAATTACGGCAAGATGTTAACGGATGTTTAGTTATCTTGTGAGAAAGATATATGCCGTTTACGCTGGCGGCATCCGAATCCGAATTCGCAAGGTGACACCGATGCGCAAGATTACCTGGTATTTCCGGGGCGGCCTCGTGCTGCTGTCGTTGATGTGGCTGGCCAGCAATCCGGCGGTGCCGGCTGGGCAGCCGAATTTTATTGCCTGGCGCAATGTGCTGGGCCAGTACAGTGGCGTGCTGGGCATGGCGGTAATGAGCGTGGCCATGCTGCTGGCGATGCGGCCAACCTTGCTGGAGCGTCCTCTTGGCGGGCTGGACAAGATGTACCGGCTGCACAAGTGGCTGGGCATTGCCGGCCTGTCGCTTTCCGTCAGCCATTGGGTGATAGCAAAAAGCCCCAAGTGGCTATCGGCATTGGGCCTGCTCAGTGGTGGCCGCCCGCGCCGGGCGCCGCTGCTGCTGCCGGCAGACAGCCTGCAGCATGCCTTTCTCGGCTTGCGCCGTACGGCGGAAAGCGTGGGCGAGTGGGCGTTCTATCTCGCCGTTGTGCTGATGGTGCTGGCACTGCTGAAACGGCTGCCGTACCACCGCTTTGTCCAGCTGCACCGCGTGCTGCCGCTGGCCTATCTGGCACTGGTGTTTCACTCGGTGATATTGCTCAGGTTCGATAACTGGGCCACCCCTGTCGGCTGGCTGCTGGCAGCCTTGATGGCGGCGGGCACGGTATCAGCCGTGCTGTCGTTGCTGCGCCGTCATGGCGGCCAGCCCGAAACCGCCGGTCGCATCAGCGCACTGGAATACCAGCCGGCACTGAAAGTGCTGGCCGTGGATGTGGAGCTGGATCAGGCATGGCCCGGACACCGGGCCGGGCAGTTTGCCTTTGTCACCTTTCATCCCGGCGAGGGGGCGCATCCGTTCACGCTGGCCTCGGCCTGGCTGGGCGATGGCCGCGTGCGGCTGCTGATCAAGGCGCTGGGCGATTATACGGCCACGCTGCCGGACAGGCTCAAGACCGGGGATCGCGTCCGGCTGGAAGGTCCGTATGGCTGTTTTACCTTTGATGGCAAGCATCGGCGCCAGATCTGGATCAGCGGCGGCATCGGCGTTACGCCCTTTGTCGCGCGCATGCAGGCGCTGGCCGGGCGGGCGGCCGGACAGCAGATTGATTTCTTTCATACCACCCGCGATTACGATGCCGGTGTAATGCAGCAGCTGGTACAGGATGCCGCCGCCGCCGGGGTCGATTTGCGCCTGTTGTGGGAGCAGCGTGACGGCAGGCTGGATGCCAGGCAGCTGACCCGCGCCGTGCCGGACTGGCGCCATGCCGATATCTGGTTTTGCGGCCCGGCCGGGTTTGGCCGGCAACTGCGCGATGAGCTGCTGGCACTGGGCCTGTCTCCGGCACGTTTTCATCAGGAACTGTTCCTGATGCGTTGAATATTGCCGGCTGGCGGGCAGACGATACCCGCCACACCGCGCGTCGGGGGTGGCACCGGCTCGGGCAACATCGTTGCTACCGGAGAGGCTGTACTGCCGCGTTGAACGCGGCACGGTGCTTGGCTTTCAATCGTCGAGGGCGCCGGGACGCTGGTGCCGGTCGGCGTACTCGCAGGATGGCTGGCCCATCCGGTGTGCATCAGTTACACAAAAATCCTGCCCCTGCCTGATGGACGCCATCGGCCACCCGTTCACCGCATCTTGACGACCACTTTGCCCTTGGATCGCCCTTGGGCAAGGTACTCGAGCGCCTCCTTGGCCTGCTCGAACGGAAACACCTTGTCGATCACGGGCTTGATGCGCCGGGTTTCGAGCAGCTTGCCGATTTCGGCGAGTTGGGCGCCGTCGGGGTGCATGAACAGAAACGAGTAGCTGACGTCCCGCTGCTGCGTCAGGCGCATGATCTTGCGGCTCATCAAGCCGAACACGAAGGTCAGGACGAAGTTCAGGCGCTTGGCGCGCGCGAAGGCGGCGTCCAGCGGGCCGATCAGCGAGACGATCCTGCTGCCCGGTTTGAGGATGGCGATGGACTTCTCGATCGCGTCACCCCTGACGGTGCCAAGTACCGCGTCGTAGTCGCGCAGCACGTTCTCGAATGCCTGCTGCTTGTAGTCGACCACCTCGTCTGCGCCCAGGCTGCGCACCAGTTCGACGTTGCCGGTACTGGTGGTGGTACCCACCGTGGCGCCAAGGTGCTTGGCCAGCTGGATCGCAAAAGTGCCGATCCCGCCGGAGCCGGCAGGGATAAACACCTTCTGGCCGGCCTGAAGGTTGGCGCGTTCCTTCAGCGCTTGCCACGAGGTGAGGCCAACCATCGGGATAGACGCGGCCTGCACGAAGTCCAGATTGACCGGCTTCAGCGCGGCGGCGCGCTCCGGCACCACCGCGAACTCGGCGATCGACCCCGTGCCAAGGTCGAAGATGCTGGCAAACACCGCGTCGCCCGGCTTGAAGCGGGTCACCTTGCGGCCAACCTCGGTCACCACGCCGGCCAGATCGCTGCCCAGTGTGGCCGGCAGCTGGAAGTGCAGTACCGGTTTGAACATCCCGGTCGGAATCATGTTGTCGATCGGGTTCACGCTGGCGGCGTGGACCTGCACCAGCAGTTCGTCGGCCTTCAGCGTGGGGCGGGGGATGTCGGCGAGCCCGATCCCGGGCGACTTGCCATAGCGTTTGAAGGTGAGTGCTTTCATGGTTTGAGTGTTCATCGCTGGTTTTTCATTGTTGTCTGATCGGGTCAGTCGGCGAGGAAGTCCAGCACCGCCGGCACAAAGGCCCGGTAGTGCTGGAAGACGCCGCCGTGGCCGGAGTTGGGGTAGATCGTGAGCCGGGCATTCGGCAGGCGGCTAGCCATGTCGGCCGAATGGCTGCTGTCGACCATCAGGTCACGGTCGCCGTTGGCGACGAAAACCGGTTGCGTAATCACCGACAGGTCGTCGGGCGCACTCAGCCCCGCCGTTCTGATGGCCTGCAGCTGGGCTCGCCGGGCCTGCAGGGAAATGGGCTTGTCACGGTTTTGGGTACGTTCCTTCAGCCGGGCGAAATAGTCTTTCGCCGCGCGCTTGCCCTCCGGGGTGCGGGGGAAAAACAGGAAATTCCTCGGATCGCTCAGCGTGAGCGCCGCCTTGAGGTAGGCGGTGACGGCAATTCTGGTGATCTCGTCGATACCTCCGCCGCCCCGTGGCCCCGTGCCGGCAAGCACGATCCGGCGCACGAGGTCGGGCGCCTGCAAGGCCACCATTTGCGCGACGCCACCGCCCAGGGAGAAGCCGAGCAGGTCGACCTGCTTCAGACCCAAGGCGCGGATGAAGGCGATGGCATCGCGCCCCATCTCCTCGATGGTGTGCGGTACCGATCCGCCCGAGGCGCCGACCCCGCGATTGTCGAAGGTGATCACCCGGCGCTGCGCGGCGATGCCGTCGATCACTCGCGGGTCCCAGTCGTCGAGCACGGCCATCAGGTGGTGCAGGAAGATCACCGGCACGCCGGCGTCGGGGCCGAGCGCCCGGTAGGCGAACGGCACCCCGCCAACGGCTATCGTGCGGGTCGGGACATCTTTCCATGTCACCTTGCCCATCGGCCGCGCCGCGGCGGCGCCGATGCCTGACGATGCCCCGCTTGCCGGAGCGATACCTGTATTGTTCGTGCCCATCGATGAAATCTCCGTGCGGGTGGATTGCTTGTCGTCGAAGTGTTAGTATCAAACTGATACGAACAATACTACCATTCTGAAAGTAAGTCACTATCAAAATAGTATGGACAACGAAAATAGTTGCGATAACCCGTGCCCGATCGCGCGCAGCCTGGCTGTCGCCGGCGACGCGTGGAGCATATTGATCCTGCGGGACGCCCATGCCGGCCTCACGCGCTTTGACCAATTCCGGAAAAGCCTGGGCATTGCGCCGACGATGCTGACCCGCCGGCTGGCGGCACTGACCGAGGAGGGCTTGCTGGAAAAACGGCGCTACTCGGAACACCCGCCGCGCGAGGAGTATCTGCTGACCGCTGCCGGCCGCGATTTTCTGCCGGTGCTGTTCATGATTGGCGCCTGGGGGCGCCAATACCGGGGCGGTGGCAAGCTGACGCGTTTCTTCGACGCGGAAACCGGCACCGAAATCAAGGCCATCGCCGTGGATGAGGTTACCGGGGCGAAGATCGGGACCCGCCCCATGCGCATGGTCACGCCGGACGAAAGCTGACCTTGGCCACCGCAAGCCGGGGCTGGATATGCCGGCCTTGGTGGCAATCCGCTTTGGTGCGCACGGCGGCATCGAGCCGGGCGCGTATGAGGCGGCAATCCACTCCAGTCTGGCGCTGCGCGAGGTGAAGGCCGGCAGCCGCCTGCCGGTGTCGCCGCAGTGGGCGTGAAAAAGGTTGGCCGCAAGTAGGAACAATGCTTGCGGCCAACCTTGTGGCTTGGTGGGAAGGTGAGGCAGGGTGGCAGGGTGGCAGGTCTGTCAAAGGTGCTGATCATGCCGATGTGCTAGCATGGCTGCTATTGGCCAGAAGCGGTCCTTCAAGAAAACGCCGCAAAACAGTCAAAGAATTGGTCAAAGCGAGCACCGATATGGAAACATTCATAGATGCACCAGGTCCCCATGGATTATTGAAGGGCACCATGCTTGGCCCAGCGTCGAAACATGACCCGGTTGTCCTTATCATTCCCGGTTCGGGGCCCACTGATCGTGACGGCAATAATCCCCTTGGAATTAACGCATCAACTTACCGACTTCTCGCAGAGGGTTTGGCTGCCCGCAATATAACGACGGTCCGAATCGACAAACGCGGCTTGTTTGCGAGTACAGCGGCAACGCCCGACCCCAATGCAGTCACTATTGCCGACTATGTGACAGACATCGATGCTTGGGTGAGCGCTATTCGTCAACATACCGGAGCCCCCAGCATATGGCTGCTCGGGCATAGCGAAGGGGGACTCGTGGCACTGGCGGCTGACAAGAAGAGGGAGGATGTTTGTGGCCTGCTGTTGGTTTCAACCCCTGGCCGGCGCGCAGGAGAACTTCTACGAGAACAGCTTAGTGTCAATCCCGCCAACGCACCGATCCTATGCCAGGCATTGTCTGCAATCGACTCACTAGAAAACGGTAACCGAGTCGACACTACAAATATGTCGCCAGCTTTACTTGGACTGTTCAGACCACAAGTGCAGGGATTTTTGATTAGTGAATTTTCATATGATCCTGCCCTGCTCCTTGAAAACTATCCGAAGCCCGTTCTCATCCTCCAAGGACTACGCGACATTCAAGTACGAGAAATTGACGCCCGTATCCTAAAGCAAGCTGATCCACAGGCGATGCTTGCACTGCTCCCCAACGTAAACCACGTACTTAAGCACGTCGCTTCGGATGAGTGGACCGATAATGTCGCAACCTATGCTGATCCAGAACTGCCGCTCGCTCCAGGCGTTATCGAAGCGATTAGCGATTTCATTGAAAAATCCGACGTATGCCTTTCGAAAGAACTACCGCTTTGGGTCGATTCCGGCCTTTGAGAAAAACCGGACATTTCCCCGAGAAAAGGGTGGCGGTTCAATCCAGTTTCTATTCTTGAGCAGACTCTCCGAATCGGCCGTGCGAGCGACCGCTCCGGCCGATGTGTTGCCGTTCAAAGATTGTGATGTGTGGCCGCTCTACTCAGAAAGCCGCCATCGAGCCCTTGACGATGTAAGCGTCCGCTATGGGTCGTAACGGATGGCCCTCCCTCTTCGCTTGATACACATATGAAAAAGCCCGGCCATCGGGGCCGGGCTTGCTGCGGGCGGTGGCTGCCTATTCCACGATCAGGCGTTTGCCGTTGCCGCTGCTGTGTTTCTTCGGCAGCGTCAGCGTCAGCACGCCGTTTTCGTACTTGGCGCTGGCGCCGTCGCGGTCCAGGTCGGACGGCAGCTGCAGGCTGCGCGACACCATGCCGTAGTAGCGTTCGCTGCGCAGGTTCTGCTCGTCCTTGCTCTGTTTGTCGAACTGTTTCACTTCGGCCTTGATGGTGAGCTGTGAACCGCCCCGGGTTTCGCGGAGGCTCCCTCACTTGAGAGAATGGAGCCATGAGCAAAT
>NZ_BMYP01000018.1 GCF_014652335.1 Vogesella fluminis | reverse complement strand
TTTTGCAGGTTTGCACCCCTTCCTTCACGTCCTCGCTTCAAAACGTCAACAGCCCCTAATCAGCCAAAAAAGTCTTTCAGCTTGTCCATGAACGAGTTGGCACGCGGATTGTGCGTTGCGACATCGCCCTGGCTGATGGCCTCGAATTCACGCAGCAATTCCTTCTGCCGCTCGGTGAGGCTGACCGGCGTTTCGACGATGACATGGCACATCAGGTCGCCGACGTCATGGCCGCGCACCGATTTCACGCCCTTGCCGCGCACGCGGTAGACCTTGCCGCTTTGCGTTTCCGCCGCGATCTTGACCTTGACCATGCCGTCCAGGGTCGGGATTTCCACCTCGCCGCCCAGCGCCGCGGTGGCGAAGCTGATCGGCATTTCGCAATGCAGATCCATGCCGTCGCGCTCGAACACGCTGTGCTTCTTGATGTGGGTGACCACGAACAGGTCGCCGGCCGGGCCGCCGTTCTGCCCCGGTTCGCCCTCGCCGGACAAGCGGATGCGGTCGCCCTCGTCCACGCCGGCCGGGATCTTCACGTTCAGCGTCTTGTGTGTCTTCACCTGGCCCGCGCCGTGGCACTTGTGGCACGGATCGGTGATCTGCTTGCCGCTGCCGTGGCAGGTCGGGCAGGTCTGCTGGATGGAGAAGAAGCCCTGGCTCATGCGCACCTGGCCATGACCGCCGCAGGTGGCGCAGGTCTTGGGCTGGGTGCCCGGCTTGGCACCGGAACCGTGGCACACATCGCAGTTTTCGTGCGACGGGATGCGGATCTGCTTCTCGCAGCCGCGCGCCGCCTCTTCCAGCGTGATTTCCATGTTGTAGCGCAGGTCGGAGCCACGATACACATTGGAACGGCCACCACCGCCGCCGCGCTGGCCGCCGAAGATGTCGCTGAAGATGTCGCCGAAATCGAAGCCGCCAAAGCCGGCACCGCCGCCACCCATGCCGGCCTGCGGATCTACCCCGGCGTGGCCATACTGGTCGTAGGCGGCACGCTTCTGGCCGTCGGACAGGATTTCATACGCGGCCTTGATTTCCTTGAACTTTTCTTCGGCGTCCTTGCTGTCCGGATTACGGTCCGGGTGGTACTTCATCGCCAGCTTGCGATAGGCCTTCTTGATGTCGTCATCCGACGCATCGCGATTGACGCCCAGTACCTCGTAAAAGTCCTTTTTAGCCATGCTGTCTCACCAGTGCGCCCAACCGTCAAAGGTTGGCCGCAAGTTTTACCAATGAAAAAGCACAGCGCCCGCACGCGAGCCCTGTGCCTTGTCGACCGTCAGCCGATTACTTGTCTTTCTTCACTTCTTCGAACTCGGCATCGACCACGTTGCCGTCGTCCTGCTTGCCGGCGCCCGCGTCGGTGGTGGCGGCACCTTCCGCACCCTGCGCCGCATACATCTGCTCGGCCAGTTTGTGCGATGCCTTCATCAGCTCTTCGATCTTGGCGTCGATAGCGTCCTTGTCGTCGCCCTTGACCACTTCTTCCGCCTCTTTCAGTGCGGCTTCGATCGCGGTCTTTTCGTCGGCGGAGATCTTGTCGCCGTGCTCGGTCAGCGATTTCTTCACACTGTGGATCAGGCCTTCACCCTGGTTGCGGGCCTGCACCAGCTCGTGCAGCTTCTTGTCTTCTTCCGCATTCAGCTCGGCGTCGCGCACCATTTGCTGGATTTCGTCTTCCGACAGGCCGCTGGAGGCCTGGATGGTGATGTTGGCCTGCTTGCCGGTGGCCTTGTCCTTGGCGGACACGTGCAGGATGCCGTTGGCGTCGATGTTGAACTCAACCTCGATCTGCGGCACGCCACGGGCGGCGGCTGGAATGTCACCCAGGTTGAACTGGCCCAGCGACTTGTTGGCGGAAGCCTTCTCGCGCTCGCCCTGCAGCACGTGGATGGTCACCGCGGTCTGGTTGTCTTCGGCGGTGGAGAACACCTGCGACGCCTTGGTCGGGATGGTGGTGTTTTTCTGGATCAGCTTGGTCATGATGCCGCCCATGGTTTCGATACCCAGCGACAGCGGGGTTACGTCCAGCAGCAGCACGTCCTTGCGATCGCCGGACAGCACCGACCCCTGGATCGCGGCGCCCACGGCCACGGCTTCGTCCGGGTTCACGTCACGGCGTGGCTCCTTGCCGAAGAAGGCCTTCACCGCTTCCTGTACTTTCGGCATACGGGTCTGACCGCCAACCAGGATCACGTCGGTGATGTCGGCCAGCGATACGCCAGCGTCTTTCAGCGCCACCTTGCACGGCTCGATGGAGCGCTGTACCAGGTCGTCGACCAGGCTTTCGAACTTGGCGCGGGTGATCTTCATCGCCAGGTGTTTCGGGCCGGTGGCGTCCATGGTGATGTACGGCAGGTTCACTTCGGTCTGGGTCGCGGACGACAGCTCGATCTTGGCCTTTTCTGCGGCTTCCTTCAGGCGCTGCAGGGCCATCACGTCGTTCTTCAGATCGACGCCCTGGTCTTTCTTGAACTCGGTCACGATGTAGTCGATCACGCGCTGGTCGAAGTCTTCGCCGCCCAGGAAGGTATCACCGTTGGTGGACAGCACTTCGAACTGGTGCTCGCCGTCAACATCGGCGATTTCGATGATGGACACGTCGAAGGTACCGCCGCCAAGGTCATAGACGGCAATCTTGCGGTCGCCTTCCTGCTTGGCCAAGCCAAAGGCCAGCGCGGCAGCGGTCGGTTCGTTGATGATGCGCTTCACGTCCAGACCGGCGATGCGGCCGGCGTCCTTGGTGGCCTGACGCTGGCTGTCGTTGAAGTAGGCCGGCACGGTGATGACTGCTTCGGTCACTTCTTCGCCCAGGTAGTCTTCGGCGGCCTTTTTCATCTTGCGCAGCACTTCGGCGGAGATTTGTGGCGGTGCCATTTCCTTGTCGCGCACCTGAACCCACGCATCACCGTTACCGGCCTTCTTGATCTGGAAAGGCATCAGGTCGATGTCTTTCTGCACTTCCTTGTCTTCGAAACGACGACCGATCAGGCGCTTCACCGCGTATAGCGTGTTTTTCGGGTTAGTCACCGCCTGACGCTTGGCCGGGGCGCCGACCAGGATCTCGCCGTCTTCCATGTAGGCAATGATGGACGGGGTGGTGCGCGCGCCTTCGGCGTTCTCGATCACCAGCGGGTTGCCGTTCTCGACAACGGCCACGCAGGAGTTGGTGGTGCCCAGGTCAATACCGATAATTTTGCCCATAGTGCTGAATCCTTTCGATTTGATCTCGATTTAATCTGTTTGCTTGCCCGTCGCAGCCGGTGGTGCGCCGGGGGGTTGTCTTGCCAGATATTGGCTATTTCCGCGTTTTCAAGAGGGTTAGTCGTCGCAATCTCAGCTCTTGGCCTTGGCGACCACCACCATTGCCGGACGCAGCACGCGATCGGCGATCAGATACCCTTTTTGCATCACGCGCACCACCGAATTCGGCTCGGCATCGGACTCTTCGGTGCTGATTGCCTGGTGGCGATGCGGGTCCAGCTTCTCGCCCAGCGGATTGATTTCGCTGATCTGGCCCTTCTCGAAGGCGGCCAGCAGCTGCTTCAGCGTCAGGTCGACGCCAAACTTGAGATTTTCGAACTGGCCGGACTGGTCCAGAAGCGCCATTTCCAGACTGTCCTTGACCGCGATGAGTTCGGAGGCGAATTTTTCGATGGCAAACTTTTGTGCCTTGGCCACTTCTTCCACGCCACGGCGACGCTGGTTTTCAGTTTCGGCCTTGGCGCGCAAAAACTGCTCTTTCATTTCTGCTAGTTCAACTTCCAGTTGTGCGACACGCTCCGCATCACTGACAACGGCGCCTTCGGCCGGGCTGGCAACTTGTTCAAGCACTTCTTCTGCTTGGGGATTTTGATTTTCCTGCATGATCGCTTCCGTTTGGCTGAATTCACAAAGACCTCAGCTAAATAGGGGCAAGCCTCATGTTTTCAAGGTCTTCTCCACAATAAGTAAATGGTCATTTAGTTACTTTTATTTTCGTTAACGATCAGGATCGGCGCCCGGTCGAGATTCATTTTCGTGCACCTTTGTTAGCTTTTGAAAACAAAGGATTTTTTTGTGCTGCAGTGCACACAACGCAATTTTTTTATGCTTAAATGATTCCACAACAGCGCTACTGCACGGCCCGCCAGCACTGGATCCGGGGCGGTTTCCGGCAGTCAGGCCCGCCACCAGAACAGGCGGGTTAGCAACGCACCAAAGACCGGCATCACCGGCCTGCAGCAAGAGAAACTGGGAGCGCCGGTTTATCCGGCAAAACGAAACTATCAAGTGAAGGGTTTACCATGACTACTCGCGAACAACGCATCGCCGCCATCCAGCACGACTGGGATACCAACCCGCGCTGGAAAGGCATCAAACGTGGCTACACCGCTGCTGACGTTGAGCGCCTGCGCGGCTCCGTACAGGTAGAGCACACCCTGGCCCGCAACGGTGCCGAGAAGCTGTGGAATCTGGTGAACAACGAGCCGTACATCAACTGTCTGGGCGCACTGACCGGCGGTCAGGCGATGCAGCAGGTGAAAGCCGGCATCAAGGCGATCTACCTGTCCGGCTGGCAGGTTGCCGCCGACAACAACGAATACTCCGCCATGTACCCGGACCAGTCGCTGTATCCTGTTGACTCGGTGCCGAAGGTGGTCGAGCGCATCAACAACGCCTTCACCCGTGCCGATGAAATCCAGCACTCCAAGGGCGTGGAACAAGGCGATGCCGGTTTCGTTGACTACTACGCACCGATCGTGGCCGATGCGGAAGCCGGTTTCGGCGGCGTACTGAACGCCTACGAACTGATGAAGGCGATGATCCGCGCCGGCGCCGGTGGCGTGCACTTCGAAGACCAACTGGCTTCCGTGAAAAAATGCGGCCACATGGGCGGCAAGGTACTGGTTCCGACCCAGGAAGCGGTACAGAAACTGATCGCCGCGCGTATGGCTGCCGACGTTTACGGCGTGCCGACCTTGGTGATCGCCCGTACCGACGCCGAGGCCGCCGACCTGCTGACCAGCGATTACGACGAGAACGACAAGCCGTTCCTGACTGGCGAGCGCACCGCCGAAGGCTTCTACAAGACCAAAAAAGGTCTGGAGCAAGCCATCAGCCGCGCCGTGGCTTACGCCGACTACGCTGACCTGGTATGGTGCGAGACCGGCACCCCGGATCTGGAGTTTGCCCGCCGCTTCGCCGAAGCCGTGCACGCCAAGCATCCAGGCAAACTGCTGGCCTACAACTGCTCGCCGTCGTTCAACTGGAAGAAAAACCTGGACGATGCCACCATCGCCAAGTTCCAGCGCGAGCTGGGCGCCATGGGCTACAAGTACCAGTTCATCACTTTGGCCGGCATCCACTCCATGTGGTACAACATGTTCGATCTGGCACAAGACTACGTGGCACGCGGCATGTCCGCCTACGTGGAGAAGGTGCAGGAGCCGGAATTCGCAGCCCGCGACCGCGGCTACACCTTCGTGTCGCACCAGCAGGAAGTCGGCACCGGCTACTTCGACGACATCACCACCGTGATCCAGGGCGGCAAGTCCTCGGTGACCGCGCTGACCGGCTCCACCGAAGAAGAACAGTTCCACTAAGCGTTCGACTTTACGGCACCTCGACCCTGCCGTCTGCGTCAAACAGCCCCGCCTGACACTGCCCGCAGTGCTCGTGCGCGGGGCAACCAGACCGCCTGCAACCTTGTTGCGGGCGGTTTGCTTTTACGCCGCCGACACCTGCGCCATCGGAAATGCCGACAAACGACAAACGACAACGCCAGCGGCAAGTCGCTGGCGTGTTCAAGGTTGGCCGCAAGCACCGACAGCCGTGCATCCGGCTACTGCGCCTTGCCGGCCTCGGCCCGGCGGCGGCGCACCTCCTTCGGATCGGCCTGCAGCGGGCGGTAGATTTCCACACGATCGCGGTCGCGCAGCATGTGCTCCGCCGGCACCGCCCTGCCGAACACACCCAGTTGCAAGCGCTCAAGGTCGATGTCCGGAAACTCGCCGGCGATGCCGGACTGTAGCACCGCCGCGCGCGCGGTGGTACCGGCCGGCAGCGACAGCTTGACGATCAACTGCCGCTCCGGCCGCGCGTAGGCAACCTCCAGCTGCAGCCTGTCAGTCATCGCCGTACACCTTGTCGGCTTCCTTGATGAAGGCATCGACCAGCGTGCCGGAGATGTGGCCGAACACCGGCCCGATCAGCTTCTCCAGGATTTTGCTGGAGAACTCGTAGCTGAGGCGGAACTCCACCTTGCAGCCGACATCGCCCAGCGGCAGGAAGTACCAGCGCCCCTGCAGGTGCTTGAACGGCCCGTCCACCAGCTCCATCAGGATGCTGCTGTACGGCTCGTTCACATTGCGGGTGGTGAAGTGCTGCCGCACCTTGAGGTAGTCGATATGCAGGCTGGCGACCAGCTGGTCGCCGTCGCGGGAGTGCTCCTCCCCCTTGCTGCACCACGGTAAAAAGCGCGGGTAGTGCGCTACGTCGTCCACCAGGCGGAACATCTGCTCCGGGGTGTGGGCGACCAGGACATTTTTCTCGACAACTTGCATGATGAAAACTGTGTGGGAGTCCGTAAAAGGCCGGCGCGGCGGCAACACAAGGTTGGCCGCAGCAAGCCCATGAATTTTCGATACTTTGGCGATGCGCTTTGTTCTGGTAGAATACCGGGTTTACTGCTTCGTCTTTCCGCCACGCCGCCATGAGCATCATCGACAACCGCAAAGCGTTTCACGACTACTTCATCGAAGAAAACATCGAGGCCGGCCTGGTACTGGAAGGCTGGGAGGTCAAGGCCATCCGCGCCGGTCGCGTGCAGCTGAAAGAAAGCTACGTCATTTACCGCAACGGCGCATTCTACCTTGTCGGCTGCCATATTACCGCACTGCAATCCGCGTCGACCCACATCAAGCCCGATCCGATCCGCGACCGCAAGCTGCTGCTGAAGCAGGAGCAGATCAGCCGCCTGATCGGCAAGGTCGAGCGCGCCGGCTACACCATCGTGGCGCTGAACCTGCACTACAGCAAAGGCAACATCAAGGTCGACATCGGCCTCGCCAAGGGCAAGAAGCAGCACGACAAGCGCCAGTCGGAAAAGGAACGCGAATGGGCGCGCGAGAAGCAGCGCCTGATGCGCGACAAGGGCTGAGTCATGAAACCCAGTGCCACCCAGGCCTTCATCCTCATCATTCTCGGCGCCCTGTGGCTGCTGAAAAGCACCGCGCTGCTGCCGGACACCACCACGCTGCTGGCCATCCTGCTGGCCAGCGCCGGCGCCGGCCTGCTGCTGATCGACGGCATCACCAAGTCCAGCATTGTGACCAACCCGATGCTGATCTATACCGGTGCGGCCATCTACCTGTTTGACACCAGCAGGCTGCGCCTGAGCCACAGCCTGGCGCTGGGCATGATCCTGCTTGGCATCCTGATGCTGATCGCGCGCAGCGACCGCATCCCGGAGCGGCGCCGGAAGCAATAGTGCCGGCCGGCAGCAGGCCCGGCCCCGAACACACGCATTCCAATCCGACTGGTAACCCGGCCAGTCTTTTACATTCAAGGACAGTCATGGACAAAATCCTCATCCTCGATTTCGGCTCCCAGGTTTCCCAGCTGATCGCCCGCCGCGTACGCGAAGCGCACGTCTACTGCGAGCTGCACCCGTTCGACATGCCACTGGCCGACATCCAGGCCTTCGCCCCGAAAGCCATCATCCTGTCCGGCGGCCCGAACTCGGTGTACGAATCCGACTACCAGGCTGATCCTGCCATCTTCTCGCTCGGCCTGCCGGTGCTGGGCATCTGCTACGGCATGCAGTTCATGGCGCAAAGCCTGGGTGGCAAGGTCGAGGCCGGCGACACCCGCGAATTCGGCTACGCCGAAATCCAGGCCCGCCACCACTCCAAGATCCTGGAAGGCCTGCAGGACCGCATCGACGACGCCGGCAACGGCTTCCTCGACGTGTGGATGAGCCACGGCGACAAGGTGACCGCGCTGCCGGCCGGCTTCAACGTCATCGCCGAGACCCCGTCCTGCCCGATCGCTGCCATGGCCGACGAGGACCGCGGCTTCTACGCGGTGCAGTTCCACCCGGAAGTGACCCACACCAAGCGCGGCACCGAGATGCTGCACCGCTTCGTGCTGCACGTGGCCGGCGCCAAGCCGTCCTGGACCATGCCGAACTACATCGAGGAAGCGGTACAGAAGATCCGCGAGCAGGTCGGTGACGAGGAAGTCATCCTCGGCCTGTCCGGCGGCGTGGACTCCTCCGTTGCCGCCGCGCTGATCCACCGCGCCATCGGCGACCAGCTGACCTGCGTGTTCGTCGACCACGGCCTGCTGCGCCTGAACGAAGGCAAGATGGTAATGGAGATGTTCGCGCAGAACCTGGGCGTGAAGGTGATCCAGGTCGATGCCAGCGAACAGTTCATGGGCAAGCTCGCCGGCGAGTCCGACCCGGAGAAGAAGCGCAAGATCATCGGCGCCGAGTTCGTCGAGGTGTTCCAGCGTGAATCCGGCAAACTGGTCAACGCCAAGTGGCTGGCGCAGGGCACCATCTACCCGGACGTGATCGAGTCCGCCGGCGCCAAGACCGGCAAGGCGCACGCGATCAAGAGCCACCACAACGTCGGCGGCCTGCCGGACGACATGAACCTGAAGCTCTTGGAGCCGCTGCGCGACCTGTTCAAGGACGAAGTCCGCCAGCTGGGCGTAGCGCTGGGTCTGCCGCACGACATGGTGTACCGTCACCCGTTCCCGGGCCCGGGCCTGGGCGTGCGCATCCTGGGCGAAGTGAAAATGGAATACGCCGACCTGCTACGCCGCGCCGACGCGATCTTCATCGAGGAACTGCGCAACACCGTCGACGAGAAGACCGGCAAGAACTGGTACGAGCTGACCAGCCAGGCCTTCGCCGTATTCCTGCCGGTCAAATCGGTGGGCGTGATGGGCGACGGCCGCACCTACGACTACGTGTGCGCACTGCGCGCGGTGGTGACCAGCGACTTCATGACCGCACACTGGGCAGAGCTGCCGTACAGCCTGCTCGGCCGCGCGTCCAACCGCATCATCAACGAAGTCCGCGGCCTCAACCGCGTTGTCTACGATGTCTCGGGCAAGCCGCCGGCAACCATCGAGTGGGAGTGATCTGACGCTGCCCGCCGGCTGACGGCGGGCAAGGCCACACCCTGCTACCCGCGCCACACGGCGCGGTTTTTTTTGCGCCCTGCGGCCAACGTAGCGAGTGCCGGCCTACCCGTATTCGCCCTGTCCGGAATTTTTCGGGCAGGCTGTAATGAATCGCCGCCACAGGCGACTAAGGGCGGTAATGCGCGGCATCGCGCATTTCATGACCGCCCCCCAACCATTCAGGAGAAACACCATGTCCGCATCCAGCACCCTGCTTGCTTCCGCCCTTACCGCTGTCATTGCCATGAGCGTAGCGGCCCCGGCCGTCGCCGCCAGCAAGGAGAAATGCTACGGCATTGCCGTTGCCGGCAAGAACGACTGCGCCGGCAACGGCCATAGCTGCGCCGGCCAGGCCAAGATCGACAAGGACCCGGGCGAGTGGAAATACGTCGCCACCGGCAGCTGCGTCCAGATGGGCGGCATGCTGCAGCCGGGCAGCAAATAAGTTACTGCACCGGGCGGGGCGGCTGCCCCGCCGTTTTTTGCGAAAGCCGTTCATGACCATCCCGCTTCCTGCCTGCGCCGGCATCGGCCTGCGCCAGCCACACTACCGCCAGGTGCTGGACACCCTGCCCGCGCTGGGCTGGATCGAGCTGCACAGCGAGAACTTCTTTGACGGCGGCCAGCCGCTGGCGATGCTGCAAAGGTTGGCCGCAAGCTATCCGCTGTCGCTGCACGGCGTCGGCCTCGGTCTGGGCTCCGCCGCGCGCCCCGATCCGCAGCACCTGACCTCGCTGCAGCGGCTGCTGGCGCAGGTGCCGGCGGCGGCAGTGTCCGAGCACCTGTCGTTCAACCACGACGCCGACTACCGCTTCACCAACGACCTGCTGCCGATCCCTTACACCCGTGCCATGCTGGCGCAGGTTGCGGCCAACGTTGCCGAAGTGCAGGACGCCATCGGCCGCCCGCTGCTGCTGGAAAACCTGTCCAGCTACCTCGCCTACCCCGGCAATGAGCTGCACGAGGGCGAGTTTCTCGCCGAGCTGGTGCAGCGCACCGGCTGCGGCATCCTGCTCGACGTCAACAACCTGTACGTCAACCGCATCAACCTGGGGCTGGATGTCGGTGCCTTCCTCGACGCGCTGCCGGCAGCCGCCATCGGCGAGATCCACCTCGCCGGCTACAGCGAACGCCGTTTCGACGACGGCAGCCGCCTGCTGGTCGACACCCACAGCCGGCCGGTCTACCCGGCGGTATGGCAGCTGTACCGCGAGGTGATCGCCCGCTTCGGGCCGCGACCAACCCTGATCGAGTGGGACAGCGACATTCCGCCGCTGGACACGCTGCTGGCGGAAGCCGCCACCGCACAGCGCATACTCGACACCGCCGGCCAGGGAGCGCGCGATGAATGATGCCACCCGCTGGCAGCACGAGCTGCTGAATGCCATCACCGCGCCGCAGTGGCAGGAGCACGCCACGCTGCCGGCCCATGCACTGGCGGTGTACCGCAACAACTACCGTGTCGGGCTGATGGAGATGCTCGCCATCGTCTATCCCATCGTGCAGCAGTTGCTGGGCGCGGAGTTCTTCGGCGCGCTGAGCCGCGAGTTCGTGCGCGCCACGCCGTCGCACAGCGGCAACCTGCACCGCTACGGCGCCGGCTTCGCCGGCTTCATCGCCGGTTTTGCCCCCGCTGCCGAATGGCCCTACCTGCCGGACGTGGCGCGCATGGAGTGGGCGCTGCATCGCGGCTATTACGCCCCCGACAGCGCCCGCCTGGAGGTTGCCACCCTCGCCGCGCTGTCGCCCGCGCAATGGGGTGCGCTGCGCCTGCCGCTGGATGCCTCGCTGAGCCTGCTGCGCTCGCCGTGGGCGCTGTCGGCCATCCACACCTACCACCAGCCAGCCGCCACAAAGCAGCCGTTCACGCTGGCGCAGGCGGAAAACCTGCTGCTGTGGCGCGAGCACGGCCAGATGCAGCTGCGCCCCGTCGACGACGCGCCGGCCGCATTCCTGCACCACCTGCAACAGGGCACCACGCTGGACGAGGCCGCCGCCGCCGCGCTGGCGGCCGCACCAGATTTCGCCTTGCAGGACACCCTGCTGACCGGCCTGCAACACGGCTGGTTTGCCCAAGCACAAGGAAACCCGCCATGAACTCGCCCATCGCCTGCCTGCTGCGCCAGTCCAGCCGTGTGATCACGCCGCTGGCGCCACCCCTGCAAGACCTCGCCCTGCTGGCGCTGCGCCTGTGGCTGGCGTGGGTATTCTTCAAATCCGGACTGACCAAGATCGAGGACTGGAACACCACCCTGTTCCTGTTCCAAGAGGAGTACGCGGTGCCGCTGCTGCCGCCAACGTTGGCCGCATGGCTGGGCACCGGCGGCGAACTGCTGCTGCCGGTGCTGCTGGCACTGGGGCTGGCCGGCCGCTTCGCCGCACTCGGCCTGTTCGTGCTCAACGCGGTGGCGGTGATCAGCTATCCGGCGCTGGAGGGTACCGCACTGGACTTCCACTACCAGTGGGGGCTGATGCTGTTCACGCTGCTGGCCTGCGGCCCCGGCCGGCTGTCGCTGGACGCACTGATCAGGCGCCAGTACCGGCTGTGACATGGCATAATCGTCGGCACTGTTCACTCTTGATCCCTGCCTACGCATGAGCACGCCACAGACCCTGGTATTACAAGCCCCCACCCTCGACCAAGCCCGCCTCACCGAGCTGGCCGCCCTGTCCGGCGCCGGTGACAGCCGCAGCGTTGCGGCCAACGTTGTGCGTCTGGACGGTGTCGATCCCGCCCGCCGCGAGCTGGTGCTGGCGCGCGCCGAACGCCTGAGCGTGGATGCCAACTATGTCGACGGCGCGCGCCGCTTTGCCGATTTCGGGCTGCTGGTCTCGGACATGGATTCGACGCTGATCACCATCGAGTGCATCGACGAGATCGCCGACATGCAGGGTCTGAAGCCGCAGGTGGCGGCCATTACCGAACGCTCGATGCGCGGTGAGCTGGACTTCAGCGAATCGCTGAAGGCGCGCGTCGCGCTGCTGGCCGGGCTGCCGGAAGCGGCACTGGCCAGCGTCTACGATGAACGCCTGCAGCTGATGCCCGGCGCCCGCGAGCTGCTGGCCGCCTGCCGTGAGCACGGCGTGAAATTCATGCTGGTCTCCGGCGGCTTCACCTACTTCACCGAACGGTTGAAGGCGGAGCTGGACCTCGACTACTGCCACGCCAACCGGCTGGAAATCGTCGACGGCAAGCTCACCGGCCGCGTGCTGGGTAACATCGTGGACGGCGAGGCCAAGCGCCGCCTGCTGATCGCGCAGCGCGAGGCGCTGGGCCTGCGCGCCGACCAGGTGATCGCAGTAGGCGATGGCGCCAACGATCTGCTGATGCTGGCCGAAGCCGGTGTCGGCGTCGCCACCCACGCCAAGCCGGTGGTGCGCGCCCAGGCCCGCTACACCCTCAACCATGTCGGACTGGATGGCATCCGCCACCTGTTCCTGTAGCCTGCGGCCAACCTTGTATGCCACTGCCTGAACTCGACACCGTCAGCTTTGACAGCTGTTTCCCGCTGCGCTTCCACCCGGCGCCGGACGCGGCCACCCGCGCCGCCGCGCAGCTGGAAACCGGCCTTGCGCTGGCGGTGCTCGCCGCACCGCAAGACCAGGACAGCGACGGCAGCCCGCTGCTGCAACGGCTGGAAGCCAAGCTCGACTTCGTGCTGGAACTGGGCCTGCTGGCGCGCTACCCGCAACTGCCGCCGCCACACCCCTGCCGCATCGGGCTGGAGGCGGTGATATGGCAGGACGAACAGCCCGCCAGCGCCGGCGACAGCGGCCTGCTGCAGCTGCATCCGCACGCGCCGTCCGGCTACCCGCTGTATCTGTTTGTAACCATCGCAGCCAGTGAGGCACGGCCCGACGGCCACCGGCACCTGGCCCGGCTGCAGCCCTTGCACCACGACAACGACACCCGTCGCTGGGAGCGCTGGGTATTCCAGCAGCATCGCCAGCACATCGGCAAGGGCAAGGCATGACGCCGACCCTGCCGCCGGAACAGCAGGCACCGGAAGCGCAGCGCGCCCGCCGCCTGCTGCGCCTGTCGTGGGTGCTGGCCCTCTTGGTGCTGGCGGTGATGTGGGGTGGCGTGATCGAGGGCCTGCGCCAGCGCCAGTCGCTGCTCAGCGCCCAGCAACAGACGCAGCAGGCGGAATGGCTGCGCCTGTCCAGTACGGCGATGGATGACCGGCTGCGCAACCTGTACAAGGAGCTGCAGCTGTTCGCCAACGACCAGCCCAGCCTGGCCCGCGATGCCACCTGGCTGTTCCCGCTGCAGGGCGGCAGCCTGTGGCTGGTGGACGCCCGCCAGCAACAGCAGCTGCGCGGGCAGCCGCAGCAGCTTGAGGAAGCGGCGGTACAACAAGTGCGGCAATGGCTGCAAAGTCCGGCGGTGCACCCGGCGCTGACCTTGCTGCCGCTACCCGTGATCGACAAACGACCCGGCCACAGCGAGCTGCTGCAAATGGTGCTGCCGCTGTGCGAACAGGCACACTGCCCGCGCGCCCTCACCGGTTTCCTGCGTGTGGGCGAACTGCTGGATCCGGAACAACTGGTGGATCACCCCGCCTATGCCGTACTCGACATCAACGGCAGCGTGCTGGCCAGCAACGGCAACATGGGCTTCAACGGCCACAACCTGACCCAGGTCGCCACCGCCTACCTCGACGAGGTACCGCTGCTGCTGGCAGCCAACTACCGCAGCAGCCAGATCATCCGCAGCTTCAACCTGTTCGCGCTGAGCCTGCTCGGCGTCGCACTGGTGCTCAGTAGTCTGCTGTTGCTGCTGATGTGGCGCATCAGCCAGATCCTGCTGCATGTCGAGCGCAGCAGCAGCCAGTTCAATCATGCGCAGCAGCTGCTGGCGCTGACCAACAGCAGCCTGCGCGAAAAGATGCACACCCTGATCGACGAGCAGCACGACCAGCAGACGCTGATCGAAACGGTGCAGGTCGGCGTGCTGATCGTCGATGCCGGCGAGCTGTCCATCCTCACCAGTAATGATGCCGCCGCGCGCATGCTGGGCATGTCGCGGCAGATGCTGCAGCGGCAGACGCTGCCGGCGCTGTTCCACAATCCGCAGCGCTGCGAGGAGCTGCTGGCGGTGCTGCAGGAACAGCAGATCGTCACCGACCGCGAGGCACAGCTCAACAATCACAACCACAAGGTCTGCTGGAGCATGACCTCGATGCGTTACCTGCAATTCCGCGAGCGCCACGCCATTGCCGTCAGCCTGATCGACATCACCGAGCGCATCGCCCACGCCCAGCGGCTGCAGGACGAAAAGCAGGCCACCGAACGCGCACTGGCGCAGCTGCAGGCCACCCAGCACGAGCTGTACCAGCGCGCCACGCTGGACGACCTTACCGGGCTGGCCAATCGCCGCCACTTCCTGTCTTTCGCCGGCAAGGCGCTGGAGCGTGCGCGGCTGGCCGACGACACCGTCGCCGTGGCAGTGATCGACCTCGACCACTTCAAGAACATCAACGATCGTTACGGCCATGCCGCCGGCGATGCCGCGCTGCAACACTTCGCCGGCAACCTGCGCACGGCGCTGCCGGACAGCGCGATGGCCGGACGCATGGGCGGCGAGGAGTTTGCGCTATTGCTGCCGGACACCTCGCTGGGCGAGGCGCACGCCATTGTCGATGCGCTGCGCAACGGCATCGCCGCGCAATGCTTCCACGCCGACGGCCAGCCATTGCAGCTCACCTTCTCCGCCGGCGTCGTCGCCAGCCGCAACGGCCACGCACACGACCTGTCCGAACTGCTGAAACTGGCCGACAAGGCGCTGTACCGTGCCAAGGCCAATGGCCGCAATTGCGTGGAAAGCATCACGCCATAAAAAACGCCAGACCGCGGTCTGGCGTTATTGCACCGGCAAGGTGTCTTAACCCGCCAGCGCGCCCAGCAGCTTGCCGTGGATGCCGCCGAAGCCGCCGTTGCTCATTACCAGCACCTGGTCGCCGTCGCGCGCCTCGGCCACGATGGCGGCCACCAGCGCGTCGATATCATCGAAACACTGCGCCTTGGCGCCCAGCGGCAAGAGCGCCTCGGCCACGCTCCAGCCCAGGTTGGCCGCGCCGTAGCAGAACACCTCGTCGGCGCCATCCAGCGCGTCCGGCAGCGCCGCCTTCATGGTGCCCAGCTTCATGGTGTTGGAGCGCGGCTCCAGCACCGCCAGGATGCGCTGCTTGCGGCCAACCTTGTGGCGCAGGCCGGCAATGGTGGTGGTGATGGCGGTGGGGTGATGGGCGAAGTCGTCGTACACGGTGACGCCGCGCACGGTGCCTTTCACTTCCATGCGTCGCTTCACGCTCTTGAAGCGCGACAGCGCGTCGATGGCTACCGCCGGCGTGATGCCGACATGGCGCGCGGCGGCGATGGCGGCCACCGCATTCAGGCGGTTGTGTTCGCCCGGCACCTCCCACTGCACGCGGCCCAGCAGCTCGCCATGCAGCAGCACGTCGAAGCTGCCGTCGGCCGCCGCCGCGCCCGCCTGCCAGCCGGCAGCGCTGCCGAACGCCTCTACCGGCGTCCAGCAGCCGCGTTCCAGCACGCGCTGCAGGCTCTGCTCACGGCCATTGGCGACGATCAGGCCATTGCCCGGCACGGTGCGCACCAGGTGGTGGAACTGGGTTTCGATGGCGGCCAGATCGGCAAAGATGTCGGCGTGGTCGAACTCCAGATTATTCAGCACCGCGGTGCGCGGGTGGTAGTGCACGAACTTGCTGCGCTTGTCGAAGAAGGCGGTGTCGTACTCGTCGGCCTCGATCACGAAGAACGGGCTCACGCTGGCCGCATCCTGGCGCGGCGCGCCCGGCAGCCGCGCGGAGATGCCGAAGTTTTCCGGGATGCCGCCGATCAGGAAGCCCGGCTCCAGCCCGGCATCCTGCAGTATCCACGCCAGCATCGAACTGGTGGTGGTCTTGCCGTGGGTACCGGCCACCGCCAGCACCCACTTGTCGTGCAGCACGTTCTCGGCTAGCCACTGCGGGCCGGAGATGTACGGCAGGCCACGGTTCATGATCTCTTCCATCAGCGGCTTGCCGCGCGTCACCACATTGCCGATCACGAACACGTCGGCGCCGATATCCGCCTGTTCCGCGCCAAAGCCCTGCAGCAGCTCGATGCCCATGGCCTGCAGCTGGGTGCTCATCGGCGGGTAGACGTTGGCATCGCAGCCGGTGACCTTGTGGCCGGCGGCCTGGGCGATGGCGGCGATGCCGCCCATGAAGGTGCCGCAGATACCGAGAATGTGGATATGCATGATGGTAAGGCGCGAGAAATTCGGGAAAGCGGCAAGGATACCGGATTTCAGGCAAAAAAGGCTGCCACAACGGGCAGCCCGGATGCCGGCAGCCAAGGGCTTATAGCATGATCAGCGGCAGCAGCAGGAACAGCGGCAGCAGGATGCCGAACGACCAGGCCATGTAGCCGAAGAAGCCGGGCATCGCGATGCCGCGCTGCTGGGCGATGGCCTTGACCATGAAGTTCGGCGCATTGCCGATATAGGTGCACGCGCCCATGAACACGGCGCCCATCGAGATCGCCAGCAGCGTCGGCGCCAGCGGCCCCATCAGCGTGGCCGCATCGCCCGACGCCAGATTGAAGAACACCAGATAGGTCGGCGCGTTATCAAGAAAACTGGACAGGATACCGGTCAGCCAGAAATACATCACATTGTCCGGTGTGCCTTGCGGCGTGGTCACCAGCCGTACCAGGGCAGCCAGCGCCCCCTGCTCACCGGCCTGCAACACCGCCAGCACCGGCCCGATGGTAATGAAGATGCCGGCGAACAGCTTGCCCACTTCCAGCATCGGGTCCCAGTTGAACTCGTTGCCCTCGCGGATGGCTTTCGGCGTCAGCCACAGCGACAGCCCAGCGATACCCAGCAGCAGCAGGTCGCGCACCAGGTTCTGCAGCGCCACCGGCGTGCCCATGATGTCGAACACCACGTCCGGCTTCCAGATACCGGACAGCAGCACCGCGCCGATCACCGCCGCCAGCAGCGGCAGGTTCTGCAGGCCGCTGATCCGGACTGGTGAATCCGGCGTCCGGTCACGGGGCAGCACACCTTCTTTCTGGAACAGGTAGCTGTCGATCGCATAAAAAACCAGCAGCAAGGCCACCGCCATCAGCAATACCGGCAGTGCCATCGCCTGCAGGGTCCAGCCGAAACTGACGCCCTTCAGAAAGCCGAGGAACAGCGGCGGGTCGCCCAGCGGCGTCAGGCCGCCGCCGATATTCGCCACCAGAAAGATGAAAAAGACTATTACGTGAATGTTGTGGCGACGGTTGTCGTTGGCCTTGATCAGCGGCCGGATCAGCAGCATCGCCGCCCCGGTGGTCCCCATGACCGAGGCCAGCACCGTTCCGAGCGCCAGCAGGCCGGTATTCAGCACCGGCGAGCCGTGCAGGTTGCCCGCCACCAGAATGCCGCCGGACACCGTGTACAGTGCAAACAGCAGCACCACGAAAGGGATGAACTCGGCCAGCATCGCGTGTACCACCAGCCCGGCCGCAGTGGCGCCACCAAAGCCCAGCGTAAAGGGCAACAGGAACAACACGGTCCAGCCGGCGGTGATCTTGCCGAAGTGATGGTGCCAGAACTCCGGCGCCACGACAGGAAACAAGGCAATCGACAGCAGAATGCCGGCGAACGGGACACCCCACAGCAGGCTCAGGCTGGCGCCATCCAGTGCTGCGGCATGAGCCAGCAACGGCGTGCCGCACAGCAGCAACAAGGCAATCAGACGGGACATTTACTCTCCTCTTGGCAGACAATGCCGCAACGGTGCCGGAGCGGCCCCGCACGGGCATCGGCTTCAGTTATTCAAGCCCAGGGTCAACAGACCCAGGGCCGGTAGACTGTTTTGCCACAAAAAGATTCCAGTTGTCTTGCCGCATTACCCGCCGGAAAAAACGGACAAGCCGCACCCCATAACGGGTGCCATGCTCGTCCGTTTGCGGTGATGCCGGTTTAAACCGGCATCAGGCGCGCGGTAAAGTGGCGCAGCAGCGGCGGCTCGTAGTCAAAAGCCAGACCGCTGATGCCGGCGGCGCGCTGTCTGATGTCGATCAGGCAGTCGGCAATGTAGTCCATGTGGTCATTGGTATACACGCGGCGCGGGATGGTCAGCCGCAACAGCTCGAACGGCGACGGCTCCTGTTCACCGGTAACCGGATTGCGCCCCAGCAGCAGCGAGCCGATTTCCACACCGCGGATGCCGCCCTCCAGGTACAGCTCGCAGGCCAGCGCATGTGCCGGGAATTGCGCCGCCGGGAGGTGCGGCAGCAGCTTCCTCGCATCCACGAACACCGCATGGCCGCCGGTAGGGGTCTGGATCGGGATGCCGCCTGCGGCCAACCTTTCACCCAGGTAGGCGACCTGGCCGATGCGGTAGGCGAGATAGCCCTCATCCATGCCTTCCCGCAGGCCGATGGCCAGCGCCGCCATGTCGCGGCCGGCGAGGCCGCCGTAGGTGATGAAGCCCTCCATCGCCACGCAGCGCACCTGTACGCTGCGGAACAGGTCTTCATCGTCTTTGAAGCAGCACAGGCCGCCGATGTTGACCAGCGCATCCTTCTTGGCCGACATGGTGAACATGTCACCGTGGCCGAACATCTCGCGCACGATAGCCGGCACCGGCACGCCGGCGTAGTCCGGGTCGCGCTGCTGGATGAACCAGGCATTCTCGGCAAAGCGTGCAGCGTCGATGATCACCGGGATGCCGTGGCGGCGTGCGAGCGCGGCCGATTCGCGTATCGACTGCATGCTCACCGGCTGGCCGCCAGCGCTGTTGCAGGTGACGGTGATGATCAGGCCGGCAACGTTGGCCGCACCGACTTCCGCGATGGTTGCGGCCAACCCTGGCAGGTCGAAATCACCCTTCCAGTCATACGGCGTGGTGGTATCCAGCGCCTGCGGCGTCAGCACGTTGATGGCGCGGGCGCCGGCGATCTCGACGTGGGCCTTGGTGGTGTCGAAGTGGTAGTTGGACAGGAACACCGGCTGCGTCCCCTGGCAGCGCTTGACCAGCTCCGGAAACAGGATCTGCTCGGCACCACGGCCCTGGTGGGTCGGCAGCGTGTGCCGGTAGCCGAACACCTCTTTTACGGTATCGGCCAGCTGGTAGTAGTTGCGGCTGCCGGCATAGGCCTCGTCGCCGGTCATGATGCCGGCCCACTGCCGGTCGGACATGGCGCCGGTGCCGCTGTCGGTCAAGAGATCGATGTAGACATCCTCGCCACGCAGCAGGAACGGGTTCCAGCCGGCAGCTTCCAGCGCCTCGCGGCGGTATTCGGGGGTGGTCTGCCTGATCGGCTCTACCATCTTGATGCGGAACGGTTCGGGAATGCGTCGTGCCATGTTGATGCTCCTTGCCTTGCGGCCAACCTTCAGGCGCACGCCGGCGTGCTGCCGGGCGCAAAGCGCACAGGCAGAGGCGTGGCAACGGTGGCCACAGGCGTCAATTCAATTGTAGAAAAGGGAAAGCAGGGGCAGCCGGACGGCTGCGGCAGGCATCAGGCGCGTGGGAAGTCGCAGGCGAGTACGATGTCGAGGGTATACCAGTGTTCCGTCAGGCAGCCGGACAGGGCGGCAGCCCGCAGCGGGCAAGCATTGCGCTTCATCGGGCAGTTTCTCCAGGGCTTGGCAACGGGTCGTACCCATGCACGACCGGACTTCAGGCTACTCCTGCCCGTCAGCGCCGGCAAGCTGCGCCGCAACAAGCGGCCGCAAAAAACGCCACAGGACAGACCCGTGGCGTGACGGCGAAACGGGGCAAACCGTCGCCGTTTACTCCAGTTGCGGCAACAGGCATCTCTGCCGCAGCAGCGGTTCCACCGCCTCGGCCGATAGCGGCCTGGACAGCAGGTAGCCCTGCACCTGGTGGCAGCCTTCCTGTGCCAGGAACTGCCACTGCTCCACCGTTTCCACCCCTTCCGCCACCACCTGCATGTTGAGGTTTTTCGACATGTTGATGATGGCGCGGGTAATCGCGCTGTCGTCCTGGTCGCCCGGAATGTCGCGCACGAAAGAGCGGTCGATCTTCAGCTTGTCGGCCTTGAAGCGCTTGAGGTAGGCAAGGCTGGAATAGCCGGTGCCGAAGTCGTCGATCGACATGCGGATGCCCATCGCCTGGATGGCATGAATGGTCTGCACCGTCGATTCCATGTCATCCATGATCACGCTCTCGGTCACTTCCACGTCGAGGCAGCTGCCCGGCAAACGGTACTCGGCCAGCGCATCGCGCAGCAGGCCGACCAGATCCTGGTGCCGGAACTGCAGCGCCGACAGGTTGACCCCCACCGTCATCAACGGCAGACCCTTGGCATGCCATTCCGCGATCTGGCGGCAGGCTTCGCGGATCACCCAGTTGCCGATCTGCACGATATGGCCGCGTTCCTCGGCGACGTCGATGAAATGCACCGGCCCCAGCAGTCCCAGCGTCGGGTGGTTCCAACGGATCAGCGCCTCGGCACCGATGATGTTGCCGCTGCACATCTCCACCTGCGGCTGGTAATGCAGCACGAACTCGCGGCGGTCGACAGCATGGCGCAGCTGGCTTTCGATGGCCAGGATCTCGCGTGCACGGGCGTTGAGGTCGGCGGTGTAGAACTTGTAGTTGTTGCGGCCGCTGGACTTGGCGTGATACATCGCCGCGTCGGCATTGCGCACCAGGGTGTCGAAATCGCGGCCATCGTCCGGGAACAGGCTGATGCCGATACTGGCGGTGATCGCCAGCGAGTGGCTGTAGACGTCGATCGGCGCGGCGAATTCGGCGAGGATGCGCTCCGCCACATGCACCGCGTCGGCGGCATCGTTGATCAGCGGCAGCAGCACCAGGAACTCGTCACCGCCCTGCCGTGCCACCACCTCCCCGGCCCCCAGCACGCGGCGGATGCGCTCGGAAGCGATCTTCAGCAGGATGTCGCCGGCGGCGTGGCCCAGCGATTCGTTGATGGTCTTGAAGCGGTCGAGGTCGAGCAGCAGTACGCCAAGCTTGCCGTTGTCGTGGGAGGCGTTCTGGATCGCCAGCAGCGCACGGTCCTGCAGGTGGCCCCGGTTGGGCAGGCCGGTGAGCACGTCGAAGTGGGCGAGGAACTGGATGCGCTCGTCGGCGGCCTTGCGCTCCGACTGGTCGCTGAAAATCGCCACGTAATGCGTCACTTCACCGGCCGGACTCCTGACGGCATTGATCGCCAGCCATTCCGGATACACTTCGCCGTTCTTGCGGCGGTTCCATACCTCGCCCTGCCACTGCCCCTGCTCGTTGAGCACCGCCCACAGAGTGTCGTAGAACTCCTTGTTGTGGCGACCGGAGCTGAGCACCGTCGGCAGCTGGCCCAGCACTTCATCCTGGCTGAAGCCGGTAATCTCGGTAAAGGCACGGTTGACGCTGCGGATGCAGACCTGGGCATCGGTGATCATGATGCCCTCGGCAGTGTTCTCGAACACCTTGGCCGCCAGCTGCATGCGCTCTTCCGCCGCACGGCGCTCGGAGATGTCGCGCACCATGCGCCACACCGCGGTGATGCGGCCATCGGCATCGCGCATCGCCACCGTCTTGACGCTGACCGGGATGGCGCTGCCGAGGCGGTTGATGTACTCGACCTCGAACTCGTCGCAGAAGCCGAAGCGCATCACCTTGTTGTCGAGGTTGTAGCGCTCCACCGTCTCGCTGTTGTCGGACACCACCTGCCAGAAGTTCTGCAGCTTGAGCTGGTCGAGGCTGTAGCCGATCAGGCTGAGAAAGGCCGGGTTGGCATCAAGCACCTGTCCTTCCAGCGAGCTGATCACGATACCGTCCAGATTGGACCAGAACAACTCGCGGTACTTGTTTTCGGAGCGGCGCAGCGCGTCTTCCACCTCGCGGCGGCGTTCGATGTCCGCCTCCAGCGCCAGCGTCTTGGTCTTCAGCTCGTCGATCAGCCGCTTCAACTCGGCACGCATCCACTCCAGGTGCTTGCCGACGGTGCCGATCTCGTCCTGGCGTCCCCACAGGAACGGCTGCTCCAGCTTCAGTGCGGCCAACTGCGTGGCCTGCTCCGACAGCTGCCGGATCGGCGTCAGGAAGCGCGAGTTGAGGATGCTCATGATCAGCACGATGGACAGCAACAGCTGCGCCACCACGATCAGCAGCAGGTCTTTCAGCTGGTTTTTCTGGGCGATGCCCAGATGCTCGGTGTCGAACTCGATGTTGACCTGGCCGATTTCCTCGCCGCGATAGACCACCGGTTTCTGCACGAAGGCCACGCCGCCGATACGGCGTTCGCTGCGCAGCGCGGACAGGAAGATGGTATTGGACTGGGTATCGGAAACGCGGACCGAAATGATGCGTTCATCGTCCATCACCGACGATACCAGCGGTGCACCGGCCTGACGGCTGAGGTTCCACAGCGGCTCCTGCATCCCCAGCGCCACGATTTCCAGCAGCCGGTTCTGGTCGACGGCCAGTTGCGTCTCCATCTTGTCGCGCTGCAGGTTGAAACTGAGGAAGCTGATCAGCAGGGCGGGAAACAGCAGGCCGAGCACGACGGCAATCAGGAATGCCTGACGCAGCGACAATCTGCCGCCGGGCTGGGAGTAATCGAACGTCTCTGCTTGTTTTGTCATATATCGGGTTGCCGCGGGGCTGCCACATTATTTTATTTCTGGGATAAAGCCTGGCGGTTACCAAGCCGGTTCGGTTGCCATTCACCACGGACAGGTGCTTGCAGGCTGGCGGTGCCCACACCATGACATTCCGCTCATGCGCCTGCGCTACAATCGGCTTGGGGAATCATTGTGTCCCAGCCGTACGGCGACTGCAATTACAAAGCGCAACACGCACCCGGCGTCGTGTTTATCACCTGCGGCAGCCGCAGGCGGGTTGTCGAAAGCGCACGGCACTGCCTACAATCGCCGGCAATCACCTACAGGGCCACACGCCAATGCCGAATCGTCATTACGACCAGCTCATTACCGCACGCTGGATTATTACAGTAGAACAAGATGGTGTCATTCTCGATAACCATTCGCTGGCGATCAGCGATGGCCGCATTGTTGCCATTCTGGCGCCGGAAGAAGCTGCCGGTGTCAGTGCCGGCACATACCTGAACCTCGACAACCACGTGCTGATGCCCGGCCTCGTCAACCTGCACGGCCACTCGGCGATGACGCTGCTGCGCGGCATGGCCGACGACAAGGCGCTGATGGACTGGCTGCAGAACCACATCTGGCCGGCAGAGGGCAAACACGTCAGCAACGCCTTCGTGTTCGACGGCGCGCTGCTGGCGATGGGCGAGATGTTCCGCAGCGGCACCACCACCATCAACGACATGTACTTCTTCCATGCCGCGATGGCGCGCGCCGCGCTGGCCGCCGGCATGCGCACCTTTGTCGGCTGCTCGATCCTGGAATTCCCCACCGTCTACGGCCAGAACGCCGACGACTACATCAGCAAGGCGATGGCCGAGCGCAGCCAGTTCCTCGGCGAGGAGCTGGTGACCTTCACCCTGGCACCGCACGCGCCGTACACCGTGGCCGACGACACCTTCCGCAAGGTGATTACCCTGGCCGAGCAGCAGGACATGCTGATCCACTGCCACATCCACGAGACGATGGACGAGGTGAACAGCGGCATCGAGCAGCATCAGCAGCGCCCACTGGCGCGCCTGGCCAATCTCGGCCTGCTGTCGCCGCGCCTGATCGCCGCGCACATGGTGCACCTCACCGATGCCGAAATCGCACTGGTGGCCAGACACGGCGTGTCCATCGCGCACAACCCGACCTCCAACATGAAGCTCGCCTCCGGCATTGCGCCAGTGCAGAAACTGCTGGCCGCCGGCGTCAACGTCGGCATCGGCACCGACGGCGCGGCATCCAACAACAAGCTGGACATGCTGTCCGAAACCCGCATGGGCGCGCTGCTGGCCAAGGTCGGCACCCTGGACCCGACCGCAGTGCCGGCCGCCACGGCCATCCGCATGGCGACGCTGCACGGCGCCCGCGCGCTGGGCATCGAGCACAAGGTCGGCAGCATCGCCGTCGGCAAGCAGGCCGACCTGATCGCCGTCGATCTGGCCCAGATCGAGACCAGCCCCAACTTCGACCCGATCTCGCACATCGTCTACGCCGCCGGTCGCGAGCAGGTCAGCCACGTGTGGGTCAATGGTCGCAATGTCCTGCGCGAGCGCAAGCTGACCACACTGGACGAAGCAGAACTGAAAGCCCGCGCCGACAGCTGGCGCGTCCGCATTCTCGATAACTAAGGAATCAGCATGAGCAACGTTGACGAACAGGAACTCGACAAATTCAGCCAGATCGCCCACAAGTGGTGGGACATGGACAGCGAGTTCAAGCCGCTGCATGAAATCAACCCGCTGCGCCTGGACTTCATCGACCAGCACGCGGCGCTGGCCGGCAAGGCGGTGCTGGATGTCGGCTGCGGCGGCGGCATCCTGTCGGAAAGCATGGCCCACTACGAGGCCAGCGTCACCGGCATCGACCTCGCCAAGAAATCGCTGAAAGTGGCACAACTGCACAGCCTGGAGTCCGGCGTCAGCGTCAACTACCGCTGTGTCGCGGTGGAAGACCTCGCCGTCGAGGCGCCGGCCAGCTTCGACGTGGTGACCTGCATGGAGATGCTGGAGCACGTGCCCGATCCGCAAAGCATCGTGCGCGCCTGCGCGCAGCTGGTGAAGCCGGGCGGCTGGGTGTTCTTCTCCACCCTCAACCGCAATGCAAAATCCTACCTGCTGGCGGTGCTGGGCGCCGAGTACGTGCTGAACATGCTGCCGAAAGGCACGCATGAGTACGCACGCTTCCTCAAGCCGTCGGAGCTGTCGCGCATGGCGCGCAACGCCGGGCTGGGCGTGGAGACGCTGGCCGGCATCGGCTACAACCCGCTGACCCGCGTCTACAGTCTCAATGACGACACCGACGTCAATTACCTGATGGCCACCCGCCGCCTCGCCTGAGGCCGCCCCGGCCTGCGGCCAACCCGAAGAGCGTGTTCACGATCTAGCGAGCTAGAGCGAGACAAGGCGAAAACGGCTGAGGAAGCGGCGTTTATCCAGATATAAACAAGCATGCCGAAGCCGTTTTCAACGCCGTATCGCCCCATTGAGATCAGCCGCAGCAGATCGTGAACAGGCTCTAAGGTTGGCCGCAACCGTCTGGATACCATGACCGTACCCCTGCTCTCCCCGCCATTGCCGCCCGCCGCCATCCGCTGGCTGCACGCGCTGGACATCCGCGATCGCCCGACGCTGGCGCAGTATGGCGCCGCGCGCGCCTATGCCTTGCTCAAGGCCGACGGCCACACCGTGACGCTGAAGCTGCTGTACGCGCTGGAAGCGGCGATCCGCGGCATGCACTGGTCGCAGCTGGACGATGACGACCGCCTGCGGCTGCGCACGGCGCTGGCGCAATTGCCGCCGCAGCGACCGTTGCCCCCGCTGGCAGAACGCCAGCGCTTCATGATGCTGGCGCGCGCGCTGGCGCAGCAGGCGGCGACGGAGGGCGAGGTGCCGGTCGGCGCGGTGGTGGTCAAGGATGGCGAGGTGATCGGCCGCGGCTACAACCGCCCCTGCGCCAGCCACGACCCGTCGGCACACGCCGAGATGCTGGCGCTGCGCGACGCTGCGGCCAACCTTGGCAACTACCGGCTGGCCGGCTGCCAGCTCTACGTCACGCTGGAGCCGTGCCCGATGTGCAGCGGCGCCATCCTGCACGCGCGCCTCGACCACGTGCTGTTCGGCGCCTATGACGCCAAGACCGGCGCTGCCGGCAGCGTGCTGAACCTGTTCGCCGAGACTAAACTGAATCATCAGACCGCCATCGACGGCGGCATCGACGCCGAAAGCTGTGCCGGCCTGCTGGCCGACTTTTTCCGCCAGCGCCGCCACACCGCCAGGAAGGAAGCGTGATGAAACGGCTATTGCTACTGCTGCTGTGCTGCAGCGGCAGCCTCGTTGCCAGCCCGGCCGACTTCATCCTGCAGCAGCAGGACGGGGGGCTGGTGGCCGCCCATGCCAACCGCCTCAACCCCGGCCAGCCGTGGCTGCATGTCAGCGTCGCCGAACAGTCGCTCACCCTCTACGACGGCCGCGGCCTGCCGCAGAAGCGCTACACCGTGTCCACCGCCAGGAACGGCGTCGGCGAGCGCGTCAACAGCTACCAGACCCCGCGCGGCTGGCACCGCGTGTGCGAACGCATCGGCGACGATGTCGCCGCCGACACCATCATCTACCGGCGCAAGGTGACGCCGTGGAAGTACACGCCGCAACTGGCCGCCGAATACCCGGACAAAGACTGGATCCTGACCCGCATCCTGTGGCTGTGCGGCCTGGAACCGGGCAAGAACCTGGGCGGCGAGGTCGACAGTTACGACCGTGCCATCTACATCCACGGCGCCGGCCAGCACGTGCCGTTCGGCACGCCGACCTCGCGCGGCTGCGTGCGCATGCGCAACGAAGACGTGATCGAACTCTACAACCTGACTGCCAACGGCATCGACGTGCTGATCAGCGAAGAAAACTAGCCATGCTCAACCTGACCACCCCGGCCCTGCTGTTTCCGGCCATCTCCCTGCTGCTGCTCGCCTACACCAACCGCTACCTGGCCCTGGCCAGCATCATCCGCAACCTGTACGACGACTATCAGCAGCAGCCCAGCGACAAGATCGTGCTCCAGATCGGCACTCTGCGCCGCCGCATCGCGCTGATCAAATGGATGCAGAGCATGGGCGTGGCCAGCATGTTCCTGTGCGTGGTGGCGATGTTCCTGATCTACACCAGTTGGCCGCAGGCGGCACAAGTGGCCTTTGGCGCCAGCCTGCTGCTGCTGATCAGCTCGCTGGGAATGTCCCTGCTGGAGTTACGCATGTCGACCGATGCGCTGAACATTCTGCTGTCCGATCTGGTTGCTGCAGAACGTGCGCGCGACAAGAACCCGCACTAGGGCAGTCGAAAAAAAACCTCCCCAGCATGGTGGGGAGGTAACACCCGTGTCGTACCTGCAAGGTTCCCTATGGAACACGCAATAACAAAGCAACGTTATTGCTCTTGAAGCAGCTGTCTCAATCATTTCCTTGCGAGCCACTTATGATGTTAGCCCCTCATGACCCTCGCTCGGTCCCGATTTAAACAAGCGTTTGAATCGTAAAATGAGGTGCGGTTTCATGCAAGCACTTTTTTGCACCGACGGCAAAAACGGGTGATTTTGCAACACGCTGTGCTTGCTGCACTGCCGCACCGGAACGCCAGTTTGATGCTAAAATGCGGATACCGTCCGATTGCCGGACAATATAAAGTTTACATCGCATGTTGCAGCGCCCACTGCCGAATCCATCAGGTGCTTTAATGAGCTTCAAGGCCAACGATTCCCTCACCGAACAGATTGCCCGCTTTCTCGGCAACCAGATCATTACCGGCAGCATGCTGCCCGGTGAGCGCATCCAGGAGCTGCGCATTGCCGCAGAACTGAACGTCAGCCGCGGTTCGGTGCGCGAGGCCTTGCTGCTCCTGCAGCGCCGTCATCTGGTCGACATCTATCCGCGCCGCGGCGCCATCGTCGCCAGCATGACTGCCGGCGATGTGCGCGACTTCTTCGAGCTGTGGTTCGTGCTGCTGGAGCAAGCGGTGTCGCACCTGGCACACAACTGGCAGAACGACGACCTCGCCGACTTCTTCGAACTGATGACCGCGCTGGGCGAGTGCAACCGCAACGACGATCTCGACGGCTTCTACCGCCACGGCGTCAGCTTTCTCGCTGCCCTGTACCAGCATGCCGGCAACCGCTACCTGGCACAGACGCTGCACGACCTGCTGCCGCTGTCGCAGCGCTGTCTGTTTGCCATCCTGCGCGCCGGCAAGAGCCGCATCGAACAGACCCACGACTTCCTCGACGGCCTGCTGCAGGCAATCATCGCCCGCGACCAGCCCCGGCTGTGCCAGATGATCCGGCAGTTCGGCCACGATTACAGCCAGCTGGCACAAGCCTCGGCCACGGCACTCGGCGCCGACTGCAGCTAAGCCGAAGCAGTCATGAAAAAGGCGGCCTCGTGCCGCCTTTTGCTTGCCCGCGCCGCGTCAGGTACGACGCCGGTAATCGACAAAGCGGTACACCAGCCCGTTAGCGGCGATCTGCGCCGGCTGCGGCGTGGCTTGCCACTCGTCGTCACACCACGCCGGGAAAGTGGCATCGCCGGCTATCTCCAGCTCGATATGGGTCAAGCGCAGCTGGTCGGCCAGCGGCAATGCCTGGCGGTACAGCTCGGCGCCGCCGATCACGCACACCTCGTCAACGTTGGCCACCAGCGCCAGCGCCTCGTCCAGTGAGTGCGCCACCATCACGCCCTCGCGCCGCCAGTCCGGCTGCCGGGTGATCACGATGTTCAGCCGGCCGGGCAAGGCACGGCCGATGGAGTCGAAGGTCTTGCGCCCCATCAGCACCGGCTTGCCCAGCGTCACCGCCTTGAAGTGCTTCAGGTCTTCCGGCAGATGCCACGGCAGGGTGTTGTCGATGCCGATCACGTTGCCGCGTGCCATTGCCGCCACCAGGGTCAAGGTTGGCCGCAGGCTCATACCGCCACCTCCGCCTTGATGTGCGGATGCGGGTCGTAGCCTTCCAGCGTGAAGTCTTCGAACGTGAAGGCGAACAGGTCGCCCACCTCCGGGTTGATCCGCATCACCGGCAGTGCGCGCGGCGCGCGCGTCAGCTGCAGGCGGGCCTGCTCGAAATGGTTGCTGTAAATATGCGCGTCGCCCAAGGAGTGCACGAAATCGCCCGGTTTCAGGCCGCACACCTGTGCCACCATCATGGTCAGCAGCGCGTAGCTGGCTATGTTGAACGGCACGCCGAGGAAGATATCGGCCGAGCGCTGGTACAGCTGGCACGACAGCTTGCCGTCGGCAACATAGAACTGGAACAGGCTGTGGCACGGCGGCAGCGCCATCTCATCCACCAGCGCCGGGTTCCACGCCGACACCATCAGCCGGCGCGAGTCCGGGTTGCGGCGGATCATGTCCAGCACATTGGCGATCTGGTCGATGTGGCGGCCGTCCGGTGCCGGCCAGCTGCGCCACTGGTAGCCGTACACCGGCCCCAGGTCGCCGTTGTCGTCGGCCCACTCGTCCCAGATGCGGACACCGTTCTCCTGCAGGTAGCGGATATTGGTGTCGCCAGACAGGAACCACAGCAGTTCGTGGATGATGGAGCGCAGGTGGCACTTCTTGGTGGTCACCAGCGGAAAGCCGGCGGCGAGGTCGAAGCGCATCTGGTAGCCGAACACCGAGCGCGTACCGGTACCGGTACGATCGGATTTATCGGTGCCGTGCGCCAGCACGTGTTGCATCAGGTCAAGATACTGTTTCATGTAAAGCGCCAGTCAATTGAATGCACCGATTCTACTATCAAGCACACGGCCACTCCATCGCGCGGCACAAGGGCAAATGCGCTACCATCGCACATCGAATCGTTAATCTACAGGGTCACCTTGCAGCATCATGGCTGACGACTCAGACAAGGAAGACCGCACCGAGTCACCCTCGGCGCGAAAACTGGAACAGGCGCGCGAGGATGGCAACGTCCCGCGCTCGCGCGAACTGAATACTTTTGCCGTCACCATGGCAGGCCTGACCCTGCTCATCGCCACCGGCGGCCAGCTGTTCGCCGGCATGAAGGAGAGCATGATCGCCTGGTTTACCTTCAACCAAGAGAGCCTGCGCGACCCGCTGGTCATCATGGAGCGGCTGCGGCAGAGCGTGCAGGACACCCTGCTGCAAATGGCACCGCTGCTGGGCGGGCTGCTGCTGGTGGCAGCACTGACGCCACTGCTGATCGGCGGCTGGAACTTCACCAGCAAGGGCTTCATGCCCAATTTCGGCAAGCTCAACCCGCTCAGCGGCATCAAGCGGCTGTTCTCGGTCAATGCCGCCACCGAAGGGCTGAAGGCGGTGCTGAAGAGCGCACTGATCGGCGGCGTGGCTACCTGGGCCATCTGGAACGAGCGCGACGAGTTGATGGGGCTGATCAGCATGCCGCTGGATGGCGCACTGCTGAAGCTGGTGGCGCTGATGGAGCACACCTTCCTGATGGTGGTCGGCGCCATGCTGTTGCTGGTGGTGCTGGACGTACCGTTCCAGCTGTGGCAGTACCACAAGAACCTGCGCATGACCAAGGATGAAGTGAAACAGGAATACAAGCAGCAGGAAGGCTCGCCCGAGGTCAAGGGTCGCATTCGCCAGCTGCAGCGCGAGGCGGCACGCAAACGCATGATGCAGGAGATCCCCAGCGCCAACGTCATTGTGACCAACCCGACTCACTACGCCGTTGCATTCAAGTATGATGAAAAGATGGCCGCGCCGGTATTGATCGCCAAGGGCAGCCTGAAGCTGGCCGAACGCATCATCAATGCCGGGCAGGAACACCGCATCGCCATCCTGCGTGCACCCAGTTTTGCCCGTGCGCTGTATTTCAACGTCGAGCTGGGCGAGCAGATTCCGTCGCAGCTGTATACCGCTGCCGCGCAGGTGCTGGCCTATATCCACCAGCTGAAACACTTCGAGCAAAGCGGCGGTCTGGCCCCGGTATTCCCCGAGCAGCTGGACGTCCCTGCCGAACTTGACCCCGAAAGCAAACGCCAGCAACATACGCCGCCAAAAACCTAACGCAGCACGTCATCGCAACGAGGCATGAACACACTGCAGGACTTCCTGAAAAAGATTGATCTGAACACCCTGGCAGGCCCGGTCCTGATCATCCTGGTACTTGCCATGATGGTGTTGCCGCTGCCGCCGGTGCTGCTGGACATCTTCTTTACCTTCAATATCGCCGTCTCCATCATCGTGCTGATGGTGGGTATCAACACGCGCGAACCACTGGAGTTCTCCTCCTTTCCTTCAGTACTGCTGATCACCACCCTGCTGCGCCTGTCGCTGAACGTGGCCAGCAGCCGGGTGATCCTGATGGAAGGACACACCGGAGCCAGTGCCGCCGGTGCGGTGATCGAATCCTTTGCCCACTTCCTGATCGGCGACAACGTCACCATCGGCATCGTGGTATTCATCATCCTCACCATCATCAACTTCGTGGTGATCACCAAGGGCGCCGGCCGTATCGCCGAAGTGTCAGCCCGCTTCGCGCTGGACGCGATGCCCGGCAAACAGATGGCGATTGATGCCGACCTCAACGCCGGCCTGATCGGCGAGGACGAGGCACGCACCCGCCGCGCCAAGATCGGCGAAGAGGCCAACTTCTTCGGCTCGATGGACGGTGCCTCCAAGTTCGTGCGCGGCGATGCCGTGGCCGGCATCATGATCATCGTGATCAACATCGTCGGCGGCCTGATCATCGGTATCGTGCAGCACGACCTGCCAGTAGCTGACGCCGCCGAAACCTATACCCTGCTCACCATCGGCGACGGCCTGGTGGCGCAGATCCCGGCGCTGATCATCTCTACCGCTGCCGGCATGGTGGTGGCGCGGGTTGGCACCGAGAAAGGCCTGTCGGAACAGCTGCTGGGGCAGATGTTCGCCAACCCGATGGTGCTGTACCTCACCGCCGCGGTGATCGGCATGCTGGGCCTGATCCCGAACATGCCGCACGTTGCCTTCCTGATGATCGCCGCCATCCTCGCCGGCAGTGCCCGCTGGCTGGAAATCAGCGCCGCGCGCCGCGCCACGCAGCCGGCCGAAATCGAGGCGCTGCCACCGGCGGTGCTGGATCAGCCGCTGACCGAAGTCAGCTGGAAAGACGTGCAGCCGGTCGATGCCCTCGGGCTGGAGGTCGGCTACCGCCTGATCCCGCTGGTCGATCGCGAGCAGGACGGCGAGCTCTTGCGCCGCATCCGCGGCATCCGCAAGAAAATGGCGCAGGAACTCGGCTTCCTGGTGCCGCCGGTCCACATCCGCGACAACCTGGAAATCCGCCCCAACGCCTACCGCATCCTGCTCAAGGGCGTGGAGGTGGGCAGTGGCGAGGCTTTCGTCGGCCAGTTCATGGCCATCAACCCCGGCCAGGTCAGCGGCGAGCTGCAAGGCACCCCGACGACCGATCCGGCCTTCGGCCTGCCGGCGATCTGGATCGACGCCAGCCGCCGCGATGCGGCGCAGACGCTGGGCTATACCGTGGTCGACGCCAGCACCGTGGTCGCCACCCACCTGTCCAACCTGCTGCAGACCCACGCCGCCGAGCTGCTCGGCCGCGAGGAAGTGCAGGCGCTGATCGACCACCAGGCCAAGGAAGCGCCGAAACTGATCGAGGACCTGGTGCCGAAGGTGGTGCCGATCGGCACCTTGCAAAAAGTGCTGCAGCAGCTCCTGACCGACGGCATCCACCTGCGCGACTTCCGCACCATCATCGAGACGCTGGCCGATCACGTCGGTGTCACCGCCGACATCGACGAACTGACCTCGGCGGTGCGTACCGCGCTGTCGCGCGCCATCGTGCAGCAGCTGTTCCCCGGCGAGCAGGAGCTGCCGCTGATGACGCTGGACCCGCAGCTGGAAGGCATCCTGCTGCAGGCGGTACAGAGCAAGGGTGGCGGTCTGGAGCCGGGGCTGGCGGAAAACCTGCTGGCCAATGCCGCCGAGCAATCGGAACAAGTCGAAAACCAGGGCTTTAATCCCGTATTATTGACCCCACCGGCATTACGGCCTTTACTGGCACGCTTTCTGCGCCGCGCCCTGCCGCAGTTACGCGTGATTTCGCATAATGAAATACCGGACAGCAAATCCATTCGTATAATTGCGGTGATCGGGGGGAGCAAAAGCTAACGCATCATGGTGGTCAGAAAGTTCTACGGCAAAACAACACGGGATGCGCTACGCCAGGTTCGCGAAGAACTGGGCGCCGATGCGCTGATCCTGTCCAACCGCCCTACCCTGGGCGGTGGCGTAGAGATCATGGCCGTCGCCGATGCCGATGTTTCCGCGCTGGCCACCACTCTGACGCCGCCGTCGCAGCCGAAACACCCGCCGCGCAATGCGCCGACCCCCACGCCGGTGCCCGCGCCCGCCGCCGCGGGCGGCAGCATGAACCGCGCCATCGCCCGCACCTACGCGATGCCGGTGGAGCCGCTGGAAGCGCCGGCCGTGCCGACCCCGCCGCCGCCCCCGCCGCAACCGAAAGCCAGCGTCGAACCGAAACCCTTCCTCGCCCACGTGCAGGACAACAGCCCGCCACCGAAGGCGGCGCCGCAGCCACAACCGGCACCGGCCCGGCCTGCGGCCAACCTTGCCAGCAGCAACGACGCCGAGCGCGAGCAGATGGCGCAGGAACTGAAACAGATCGGCGACGAGATCAAGCAGCTGCGCAGCCTGCTGCAAAGCCAGCTGGCCGGTTTTGCCTGGTCGGACATGGAGCAGCGCACGCCCAACCGCGCCGAGCTGTTCCGTCACCTGCTCACCGCCGGCTTCAGCTCGACGCTGATCCGCCAGCTGACGCAGAAGCTGCCGCCGCAGTACGAGGGCGATGTCGCGCAGAAGTGGGCACGCTCGGCGCTGATCCACAACCTGAAATGCATGGACCCGCAGCACGACCCGATCGAGCGCGGCGGCATCTATGCGCTGGTCGGCCCCACCGGCGTCGGCAAGACCACCACCGTCGCCAAGCTGGCCGCCCGCGCCACCATGCGCCACGGCGCGCAGAACGTGGCGCTGATCACCACCGACACCTACCGGATCGGCGCCCAGGACCAGCTGCGCATCTACGGCAAGATCCTCGGCGTGCCGGTGTTCTCGGTACAGAACGAGGGCGACCTGCAGCTGACGCTGGCCGATCTGGCGCAGCGCAGGATCGTGCTGATCGACACCGTGGGCATGGGCCAGCGCGACGCGCGGGTGCAGGCGCAGCTGGACATGTTCAACCAGACCGGCCGCCCGGTGGAGCGCCTGCTGCTGCTGGCCGCCAACGCCGACGGCCACACGCTGGAAGACGTGGTGCGCCACTACCGCGGCGATGGCCTCGCCGGTGCCATCCTGTCCAAGATCGACGAGGCGCTGATGCTGGGGCCGGGGCTGGATGTCGTCATCCGCCACCGCCTGCGCCTGTTCTACGTCACCAACGGCCAGCGCGTGCCGGAAGACATCCACGCCGCCCACGCCGAGCTGCTGATCGACCGCGCGCTGCGTGCCGCGCAGCTGGCCTCGCCGTTCAACCCGGAAAGCGATGAAATGGCGATGCTCAATGCCGCACAGTCCGGCTGGCTATCATGAGCGTGCAGGATCAGGCCTCCGGGCTGCGCCGCCAGGCGCTGCACGACTACCCGCCGTCCTTTGCCTTTTTCGGCGCCGACAAGTGCGGCCAGAGCAGCGTCGCCGGCGAGCTGGCCGCGGCGCTGGCGCTACAGCGGCAACGCCCGCTGCTGATCGAGCACCGCAACGGCCAGCAACTGGCGCGCCGCCTCGGCCTGCCGGCCGCCGGCACGCTGGGCAGCGTCGCGGTGAGCCTCGGCGATCTCAACGAACTGATGGTCGGCAACCGTCACGGCCTGACCCTGATCAACCTCGCCGCCAGCGTCGACGAGCGCACGCGGCTGTCGCCGCGCATCTGGCGCCGCCTGATCAACGAGTTCGCGTCGGTGGAACAGGACGCGGCACTGCTGCTGCTGGACACCCCGCCGCTGAGCGAAGACCCGGGCCCCTGCTGCATCGCCGACAACCTGGTGCTGGTGCTCAACCCGTCCTCCGACAGCCTGATGGGAGGCTACGCGCAGCTGAAGCGGCTGGCGCAGGACTACGCGCGCCGCCGCTTCAACGTGCTGGTCAACCGTGCGGCCAACTTTGACGAGGCGCAGGCGATCTTCAGCCGCCTGCAGCGCGTGGCCGGCGACTACCTGCCGGTCGGCCTGCGCTGGGTCGGTTTCGTACCGGATGACAATACCATCAGAAAGAGTCAGACTTTGCGACGCCCGGTGGTGGAGGCGTTTCCTGACAGCGAGGCTGCCAACGCTTTCCTGCAACTGGCGCAGATGCTGCCGCAGTGGCACACACCCGACGACGACACCCCGCGCAGTAGTTATCTCGAACATCTTTTAATGACAAGCAAAGCGCTTGCAGATTTGACAGGTCATTAAATATGGCAGTAGCAAACAAGTGGCAGGCCTATCAGCAGCACAGCCCGCGTGACACCATCGACATCAACCAGCACGCGCCGCTGGTCAAGAAACTGGCCAGCCTGATGATGGCGCGCCTGCCGGCCAGCGTCGACATCAACGACCTGATCCAGGTCGGCACCATCGGCCTGATCGAGGCCGCGCGCCAGTTCGACAGCACTCAGGGCGTGCAGTTTGAAACCTTCGCCAGCCAGCGCATCCGCGGCGCGATGCTGGACGAGTTGCGCCGCGAGGACTGGCTGCCGCGCCAGGTACGACGCAATGTGCGCCAGATCGAGAGCGCCATCCAGCAGCTGGAACAGCAGCTGGGGCGCAGCCCGGCGGAAGGCGAGATCGCCGACAGCCTGTCCATGCCGCTGACGGAATACCAGGCCATGCTGTCGGAATGCAAGGGGCTGACGTTGGTGCACTTCGACGACTTCCATGATGAGGAAGGCCACGGCGGCAACCAGATTGACAACATCGTCGATGCCGATGCTGCCACACCGCTGGACCACCTTACCGACGGCCACTTCCGCAGCGCGCTGATCGATGCCATCAAGCTGCTGCCGGAACGCGACCAGCTGGTGATGAGCCTGTACTACGAGCAGGAGCTGAACCTGAAAGAAATCGGCGCCGTGCTGGGCGTCTCCGAATCCCGTGTCTCACAGCTGCACAGCCAGGCCATCGCCCGCTTGCGCGCACGCCTGCGTGACTGGACCTGAACCCGCAAAGCCTACGGAAACCATACCCTGTGGATAAAATCAGCCTCATTGCCATCATCGGCGGCCTGACCGCCATCCTGGCCGGACAAGCGCTGGAAGGCGGCCATATCGGCTCGCTGATCCAGGTCACCGCCTTCCTGATCGTCATCGGCGGCACCTTCAGTGCGGTGATGCTGCAGTCGACGCCCAAGCAGTTCCTCACCGGTCTGCGCATGGCCGGCTGGGTGCTGCGCCCGCCGGTGCACGACCAGGAAAAGCTGATCCGCGACATCGTCGGCTGGAGCCAGTCGGCGCGGCGCGGCGGTCTGTTGTCGCTGGAAGGCTATATCAATAACCAGAAGGACCCGTTCGTGCGCAAGGGGCTGCAGATGCTGGTCGACGGCGCCGAGCCGCAGATCATCCGCGACGTGCTGGAAACCGAGATCGGCATCTTCGAGCACGCACGCAAGCAGGCGGCCAAGATCTGGGAGTCCGCCGGCGGCTACGCGCCGACGATGGGCATTCTCGGCGCGGTGCTGGGCCTGATCCACGTGATGGAAAACCTGTCCGATCCGTCCAAGCTCGGCGGCGGCATCGCGGTGGCCTTTGTCGCCACCGTGTACGGTGTCGGCATCGCCAACCTGTTCCTGCTGCCGATCGCCAACAAGCTGAAAAACCTGATCAGCCTCGAGGTCAGCCTCAAGGAGCTGACGCTGGAAGGCCTGATCGCCATCGCCAACGGCGAGAACCCGCGCATCATCGAGGCGCGCCTGCGCAGCTTCCTCGGCCTCAACGACTGAGGCCATGCCGGCGCAAGGTTGGCCGCAGTATTGCGGCCAACCTTGCTGCCGTATGGCAGACAAAAACCCCCGCCGGCTTCCGCCGGCGGGGGTTTTGCCTTGCAAGGTTGGCCGCAACGGTGACGGCCCGTCGGCTACGATCAGTAACCCAGGCCCATCGCCTCGCGCACTTCCTTCATCGTCTCGCGCGCCACCAGCTCCGCCTTGTGGCAGCCCTCGAATACGATCTCCTTGACCAGGTTCGGGTTGGCCAGATATTTCTCGGCGCGCTCGAACATCGGCTGCTGCTCGCGCACCACCGCCTCGATCACCGGCTGCTTGCACTCCAGGCAGCCGATGCCGGCGCTGGTACAGCCCGCTTTCACCCACTGTTTGGTGTCGTCGCCGCTGTACACCTCGTGCAACTGCCACACCGGGCACTTGTCCGGATTGCCGGCATCGGTGCGGCGCACGCGGGCCGGGTCGGTCGGCATCGCGCGGATCTTCTTGCTGACCTCTTCCGGCGTCTCGCGCATGGTGATGGTGTTCTTGTACGACTTGGACATCTTGTTGCCGTCCAGCCCCGGCATCTTCGACGCCGCGGTCAGCAGCGCCTCGCTCTCCGGCAGGATGATCTTGCCCTTGTTTTCCAGATAGCCCTGCAGCCGCTCGCGGTCGCTGTTGCCCAGGTTCTGGCTGGCGGCCAGCAGCTCGCGCGCCGCCAGCAGCGCCTCGCCGTCGCCGTCCTGCAGGTAGCGGGTACGCAGCTGCTCGAACTGCTTGCCGGCCTTGCCGATCTTCTTCACCGCGGCGCGCGCCAGCTCCTCGAAGTTCGGCTCGCGGCCGTACAGGTTGTTGAAGCGGCGCGCCACTTCGCGCGTCAACTCGATGTGCGGCACCTGGTCTTCGCCCACCGGCACCAGCCCGGCCTTGTACACCAGGATGTCGGCGGCCTGCAGCAGCGGATAGCCGAGGAAGCCGTAGGTGGCCAGATCCTTGTGGTTCAGCTTGTCCATCTGGTCCTTGTAGGTCGGCACCCGTTCCAGCCAGCCCAGCGGCGTCACCATCGACAGCGCCAGGTGCAACTCGGCGTGCTGCGGCACCTTGGACTGGATGAAGATGGTGGCCTGTTCCGGATCGACACCGGAGGCCAGCCAGTCGATCACCATTTCCCAGATCGACTTCTCGATGATGGCGACTTCGTCGTAATTGGTGGTCAGCGCGTGCCAGTCGGCGACCATGAAGTAGCAGTCGTGGCGGGTTTGCAGCTCGACCCAGTTCTTGATCACGCCGTGGTAGTGGCCCAGGTGCAGGCTGCCCGTCGGGCGCATGCCGGAAAGAATGCGGTTGGCAAACATGGTGTGTCGGGTTCCGTGAGTGACAGGTTAAGGCTCAGAGCAAAAGGCCGAGCAGCTCGTAAACCATGGTGGTAAAGGGACGCAGGATCGGGGACAGCAGGCCGGTGAACACCAGCGCCAGCAGGATCCACATGCCGTACGGCTCCAGCCGCGAGAAGCGGTAGGCCAGCGGGCGCGGCAGCAGGCTCTCCACGATGCGGCCGCCGTCCAGCGGCAGGATGGGCATCAGGTTGAGCACCATCAGCACCACGTTGATGACGATGCCGGCCTGGCTCATCAGCGCCAGCGGCCGGCTGTAGTCGTTGTCCATCACGATGGCGAGCTTGAGCAGCAGCACCCACAGGATGGCCATCACAAGGTTGGCCGCAGGGCCGGCGGCCGCCACCCAGCGCATGCCGCGGCGCGGGTCGCGCAGCGCGCCGAAATTGACCGGCACCGGCTTGGCCCAGCCGAACAGGAAGCCGCCGAGCACGACCGACAACAGCGGCAGCAGCACGGTGCCGACCAGATCGATGTGTTTCAGCGGGTTGAGCGTCATGCGCCCCATCATGTAGGCGGTGGCGTCGCCAAGGCGCTTGGCGGCGTAGGCGTGGGCGGCTTCGTGCAGGGTGATCGCCAGCAGCACCGGCAGTGCGTAGATGGCGATCTTCTGGATCAGGTTCAGTTCTTCCAAGAGGGTTTCCTTGTCGGGTTACAGGCCCAGCAGCGCCGGGTCGCCCTTGCCGCGGCGGATCAGCTCGATGCCGTCGGTCATGTCGATCACGGTGGTCGGCTCGGTGCCGCACCAGCCACCATCGATCACCAGATCGACCACATGTTCCAGCCGCTCGCGGATTTCATAGGGATCGGTCAGCGCCTCGGCGTCACCGGGCAGTAGCAGGGTACAGGACAGGATCGGCTCGCCCAGCTCTTCCAGCAGCGCCAGCGTCACCGGATGGTCCGGCACGCGCAGGCCGATGGTGGCGCGCTTGGGGTGCAGCGTGCGCTTGGGCACCTCGCGGCTGGCCTGCAGGATGAAGGTGAAGCTGCCCGGCGTCGCCGCCTTCAGCTGGCGGAACTGCGCATTGTCCACCCGCGCGTAGTTGGCCAGCGCCGACAGGTCGGCGCAGACCAGGGTCAGGTGGTGCTTGAGGTCGAGCTGGCGGATGGCCAGCAACCGCTCCATCGCCTTCTTGTCGCCCAGGTGACAGCCCAGCGCGTAACAGGAGTCGGTGGGATACACCACCACCCCGCCATCGCGGATGATCCTGGCCGCCTCGCGGATCAGCCGCGCCTGTGGCGTTTCCGGGTGGATCATGAAAAATTGCGACATCGGCTACTCCTCAACGTTGGCCGCAGCGCGGTGGATGCGTGGCGCCAGCGCCTGCCAGATCGGCAGGCAGATCGGCGGCAGATCGGTGGTGCTGCCGACATCGCGGCCACCCTCGCCCGGGGCGTGGAAATCGCTGCCGGCGCTGGCGTACAGGCCGTGCTTCTGCGCCACCAGCGCGAAGCGCAGCATGTCGTCCAGGCTGTGGCTGCCGCTGACCACTTCCAGCGCCTCGCCGCCAGCGGCCTTGAAATCGGTCACCAGCCGCTCGATCAGGGTGCGGCCCATGTCGTAGCGGCCGGGATGGGCGATCACCGCCATGCCGCCGGCGCCGCGAATCCAGCCAACCGCGTCTTCCAGCGTTGCCCACTCGTGCGCCACGTAGCCGGGCTTGCCGGTGGTCAGGTATTTGCGGAACACACTCTTGACGTCCTTTACCTCGCCGCTTTGCACCAGATAGCGGGCAAAGTGGGTGCGGCCGATCATCTCCGGATTGGCCGCCAGCCGCATCGCGCCGTCGAACACGCCGGGAATGCCGATCCGGGCCAGCGATTCACCCATCTGCCGCGCGCGCTCGACGCGGCCGTCGCGGATAGACTGCAGCCCGGCGCGCAGCGCCGCGTTGTCCGGATCGATGCCGAGGCCGACGATGTGCACGGTGTGGCGCGTGTTCCACGTTACCGAAATCTCCACCCCGTCGAGAAAATCGACACCGGCGGCCAGCGCCTCGGCGCGCGCCTCGGCGAGGCCGGCGGTGCAGTCGTGGTCGGTCAGCGCCAGCAGGCTGGCCTCGCGCGCCGCGGCGCGCCGGATCACCTCGGCCGGCGGCAGGCCACCGTCGGAGGCGGTAGAATGAAAGTGCAGGTCGATGCTGGCCATGTTCAGTGACCCGCCCTGGCCGCCGCCTGGCGTGCCGCTTCGCGCACCTGCCAGTCGGCGAGTTGCTGACGATAGACCTGCACCGCCGCATTGTAGGTGTCCCACATGCAGGGATCGCAGCCGCTGCCGCAGCACATGTCGTCCGTCGGCGCTTCCGGTGCTTCCGGCATCGGGTCGAACACGTCGTCCGTCACGCTCACGCCGCGACCACCTTGATCTCGAAACCGTCGCCGGATACCACCTGCCCGGCGCGGATCTTGTTGGTCTTGCGCAGCTCGACCTGGCCGTCGACCAGCACATTGCCCTCGGCAATGAACTGCTTGGCGATGCCGCCGGTCTCCATGATGCCGGTGGTCTTGAGCAAATCACACAGCGCGATGTATTCACCGCGCAATTCGAAGATTTCGTTCATGTTCTGCACACTGTCTTTTGACAGCCTTGTGAGTGGCCTGTGCATAAGCGGCACAAGCCATTGTTCAAATTAGCCATTTTCAGGCTGCCCATTTTTTGGTCAGCCACGCCGGACTTTCCACACCGTGGCGGGACAGGGCTGTTGAGTGGCTGTGGACAAGCAGCACAAGCCCCTGATCAGACAGGGAAAAGCCGCGACTGTTCAAAAATTGGGCAACTGCGGCAGCCACGGCTGCAGCGCGCGCCACGCTGCGGCCAACCTTGCCTGCGGCGTCCCGGCCAGCAGCAGCGGCGTAATGCCGGCGTCGGCCAGCGCCTGCCGATACAGGCCGAACAGCCAGTCGCGCTGCTGCGGATGGCTGCGCAGCGGATCCGCCTGCCACGGGATGTCGGGACAGGCCAGCAGCGTCAGCGCGTAGTCCTGCGGCCGGTCCAGCGCCAGCAGCGCCGGCTCGGCCTTGCCGAACGCCACCTCGGCCCAGATGCGGCAGGTCAGCACCGTGCTGTCGCACAGCAGCACGCGGGCGCCTGCGGCCACCGCGGCGGCTTCGGCCGCCAGCTGGCCGCGGGCAATCGCCAGGATGTCGGCGGGGCTGACGTGGTAGGCGCGCGCGGCGTAATACTCGCGCGCGTACTCCGGCACCCACGCGGCAGCGATGCCCTGCGCCTGCAAGGCGCCACACAGCCCGGCGGCCAGCGTGCTCTTGCCGCAGGACTCCGGCCCGACAATGGCAAGCCGTAACGGCACGGGATAAGTCGGCAACATAAGCGGCCATTATACGCTGTGCACCGGCTACACGGAAAACGCCCACACGCTGCGGGGACAGCCGTGTGGGCGTCATGTGTACGCGCTGTGGACAACTGCACTAACTGGCTGACGGCAAAGGGCAAGTTACCCGCTGCTCAAAAAACAGGCAACGGCGATAATTTACCCACGGCCAGGCTGCATAGCGCTGTGGGCGGCCTGTGGACAAGCACCGCAAGCCCTTGATCCGGCAGCAGGAAAAAGCCGGCGCCCGTTTTTTAGGCAGCCGGCGTCAGCTCGCCGCGGCAGTCCTCGGCCAGGCGCGCACGGATCTCGGCCGGGCTCAGCGACTGCGACAGCAGCCACAGCAGCTTGGCTTGCGCCGCCTCCGGCGTCATGTCGCCACCGGCCACCGCGCCGGCCTGCGCCAGCGGCTGGCTGGCGGCGTAGGCGCCGACCGCTACCGCGCCGCGCACGCACTGCGTCAGGTTCAGCACCACGCAGCCCCGGGCGCTGGCAGCCTGCACCCCGGCCAGCAACTCGGCGTCGGCCGGCGTGTTGCCGTTGCCGTAGCTGAGCAGGATCGCCGCGTCGGGCGTGTCCTGCGCCAGCCAGCGGCCGAATGCCGCCGCCATCGCGCCGGGCAGCAGCATGCCGCAGCGGATGTCGGGGCTGGCCGGCAGCTGCGGCCGGAACGGGCCGCTGGCCTGACGCCAGCCGGCGCGGTGCCACTGCGGCTGGATGCCGAACTGCGCCAGCGGCGGCGCGTTGGGGCTGTCGAAGCCGGCAAAGCTCGCGGCGTCCAGCTTGCGTGCGCGCACGCCGCGCAGCAGCAGGCGGTTGAAGCTGATCGCCACCTCGTGCAGATCGCCCTGGCAGGCGGCCTCGATCGCGTCGGCGAGGTTGCCCCAGCCGTCGCTGCGCGGGTGCACCAGCGGCAGCTGCGAGCCGGTGACCACCACCGGCTTGGCCAGCCCCTGCAGGCAGAACGCCAGCACGCTGGCGGTGTAGGCCATGGTGTCGGTCCCGTGGATCACCACGAAGCCGTCGAAGGCGTCATGGTTGGCCGCAATGTCGGCCACCAGCCGCTGCCAGTCGGCCAGCGTGATCGCCGACGAGTCCAGCAATGGCGCGTACTCGCGCACCTCCCAGCTCACCCCGTCGCGTGCCAGCCGCGCCAGCTGTTGCGGCAGGAAGCCGGGCACCGGCGCCAGCCCCTCGGGGGTGTGGTCCATGCCGATGGTGCCGCCGGTATAGAGAATGAGCAGTCGCTTCATCACAGGTACTCCTGACAACAATGACTAAATGATAGGCGTCGCCCGCAGCGGCGGGCAGACGGAAAAACGGCGTGGCTCCGTGCCGGAGACCACGCTGCGGGTGCCATTTACAGATTGTGCACCAGAATGCCGGCGATCAGCGCCGGCGCCACGTAGCGGCAGAAACCGCGCATCGCCCGCAGCCAGGCCGGCACCCGCGCGCCGGCGGACAGCTCGGCCTCGATCACCGGCCACACCTTCCAGCCGACGAAGATCGCCAGCAACACCTCGCCCACCGGCATCAGCAGCTTGGAGGTGAGGAAGTCGAGCAGGTCGAAGAAGCCGAGGCCGAACACGGTGTACTCGCTCCAGATGCCCAGCGACAGCGACGCCGGGATGCCGAGCAGGAACACCAGCAGCGACACGCCCAGCGCCGCCGCCTTGCGGCCAACCTTGAACTCGTCGATCACGAAGCTGACCACCACCTCCAGCAGCGACACCGACGAGGTCAGCGCCGCCACCAGCAGCAGGAAGAAGAACAGCACCGCAAACAGCTGGCCGCCCACCATCTGCGCGAACACCGCCGGCATGGTGATGAAGGTCAGCCCCGGGCCGGCCGACGGATCGAAACCGAAGGCAAACACCGCCGGCAGCACCATCAGGCCGGCGAGGAAGCAGGTCAGCACCGTCAGCGCGATCACCCACAGCGAGGAGCTGAGCAGGTTGGCCTCCTTATCGACGTAGGAGCCGTAGGTAATCATGATGCCCATGCCCAGCGACAGCGAGAAGAACGCCAGCCCCATGGCATCGACCAGCATGGTGCCGGTGACCTTGGAGAAGTCCGGGGTCAGGAAGTACAGCAGCCCGTCCACCGCACCGGGCAGGGTCAGCGCGCGCGCGATCAGCACCAGCATCAGCACGAACAGCGCCGGCATCAGGAATTTCGACAGGTTCTCGATACCCTTCTGCACGCCGCCGATCACCACCGCCAGCGTCAGGCCGGCAAACAGCCCGTGATACACAAGCGGCAGCGCCGGATCGGTGATGAAGCCATTGAAGATATTGCCCAGCACCTTGGCGTCGGAAGTGAGTATCTCGCCGCCGAAGGACTTGCCGATGTAGGCGATGGTCCAGCCGCCGACCACACTATAGAAGGAATAAATCAGGAAACACACCAGCACGCCGACGAAGCCCACCAGCGGCCAGCGGCCGCCGCGCAGATCGCGGAAGGTGCCGACCGCGCTGTTGCCGGCGGCGCGGCCGAGTGCCATTTCGCCCAGCATCAGCGCCAGGCCGACGCTGAGACAGATCAGGAAGTAAATCAGCAGGAACGCCCCGCCGCCATTGGTGGCGGCCACGTAGGGAAATTTCCAGATTGCGCCCAGGCCGATGGCCGAGCCGGTTGCTGCCAGGATGAAACCGAGGCGCGAGCCCCATTGAGATCTAGCCATACACCACTTCTTTTCAAAAACGGAACGAAAACCGCCGGCGGATAGCCGGCTGCGCAAGAAACCGCCGGGTCGGTGAACCGGGCGACTCGTCTGGCGCTCGTTGCAGCCGCCGGCCGGCATGATTGCTGCCGGTTGGCGGATGACTGCAGCCGGGTAGGCTGTCCGTCGCGGACCAGGCAGGCGCAGTACCGGTTGACTGCGCGCCGCCGCCCGCTCAGGAAAGAACGCATGGCCTTGTCAGAAAGCCACGACCACCCGCAGCCATGTCGGCCGGGGTGGTCCTGTATACGGAATACAATCGGCGAAAATACCATGTCTGGCGGCGCAGGGGAACCGCTGGCGGCCACGGCCGCGTTGCAAGGCACCGCCACCATGCGTATACTGCACGCCTTGTGCGGGTGTAGCTCAATGGTAGAGCAGAAGCTTCCCAAGCTTACGACGAGGGTTCGATTCCCTTCACCCGCTCCACGCCCCTCCCTTTTGCCGCATGCCCATGAACTGGAACTCCGGCCGGCTATGGCTCAAAATCTCCGTCTATACGCTGCTGACACTGGGCATCCTGTTCGTTGCCATCCTGACACTATTCTTTACCCGTTTTGACGCCGACAGCGCACGCCGCAACCTGGAGCGCTCGCTGGCCGACAGCGGCCGCACGCTGAGCATCGGCGGCACCATTTCACCGATGCTGCTGCCGTCGCCGGGACTGGAAATCAGCGAGGTGCGCGTCAGCGAACAGGACGGCAAGACCCCGTTTGCCCACGTCGCACAGATCGAGGCGCGGCTGGCGTGGCTGCCGCTGCTGTTCGGCCGCCTGGAAATCACCCATGTCGCGCTGCACGACGCGCAGCTGACCGTGGTGCGACAGACCGACGGCCGCCTCAACTTCGCCGACCTGCTGCGCAGCCGCCCGTCGAGCAAGTTCATGTTCAACCTCGACTCGCTGGCCATCAACGGCACCCGGCTGGAATACCAGGACCGCGTCAACGGCCAGCTGCTGAAGCTGGAGGATGCCAGCCTGCTGGCCGACGAACTGCGCGCCAATGCGCAGCTGGCCTTCGGCGGCCGCCTGCAAAGCGGCAGCCGGCTGGTGAACCTGTCGCTGACCGCGCCGTTCACCCGCAACGACGACCAGATCGACATTCCGCAATTCAGCGCCAGCGCCATCAGTAGCAGCGAAGAGCTGGGCGAGATCCGCGTCAACGCCAGCGGCAAGCTGCAGCTGAACCTGGCCACGCTGCTGGCACAGGGCGAGGCGCTGAAGGTCGGCATCGACACCACCAAGCCGGGTAGCCACAGCGAGATCCTGATCCCCACCGTCAGCGCCAGCCTCAGCGAACTGAGCACGCCGGCGGCCAGCCTCAGCGGCAACATCAGCTACCAGCGCACGCAGTACCGTTTCAGCAGCCGGCTGGCCCAGCTGCAGCTCAACCAGAATGGCCTGTTCGCCGCCAGCAGCAATAACGACTTCTCGTGGAGTGTCGGCCCGCACTCGCTGAACATGGTGGTGCAGGCGCCGCTGAAGCTGGCGCAGTTCAGCCTGCTCAGCATGAGCCCGCTGACGCTGTCGGCGCACCTGAAGACGCCGGAACTGCCGCGCGGCCAACTGCGCGCCACGCTGCAGGGCGCGCTGGAAGGCGACCTCGCCGACAGCCGCCTCAACCTGCGCGTCAGCGGCGAACTGGACGGCGCCAAGCTCGCCTCCACCATCACCCAGTACGGTTTTGTCGCGCCGCGCCACGAGGCGACGCTGTCCATCGGCAAGCTCGACCTCAACCGCTACCTGCCGGAACAGAAGGCGGAGCAGGCGGTGGCGCTGTTCCAGAACGACAAGCCGTTCCGACTCGACTGGATGGACTTCATCAATGTGCAGGGCAAGCTTGCCATCGGCGAGCTGGCGGTCGGCAACTTCCGCGTCAACGGCATCAACGCCGACGTCACCGGCACCCCGCAGCAGCTGCAGCTGGACAAGCTCACCGCCGACATCTACGAAGGCCACCTCACCGGCCGCGCCACGCTGTTCCGCGAGCGCATCCCGCGCCTGACGCTGCAGCAGGAGCTGACCGGGATGCAGATCCGGCCGCTGATGCTGGACCTGTTCGCCTTCAGCCGCATCGAAGGCAGTGGCAACGGCTGGGTGCAACTGGAGGCGAAGGGGCAATCGCTGCAGGCGCTGCGCAACACCCTTAACGGCAAGGTCGCCGCGCGGCTGGAGCGCGGTGCGCTGACCGGGATCGACCTCGTCGCCGCACTGCGCGACCTGCCCGGCGAGAGCGAACGCTGGAACGGCCCGGTCAGCACCGCACCGGACCAGAAGACCACCTTCTCCGCGCTGTCGGCGCAGTTCGAGCTGCAGGACGGCGTGGCACGCAACCAGGACATGAAGCTGGCGTCGTCGCTGGTCAATGTCCGCGGCAGCGGCAAGTTCGACCTGACGCAGAGCATCATCGACTACACGCTAGACGTGCAGGCCAACCCCAGCGCTTTTGCCAAGCTGGGCGGCATCAGCATCCCGCTGAAGATCACCGGCCCGCTGCAGCAGCCGGTGTACTCGCTGGATTTCAACGCCATGGTCAAGGGCAAGAAAACCGAAAGCGAGAAACAGCAGGTGCTGAAGCAGGAACTAGGCAAGCAGATCACCAGCATCCTGCCGGCCAAGCCGTAACCGCCGGAGCCCCCCGGAACAGACAAGACATTGCAGCCAGTCTTGACGCCAAAGGTTGGCCGCAATTCCCGGAACCGGAAACAGTCTGTACGCATGAACAAACCCGGGGGCTGTTGACGTTTTGTTTGTGGTCGCGCCGGTGCAAGTTTTTCGTCCCGGCAAGGCACCGAGTGCGACGCATAGCCATGCTACGCCAGCGGTGCTGTAACACCGGGCTAACCCAAACGCAATCCACAAATGAAATACCAACAGACCCTAACGCCAAATACCATCCTTCCAGGCCAGCGCCCCACTTCAGGACCGGCCAGCAATCGCACCAGAAGCCGGCTGGTATATGATTGCACCTTCATGTATAATCAACTTACTCTTGATAGCAGCACGAGGGGGCGACCTGGTTTCGACGGGGATTGCGAAGCAGAAGAGGGCATACCGGGATCTCAGACTTCCCGTAAAACACTGAATTTATTTAGTCGCAAACGACGAAAACTACGCTCTAGCAGCCTAACGGCCGGCTAGACACTACAACGGTTCGCAGATGGGCCGGGGGCGTCAAAACCCTGTAGTGTCACTTTACATCTGCTAGTGTTGTGCCAGGTTACTTGACACAATGCGAATCTGAAGGTAACTCGCCAAAGCCAAGCCTGTCCGTCGGCGTGGGGGAGGTTAAATCCAAATGACACGACTAAGTATGTAGAACTCTCTGTGTAGGATTTCCGGACGCGGGTTCGATTCCCGCCGCCTCCACCACCGGACACCAAAAGCCAGCACTGACGCGGTTTTCCCGCTGTCAGGCTGGCTTTTTCTTTGCCAGTGTCACAAGTGACTGTCACAAACGAGGTGACAGCATGGCCCGACGCATACCTGCCCACCACTTCCGGCGCGGCAACATTTTCTACTTCCGACAGGTCATCCCGGCTGACCTGCGGGAGCACTTCCCTACCCGCGAACTCTGCTTTTCGCTCGGCACTGAAAAATGTCGAACAGCTCATAGCAAAGCCATTGAACTATCATTTATCATGTCGGCCCTTTTTACCCAACTCAGGGAATCGCCTATGTCAAATGAGAAATCATCAACCCTTATCCAGATGACCCGAAACGCATCCGAGAAGATACGCCTACAGGAACGCCACGAAGAGCGCGAAAACGCCCTACTAGAACAACTGGCCGCCGCCTACGCTGCCCGAAAAAGCGAGGCAGCCTCACACGCCACGGCACTTGAACAGCGCGAACAGGCACACGCCGCAACCGTGGCGGCACTGACCACCACTCACGCGCACACAGTAGCAGCATTAACCATGCACGCGGCCGCACCAGCAAAACCGACAATGCGGTTATCTGAAGCCATTGAATATGTCAAAGGAGAAAAAGAAACCTACGGCAAGCAAAGTATAAACTCTGCCAAAGAATACGCAGCAGCATACTCCATCCTATTACAGATCGTTGGGGACAAGCCCATATCCGGAATCGAATATCAGGATGCCAAAGAATTCTACCAAAAGGTAACCAAGTTACCGCCCAATATAAACAAGATCGCAAAGTATCGCGGAAAGTCCATTGACGAGATTATTGCAATGGGCGACACACCCATTTCTGCCCGCACCGCCGAAAAATACTTAGAACGCGCAAGCGGCTTGTTTGATTTTCTTCTTCTACCCAATCATAAAAAGGCAAGCGGCATCAGCGAAAATCCTTTCTCAGGCATTTCTAGCAATGTCAGAGCGGCCAAAAACTCTGATAACGCCCCATCCGCAAATAAACGAGCATACAGCATCGATGAACTGCGGGCGCTACTGAGTCACAGCAGCTACACAAGTAAAAAATTCAAAAACCCATATGAATATTGGTTAATTCCATTGGCTTTACTTACCGGAGCGAGACAGAACGAGCTTTGCCAGCTCCACCTTTCTGACTTTATTCAACAGGAGGACGTTTGGTGCATTAATATCACCGATGAAGAAGAAGAGAAAAAGATCAAGAACAAGAACGCAAAACGACTTGTCCCAATTCACAACAAGCTACTAGAGATGGGTCTTCTCGACTACGTGACCGCAATGAAAGCCGCGGGACACACCCGCCTATTTCCTGAGCTGAAAGCGGGACAAAAAGGACATGGCGATGTTGCCTCAAAGTGGTTTGCCCGCCATCGCGACCGGTGTGCCATCAAACATGAAAAGCATGTAACGACATTCCATGCCCTGAGAAGAACATTCATCACCGCGCTAATCAACAATGAAGTCACAAGCAGCCTGATTGCGCCGGTTGTAGGCCACGAAGGCCAACTCATTACAGACAAAGTCTACTTTGACCCTAGCAACGCAGCAAAGCGCAAGGAGACCGTTCTCGACAGGCTGCGCGACTTTGACGCACTCATTGACGCCCTGCCCCACATCAAAGACATCACCATTTCACCAACCAGAGGGCAAAACTTCTGGTTTCGCGGCAAGCTGACAGGGCTTGTCATTTAAACTAACCATGAGTCACCTATGAATATCAATACAAGAGCACTAACCGCAGAAAAAGCCGCTGAGGTAATCCACTCTGTTAAATACACAAAGCACAGCATTGGAATGCTAACCGTTTATATTTGCGATGGCGATTTTGCCATTGTGATGTGCGGCAGCACCGGCGAGGCAATGCTTATCCAGTAACCCACTCAGAGCCTCAGCGCAAGGCGGGGGCTTCCCCGCCTTGTTTTGACGCTTTGTAGTCAGTCAGTTTTGACTATTTTTTATATGGTGACTTAATGAAATTAAAATCAATTTCCATTGTTCTTCTTTTTGCACCATGCTTGGTTATTGGCAAGGAAAAAAAGATCGACATTCAGGCCAACCTGCTTGATGCATGCAAGGCTAAGATTGAGGCTATACTTCAAAAAAAGGGCGAGAGGGACTTCTCTATTATTGACAAAGAGCGATCACCAGATAGCCTTATTTTTACTGCAATGCGACTATCGAGCAGTTCGATAAAAACTGACAGAGAGCGCCTAAAATATTATCGCAATTCAATAAAAAATGGCCCTGCGCCATATTTAAATGGTAGCTACGCTTATTTAACTATGGTTGGCTCGTCTCGATTGGTAAGCATTTACGATTGCCGCTGGCGGTCCGATTTTGCTGGCATCACAAGCATTGACGAAGGCGGGTTCCTTATAGCCGACTAGGTGTTGCAATACAACAGGCCAATAGCCACTATGGGTAGCCACCAATTGAGTGGCCACTATAGATCACAAAAATCAATTAGTAGCCACCCGAAACCTGATGGATAATTTGGGTATACCCTTTTTATCCATCAGGTGACCCCATGAAAACCGCCCGCATCTACATTCGCGTATCCACCGACCAGCAAGACACCAGCCGCCAGCACCAGCTGATTGAGCAGGCCAAAGCCGCCGGCTACTACGTTGCAGGTGTCTACAGCGAGAAGGCCAGCGGCACCATTGCCGACCGCCCGGAGCTGCAACGAATGATCGGCGACCTGCAACCGGGTGACGTGGTGATTGCCGAGAAGATCGACCGCATCAGCCGCTTGCCCCTCCCGGAAGCCGAAAAGCTGATTGCCGCCATCAAGGCCAAAGGCGCCAAGCTGTCCGTGCCGGGCATCGTTGACCTGTCCGAGATCGAGGCGGACGGCGTGGCAAAGATCGTGCTGGACGCCGTGCAGGACATGCTGCTGAAGCTGGCCCTGCAAATGGCCCGTGACGACTACGAAACCCGCCGGGAGCGCCAGACGCAGGGCATAGCCATTGCGAAGCAGGAAGGCCGCTACGCTGGCCGCAAAGCAGATGCCAAGCGCCAACAGCAGGTGATCGCACTCAGGGAGGCCGGCAAGAGTTTGGCGGAGGTGGCAGACCTGACCGGCTACAGCGTCAGCAACGTGAAGAAGGTTCTGGCAGCCAACAAAGAGGCAAAGGGGACGGCGGAAGAGAACTGATTGCAAGCACGTTCATATGGTGCACTTGACGAATTTGCACCATTCGCAAGTGCTTGCTATGCTCGGGGCTTACCCAATACTGGAAGTCCCAATATGCAAGACCAGCAACACGACAACCACGACCAAGACGGCGAGGATATGGCATCTTGGTTGGATGAGGCTGCCGAAATAGTAGACGAACTCAACGAGGATGCAGACTACCCGGCAAGCTATGCGCTGGACGACCCTCTCGGCTCAACCACCTCCCACGCCCACATCAAAAGCGGGAATGCCTTCAAGCCAGAGCAGCGAAACCGCCGTCAGGTGACACACGGCGGCAAGCGTGTTCCTATTGAACTAACCCCCTCAGAATGGGACGCGGTAGAGATGTTCGCCGCCGAAGATGGCATCTCGGTCGGCAACTGGCTGCGCCTGCGCTTGGTAGAGTCTGACGCAACCAAGATCACCCCTGCCATGCTCATACGGCACATTCTCGCTGACCGCCTCATGGCTGCCATCGGACGACGCGCCGAACTCACACCTGCCACCGGATTCGAGCAAGCCAACACCCCCAACGATGAAGATTTTGCCGACATGGTGGCCGCCGCCCAGATCAACGGCACGGTCGACCTGATTGGCTGCACCGTCATGACTGGTGTCAACGAGTCTGGCTGCGTCGCCTTCTACATCCGCAACGGCTGGCGCGATGGCCTGCACATGACAATCAGCACCCCGCTGACGCCGGCAGAATGGCAGGAAAGGATGGGCACCGATGCACTTTGACATCCTGACCGCCAGAGAAGCAGCACTACTGCTTGAAATCGAGTTCCAGCGGCACGACATAGTGCAAAGCGGCTGGGACGCCCTGAACGACGCCCAGCAAGGCAGGAAGGGCACCAGCACCCTGCCGGTAGCGAAGAAGAACGGGAAGCGCTACTACCGCCGGGAAGACGTTCAGGAAATCGCCCGGCAGATCATCAGCCGGGGCAGCAAGCCCCCGAAGCCACGCCCGAAACTGGCCGAGCTGGTGTTCACCATCGGACGCCCTGACCCTGACGCCTTCGTGGTGCTGGAATAAAAAAAGGCCGCCCGGAGAGGCGGCCTAAAAATTAAGACTTGATGAATGAATTATAACGGATTGCGGCTCAAAGCCGAAGTCGACCGGGTGGATTTTGAGCTGCTGGACGGCAACGGATTCAGGGTGGCATGGGACGACAAGCCCAAAGGGAAGCGCGTCACGGACTACCAGAACCATCGGCAGGTGTTTGCCCAGATCATACAGCCAGCCCTGACCGGCGAGGCAAAAGGCGTTCGGCCAACCTACATCGAGATCGCCCTTGACCTATGGGGCGACCGCACTGCCGTGCTGCCCTTTCTTGCGGAGCTGGTCGCCAACAGCAAGCTGCCCCTGCCGGAAGTCCGAGCCTTTCTGCCGTTCCGGCAGCAGCGAGAGCACGCCAGACGAAAGGGGGACACGGCGAAGCTGTCCAAGCATCACGAACTGCTGGAAACCCTGCAGGCCGGCGGCACCCTCTACATGGGCAACCAACGCGAGTGGTGCGGCTGCAAGAAGTCTCCTGTCTCAGTGCGTGCCTACTGGAAGGAGACAGACGGGCAGGACAAAGGCCAAGCGATTGACCTGCGAGCCGAGCAGCACAGAGGCCGCTTTGAAGTGGTGATCCAGTGTGACGGGCTGACCGACGTTGGCCTGTCCGGCACCGACTGGCAGGCATGGACGGCATGGAGTGTCACCAATGCCGCCAAGCTGTTCGGGCAGCTGATCCCCGAAGCCCCCCCGGCTCACCCCTCCCTTGCTGAATGGAAAAGCGCCAGACCTGGCAAAAGGCGCGACACGGAGACGGAAGCAGGCAAGGCAAACGCCCGAGCACTGCGGAACTACCGGCGGCAAGTGACTGGCAAGGACAGCGGAATCCGCGCCTTCAAGGGACGGCCGAACACTCGCCTGAACCGCGCCATCCTCGACGCCCTGAAGGTGCTTGACCGGCGTCTCAAGTCAGGCCGTTTGGGGTGAAAAAGTGGACAATTTCGACAGTCGGCGCCGGTGTAGTTTGGCCGATTTACAGGGCAGGCCACAGATGGCTGAGGCCCAATGGTGGCAAGGGCTGCAGCCATGCTGACCAGCAAAAAATCTGACCGCATCCGACACACAAAAAGCCTCGCAGCATTCCATGACTAACTACATAGGGACGCGAAGCACTTCCCCCACTCCCAACCCAGACCCCAGACCATCAGTCACAGGCAGGAACAGCAGACAAACCCAGAGCAGGAACAACACCCAACCGCAGAAATCCCTGCAAGGTGACACGGGCTTTGACCCGGACTTTTTTTACTCATGCCTCGCCACTACCAAAACGAGAAGTCTTAGAAAAACAGGCCCTACCCCTGTATCCATAGGCTGATAACGAAACCCGTTTTTGGAAGTGTCTATACATGACCCACGACCTTGAAGAACCCGCGTTCCCGGAACTCCCGGAGGATGACGCAGCCTTTGTCTTTGATGACCTGCCAGAGCGTGACATGGCATTGCTTCTCAAAGAACTGGATGCCCCATTGCCTCCCGCCCCGGACGCACCAGCAGCGCCCCCTGCCCCAGCCACAGAAACGGCCTACACGGGCACATCCCAGAAAATCAGCATCAGGATACCCACTCACGTCCTGAAGTGCCTGAAGGCCACAGCAAAGGCAAGGGGCATGCCCTACCAGACGTTGATCAACAACCTGCTTGCGGCTGCCACCTGACCCGCTGATTGCAAGCACGGTCGCATGGTTCATTTGCGTTACCTGCACCATGCGGACGTGCTTACATCAGGTTAGGCTGCGACGGTGGTATCAAGCAAGGGCAATGGGCGCGCCTTACCGGACGTTGATCAATCAAATACGGAAGAGAGTTACGAGAGCATAGGCTTGACCACCTCCCATGCCTGAAGGAGCATCAAAAACAGGTCAATAGCAGCCTTGATGAATTCGAGAACTTCGATGGCTTTAGCCATATAGGATTCCTCCTACACTGGCTCCTGCCGTGGGTAAGTAAGATTGTGCAGAATTGCACTGGTGCCAGTATCACACCGGCTGAGCGTAGATGGCAACACCTAAATTCACTCACGGCAGGGCGGCAGTTTTTGCTTGTGGCAGTGCCACGCACCGGGGCATACTTGTTGCCTGACGAGTGTCACAAAACATTGTCACTTGTGGCGAAGCTGGCGCCCCAGAACCCGCGACAGGCAAGGCTGAAGCGGAACCGAACTGTAACAATTCGATTCCCGCCGCCTCCACCACTTACCCAAAAACCAACCGCTCTCGGTTGGTTTTTTTTCGCCCGTTCCCCCCAGTGTTGGCGCGGATTCCGGGCCTGGCCTCGCGAGCGCCACCCCTCCAACCCCTGCGTTTTCACCTCCGCCGACGCCTCTCTGTTCTCTGTTTTCTCTGGTGGTCACGCGAGCGTTCTTGAGGCCACTTCCTTTGCTGGCGCGGGTTTATAGGCGGTCGGTTGTGGTCGGCAACTCCTGTAGCGTTGGCGACCGAAAACGGAGCAGACGCAAAAAAACCGCCCGGAGGCGGTTGCTGGCGCTGGGCTCGACGCGGTCACGCGGGCGGCGCGAGCACCCGCATCTGGTCGCCCCAGCCGTTGGGCCAGGGGCGGCGCATCACCTTCTCCAGCACGGCGTCGGGCGAGCCCACCAGCCGTTCCACGACCTCCGGGGCCAACAGGGTCAGCCGCATGACCCTGCGTACCTGTGTCACGTCCATGCCCTCGGCCTCCGCGATCTCGGCCACCGACGCCGCCCGCTGCTCGTCCAGCAGGCGTTGCCAGTGGTGCGCCAGTCCGAGCGCCCGCATCAGCGCGGTGTCCTGGGCGGCCGCCCGCGCTTCCCGCTCCCGGGTGGCCTCGGACAGGAATTCCTGCGGCGCGTCCAGCGGTGTGATGACCTGCTTCTTCAGCCCCCGTTTCACCAGCGTCCAGGGCACGAAGGTTTCCAGCCGCACGCCGCCCGCCGGGCTCGGCAGTTGGTAGGTGACCGGATCACCCTTGAATCGGCCCCGGTGCTTCTTGCTCATACATCCTCCTCGAATCGCTTCACGATCTGCCGCTGGGCTTCCCAATCCACCGGCAGCGGGTTGCGCTGGAACCAGATCAGATTCATCCGGCGCGGCTGCCGTCCTGTCATCAGCAGTTCGAGGATGTCGGGCGCGAGCAGCGTCAGGCGCATCAGCTCGTTGGGCACCGAGGGGTGCAGCCCTTCCGCCCGGGCGATGTCCGACCCGCTCTTCATCACGCCGGTGTCGACGAGGTGCTGCCAGTAAAAGCCGCGCGCTACGCCCTCCAGCAAGGTCACGTCGTGGACGTGGCGGTCGTCGGCGGCCACCCGCTGCGCGCCTCGGCGGCGGAACGTCAGGGGCACGAAGGTTACCAGGGTGTCGTCCATCAGGCCTCAACCTCCAACAGTTCAGCGCCGATCCCCCTCGGGGCGAATTCACCGATCAGGGTGTCCCAGCCCAGTTCCCGCCACTTCACCTTGATGCCTTGCACCTCGCCGACGTGGACGAGGTCGATGCGCTCGATCATCAGGTTGGCGATGCGGTGGCGCTCGACCGGGAACAGCTGATCCCATACGTCGTTGAGCCGTCCCATCGCCATCACCGTGGTGGCCTCGTCCACCTGCGCGCCGTTGCGCTGGATGTGGCGCACCACCGATGCGATGGATTCCGGGCTGGTCAGCACCGTGCGGATCTGGGCCACCACCGCCGCCTCGATCTCCGGTGCGGGCAGGCGCTCGTAGCTCTTGCCCGGCGCGCCGAAGCGGCTTTCCGACTTGGACACGTAGTAGTGGTACTTCCGCCCGTTCTTGCGCGAGTAGGTCGGGTACATCCGCTCGCCCGAGGGGGCGTACAGCAGGCCGCGCAGCAAGGCATCGGTGCGCGACCTGATCTTGGTCTCGACTGACCGGGCGTGGCCGTCCCTTGCCAGCACCGCGTGAACCTTGTCCCAAAGCTCCTGGTCGATGATCGGCGGGTGTGCGCCAGGGTACCAATTCCCCTTGTGCGACAACTCCCCAAGGTAGATGCGGTTGCGCAGCAGCTTGTGCAGGTACTTCTTGTCGATGCGTGTGCCGCTGCGGGTCTGGCCCTCCTGCGTCGTCCAGGCCTTGGTCGTGATCCCGTCGGCGGTCAGATTGACGGCGATCTGGGTCGGCGAGCCGATGGTCAGCATCTCCTCGAAAATGCGGCGCACCGCCGCCGCCTCGGCCACGTTGATGACCAGCAGGCGGTTGTCGACGTCGTAACCCAGGGGCGGGACGCCACCCATCCACATCCCCTTGCGCTTGGCGGCGGCGATCTTGTCGCGGATGCGCTCACCGGTGACCTCGCGCTCGAATTGGGCGAAGGACAGCAGCACGTTCAGCATCAACCGCCCCATCGAGGTGGTGGTGTTGAACTGCTGGGTCACCGACACGAAGGAAACCTCGTGACGCTCGAACACCTCGACCATCTTCGAGAAGTCGGCGAGGCTGCGCGTCAGGCGGTCGATCTTGTAGACCACCACGATGTCGATCTGTCCCCGCTCGATGTCGGTCATCAGGCGCTTGAGCGCCGGACGCTCGGTGTTGCCACCGGAGAAACCGGGGTCGTCGTAGTCGTCGGCGACTGGAATCCAGCCCTCGGTGCGCTGGCTGGCGATGTAGGCATGGCCAGCCTCCTTCTGGGCGTCGATGGAGTTGAACTCCTGATCGAGGCGTTCGTCCGAGGACACCCGGCAGTAGACGGCGCAGCGCTTGCGGGCCTTGGTGCTGGCGATCTCGCTCATCGCGCACCTCCCTTGCTCAGGCCGAAGAACAGCGGCCCCGACCAGTGCGTGCCGGTGATGTGGCGGGCCACCGCCGTCAGGCTCTTGAAGGTGCGCCCCTCGTACTCGAACAGCCCTTCGGCGGTGACCGTCACCCGGTGTTCGCGCTCGCCCCATTCGCGCAGCAGGATCGTGCCCGGCGCGAAATCGAACTCACGCGGCTTAGCGCGCAGCTTGATCTTGGAGTGCTTCGCGCCGATGGCCTCCAGCCGCTGCTTTGTCTCGGGCGCGAGGCCACCGAAGGCTTCCTCCTGCAGTTTGTAGGCAATACGGGACTCGACGTGCGTGCGGTTCGGGTAGTCCGGGCGGCGGGGGAAATACCGATCCCACACCGTCCAGAGCTCGGACATCGGCAGGCAGGCCAGCTCGGCGATCCGCGCGGCGACGGATGCTTGTTTGTCGTTCATCACAACTTCTCCTCTTGATAGGGGGTTGTATGAACGCGCTGGTCGGGCAGGAAGCCAAGGCCAACTTCTCTCCGTTTCTGGCCTTCAGCGGGTTGGGTGCGGACGATGGCGGCCGCAAGGATGGCGGTGATTTCGCCAGCACGGGCGCTGGCGCTCATCTCCGAGGGAGATGCAAGTTCGATGTTCTTCATGACGGCTCCGGGGAATAGCAACCGTCTTGGATAGTGAGCGCCATCCTCCGAACAGGATGGCAACGCAGGGTAATGGCTGAGAAATTTTCAGGCGGTCAGCGCCTCGGTCGTGATCTCGACATCGGTATCGTCGTCATCCACCAGATCGGCCAGCATCGGCAGGTGCAACTGCCACGCATGCGCGCCCTTGACCTTCACCAGGTAGTCGCGCCAAGGCGAGTTCTTGGAAAACAGATTCGCGGGCGAGCCGCAGTTGGTGTCCTCCATCAACTTTTTCGTGTTCACATGGGGCGTTCCTGCGGCGTAGGCGTCGACCAGCCGTTGCAGCACGGCGATCTTGCCTTTGCTCGTCACGCGCCAGGGTGCTTTGCCGGGGATATACAGCACCGCCGAGTACCCATCCGCCGACACCTTGAGACTGACTGCGCTGCCGCCCATCGCTGCCTGCTGGCCGTGACGGTAGGCGACCTTGAGCCGCGCGGTGTCGATGGCCGCGGCCGACTGGCCGCTGGCCAACACGGCCTCGATGGGGATCACCACGTTCGTGCCGGCAAACGGGAACGGAATCGATGCCGTGGTCAGCACGATGCCGGGCACCGCGCGCGGCCGCAGGCGAAGAGCGGTATCGACCTTCGCGTATTGGCGCTCATTGGACATCTTGGCGGCGAAGAACAGCGCCACAGGGTGTCCGTCAATGTCGATCTCGCCCAGGAACACCGGCTCTTCGTCGAGGTGCTTGCCCCGCACGCCCTGCAGTGCGGAGCCGAGCGCGGTGATAATCTCCTCGCGCAGCCAGTTCAGGTGGACCTTCCAGCGCCGCGCGTGCTTGGCAGGCAGCACGACATCGGCCCCCGTCAAAGGATCGCGATAGCGAACCTGGTTGGCATCGGCGCAGCGTTCCAGCTTGACCGTGAAGCGCTCGCCGTCGGCCAACTCGACGACCTTTTCGGTGATCCGGTCGCCTTCGGTGATGATGCCCTCGTCTTCGAAGCGGTCGATGTCGATGCCCAACTGCGCCAGCGCGAAGCCGTCCATCGGGCTGGTCGCGCATTCGAGCAACTTCGCCACCTGTATGATGAGATTCGGGTCGTCGACGCCCGAGCCCGGGTGCAGAGGTTTGAGTACGCCCAACACTTCGAGCAGTTGTGTCCCGGCTTGGCGCAGCCGCTGATCGCGCTCGCCTTGCAGGCTGCAGCGGCCCGGTTCCGCCAGCACGATGGACAGCGGCGTCTCCGTGGTGTCGCCGTCGAACACCAGATCGGCGATCAGCGTCACTCCGAGGATGGCCCCGGGCTGTGAGAACGGATGGTCGCTCCAGCGCCCACTGATCACGTCGTGCAGTTCCGTACCGCTATCGATGTGCAATGACACGGCGTCGGTTGAATGGCCGAGCAATGCCTTGGCTTCGGTCAGGTACAGCCGCTCGACCTTCGCTCCATCCAAGCGTGGCTTCACATCCTTCAGCGGCTGAGCGAAACGGGACAGGTCGTAGCGCGATCGGTTCAACGGGCGGTTCGACAGCGGCATCTTGAAACCGTGCCTAGCAGCCTGTCGGACTTGGGCCTGCCCGAAGGCGGAATAGTGAAACGCAGGGCCGTT
>NZ_BMYP01000017.1 GCF_014652335.1 Vogesella fluminis | reverse complement strand
GAGTTCGTCGATGGCCTCCTACCATCTGTCTGCATTTACACCACTTCCGTGGACTCTATCCGCGGCGAGTCACAAGCTGTGAACCGCACCAGGGCAACCAGTGCAGGAGGGATGGCACAGAAACATCGATGCTGCCGGCAAAGCGACCGCAATTTAACGATCCGCCATGTTTTGCACGCTTTCACCGCCGGCAGCCACGCGCAAAGCCCCATGGCGCGATCATCGCCAATTGGCCAACCGCCATGCAAAAATCAATAAAACCATTAAAATCAATAGCCTGCCATTTAAAACATGCCAAAAGCGCATATTTTTTAAAAACAGGCTTGACTTGGCCAAAACCAGACGTTAAAGTGCACGCCAATTCGTGATGCAGCACCAAAACACGAAACCANCCGCTTATCTCCACCACTTCGGTCCCTATAGTTTAGCGGTTAGAACACTGCCCTTTCACGGCGGCGGCCGGGGTTCGATTCCCCGTGGGGACGCCAGAACAGAAAAAGCCCGTTACCTCGGTAACGGGCTTTTTGCATTGCGGCCAACGTTGGGCGCAAGCGGCCGCGACGCGGCGCAAAGCGCCTCCGCGACGGCGACGGTTTGCCCGCCATTTTACCGGCAGCGTACAATAGCCGTTTTCCGCATTCGCTGGCCATCCAACATGATCCGCACTCGCTTTGCCCCCAGCCCGACCGGCTTCCTGCACATCGGCGGTGTCCGCACCGCGCTGTTCTCCTGGGCGTTCGCCCGCAAACACGGCGGCACCTTCGTGCTGCGCATCGAAGACACCGACCTGGAGCGCTCGACCCCGGAATCGGTCAAGGCCATCCTCGACGGCATGCACTGGGTCGGCCTCGACTACGACGAAGGCCCGTTCTACCAGACGCAGCGCTTTGACCGTTACAAGGAAGTGATCCAGCAACTGGTCGCCGCCGGCCACGCCTACCCTTGCTACTGCAGCAAGGACGAGCTGGAAGTGCTGCGTGCGCAGCAGGAAGCCAACGGCGAGAAGCCGCGCTACGACCGCCGCTGGCGCCCGGAAGCCGGCAAGACCCTGCCGCCGCCACCGGCCGGCGTGCAGCCGGTGATCCGCTTCAAGAACCCGCTGGATGGCGTGGTGGCGTGGGATGACGCGGTCAAGGGCCGTATCGAGTTCGCCAACACCGAGCTGGACGACCTGATCATCGCGCGCCCGGACGGCAGCCCGACCTACAACTTCTGCGTGGTGGTGGACGACTGGGACATGAACATCACCCACGTGATCCGCGGCGACGACCACGTCAACAACACCCCGCGCCAGATCAACATTCTGAAGGCGCTGAACGCGCCGCTGCCGGTGTACGGCCACCTGCCGATGATCCTCAACGAGGACGGCCAGAAGATGTCCAAGCGCCGCGACGCGGTCAGCGTGGTGGACTACGCCGACAAGGGCATCCTGCCGGAAGCGCTGCTGAACTACTTGGCGCGCCTGGGCTGGGGCCACGGCGACGACGAGCTGTTCGACATGACCCAGTTCGTGGAGTGGTTCACGCTGGAAGCGGTCAGCGGCTCGCCCAGCCGCTTCAACCACGAGAAATTCCTGTGGCTGAACGCGCAGTACATCAAGGCCGCCGACAACGCTCGCCTGGCCGGGCTGATCGCCGGCCGCCTGGCTGCGGCCAACGTTGACACCAGCGCCGGCCCGGCGCTGTCGGACGTGGTCGCGCTGGTGAAGGAGCGGGTGCAGGACCTCAACGCGCTGGCGCTGGAAGTGGACTACTTCTACGCCAAGCGCACGCCGGCCGCCGCCGACGTGGAAAAACACCTGTCCGCCGACAGCCATGCCCGCATGCTGCGCTTTGCCGAGCGCCTGGCGGCGCTGGACAGCTGGACCGCCGAGAGCATCCACGAGCTGTTCAAGCCGTTCTGCGCCGACGAAGGCATCAAGATGGGCCAACTGGGCATGCCGCTGCGCGTGCTGGTGTGCGGCACCGCGCAGACGCCGTCGGTGGACGCGGTGCTGGCGCTGATCGGCAAGGAAGAAGTGCTGCGCCGCATGCGCGGCTAAGTCACACGACATCATCACACAACAAAGCCCCGCACGATTTGCGGGGCTTTTTGCGATTGCGGCCAACGTTGGCCGCAATCCAAAGATATCTGCCGCAGCAGGTATTTATTACGGCAGTAAACCCTTATTCGTCCATCACTGCCGAGGTGTAGACGTCCTGCACGTCGTCGAGGTCTTCCAGCGCGTCGAGCAGCTTCTGCATGCGCACTGCGTCGTCGCCGCTCAGTTCGGTCTCGTTCTGCGGGCGCATGGTCACTTCGCCCATTTCCGACTTGTAGCCAGCCTTCTCCAGTGCCGCCTTGATGGCGCTGAATTCGTAAGGACCGGTAATCACTTCCAGCGAACCGTCGTCGTTGGTGATCACGTCGTCGGCGCCGGCTTCCAGCGCCGCTTCCATGAGGCCGTCCTCGTCCACGCCCGGCGCAAATACCAGGTAGCCGCAGTGGGTGAACTGGAAGGCCACGCAGCCGTCGGTGCCCATATTGCCGCCGTACTTGGAGAAGGCGTGGCGTACGTCGGCCACGGTGCGGGTCTTGTTGTCGGTCAGGCAGTCCACCATCACCGCCGCGCCGCCGATGCCGTAGCCCTCGTAGCGGCACTCGATGTAGTCGACGCCTTCCAGGGTGCCGGCGCCACGGTCAATCGCGCGCTGCACGTTGTCCTTCGGCATGTTGGCATCCCAGGCCTTGTCCACCGCCAGGCGCAGGCGCGGGTTGGAGTCGAGGTCCGGGCCGCCCATTCTGGCCGCGACCGTGATCTCCTTGATCAGGCGGGTAAAAATTTTGCCGCGCTTGGCGTCAGCGCGTTCTTTCTTGTGCTTGATGTTCGCCCATTTGCTGTGACCAGCCATAGCAGCCTCAATCGAGTAAAAAGTCGGCGGCGTGCCGCGTGCACGCCGCAAAATGAATCGGATAACGCAGGATGCCGATTTTAGCAAAAAGCTAGGGCGCGATCAGCAGCTTGCTGATAAAGCCGAAACCGTCGCGGTAAATCTGCGCGATCGCCGGCTCCAGCAAGGGCAGCACCAGGTACAGCGCGATGAAGCCGATGGCCAGCGTCAGCGGAAAGCCGAAGGAAAACACGTTGAACTGCGGCGCCGCGCGCGTCATCACGCCGATAGCCAGGTTGGTCACCAGCAGGCTGCCGACCACCGGTAAGGACAGCCACAGCCCCCACAGGAACAGGTGGCCGCCCCACTCCGCCAGCAGTCGCAGCGACAGCACCGGCACGCTGACGCCGATCGGCATCTTGTCGAAGCTGTCCATCAGCGCGGTGAGCAGGATATGGTGGCCATCGAAAGCCAGAAACAGCAGGGTGGTAAGGATGGTCAGCACCCGCGACACCGCCGGCACCTGCGCCGCGTGCTGCGGATCGAAGAACATCGCGAAGCCCAAGCCCATCTGCGTCGCCATGATGAAACCGGCCAGTTCCACCGCGGTGATCACGATGCGCATCACGAAGCCGATGATGATGCCGATCATCAGCTGCTGCAGTACGATCACCACACCGGCCGCCGACACCAGCGGCACGTCCGGCAGCGGCGGCAGCAGCGGTGCCACCAGCAGCGTCAGCAGCAGCGCGAAACCGGCCTTGAAGCGGCGCGGAATGCTGCGCGAGGCAAACAGCGGATCGGCCAGCAGCACGCCGAGAATGCGCGAGAACGGCCACACAAAGTAGGCAACCAGCAGGTTGATCTGGGCGTCGCTGATGGCAAACATGTGTCAGCCGATGGCCAGCGGTATGCTCTGGAACAGCCGCGTGGTGTAGTCCATCAGCGTGGTCAGCATCCACGGCCCGGCCAGCACCAGCACCAGGAACATGGCGATCAGCTTGGGGATGAAGGTCAGCGTCATCTCGTTGATCTGGGTGGCCGCCTGCAGGATGCTGACCAGCAGGCCGACCAGCAGCGATACCGCCAACGGTGGCGCGGCGACGATGATCAGGATGAACAGCGCATTCTGGATCAGGGTGATGACCGATTCTGGCGTCATGAGCTACCTCCCGCCGAAGCTCTGCACCAGCGAGCCGAGCAGCAGCGTCCAGCCGTCGACCAGCACGAACAGCATGATCTTGAACGGCAGGGAAATGATCACCGGCGACACCATCATCATCCCCATCGCCATCAGGATGCTGGCCACCACCAGGTCGATGATCAGGAACGGGATGAAGATCATGAAGCCGATCTGGAACGCGGTTTTCAGCTCGCTGATCACGAAGGCCGGAATCAGCGTCTTCAGCGACACCTCGGCCGGGGTCGCCGGCGCCGGCGAGCGCGAGATCTCGATGAAGAAGGCCAGATCCTTCTCCCGCGTCTGTGTCAGCATGAACGCCTTCATCGGCTTGGCCGCCTCGCTGGCGGCCTGCTCGAACGACATCTTGTTCTCCGACAGCGGCAGCCAGGCCTTGGTGTACACCTGGTCCAGCGTCGGCGACATGATGAAAATGGTGAGAAACAGGCTGAGTCCGATCAACACCTGGTTCGGCGGCGACTGCATGGTGCCCATCGCCTGGCGTAGCAGCGACAGCACGATAATGATGCGCGTGAACGAGGTCATCATCAGCATCATCGCCGGGATGAAGCTCAGCGCGGTCATGAACAGCAGCATCTGCAGGCTCAGCGAATAGCTTTGCCCGCCGGCCGCATCCGGCGCGCTGGTCATCATCGGCAGGCCGGTGGCATGGCTGCCCAGCGGCAACATCAGCAGTACCAGCAGGCCCAATCGTTGAAGTTGGTTCATGGCGTATCGTTTGAAGAGGATCGGCGGTGTTTGGCCAGCGCTGCGGCCAACCATTCGGCAAAGGGCGGAGTGGCCGCCGGCGCACTAGCGGCATTGGCGGCGCCTTCCGGCCGGGCCATGCTGGTCAGCAGGTTGACCTGCTTCGCCGTCACGCCCAGGACCAGCCACTGCCCTTCCAGCTCGACGATCACCACCCGCTCGTGCGGGCCAACCATCACGCCGCTGACCACCTTGGCCGGCTGCCAGCGGCCGAGCATGCCACCCATGCTGATGCGGCGGAACAGCCACGCGGCCCCGACAATCACCGCCAGCACCAGCCCTAGCGCCAGCATCACCTGCACCAGCCCCCACAAAGGCGACGTGCCCGCATCGGCGGCGGGCACGGCGGCGCTGACAGACAGCGGCAACAACGGCAACACCGTCCGCAATCGCTTCATTTCTGCAGCCGGCGGATACGCTCGGCAGGCGTAATGATGTCCGTCAGGCGGATACCGAAACGGTCGTTGACCACCACCACCTCGCCCTGCGCAATCAGGCAGCCGTTGACCAGCACGTCCATCGGCTCGCCGGCCAGGCCGTCCAGTTCCACCACCGAGCCCTGCGCCAGCTGCAGCAGGTTGCGGATCGCGATCTTGGTACGCCCAAGCTCGACGGTCAGCTGTACCGGAATATCCAGAATCATGTCCAGATTCTGCGGCACCGCCTGGCTCTGGTTACTGCCGGACAGGTCCTGGAACAGGTTGGTCGCCGGTTTTACCTCGGCGGTGGCCGTGTCCACCACTTCCTGCTCGGCCATGGCCGCTGCCCAGTCATCCATGGACACTTCTTCGTCAACGGCTCCGGCAACCGAATCCGGATCAAAGCCTTGCTCGTCACTCATCTTCTTGCTCTCCACTCGACGGCGGCTCAAACAGCTCATGCGCCCCGGACAGTATCGTTTCCACTTTCAATGCGTAATTGCCGGATACCGTGCCATAGCTGCACTCCAGTACCGGGATGCCCGACACATCGGCCACCACCTTTTCTGCCACGTCCACCATCACCACGTCACCGACCTTGAGATTGAGGATGTCGCCCAACGATACCTTGGTCTGCGCCAGGGTGGCGACCAGTTCGACCTCCGCCGCCTGTACCTGATACTGCATCAGGCTGACCCAGCGGTTATCGACTTCGGTACGGTCGGCCTGCATGCTGCTGGCCAGCAGGTCGCGCAGCGGCTCGATCATCGAGTACGGCAGACAGACGTGGAAGTCGCCGCCACCGGCACCCAGCTCGATATGGAAGGTTGCGGCCACCACCACCTCGGTCGGGGTGGCGATGTTGGCAAACTGGGTATTCATCTCCGAACGCAAATAGATAAACTCGATCGGGTATACCGGCTCCCACGCCTTCTGGTACTCGGCAAACACCACTTCCAGCATCTTGCGGATGATACGCTGCTCGGTCGGGGTAAAGTCGCGGCCTTCCACCCGCACATGGAAGCGGCCATCGCTGCCGAACAGATTGTCGACTACCAGGAACACCAGGTCCGGGTCGAAGATCAGCAGCCCGGTGCCGCGCAACGGCTTGACGTGTACCAGGTTGAGGTTGGTCGGCACCACCAGGTTACGGATGAACTCGCTGTACTTCAGCACCCGTACCGGTCCGACCGATATCTCGGCATTGCGGCGCAGGAAGTTGAAAAAACCGATACGCAGGTTGCGCGCGAAACGCTCATTGATGATCTCGAGCGTCGGCATCCGGCCGCGGACAATGCGCTCCTGGCGGCCGATATCATAGTTCCGTACACCACCGTTGTCGCTGTCCGCGCCATCGTTGTCCTCTTCCCCGGTCACGCCGCGCAATAGCGCGTCGACCTCTTCCTGGGACAGGATTTCATCAGCCATGATTACTGCAACTGTATGATGAAGGAGGTAAAGAGCACGTTTTCAACCGGTTCTTCTTCCCCGGCATCCATCGACTCGTTGATGATTTTCTTGATCTGCGCCTTCAGCTTGATCTTGCCGTCCGCCGACTGCAGTTCCTCTTCGGTCTTGGCCGACAGCAACAGGATCAGCGCACTGCGGATTTTCGGCAGATAGGCCTTCATATTGTTTTTGGCCGCTTCGTCATACAACTCGGCCTGCAGCTCGATCTGCAACATCGACGAGCCGCCGCTCAGGTTGACGACAAACGGCTCCAGTTTCTCGAACACCGGAGGGCCTTCTTTTTTCTCTTTCTTTTCCGGTGCATGCTCAGCGGCAGCATGACCGGCATCGGCACCAGCGGCCGATTTGTTGCTCAGGAATACATAAGCGCCCAAGCCCCCCACTGCGGCCAGTACCAGCACCAGCAACACAATGACAACCAAGAGTAGTTTGTTATTGCCGCCTGCCGCTGGCTTGGCTTCTTTAACGTCTTCTTTTTTATCTTTTTCGGCCATGACAATACCTGCTCTCGTTTAAAAGAAATGCTTAACCCCTATTTTCTCCATTTCTTGTCGAGTTGAACAGCCATTTAGTAGATTTCCGGGGGAACAGCAGGCCGTTTTCCGCTTGCGGCCAACCTTGCGTCGACCCGCGGCACGGCTGGTGAATCAGGCTGTTTCCCGCAGGCCGGAAGAGGCAGTCACCGGAGATGAAACCATCTCCGGTTCCGGCAGCGACGGCATCACCTCGGGCTGGCTGCGGCCGTGTTGCTGCTGCGCCTGCTGGCCGTGCTGTTGCTGACCGTGCTGTTGCGAGGAGACCTGCGCATCCGCCAGTTGCAGACCGGCCTGCTCCATCATCCGCGACAACGCCGGCAGGTGACTCTCGATGATTTCCTTGGCCATCAGGTTGGAAGTGGTGACCATGATCTGCGCCTGCTCCTTGTTCATGGAGATCTGGACTTCGATCGGCCCCAGCTTTTCCGGGGTGACATGGAAGCGCGCGGAGTCCAGCTGCCGCTCGACCGCCTTCACCACTTGCTGGCCAAAGGCCTCGCCCCACTGCTTGCTGCGATCCATGGTGCCACCCAGCAGCACCTCCTTCAGCTCCTTGCCGGCGCCAGTGGCGGACAAGTCGGTCGGCAATTCCTGCCGCCCGGCGGCAACTGCTGGCGGCAAGGTTTTCACTTCGGAACCGGCCTCGGCCGCCTCCGCCTCGCGCATGGCCAGCCGCACCGCCACCGCGGCGGACAGGCCATCATCCTTCAGTGTCCGCAATGCCCGCTTGTCGCTGCTGGCGGCGGCCAGCCGCACCGCCACCGCGGCGGACAGGCCATCATCCTTCAGTGTCCGCAATGCCCGCTTGTCGCTGCTGGCGGCGGCCAGCAGCCCTGGCAACGCCGGTGCTTCATCAGCGGCGGCATCTCCGGTCAGTGCAGCCAGCTCCGACAGCGCGCCGGCCGCCTCGCCGCCTTTGGCGGACTTGGTTTTGGCACCGGCCAGTGCGGCCAACTCTTCCGCCGCCAGCGCTTCGCCAGATGCCGCAGCAATAGCCGGGGCAGGAAGTTCCATCGTATCCTTGCTGGCGGTAATGGCTTGCTGGCGGGCCGCTCCGCCGCCCTGCATGAGCAAACCGCCCAGCAACAGGGAGGCATCCTGTACCGGCTCCGCCAAATTGCGCAGCGGTACTTCAACAACATCCTCCGGCAGATCGTCGTTGCCGGTTCCCGCCATGCCCTGCACTCCCAACGCAAATGCCTGTAACTGATCGGCAAAGAACATGGCAAAAGGGGAGTCCGGCGTGCTGACATAGCCCTGACTCGGACTGGCCGAGCTGTCGCTCAGGTTTAAAACGGACTGGATGGTAATGGCCATAGACATGCTCCTTGTTGTCAGCACCCCGACAAGAGCATGAATTGTGCCAATCAGCAGGGCGGATTATTCAGCCCTGTTCTGGGCGCCGATACGGGCGGCAAATTCGTCCATCTGTTTCTGTTCAGCCTTGCGCTGGCGCACACTCAGGCGCTCCGCCTCGCGCTCCTGCAGTACCTGATAGGACTTCAGCTGCTTGCGCAGGGCAAGCCAGGCCTGCTTCTCCAGCAGAAAGCGCTGTACGCAGCGATCCAGCTCGTGCTGCTGCTGTTGCCGTGCCTCTTCCAGCTTGACCAGAAACAGGCGCGCATCACGCCACTGCCCGACCCCGAGGCCACGTTGCGCCATGTGCAGCACCCGCTGCTGGTAGTCGGCCAGAAACGTATCCACCTGCCGCAGCGTCGCCTCTGCTTGCGCCTGCGCCTGCTGTGCCTGCTTCATGCGTTTGGCAGCCTCGTCCAGTTTGTCTTGTACCAGCCGTATCAACAGGTCGAATTTGCTCATGGCCTAGCCTTAGCCGGTCAGTACTTGCTCAAGCTGCGTCAGGCAGGAGGCAGAGTCGTGGTATTCGTTCATCGGCTGAGTCAGGAAGCCGACCAGTTGCAGATGGCGGCGCATCGCCTCGTCCAGCAAGGGGTCGGAGCCGGGCACATAGGCACCGACGTTGATCAGGTCGCGACTGCGCTGGTAACGCGAGAACAGCTGCTTGAAACGGCGTGCCAGATTGACATGATGCGGGGTGGTGACGTCGACCATCACCCGCGAAATGGACTGTTCGATGTCGATCGCCGGATAGTGACCGGACTCGGCCAGCTCACGAGTCAGCACGAAGTGACCATCAAGAATGGCGCGCGCCGAATCGGCGACCGGGTCCTGCTGGTCGTCCCCCTCGGATAGCACGGTATAGAACGCGGTAATGGAGCCGGCGCCGGCTTCGGCATTGCCGGCACGCTCGATCAGCTGCGGCAGCTTGGCGAACACTGACGGCGGATAGCCCTTGCTGACCGGTGGCTCGCCGATGGCGAGGGCGATTTCGCGTTGCGCCATCGCGTAGCGGGTCACCGAGTCCATCAGCAGCAGCACGTCCAGACCCTGGTCACGGTAGTACTCGGCCAGCGCGGTCGCGTAGGCGGCGCCGTGCAGACGCATCAGCGGCGGCGAGTCCGCCGGCGCCGCGACCACCACCGAGCGCGCGAGGCCTTCCGCGCCGAGGATGTGCTCGATGAAGTCCTTCACCTCGCGCCCCCGCTCGCCGATCAGGCCGACCACCACCACATCGGCGCGGGTAAAACGCGCCATCATGCCCAACAGCACCGACTTGCCGACACCGGAGCCGGCAAACAGGCCCAAACGTTGGCCGCGCCCCACCGTCAGCAGGCCGTTGATCGCGCGCACGCCGACATCCAGCACATCGCGCACCGGCGAGCGCCGCAGCGGATTCAGCGGCTGGCTGTACAGCGGGTACAGCGCCTCGGCCGGCGGCTCGGCGCCGCCGTCCAGCGGCCGGCCCAGCGAATCCACCACCCGCCCCAGCAGCGACATGCCCACCGGCACCTTGCGCCCCAGCATGCGCACCGTGCCGCCGCTATCGGCCGGCTCTTCATAAAGTGGCGGACGGATCTCGGGCACCGCGCATACGGCAAGCCCCGGCTGCAGGCCGTGCACATTGCTGAGTGGCATCAGGTACAGGCGGTCACCGGCAAAGCCGACCACTTCGGCCTCGGCCTGATAATCGGCCGACACCATGATCTGGCAGGCACTACCGACCGGCAAGCGCAGGCCGACCGCCTCCATCACCAGCCCGGTTACCCGCGTCAGACGCCCCTCAGCCTGCCACACCGGCAGCGGCCGCAGCGCCTGTTCGCAGCGGCGCAAGAAGTCGCGCTGCCGCTCAATCAGCATGCTCATCCGTCAGCCCCAGCCCCTTGCGCAGCAGCTGCAGGCGGCTTTCCAGCGTCAGGTCGATGGACGCGGACGGTGTTTCGATGCGGCAACCGCCGCGCGTGAGCGTGGCATCGGCCTGCCACTGCATGCGCCACTGCGGATACTGCTCTCCCAGAAAAGCCTGCAAGGTCGCCAACTCATCCGGGTGCGCCTGCACCCTCACCTGCGCCACGCTGTCGGCCAGCGTATCCAGCACCTCGGTCAGCAGCGAGCGCAGCACCGCAGGGTCGTGCCGCACCACCTCACCTATCACCTTCTCGGCAAAGCTGACCGCCAGCGCCAGCACCTCCTGCGACAGCTGCGCGCCCAGCTGCGACAGCTCCTGCTCGAACGACTGCTGCAACGCGGACAACGGCTGCCAGTACTGCTGGAACTGCTGCTGCGCCTCGAGCAGCGCCCGCTCGGCGCCTTCGGCACGGCCGCGTTCTTCCCCGGCCTGCATGCCGGCCCGCAAACCGGCGTCATAGCCGGTCTGCCACGCCTCCTGATGAATCGCCTCCAGCTCGGCCGCGGTCGGATAGGCGGCAGCGGCCACGGCATCGAGCGGCTCGGCCGCCTGCGACTCCTCCGCCATAATGAGCAAAGCCCCCTCGATAGGGGGCTCCTCCGGCTGCGGCGCGGCAGCCACCGACTCGGGCGGCGCTGTCTCCGGTGCCGCGGCGGCGCTGCCCAGCTCGCCCATGATCCAGCTGCGCCACTGCCCCAGTGACTCGGCAGGAATGACATTGCTATTCGACAAGACCTTCGTCTCCACCTTTGCTTGCAATCACGATCTGGCCTTCGTCGGCCAGCTTGCGCACGATCTTGAGGATTTCCTTCTGCTCGGCCTCGACCTCGGACAGCTTGACCGGGCCTTTCGACTCCAGGTCGTCCCGCAGCATCTCGGCCGCACGCGACGACATATTGCGGAAAATCTTGTCTTTCAGTTCCTGGCTGGTGCCCTTCAGCGCCACCACCAGCGAGTTGGACTGCACTTCGCGCAGGATGGTCTGGATCGAACGGTCGTCGATCTCGAGAATATTCTCGAACACAAACATCTTGTCCTGGATACGCTGCGCCAGCTCCGGATCGTACTCGCGGATGTAGGACAGCGCCGAGGCCTCGACGTTGGAGCCGAGGAAGTTGAGGATTTCGGCCGTCATGCCGACACCGCCGGCCGCACTCTTCTTGACGCGATCGGCGCCGGACAGCAGCTGCGTCAGCACGTCGTTCAACTCGCGCAATGCCTGTGGCTGCACGCCCTCCAGCGTTGCAGTACGGATCAGCACTTCGTTGCGCACCCGCTCCGGGAAGTAGGCCAGGATGGCACTGGACAGGTCAGGGTCCAGATGCACCATGATGGTGGCGATGATTTGCGGGTGTTCGTTGCGGATCAGGTCGGCGGCGGAGGACGGGTCCATCCACTTCAGGCTCTCAATGCCGCTGTGGTCGTTGCCCTGCAGGATCTTGTCGAGCAGGTTGGCCGCCTTGTCCGGACCCAGCGCCTCCACCAGCACGTTGCGCAGATACTCGTCGGTCGCCCCGAAGTTGGCACGGGCCGCGCACTCCTCCTGGAACTGCGACACCACCTTCTCCACTTCCTCGTGGCTCAGGTTATTGAGCCCGGCCATGGCCAGGCTGAGTTTCTGCACCTCCTTGGGACCGAGGTACTTGAAGACCTCGATCGCTTCTGCCTGACCAAGACTGAACAGCAGTACGGAACTGCGGCGAACACCGACATCACTCATCAGAGCTGATCCATTCCTTGATAATCTGTGCGGCCATGCGAGGATCGGATTTCACGAGCTCGCGAACATTCTGCATATTAGCCTCGAATGCACGACGCTGAAGCTCTTTCGGTGACGGATTGTCACTGTCTTCCTCTACCTCGCCCTCTTCGCTTTCCTCTCCCGCTACCGCCAGCAGACGGCCACTGCTGGCGGCGGCCGCCGCCTCAAGATCATCCTCCGGCACAGGCGGTGGCGGCGGATTCACCACATCACGCATGATAGGCCGCACCACACCGAACAGCAGGTACAGAATGGCCAGCAGCAACAGGCCGTATTTCACCAGATCGGCAGCATTATTGCTGGCAAAATCCAGTACCTTATCCTGTACCGTCAGTACCGGAGCCGCATCGGCAAAGCTGGCATTGACCACATTGACCGAATCGCCACGTGCGGCATTGAAGCCGACCGCTTCCTTGACCAGATTATTGATCTGGCCGAACTCCTTTTCTGTCAGTGGTGTCGCCTTCAGCACCCCCTGATTGTCGGGCACCATCTTGTAGTTCACCACTACCGCCGCGGTCAGGCGCTTGATAACACCTTTCTGCGACTTGGTATGCTGGATGGTCTTGTCGACTTCGTAGTTGGTGGTGATTTCGCGGCTCAGCGAGCCGGAGGCGGTGCCCATCGGCAAGCCGGACAGGGTGGCTGTACCGGGGGCGGCGCCAGGCGGCAGTGTCAGCGGTGCCGAGGCGAGCGACGGCGGCTGATTGGTCAGCGCTCCGGGCACGCCGGACGGCAGGTTGGCGTCGCGCCCCAGCGTCTCGCTGATTTGCTGGCTGCGGGTTGCAGAAGGATTGGGTGTCGAATTGGGGCGGAAGCTCTCCGAGGTCTGCTCCGACTCGGAAAAATCCACGTTGGCCGTTACCTGGGCGCGGGCATTGCCCTTGCCGAAAATCGGCTCGAGAATGGTTTCGACCCGCTTGGTGTAGTCGGCCTCGATCTGGCGCACATAGTCCAGCTGACGGCGATCGAGCGAGCCGTTATTCTGGTCCGGCACCGTGGACAGCAGATTGCCGTCCTGATCGACGATAGATACATTGCGCAGCGGCAGGTTGGGTACCGAGCTGGATACCAGATGCATGATGCCGGCAATCTGCCCGCCATCCAGAATCCGCCCCGGGCGCAGGGTCAGCATCACCGACGCCGTCGGCTGCTGCTGGTCACGCACGAATACCGTCTGCTTCGGCATCGCCAGATGCACGCGCGCACTCTCGACCACGGCAACCGCCTCGATGGTACGGGCCAATTCACCCTCGATCGAACGCTGGTAATTGACCTGCTCGGCAAACTGGCTGATACCGAATTTCTGCTTGTCCATCAGCTCGAAACCGACGCCGCCGGCCTTGGGCAGGCCTTGTGTGGCAAGCTTCAGGCGGGTTTCATAGACGCGCTCGCTTGGTACTGAAATCACACCGCCATCACCGATCTGGTACGGCACGTTCATCTGCTGCAGGGCGGCGGTAACCTGGCCGCCGTCACTGTCGGCCAGACCGGTAAACAGTACTTTGTAGGGAGGTTCGCGATTGAATACCAGCAGGGCAAGCGCGATGGACAACACTGCGGCGATGGCAGTGAAGAACAGGATTTTCTTGTTATTGGGAAGGGCATTGAAACGTGTCAACATTTCGTTGACACGCCCCTTCCAGGCAGGCGCAGTATTATCGACCAATTCAGCCATACAGTGGTTATTTCATTATTGATCTTACCGCCGCAGGCCCGAAGCTCGAAACAGACGGCGCTACACTTGCGTATTCATGATTTCCTGATAGGCCGAAACCAGCTTGTTGCGGGCCTGAACCATGGTCTGGAAGCTCAGACTTGCTTTTTGCATCGACACCATGACGTCCTGGATGTTAACGCCTTCCTCTCCCAGCTCAAACTGCTTTTGCAGCTCAAGCGAAGTGCTTTGCACCTGGTTGACTTGCTCCAGCGTGCTCTTGAGTACATCAGAAAAATCGACTTCCGGAGCGGCCTTGTCTGCCGCTGGTGCCTGCCCCGCGGCCAGCGATGACATGGCGCGCAGCTCGCCCAGGAGCTGATTGATACCCTGCGTGGACATAGTAACCTCTTGCAGTGAGGCCGGCGGCGTCAGGCCGGACCGGCGTCTTCTTCACGATAACGTTGCAACTTGTAGCGCAACGTCCTTTCGCTAATGCCAAGGCGTTCTGCAGCCAGTTTCCTGACACCGCCGCACGCTTGCAGCGCATCAAGGATGTGACGCTTTTCCACCGCCTTCATGCCCAGATCGGACTCGTCGACGGTGCTGTCCGTTGTTACCGGCAGCACCATCGCCGATGGCGACAGCATCAGGTCGACGGCAGAAACTTCCGGCCCGGCGGCAAGAATTGCCGCCCGCTGCATCACATTGTCCAGCTCGCGGATGTTACCTTCCCAACTATAGGCCGTCAATTCACGCTCCGCGTCCTTGCCCAGAGCCAGACGCGGCTTGGAAACGGCATTAGCGTGCTTATCCAGCAATTTTCGCGCCAGCGGCAAAATGTCTTCAGTGCGCTCACCCAGCGCCGGTACTGCCAGCGGGAACACGTTGAGGCGGAAAAACAGGTCTTCGCGGAAGCGGCCGGCCGCGACTTCTTCCTGCACCTCGCGGTTGCTGGTGGCCAGCACGCGGATATCCAGCTTGATGGTACGCGTGCCGCCGACGCGCTCCACCTCGCGCTCCTGCAGCACGCGCAACAGCTTGGCCTGCAGGGGCAGCGGCATTTCGGTGATTTCGTCGAGCAGGATGGTGCCACCCTGCGCCTGTTCGAACTTGCCGGGCAGCACGTTGGCCGCACCGGTGAAGGCGCCCTTCTCGTGGCCGAACAGGGTCGATTCCAGCAGGTTGTCGGGAATCGCCGCACAGTTGACGGCGACGAATGGCGCCGCGCTGCGTCGCGAGTGGCGATGGATGAAGCGGGCCAGCACTTCCTTGCCGGCGCCGCTGGGGCCGCTGATCAGCACGCTGGCGTCGCTGGGCGCCACCTGCCGCGCGATGGCCAGCAAGCGTTTCATCGGCGCGGAATAGGCCTGCAGCTCTTCGTCGCCTTCCGGCTCCGGCAGCAGGTACTTCTCTACCTCGGCAATCAGCTGCTGCGGTTCGAACGGCTTCAGCAGGTAGTGGCTGGCACCGGCGCGCAGCAGGTCAATCGCGCGCTCGATCACGCCGTAGGCGGTCATCAGCACGAAGGGCAAGGCCGGATAGGCGGCCTTGACCTGCCGGAACAGGGTGTAGCCGTCCATCGGCTGCATCTGGGCATCCGACACCACCAGGCCGACCGCGTTGTCGCGCAACACCTGCAGGGCCGACTGACCGTCCGCCGCCTCCAGCACCGCGTAACCGGACAGCACCAGGGTATCGACCAGCGCTTCGCGCAGGTCGGCATCATCTTCCACAACCAGGACAGGCAAATATTTCATGGGTAACCGATGTAATTCATGACAGGACAGGACCAGCCGCCGGACAACAGCTCAGTCCTGATGCTGGCGCTGGCCGCACAGCGCGACCAGGCGCGCGGCAATATTGTTGAGTGGCAACACTTCATGGGCAGCACCGAGGGCAATGGCCTCCTTGGGCATGCCGAACACCACGCAGGACGCCTCGTCCTGCGCAATATTATGGGCGCCGGCTTCTTTCAGCTCACCCATGCCGGAGGCGCCATCACGCCCCATGCCGGTCAGGATCACGCCGATGGCATTGCGGCCGATAACGTTGGCCGCAGCGCGGAACATCACGTCCACCGACGGCTTGTGACGGTTGACCGGCGGCCCCTGGTGCAGGCCGATGGCGTAGCCGATGGTGCTGGCCGGCTTGATCAGCAGGTGGGAATGCCCCGGCGCGATATAGACCACGCCCGGTTGCAAGCGCTCGCCGTCTTCCGCCTCCTTGACCCGCAGCTTGCACAGCGAATCCAGCCGTGCGGCAAAGGATTTGGTGAACATTTCCGGCATGTGCTGGGTGATGATGATCGGCGGCATCTGCTCCGGCAGCGCGGTCAGCAACACCCGCAGCGCTTCGGTGCCACCGGTGGACGAACCGATGGCGATGACCGTCTGGCGCCCCAGAGCCAGCCGGCCAGGCTGGCGCGGCAGGATGGCGTCGGCAGTGTGACTGGGCGCGACTTCCAGCGGTTTGAAATCCAGCCCTTCTTTACGCGGCATGACCATGTTTTCCCCTTTTGGCGGCGCCTGGGCGCGGCGTCAGGTTTTGTTATATTGCAGGCAACTGCGCCCTGGCCTTGTCCAGCCAGTGGCGCGACGCCTGCTCCAGCAAGGTGAATACTGCATCAAAGCCGGCTTCCCCGCTGTAGTAGGGATCCGGCACCTCGGCATCCGCCAGCATCAGCGCCAGTTCGCCCGGCCAGTCCGCCGGCATTTGCCACCGCAACTGTGCCAAATGATCGTAACCGGCAACCAGGATCAGATCAAACTGCCGCCAGTCTTGCGGCTGGAACGGCCGTGCCCGCAACGCACCCATGTCGACGCCGTGGCGCAGCGCGGCCGCCACCGTGCGCGGATCTGCCGCTTCACCGGCATGCCAGGCCGAGGTGCCGGCGGAATCGACCACGATCTGCGCCGCCAGACCGGCGCGGCCAACGTCACGCACGAAGATGGCATGTGCGGTCGGCGAGCGGCAGATGTTGCCGGTACACACGAACAGCACCCGGAAACGGGCAGACGGCTGAGCATTGTTTGTCATGATTACAGCGGATTGATCCATGCCTGTTCTTTTAATACTTTCAACTGATCGCGCAGGCTGGCGGCTTTTTCGAATTCGAGATTGCGCGCCGCTTCCAGCATTTCCTTTTCGATACGCCTGATTTCCTTGGCCAGCGCTTTTTCATCGAGCACCACCGTCGACAGCGCGCTCTTGCGCTTCGCGACACCTGCATTATCACCGTAAACGCCGTCAATCAGATCACGTACTTTCTTGTTGATGCCCTGCGGCACAATACCGTTGGCCGCATTAAATGCCAATTGTTTATTTCGGCGACGCTCGGTTTCATCAATAGCCCGCTTCATGCTATTGGTAATTTTATCCGCATAAAGAATGGCGCGACCCTGCAAATTACGTGCGGCACGGCCGATGGTTTGAATCAGGCTACGCTCGCTGCGCAAAAAGCCTTCCTTGTCGGCATCCAGAATCGCCACCAGCGACACCTCCGGAATATCCAGCCCCTCGCGCAGCAGGTTGATGCCGATCAGCACGTCGAACATGCCCAACCGCAGGTCGCGGATGATCTCCACCCGCTCCACGGTGTCGATATCGGAGTGCAGATAGCGCACCTTCAGCGCGTGCTCGGTGTAGTAGTCGGCCAGCTGCTCCGCCATGCGCTTGGTCAGCGTGGTCACCAGCACCCGCTCGTTGCGGTCCATACGCAGGCGGATTTCCGACAGCAGATCATCGACCTGCGTCGCCACCGGCCGGATCTCGATCTCCGGATCGACCAGCCCGGTTGGCCGCACCACCTGCTCCACCACCTGGCCGGCATGGCTGGTCTCGTAGTCCGCCGGGGTGGCGGACACGAAGATGGTCTGCGGCAGCAGGCGTTCGAACTCGTGGAATTTCAGCGGCCGGTTGTCCGCCGCCGACGGCAGGCGGAAGCCGTACTCGACCAGGTTCTGCTTGCGCGCGGCGTCGCCCTTGTACATCGCGCCGACCTGCGACACGGTGACGTGGCTCTCGTCGATGAACATCAGCGCGTTCTTCGGCAGGTAGTCGATCAGCGTCGGCGGCGCATCGCCCGGTGCGCGGCCGGAAAAGTGGCGCGAGTAGTTCTCGATGCCCTTGCAGAAGCCCATCTCGTACAGCATTTCCAGGTCGAAGCGGGTGCGCTGCTCGATGCGCTGCGCCTCCACCAGCTTGCCTTCCTTCTGGTACCACTCGATGCGCTGGCGCAGCTCCAGCTTGATCTGCTCGCAGGCGCGCAGCACGGTGTCGCGCGGCGTCACGTAGTGGCTGCCGGGATAGACGGTAAAGCGGCCGACACGCTGCTTGGTGGCGCCGGTCAGCGGGTCGAACAGGGTCAGCGTTTCGATCTCGTCGTCGAACATGCTGACGCGCACCGCCAGCTCGGCACTTTCCGCCGGGAAGATGTCGATCACGTCGCCGCGCACGCGGAAACCGCCACGCGAGAAGTCGACATCGGCACGGTCGTACTGCATGGTCACCAGCCGCGCGATAATGTCGCGCTGCGTAATGGTCTCGCCTTCCTTCAGGTGCAGGATCATCTGGTGGTATTCGGCCGGATCGCCGATACCGTAGATCGCCGACACGGTGGCGACGATGATGCAGTCCGGCCGTTCGAGGATGGACTTGGTCGCCGACAGCCGCATCTGCTCGATATGTTCGTTGATGCTGGAGTCCTTCTCGATGAACAGGTCCCGGCTCGGCACATAGGCCTCCGGCTGGTAGTAATCGTAGTAGGACACGAAATACTCGACCGCATTCTCCGGAAAGAACTCGCGCATTTCTGCGTACAGCTGTGCGGCCAACGTTTTGTTGTGCGCCATGATGATGGCCGGACGGCCGGTGCGGGCGATGACATTAGCCATGGTGAAGGTCTTGCCGGAACCCGTCACCCCCAGCAGGGTCTGGAATGACAGGCCGTCATCCAGCCCCTCCACCAGCGAGGCAATCGCCGTCGGCTGGTCACCGGCCGGTGGAAACGGCTGGTGCAAATGGAACGGACTCTCCGGAAAAACAATATTCATCGACATTCACCCATTCGTCACGCCAGGGATAGCTGGTCCAATTGTTTTTCATGGCATAAATAGAAAATCAATCCGGACAAATCCATTCTGGCGATTTAAAATAAAATCTGATTTTGTTACGCACACACCACGCATCGGAGCCACAAAAAGATGCTGAAGAATTTATTTATTGCTTGCGTGCTGGCGCTTGGCAGCAGCGCCATCATGGCCGCACAGCCGACAAGCTATCACCCGTCGGAAGCCGCCCAGCCGCACTTAAGCTCGCACTCGGTCGCCATCGTCGACGGCACGACCGGGCAGATGGTATTCGAAAAGAATGCCCGGCAAAAGTTGCCGATTGCCTCCATCACCAAATTGATGACCGCGATGGTGGTACTGGATACCGGCCTGCCGCTGGATACCCCGCTGACCATCGGCGACGAGGAAATTGATCGCCTGAAGAATACCGGCTCACGGCTGGCCGTCGGCTCCACACTGACGCGCCGCGAGATGCTGCTGCTGGCGCTGATGTCGTCGGAGAACCGCGCCGCGGCCGTGCTGTCGCGCTACTACCCCGGTGGCCGTCCCGCCTTCATCGAGCGCATGAACCAGAAGGCACGCGCCATCGGCATGCAGAACGCCAGTTTCTACGATTCGACCGGGCTGGATGTACGCAACAGCGCCACGGCGATGGACTTGGTACGCATGGTCAAGGCCGCCAACCAGTACCCGCTGATCCGTCAGTTCACCACCACGACCGAGTACTTCGCCCAACCGACCGCCACCCGCACGCTGCATTACAAGAACAGCAATGCGCTGGTGCGTGAAGGACAGTGGACGATCGAGCTGTCCAAGACCGGCTTCATCAACGAAGCCGGTGGCTGCCTGGTGATGGAAGCCGAAGTCGGCAGCCAGAAGCTGGTTTTCGTGCTGCTGGCCGCCAACAGCACGGCGGCCCGGGTGCGTGACGCCCGCTCAATCAAGACCTGGCTGGAGTCCATTCCGCACACCTGGCTCGCGGGCTGAACCGCGCCAAGGTTGGCCGCAAGCAAAAACCCGATGCCTGGCACCGGGTTTTTTCATGCGCGCTCAGCGCGCAAAGGCAATCAGGTGGTCCAGCTCCAGGCGGATGCCGATCGCCTCGCCGATGGCGTGGTTGTGATGGCTAGGTACCTGCGCCAGCACCTGCTGCCCGGACGGCAGCTGCAGCGTGTACATGAACTCGGAACCCATGAACACCTTGCCCTTGACGGTGGCAGTCAGTGTGCTGTGGTCGTCGTGCACCACGTCATCCGGACGTAACAGCACGTCTACCTGCGCGCCGACCTGGTAGGCCAGCGGCGTCAGGCTGCAGTACTCGCCCACCTCCAGCGTCACGCACTGCGGTCCGCTGATCACCGCCGGCACGAAGGCACCCTGGCCGATGAAATCGGCGACATAGCGGCTGGCCGGTTCGTGGTACAGCTGGTACGGCGATGCCCACTGCTGCAGGTGGCCTTGGTGCATCACGCCGACCTTGTCGGCCATGGCGAACGCCTCCTGCTGGTCATGGGTGACCATGATCGCGGTCATGCCCTGCTCTTTCAGGATGCCGCGCACCTCGTGCGACAGGCGCTGGCGCAGGTCGACGTCGAGATTCGAAAACGGCTCGTCCAGCAGCAAGAGCCGTGGCCGCGGCGCCAGCGCGCGCGCCAGCGCCACCCGCTGCTGCTGACCGCCGGACAGCTCGTGCGGATAGGACCCGGCCAGCGCCGACAGGCCGACCACGTCCAGCATCAGCCCGACGCGCGCCTTGCGCTCGGCATCGGCAAGGCCGCGCAGGCCGAAGCCAACGTTGGCCGCAACGTCCAGGTGCGGGAACAGCGCATAGTCCTGGAATACCATCCCCACCGCACGCAAGTGTGCCGGCTTGCTGTAGCCGGGGGTGGCGATACGTTCGCCATTGAGCCGGATCTCGCCACTGCGCAGCGATTCAAAGCCGGCAATACAGCGCAGCACCGTGGTCTTGCCACAGCCGGAGCTGCCCAGCAGACAGGCGATCTCGCCCTCCGCCAACTGGAACGACATATTATCGATCACCGGTTTGCCGGCATAAGCCTGGCTGACCGCATTCAACTGAAGCAAAGCATCCATCAAGCAACATCCTTTTGACGTGACAGCAGCAAGGTGGGAACCAGGCCGACCAACACCAGCGCCACTGCCGGCAATGCCGCCTGGTCAAACACCCCTTCCGACGTCAATCCGTAAATCCTGACCGCCAGCGTGTCCCAGCCGAACGGGCGCGTCATCATGGTGATCGGCATCTCTTTCATCACATCGACAAACACCATCAGCACCCCGGTCAGCAGGCCGCCCTGCAACAGCGGCAGATGCACATGGCGCAACAGCACAAAGCCGGAATAGCCGAGATTGCGCGCCGCTTCTTCCTGGCTGCGCGTGATACGATTCATCGCCGCATCCACCGCCGAATAACCGACCGCCAGAAAGCGTGACACGTAGGCCAGCAACATTACGGCCAGCGTACCCTTCAGCACGGCGGTAATGCCCTGCCCGGCAAAAAAACGGTCGATCAGTACATTATCCAGCCAGGCAATCGGCACGAAGATGCCGACTGCCAGCACGGTGCCGGGCATCGCATAGCCCAGCGTTGCCACCCGTGCCAGCAGGCGCACCAGCGCGCCACCATCACGGCGGCGGGTATAGGACAGCAGCAAGGCAATGCCGACGATCATCAGCGCCGACATCATCGACAGCGTCACCGAGCGCAGGGTGTAGCCAAACAGCGCCTCGTTCCACTCCTGCCCCAACGCACCCCACGACCACACCAGCAGCTGGCCGAACGGCAGCACGAAGGCCAGCAGCAGCACCAGCAGCGCATAGCCGCTGGCCAGCCAGGCACGCACCCCGGCCAGCCGCAAGCGCGGCAGCGGCGCCGCGCGGCCGGCCTGCACATAGGCGCGACGACCGCGCGCATACTGCTCCAGCGCTACCATCACGAAAATCAGCACCACCAGCAGCGACGCCAGCTGCTTGGCAGTATCCAGCGAGAACAGCGAGAACCACGCCTTGTAGATGGCGGTGGTGAAGGCATCGAAGTTGAAAATCGACACGGTACCGAAATCGGCCAGCGTTTCCATCAGCGCCAGGATCAGGCCGCCCATGATCCACGGTCGCGCCATCGGCAGTGCGATGCGCCAGAAGCCGGCGCTGCGCGACAGGCCCAGCGTTTGCCCTACCTCCAGCGCGCGGCGCCCCATGGTGGAGAAGGCATTACGCGCCAGCAGGTAGACGTAGGGATAGAACGCCAGGCTCATCACCAGCACCAGGCCGCCGGTGGAGCGGATTGGCGGAAACCAGCGGCTATTGTCGAAATGCGTGCGCAGCAGGGTTTGCACCGGGCCGGAAAAGTCGAACAGCCCGACCTGGGTAAAGGCCATCACGTAGGCCGGCATCGCCAGCGGCAGCATCAGCGCCCAGTTGAAGTGCTTGCGCCCTGGAAAATCGTACACCGCCACCAGCCAGGCCAGCGGCACGCCCAGCAACAGCACGCCGATGGCCACACCCAGCACCAGCCACAGCGTGTTGTTCAGCAGCTCCGGCAGGGTATAGTCAAGCAGGTGCCGCCAGATCACCGGGTCCGGCGTCAGCGACGACAACACGATCACGGCGAGAGGGATCAGCGTCAGCAGGCTGATCAGCAAGGCGACAAGCGGCCAGCGCCAGCGCCGGAAAACGGATGGCATAGAGAAATGAAGGCGAAAATCAAAAGGCGGATTATCCGCCTTTAGTCCTTGCGGCTCAAACGGCATTCACGGGCCTCGCAAAGAAAAAAGGGCGCCACGGCGCCCTCGGATCGATACCACTGCGGGATTACTTGTAGCCGACGCGGTCCATCAGCATCACAGCTTCGGCCTGTTTCGAGCCAGCCACTTTGACGTTGATCAGGTTGTGCTTGAAGCTGCCCCACGATGCCACCAGCGCATCGGCCTTCACTTTCGGGTTGGCCGGGTACTCGAGGTTGACGTCGGCGAACATGTTCTGTGCCTTGTCGGACGACAGCCACTCCAGCAGTTTCACCGCGCCCTTCACGTTCTTGGCGTAGCGCACGACACCGGCGCCGGACACATTGACGTGGGTACCCTTGCCAGCCTGGTTAGCCCAGAACGGACTGACCGGGAAGCCCGGGTTCTTGGCAACGATACGGCCGTAGTAGTAGGTGTTGGCCAGACCGACATCACACTGGCCGACGGCGATCGCCTCCAGCATTGCGGTATCGTTGCCGAACGGTGCGGTCGCCAGGTTATTGACCCAGCCCTTGACCATGCGTTCGGCAGCAACCGGGCCGATATCGGCAATCATGGTGGCAACCAGCGACTGGTTGTAGACGTTCTTCGAGCTGCGCAGGCACAGCTTGCCCTTCCACTTCGGGCTGGCCAGGTCTTCATAGGAAGACAGCTCTGCCGGCTTGACGGCATTCTTGTTGTAGAAAATGGTACGGGCGCGAACCGACAGGCCGTACCAGTTGTTGTCCGGATCGCGCAGGTTGGCCGGAATGTTGCCGTTCAGCACTGCCGACTTGATCGGCTGGAACAGGCCCATGTCTTCGGCCTTCCACAGGTTGCCGGCATCCACAGTCAGGAAGATGTCGGCCGGGGAGTTGCTGCCTTCCGCCTTCAGGCGCTCCATCAGCGGGCCTTCCTTGTCGGAAATGACCTTGATGGCAACACCGGTTTCCTTGCTGTAGGCGTCGAACAGCGGCTTGATCAGCTGTTCGGCACGGGAGCTGTACACCACGATTTCTTCCGCAGCGGCGGATCCAGCGAAGACAGCCAGCAGCGAGGCAAGCAATACCTTTTTGTTCACAGTCACACTCCTTTAAAGCCCGTTGTCAGGCATGGCATAGATGATAGCGATTGTAATAAAGACAAGAATCGTTATCAACACCAATTTGCAACAAAACCATCTGCATCTGCCAGGCCCCGGTACGGAGCGCTGCACAGACAAAGGTTGGCCGCAAGGCGGCACTGCGGCCAACCTTGGCGCATGTGACACACTCAGCGCACCGGAAAACGCACCCAGTCACCGGCCTCCACCTTGCCACGGGCATTGCGCAGCAGTGCTACCGCCAGCCGTGGCTGCACCTGCAGCAGCTCGACATCGCCGATCACACGCTCCGGCAGACCCAGCACCACGCCGTCACCACGGCGGATCTCGGTCCGCGGTTGCTGCTTGTAGACGATGAGGCGATCGGCGCTGGCCAGCCCGTCCAGCGCACCGGCGCCCAGATAGATGCGATCACCATCCACCCGTACCACCCGCGCTGCGAACGGCAGACAGTGCATGGTGCTCGCCAGCTTGCCGGCGATGCCGTCCAGCAGCGTCGCCACGCTGCGGCCGTAGTCGTTCTGCTGGAAGCGGCCCAGGTCGAAAACATGTAGCGAGCTGTCGTGCACGGTGCCACGCGCGGTCGTGGCCGCCGTGACCGAGGCCAGCACGCCACCGGTCAGCGCGTCGTACAGCCAGTATTCGATGGCAAAGCGGCGCTCCACCGGCACTACCCGTGCCGAAGCGCCGAACAAGCCGGCCAGCGGCCCGGTGTAGTACAGCCCGGCCTCGCTACCGCTGCTGTTGCCAAACACGCCCAGTCGCGGCTCCTTGCGGCTGACGCCGGTATCCAGTACCCGCCCGGCCAGCACGAACTGCACCTCCTCGCGGCGACCGATGTCGCGCACGGCGTCGCTGGCCTGCCACGGCTCCTGTACCTTGCCACCGGGAAACAGCGACACGTTGCCGGCATCCAGCGCACGTACGTCGCGCAACGCATTCAGCCGCCGCGATAGCTCGGACGGTAACCAGGTCGCCAGATTGCCGAGATCGCCGGCATCCTGCGGTTGCGATACCTCGAAATAGGTGCTGACCAGCCGCCGCGTCAGGAAGCGCCCGGCCGGGGTCGCCGGGCGGGCGCAGACCTGGCCACCAGGCGTCATACTGCCGGGGGCGGCCACCGGTTCGTCAGTATCGACCTCCACCGTGACGAACAGCAGCCCGTCGCGCTGGTTTTCCCGCAGCACACGCGGCGTGCCGGGCAGTGTCAGCGGCCCGGTCATACCCGACTCGGCCAGCTCGCCGTTATCGAGCCGCGACGAGGCCTGCAGCGTGCCGGCATGGGTCATTGCCATCTGCCGCACGGCATCCTCGATTGCCTGCTGCCGCGCCGCAACGCGGCCGGACTCCAGCGAGGCGACGCCTTCGGCACGATACACCTCGGCAGTTGCCGGCCCTGCCAGCAAAAACGCCGCCCACAGGGCGGCGTACCAGAATGGTTTAGTCTTCATCTGCACCGTCAATGCGAAACATAGTAGTCGCCACCATAGACACAACCGCTATCGGTACATCCCAGCTTGCTGCCGTCGGCGGCAGGCAATACCCGCGCTGCGGTTGCCACGTTGCCGGTGGTCACCAGCGCACTACGATAAGCCTTGAAGAAGCCTTCGTCCAATACCACTTCGCCGATGGTCTCGCTGCTGCCGTCGGCCTTGAATTCGGTGGACAGCAGGCGCACGCCGCGCAGGTAGGCATCGACAAAGGTACGGTAGCTGTCGTTGGCCGCAATCATGTTGCCGACGGTACTGCTGCCGGACAGCTTGAAGCCCTGCACCTGTTCCGCCACCGCGCGATAGGCATCCAACTGCGAGGCGCGCATTGCCAGCAGGCGGCGCTGTACCGGCGACAGGCTGCGACTGGCAGGCGGTGCGCCATAGCCGACCACACGGATGCGCAGGGCATTGTATTTTTCCGCTTCCTTGGCCGGCGGCTCGGACAGCGGACCGACATAGCCGCCGCCCATCATCACGCCTCCGGGCGCCATCACCGGCTGTCGGGAGATGCCCGGCTGCTCATGGCTTCCTGCCACGGCAGGGGCATCGGCAACCACCATCCAGCCCTCGCCGGCAGCCGCCGGCGCCGCGGACGACGCGCAGGCAGTCAGGGACACCAGCGCCAGCAGACTTGCAGTCAAAACCGTTTTTTTCATTGCGTTCTCCGCCTACTGATTACATGTCGTGTTATTGCGTCATCGGTTTATCGGCCATTGCCGCATAATCTTTAATGAATGGCCGGATACGCCGCAGCCCGCGCCGGCTGGCACATCGCCGCCGGCCTCATGGTAAACTGCGCGCCTCAACTCTCCGGAAACCATGGCCATGAAGAAGATTGCCGCCCTCGCCCTGCTGTTGCTGCCCCTGCTGGCCAGCGCCGCGCCCAAAGTGGAGCTGCAGACCAACAAGGGTCTGATCACCGTCGAGCTGGCGCCGCAAAGCGCACCCAAGACCGTCGACAACTTCACCCGCTACGTCAAGGCCGGCCATTACGACAACACCGTGTTCCACCGCGTGATTGACGGCTTCATGATCCAGGGTGGCGGTTTTACCATCGACGGCGGTGCGCTGTCACAAAAACCGACACGCGCACCGATCGCCAACGAGGCCGACAACGGCCTGAAGAACGTGATCGGCAGCATCGCCATGGCGCGCACCAACGATCCGCACTCGGCGACCTCGCAATTCTTCATCAACCTGGTCAACAACGATTTTCTGGATTTCCGCAGCAAGACGCCGCCAGGCTGGGGTTACACCGTATTCGGCAAGGTGACCGCCGGCATGGACGTCGTCAACCGCATTGCCAAGTCGCGCACCGGCTACATCGGCGGCATGCAGGACGTGCCGATGGAACCCATCGTCATCCAGAAAGCCACTTACAAACCCTGATCCCCAAGGACTCCCATCATGATCAAACTGACTACCAACTTCGGCGACATCACGCTGGAACTGTTTGCCGACAAGGCACCGAAAACCGTCGCCAACTTTGAACAGTATGTGCTGGACGGCCACTACGACGGCACCATCTTCCACCGCGTGATCAACGGTTTCATGATCCAGGGCGGCGGTTTCACTGCCGACATGAAGCAGAAGGACACCCGCGACACCATCGAGAACGAAGCCAACAACGGCCTGTCCAACAAGACTTACACCGTGGCCATGGCACGCACGCCGGATCCGCACTCCGCCAGCGCCCAGTTCTTCATCAACGTGTCGGACAACGACTTCCTCGATTTCCGCAGCGAAACCATGCAGGGCTGGGGCTACGCCGTGTTCGGCCAGGTGGTGGCCGGCCAGGACGTGGTTGACCGCATCAAGGGCGTGAAAACCGGCCGCACCGGTGGTCACCAGGACGTGCCGGTCGAGCCGGTCATCGTCGAAAAAGCCGAGATCGTGGCTGCCGCCTGATCCCGTTCACGCAAGACCCGGGGCCGCTGCGTGCGGCCCTTATTCATGGTGCCGCACGATGGCCATACACCTGATCTCCGATCTGCACCTGCACGCCGACGCACCGTGGCTGGGCGAACTGTTCCGGCGCACGCTGCGGCAGTGGGCCGGCCACATCGACGCGCTGTACATCCTCGGCGACCTGTTCGAGTACTGGGTCGGCGACGACGACGATGACGCCTTCGCGCGCAGCATGGTCTCGGCGATGCGCGACTTCAGCCGCCACACGCCGCTGTACGTGATGCACGGCAACCGCGACTTCCTGCTCGGTGCCGGCTTTGCCGCCGCCAGCGGCGCCACGCTGCTGCTCGATCCGCACCCGCTGCAGGCCTACGGCCACCGCTACCTGCTCAGCCACGGCGACGCGCTGTGCGGCGACGACACCGCCTACCAGCAGTTCCGCGCCATGGTGCGGCAGCCGGCCTGGCAGCAGGCCTTTCTGCTCAAGCCACTGGCCGAGCGCCACGCCATCGCCCGCCACATCCGCGAGCAGAGCGAATCGCGCAAGCAGCAGGACGGACCGAACGAAATCAGCGACGTGAGCGAAGACGCCGTGCTCGCCCTGCTTGCGGCCAACCCTGGCTGCACGCTGATTCACGGCCACACCCACCGCCCGGCACGGCATCACTACCATCTGGCCGGCCAGCCGCGCGAACGCTGGGTGATCCAGGACTGGCACGACGGCCGCGCCGGCTACCTGCGCCTGGACGATCGCGGCGTCTCTGCCCATCCTTTGTCATAAGTAACCCCCGCCCGCCACAAGGTTGGCCGCAACGCCTGTCCGGCGCGGCGGCCATTTTCGTCTTTATTCATTATTTTCAACAACTTGACAAGAACATCAAGGGTTTACCCGCAAGGGCAAGCCCCCAATGACATGCTCTGACCGCAAAAATACAATCGCGACCATCCCCCTGCCAGACGTACCGTTTTCAGCCGGGGAAACAGAGCGACCAAAACAACACAACTGGAGTAAGCAATCATGAGCATGGGACTACAGGCGTTTCTCGCCTTTCTGCCGATCCTGCTTTCCGCGCTATTGCTGGTCGGCCTCAATTGGCCCGCCAGAAAGGCGATGCCGCTGGTTTTCATTGCAACCGCACTGGTTGCACTGTTTGCCTGGGACATGAGTCTTAACCGTGTCATTTCTTCCACCATCCAGGGCGTGCTGATTACCCTGTCGGTGTTGTGGATCATCTTCGGCGCCATTCTGCTGCTCAATACCCTGAAGCACTCGGGCGGCATCCTGGCGATCCGCGAGGGCTTCGCCAACATCAGCCCCGATCGCCGCATCCAGGCACTGATCATCGCCTGGCTGTTCGGCTGCTTCATCGAGGGCGCTTCCGGCTTCGGCACCCCGGCCGCCATCGCCGCACCGCTGCTGGTAGCGATGGGCTTCCCGGCCATGGCCGCCGTGCTGCTGGGCATGATGGTGCAATCGACGCCGGTATCGTTCGGCGCCGTCGGCACCCCTATCCTGGTCGGCCTCAACACCGGCATGGACACCAATGCCATCGGCGCACAGCTGGCGAGCAACAGCAGCACCTGGGCCGCCTACCTGAGCCAGATCACCGGCAGCGTCGCCATCATCCACGCACTGATCGGCGTGCTGATGCCGCTGTTCATGATCGCGATGATGACGCGCTTCTTCGGCCGTAACCGTTCGTGGAAAGAGGGCTTTGAAGTGGCGCCGTTCGCCATCCTCACCGGTCTGGCCTTTACCGTGCCCTACGCGCTCACCGGCGTGTTCCTGGGCCCGGAATTCCCGTCCATCATCGGCAGCCTGGTCGGCCTGGTCATCGTGGTCAGCGCCGCCAAGGCTCGCTTCCTGACCCCGAAAAGCCACTGGGACTTCGCCCCGGCCAAGGACTGGCCGGCAGAATGGCTGGGGTCGGTGGAAATCAAGCTGGAAAACATCGGCAGCAAGCGCAGCCTGTCGGTCATGACCGCGTGGCTACCCTACCTGCTGGTTGCCGCGCTGCTGGTGCTCAGCCGCACCAATGACAGTGTGAAGAACGCGTTCAAGGCCGTGGTCTACAAGAGCGGCGACATCATGGGCGAAGCCGGCATCAGCGCCGCCATCGACCCGCTGTACCTGCCGGGCGGCATCCTGGTGATGGTGGTGATGGCCACCTTCTTCCTGCACCGCATGAGCTGGAAGGAAATGAGCGCCGCCATCGGCGAATCGACCAAGGTGCTGCTCGGCGCCGGTTTCGTGCTGGTATTCACCATTCCGATGGTGCGCATCATGATCAACTCCGGGGTCAACTTCGCCCAGCTGGAGAGCATGCCGATCGCGATGGCACGCTTTGTCGCCGACACCTTTGGCGGCGTGTACGCCTTCATGGCCCCGACCGTCGGCGCCATGGGTGCCTTCATTGCCGGCTCCAACACCGTCAGCAACATGATGCTGGCCCAGTACCAGTTCAGCGTGGCCGAGAGCCTGGGCATCACCTCATCGCTGATCGTGGCCGCCCAGGCGGTCGGTGCCGCAGCCGGCAATATGGTCGCCATCCACAACGTGGTGGCCGCCTCCGCCACCGTCGGCCTGCTCGGTCGCGAAGGCGCAACCCTGCGCCGCACCATCATCCCGACCGTGTACTACCTGGTGATGGCGGGCCTGCTGACCAGCACCGGCATCTTCAGCCTCGGCATCACCGATGCACTGAGCAAATAACCAGCACTGACCAAGGCCATCCCCGGATGGCCTTTTTTGCTTTCTCCTTCCGGTTTTCCCGGCACCGGAAATCACTGCCAGCACATCCCCTCCCACCTGCTTTCATCAATCATCAAGAGCCACGCACAACAGCAATCGCCGGAACAGCGCGTTTTCCATGCCGGGCACGGCAATATCACCATGCGTCAGGAACTTGCCGGCCTGAAACAGTCAATCACCAAGCAGCAACATAACCCGCATACCGCAACCATACTGACTGTCAGTCCCTGCACCGGGTCAACAATCCTTGCCACTGGCTGTCCGATTCGTAAAAGGAAAGCGATGCCGCACGATATCTCCCTGATCTCCACCATCGCCGCCGGGCTGGGGCTGGCCATGCTGTTCGGCTATGCCGCCACCCGCCTGGCCATGCCGCCGCTGGTCGGCTATCTGCTGGCCGGGGTGCTGATCGGCCCTTCCACGCCCGGTTTCGTCGCCGATGTGGCGCTGGCAGGTCAACTGTCCGAGATCGGCGTGATGTTGCTGATGTTCGGTGTCGGCCTGCACTTCTCGCTATCGGACCTGATGGCGGTGAAGCGCATCTCGGTGCCCGGCGCCGTCGTGCAGATCGCGGTGGCCACCGCACTGGGCGCGGCGACCGCGCTGTGGTGGGGCTGGCCGGCGGGCGAGGCACTGGTGTTCGGCTTGTGCCTGTCGGTGGCCAGTACCGTGGTGCTGCTACGGGCACTGGAGGACCGCGGGGTGCTGGACAGCGTCAACGGCCGCATCGCCGTCGGCTGGCTGATCGTGGAAGACCTCGCCATGGTGCTGGTGCTGGTGCTGCTGCCGCCACTGAGCGGGCTGCTCGGTGGCGAGGCCGCAAGCGGCGCCGGCAACGGCGTGGGCACAACGCTGCTGATCACCCTGGCCAAGGTCGGCGCCTTCATCGCGCTGATGCTGATCGTCGGTCGCCGCCTGTTTCCGCGCCTGCTGTGGCTGGTGGCGCGTACCGGCTCGCGCGAGCTGTTCACGCTGTGCGTGATCGCCGCGGCACTGTGCGTGGCGCTGGGCTCGGCCAAGCTGTTCGACGTGTCATTCGCGCTGGGCGCCTTCTTTGCCGGCATGATGATGCGCGAGTCGGAATTCAGCCACCGCGCCGCCGACGAGTCGCTACCGCTGCGCGACGCCTTCTCGGTGCTGTTCTTCGTGTCGGTGGGCATGCTGTTCGACCCGGCCATCCTGCTGCAGGAGCCGCTGAAGGTGCTGGCGGTGGTCGCCATCATCATGCTGGGCAAGACGGTCGCAGCCATCGCGCTGGTGCTGCTGTTCCGCTATCCGCTCAATACCGCACTGACGGTCGGCGTCAGCCTGGCGCAGATCGGCGAGTTTTCCTTCATCCTGGCCGGCCTCGGCATGAGTCTTGGCCTGCTGTCGGCGGCCGGTCAAAGCCTGATCCTGGCCGGCGCGCTGATCTCGATCGCGCTCAATGCCGCACTGTTCGGCAGTATCGCCCCGCTGCAGAACTGGCTGCGCCGGCACTCGCCGCTGGCGCAGAGACTGGAACGGCGCGACGACCCGCTGGCCGAGCTGCCGATGTCGGTCGACCAGGCGCTGCTCACGGGCCAGGTGGTGCTGGTGGGCTACGGTCAGGTGGGGCAGCGCATCGCCAGCCAGCTCGACAAGCTGGCGATCCCGTACGTGGTGGCGGACGAGAACCGCGAGCTGATCGAAGCGCTGCGCGCCAACCACATTCCGGCAGTCTGCGGCGACGCCGCCGAGGCGGCGGTGCTGATCCAGGCGCATGTCGCCCGCGCCAGCATGCTGGTGGTGACCGCGCCGGACATCTTCAAGACCCGGCAGATGATCCGGATCGCCCGCACCCTGAATCCGGCGATCGAGGTCATCCTGCGTACCGGCAACGAGGAGGAAGGCATGCTGCTGGAGAGCGAGCACCGCGGCCACGTGTTCCTGGAAAACCAGGTGCTGGCCGACGGCATGGCGCAGCACATTGCCGGGCGCTTCCGGCCGGCGCCGCACTGAGGGCTCAGTGTTGTTGCAGGAACTGCGGCACCTTGGCGGCTGTGACGGCCTGCAGCTTGCACAGCAGCGCATGCGTCACCGGCTGGCGGCAGCTGCGCGCCATGGTCTGGCCGAGGTGCAGCAGCAGGTTGGCCGCCATCTCGGCATCGGCCAGCGCGCGGTGAGCGCGGCCGGTGGCCGGCAGCGCGGCCCAGCGCGTCAGCGTGCCCAGCTTGTGATCCGGCGCCTGCGGCAGCAGCCGGCGCGACAGCCGCAGGGTGCAGGCGAAGTCCTGCGTCCGCGTCAGCCCGCATTGCGCCAGCTCGAAATCCCAGAACTTGCGGTCGAAGCTGGCATTGTGCGCCACCAGCGGGGCACGGCCGACGAAGTTGGCCGCATCGCGCATCACACCCGCCGCCGGCGGCGCCGAACGCAGCATGGCATTGCTGATGCCGGTCAGCTGCTCGATCATCGGCGGCACGCGCACGCCGGCATTCATCAGGCTCTGGAAACGGTCGACGATGACGCCGCCCTCCAGCATCACGATGCCGATTTCCGTGGCCCGCCCTTCCCGCCCCGGCGTGATGCCGGTGGTTTCGAAGTCGATCACGGCCACACGTTCGATCATGCCAGCGCCGCCTTGGCGGCTTCTTCCGGGCTCAGGCCGTCGTAGAACTGGTCGGTGAACCACTCGGCCTGCTCCTCGATGTGTTCCTGCGCCTGCGCCAGGGTGGCACCACCGGCCACCAGGAAGCCTTCGACCTCCCCGCACCAGGCCAGCAGCGCCAGGGTTTCGTCATCCAGATCGTGGTCTTTCTTCTTGGCCATCGCCGTATCCTCTTGAATCGTCAGCATAAAAACAGCCGCGCATTGTACGCGGCTTTGGCGGAGACGGCTTAACTATCTTGCGGCAGCGTGACCTGCCACGGCACGTCGGTAACCGGCAGATGGCAGGCCAGCCGCACCGTCTGCGGCGTGTCCGGCCACGTTTCGGCTGCCGCCTGCGCGGCGTCGATCAAGCCGGCGCGCAGCAGCACGTTGCGCTCCTTGCGGCCAACCTTGACCGTAGCCGGCTGGCCGGCGTGCACGATGTGCACCGCGCAGGTGCCACAGGTGCCCTGCCCGCAGCGCCAGTGCAGCGGCACCTCGTGAAAGCGCGCCACGTCGATCAGCAGGTCGCCGGCACAGGCCTCGACCTCGGCCAGCGGCTGCCCGTCGCGGCAGAATTGCAGTGCGGTCACAGCGGATAGACTGGCAATACGTCACCCGGCTGTACGCTCTGCCCCGGCTGCAGTCGCACCAGGCCGTCGGCCCAGGCGCAGGAAGTCAGCACCCCGGAGCCCTGGTTGGCAAAGCGCTGCAGCTGCTGAATGCCGTCCTGCTCCACGATGCGCACGCGCAGGTATTCCTCGCGCTTCTGGTCCGGCTTGGGCCAGTCAAAGGCGGCCGGCAGCAGGCGCGGTTGCGGCCAACCTTGCACCGTCTCGCCCATGCGTGCGCGCAGAAAATCGCGCACCAGCACCATAAAGGTAACGTAGCCGGATACCGGGTTGCCGGGCAGGCCGACAAAGTCGGCATCGCCGATGCGGCCGCTGGCCAGCGGCTTGCCCGGCTTGATCGCGATCTTCCATAACGCCAGCTCGCCCTCGGCCTCTACCGCCGCCTTGACATGATCCTCCTCCCCTACCGACACCCCGCCGCAAGTCATCACCACGTCGGCACATGCGGCGGCATCGCGCAGCGCGGCGCGGGTGGCGTCCAGCCGGTCGGCGATGATGCCCAGATCGATCACCTCGCAGCCGAGCCGGCGCAGCGCCGGCACCAGCCAGTAGCGGTTGGAGTTGTAGATCTTGCCGGCCGGCGCCGGCTCGCCCGGCTCCACCAGCTCGTCACCGGTGAAGAACACCGCCACCTTCAGGCGGCGATACACCGCCAGCTGCGGCTGGCCGATGGCGGCGGCGACGCCGAGGTCGGCATCGCGCAAACGTTGGCCGCAGGCCAGCACCACCTGGCCGATGGCGATGTCCTCGCCGCGGCGGCGGATGTTCTGCCCGGCCTTTACCGGCGCGGTGAACAGCACGCTGCCATCGGCCTGCAGCTCGGCCTGTTCCTGCATCACCACCGCGTCGGCCTGCGGCGGGATCACCGCGCCGGTAAAGATGCGTGCCGCGCTGGCGGCGGCCAGTGCCTGCGGCAGCATGCCGGCCGGAATGCGCTGGCTGACCGGCAAAACGTTGGCCGCATCGGCGGCGCGCACGGCGTAGCCGTCCATCGCGCTGTTGTCATGGGGGGGCACGTCCAGCGACGAGACCAGCTCGCGCGCCAGCACGCGGCCGGCGGCGTCCAGCAGCGGCACCTGCTCGATGGTATCGACGACACGGGCGCGCGAAAGCAGCCAGTCACGGGTTTGGTCAACTGTTTGCATGATGGGAACACCGGACAAGGGAAAGCCGCATCTTCTCACAGACGCGGCATGGCGGACATCCACCGCTTGGCGGATCAGGCGGCGCGCTCCAGCGGCAGCGTCGCCGGCGGTTCCTCGAAGCGCTGCCAGTGGGTGATCAGGATAGTGCTGAGGCCGCAGTCGCGCGCGATGCGCGACTCGATCTCCTCCAGCACGCGATGGCTGTGGATGGTGCCGTCCAGCGTCACCTCGGCACGGCGGGTGGCGGCATCATCGGGACTGACAAACCAGATGCAGTAGTGGTTCATGGCCTTCCTCCCGGCCCGCCGCGCGCACGGCAGCGGGCTGCTTATTGAAGGATATATCGGCCAAGCACTTGCCACTCGGCAAGTTTTTTCTCGAACGGCGTGGTCAGCGCCGGACTGGACGACGGCAGCAGCAGGATGTCGAGGCCGCTGGCAGCCAGGGTCGGCGCCGCCTTGGCGGCGGTCTTGCCGTTGAAGGCCACCGCCTGCAGCGCCGGCAGTGTCACCAGCAGCTCGGTCAGCGGGTTGAGCGCCACCGCGCGGATGTCACTGTCGAGGCTGCCACGGCGCTGCGCCGAGGCCACCACGTCCCACAAGCCGACGCCCAGCGCCTGCAATGCTGCCAGCCGCTGCGGGTAGGCCAGCGCGCTCAGCTCCACCGCGCCGATCGCCGACAGCAACCGCCAGAACTGGTTGCGCGGGTGGGCGTAGTACTGCGCCGCCGCGAGCGAAGCATCGCCCGGCAGCGAGCCGAGGATCAGCAGGCGGGTGTCGGCGTCGACGACCGGAGGGAAGCTGGATTTGCGCATGACCTACGCGCTCTGATTGCAAATGTACGCAATGACTGGATCAAGCCAGTCATGCCCACTCCTCGCAACCTAGAGCACTACCACCTCATCGCTGAACTGATCCTCCATCCGCGCCCCCGCGCAAAGAACCGAGTAAATCGAGCAATCGAGCTGCTGTTTTCTCTTATTGACATGGCCTACAAACGCTTCGCTCAAATGGCAATCACCGTCCGAAATCATCAATACATCCGCTTTCTGGTACTGATCTTCCGTCTCGATGATGTCAAAGGCGCGGCACAGCGGCATCTCGAAGTCGGTGCCGCCACCAAACCCCTGCTGCAGAAACTGCAACAGGCCGGCCGAGCGCGAGGCATCGTTCATCGCATACTCGCGCAGCTCGCCACTCGCCCCGAACATCAGCACATGTAGTGAGCGCTGCTCCTGTTTCAGGATATTGGCCACTGCCAGCAGCAGCGCTCTGGCTTTCAGCATCGGCTGACCATCCATGCTGCCCGAAGTATCGAGACAGGCCACTACCGGCCCGGTGCGTTTGCGATTGGTCTCGGTTTCCTCTCCGTCAACCAGCGTGGTGCCGGATAGCTCGTAGCAGAGCAGGTTCCGTTCCAGCATCCGCGCGTAGAACAAGGCTTCCAGCACCTCGTCTTCCAGGTTCAGCAGCTCGCTGGGCAGCAGGCGCTGCAGATCGTCGCTGCGGTGCATGCCATGAACTTCGCTCTTGCTGGCCTGCGGAATACGGCACTGGCGTTTCTTTTCCTCGGCGATATACGCGCGGCCCAGCTTGTGCACCAGCTCCCTGATGCGCGTGTTGTCTTGCAGCTCCCCGGCAAGGGCCGCCCAATCCACATTGCCCGCCTGCAGATCGGCGTAACTGAAGCTGGCACCGGGGCATTGCCGTAGCAAGGCTTCTGCTTCGCTGTATTTGCGGTCGATATCCGACAGCAAGCCGGAAAATCCGGCCAGCCTGCCACGGATATTTTTGGGAATATCTTCGTCGGCGATCTCCGCCTCGTAGCCGCGCGCGGCAGCGAGTTCGGCGCGTATGTGTGCGATGGTCTTGGCATCGAGCGGCAGGTGCCGGAACTGCTCTGCAATGCCCTCCCAATCGGGCTCCGGAGGGGAATGGTCGCGCAGGTCGTTGTCCCAGTCCCACAATCGCCACTTGGTGGCGCCCAGCTTGTCGCGCGCCGCCCCCTTCAACATCAGGAGCGTCAACTCCCAGCTTTCCGGCAACAGATGGTCCGTAACGCGATCAAGCCACGATGCCGATGGCGCGGCGCCAGCGGCGTAGTTCACGCAACGCGTGGAGAACTGATGGCAGTTCTTGAACACCAGTCCGTAAAACGCCCGCTCGCCGACGTGCCCGTCGGCCCCCGTTGCCACCGTTTCGTTGCCGACCGCGCCATGCCGGTCGCACGACACGTAGATCTTGCGCCCCAGCGTGCTCTTGGAGGTAAAGCTGCCGGCGCTGCTACGCCGCACCGTGCTCTCGGCCACGCCGTCGACCACGATGTTGACGATCAGCCCATCGCCGACATAGATGCCCGAGTGCTCTACTGCCACCCACAGGTCGCAATACAGCACGCTACCCGGCAGCGGCGTGACCTGAGTGCGAAAGCTGCTGTCGATAAAGTACTTGATGCCCTTGAACCCGAGCGGCAGCAACGTACTCAGCGCGCCAAATCCGGAACGTACGACGTTTGTTATCCCACTCAACACGTCGCCACATCCCCGAGCCAGAGGTTGGCGCGCAGCTGCTGCGTCAACAGGTCGGCCTGCTTTGTCCCGGCAAGCGTGGCAGAGGCGATGGCGGTAGACGCGGCGGCGGCACCAACGCCGACCTGCCGCAACGCGGGGAGCCCGGTTTGATCGTTCCATGTCCAGACGCTATCGAAGTCCCAACCCAGCGTGTGCTCGAAGTAGTACTGATTGAAGCTGGCGGCCGCCACGCTGGCGCCATTTAAGCCATCCGGCTCGTTACTGTCGGATTCCGACCGAACGCTATCGACGGCTGCATTGTTGCGCAGCTCACCACCATTCAAGCGCTTCCCCGCAATGCGCTTTGCAAAAATCATTTCCGCGCCTACGCTAAAAATCGCTCTACCAGTCATTTTGATTAAGGAGCACTCAAACGGCCCAAGCGCGCAGTTGCTGATGTGGCTGTTATTGCAATTGCCAGCAAAGCCATAAAAGTGACCCCTACCTTCATATCTTCCGGTGACCAGGCAGCGCTCGACCACGCTGCCCTCGCCTAGCTTCTGAGCAATTCCCCCTCGATCCCCGTATCCACGGTAATCGAGTACGATCAGGCAGTCGGCAATGCGACAGTTTTTTGCAACCCCCGCATCGTTGTCGCCACCTATCAGGGTCGATCCCGCCCGGCAATGCGCAATGGTACACGCCTCGGCGTGGCAACCGATCAAGCTGCCTCCCGTACGGCACGCGGTGATCATACATGCAAACGCTCGTTCCTGAATAAGACCGAGATTGCTCTCGCAAGCCTTGATGGCTGTCTCTTTTGCCTCCACGGCGAGCGCCCAGTCTTGCAAGCGCAAATTCCGGATGCTGGAGCCTGCAGCGATGCTGCTAAACAGCACATCGCTAGTTTTATTTCCCACAATGCGGTGACCGCCGCCGTCGTAATGCCCCCGGAACGGTATCGCATGCCACGAGTTGAGTGCCGAGCAGTCGATAGCCGCCGTCTGCCGGAAATAATAACCTTTGAGCCCGACATCGGCGCGCGCCAAGCCCCGCAATTCGTCAATGTTGCCGATCAGCAGCGGGTCGTGCTCCGTGCCGCTGCCCTTATAACCCTTGACCACATCGCCGGCACCGCGTGGCCTCTCGATAGTGCTGACGGATGGCGAAAGAGCGGCACCCTCGCGGCAGGGCACCGCGTGGCTGAAGCGGCGCAGGGTGTCGAGTACCAGTTTCTGCACCTCGGCGGCATTGTCGTGGTGATTCCACAGGCAATGCTTGAGCAACAGCACGTCGGACAGATCGACCTCGCCGCGACCATTGCTGGCCGCGGAGACACGCAGCAAATGGAGGGCTTTCTTGAAGCGGCGATCCGACAATTGTTCGCGCCTGTCCTCCTTGAAGGTATCGCGGTGCTTTCGCCAGATGGTCTCGATGGCAGTACGCACCGTATCCGGGATGGTCACCCCCGCCGCAGCCTGCTGAAGGTCATGCAATTCGGACAGGTCGAGCTTGGGGTAGTCGCCCGGCGCAGCGTCGGCATCGAACAGCAGTGACAGACCGTCCTGGCTAACGTAATCGACAAAACCGCGCACCAGAAAGCGGTCGTAGAGTGCGCCGAGCTCTTCGTGGCCGACCGGTAGCTCGTTGGATGCGGCGATCAGCGCCCGCAGAGGGACAGCCTCGCGAACGCTGCCGTTGTGATAAACGCGCTCGTTGAGTATGGTCAACAGCGCATTCAGGATTGACGAATTGGCCTTGAAAATCTCGTCCAGAAATGCAATGCGTACCGTGGGTAAATAACCGCCGGTATTGCGCTTGAAACGGTCTGCCTTCAGCTCGGCAATCGAGAGCGGGCCGAAGATTTCTTCCGGTGTGGAGAACTTGGTCAGCAGGTACTCGAAATAGCCAGAGTTGCCCGGTTCAGCCTCGTGCGCGAAGCAGGCGGCAATACGACGGGCAAGCAGGCTCTTGCCGGTGCCGGGCGGGCCGATCAATACCAGGTTTTCTCCAGCGAGCACCGTAAGCAGCGCGAGGCGAATGACCTCGCCCCGTTCTACCAGTCCATGGTTGAGTGCATTCAGTATGGTATTCAGGCGTTGTTTCATGGCTACGCAGTCGACTAATGATGGACATTGGCAATTCCATCATTCTACACAATCCATACGTCACGACCAGAGCACTCCCAGTGCCCTAGAACAGGCTGCCCTGCTGCGCAGCCAGTTGCAGGCGCACCGGGGCGAAGCTGCGGCGGTGTTCGGCCAGCACCCCGGCCTGCTGCAGCGCGGACAGGTGTTCCGCGGTGGGGTAGCCCTTGTGGCGGGCAAAGCCGTACTGCGGATGCAGGCGGTCGAGCGCGATCATCTCCGCATCGCGCGCGGTCTTGGCCAGGATCGAGGCGGCGGAGATTTCCTGCACCTTGGCGTCGCCCTTGACGATGGCCTCCGCCGGCAGCGTCAGCGTCTTCGGGATCTTGTTACCGTCGATCAGCACCTTGCCCGGCGTGATCGTCAGGCCGTCGACGGCGCGCACCATCGCCAGCATGGTGGCCTGGAAGATGTTCAGCTGGTCGATCTCGGCGGCCGAGGCAAAGGCGATGTGCCAGGCCAGCGCCTTGTCCTTGATTTCCAGCGCCAGCGCCTCGCGCCGGGCTTCGCTCAGCTTCTTGGAGTCGGCGAGGCCGGCGATCGGTCGCGCCGGGTCGAGGATCACCGCGGCGGTGAACACCGAGCCGATCAGCGGCCCGCGCCCGGCCTCGTCCACGCCGCAGATCAGCATGCGGCCAACTTGAGGATGGCCTGCGCCGCCAGGCGTGCCGAGTCCTGCTGCAGCGAGCGGTGCAGCTCGGTGAAGGTGCTGATCACCTCGTCGCGCGCCTCGGTGTTCTGGTACAGGTTGGCCACCGCCGCGGCCAGCTTGGCCGGCGTCGCCTCGTGCTGCAGCAGTTCCGGCACCACGAAGCGCTTGGCGAGGATATTGGGCAGCCCGACGTAGGGCAGCTTCAGCTTGCGCTTGACCAGCTGGTAGGTCAGCCACGACAGCTTGTAGCTGATCACCATCGGGCGCTTGGTCAGCGCCACTTCCAGCGTCGCGGTGCCGCTGGTGACCAGCACCACGTCGGCAGCGATCATCGCCATCTGCGCGTGGCCGATCAGCTTGCGGATCGGCAGGTCCCACGCCTTGTGCTCGGTCAGCAGGCGGTCGAACTGGTCCAGGGTTGGCCGCGTCGCCAGCGGCACCAGGAATTGCGCATCGGGAAACTGCTGCAACAGCAGGCGCGCGGTCTCGATGTACAGCCCGCCCATGTAGTCCAGCTCGCTCTTGCGGCTGCCCGGTAGCAAGGCAAACACCGGCACGTCGCGCGGCAGGCCGAGCCGGTCGCGCATCGCCTCGCGGTCCGGTTGCATCGCGATCTCGCCGGCCAGCGGATGGCCGACAAAGGTGGCGTTGACGCCGGCGGCGTCGTACAGCGGCTTTTCCATCGGAAACAGGCACAGCACCTGATCCGCCGATTCGCCGATCTTCACCACCCGCTCCGGACGCCACGCCCACACCGACGGGCTGACGTAGTGCGCGGTGGGAATGCCGGCCTGCTTCAGCCATTTTTCCAGCTGCAGGTTAAAGTCCGGTGCGTCGATGCCGATGAACACGTCCGGCTTTTCCGCCAGCAGGGTGTCGCGCAGGCGGCGACGGATGCGCAGCAGCGCCGGCAGGCACTTCAGCACCTCGACATAACCGCGCACCGCCAGCCGCTCCTGCGGCACCTGGCTGACGAAGCCGCGCGCCAGCATGCGCGGCCCGCCGATGCCGGCGAAGGCGATGTCGGGATGCGCCGCCTTCAGCGCATCCATCAGGTGGGCGCCGAGCAGGTCGCCGGAGGCCTCGCCGGCCACCATGGCGACCTTGAGCCGGGCCGGACGGGCAAACAGCTTTTCAGTCATGTTTAACGGATGATGCCCCGGCCTGCGGTGTCAAAGAATTGCACGAACAGCGCCAGCTCGTCCCGGCCTTCCGCCGCCTGCGCGGTGATCTCGGCCTTGGCCTCGTCAAACGACAAGCCCTTGCGATACAGCGACTTGTAGGCGTTGCGGATGTTGCGGATCTGCTCGGCGGTAAAGCCGCGGCGCTTGAGACCCTCGGCATTGATGCCGGACGGCACCGCACGGTTGCCGTGCGCCATCACGTACGGCGGCACGTCCTGCGCCACCGCGCTGGAGAACGCGGTCATGGCGTGGGCGCCGATATGGCAGAACTGGTGCACGCTGGTGAAGCCGCCCAGGATCACCCAGTCACCGATGTGCACGTGGCCGGCCAGCGTCGCGTTGTTGGCGAAGATGGTGTGGTTGCCGACCTGGCAGTCGTGCGCCAGATGGACATAGGCCATGATCCAGTTGTCGTTGCCGACGCGGGTCACGCCGCCATCCTGCGCGGTGCCGATGTTGAAGGTGCAGAATTCGCGGATGGTGTTGTTGTCGCCGATCTCCAGTCGCGTCGGCTCGCCCGCGTACTTCTTGTCCTGCGGCATCGCGCCCAGCGAGCAGAACTGGAAAATGCGGTTGTTCTTGCCGATGCGGGTATGGCCTTCGATCACCACGTGCGGGCCGACCCAGGTGCCGCTGTCGATCTCGACGTTGGCGCCGATGATGCTGTATGCGCCGATCTCGACGTCGGGGGCGATCTGCGCCCCGTCAGCGATGATGGCAGTCGGATGAATGGCCATGCTTACACCTCGCGTTTTGCGCACATGATCTGCGCCTCGCACGCCACCTGGCCGTCGACCAGGGCGCGGGCGTTGTACTTGGCAATGCCGCGCTTCATCGACAGCTGTTCCACTTCCAGCACCAGCTGGTCGCCCGGCACCACCTGGCGCTTGAAGCGCGCGCTGTCGATGCCGACGAAGAAGTACAGTTCGTTCTCCGGGCGCTCGCCGACGCTGCGGATCGACAGGATGCCGGCGGCCTGCGCCAGCGCCTCGATGATCAGCACGCCCGGCATCACCGGATACTGCTCGAAGTGACCCATGAAGAACGGCTCATTGATGGTGACGTTCTTCAGCGCCTTGATGCGCGTGTTGGCCTCGAACTCGGTGACGCGGTCCACCAGCAGGAACGGGTAACGGTGCGGCAGGTAACGCATGATCTCGCGTACATCGATCGATACGGCGCAGTTTTCGGCAGATACGGCTTCAGTCATTCTGTTCAGTCCTTGTTCTGTTGCGCTGTGCTCAGCGCTTTTTCAAGTTGTTTGACACGGGTCACCAGGTCGTCCAGATGGCGGACATGGGCGGCGTTGGCCAGCCACTCCTTGTGCGTCGCCATCGGGTAGACCGCGGTGTAGGCATCCGCCTTGCGGATGGATTTGGAAATCAGGGTACCGGCGCCGACATGGGTGCCATCGGCGATCTCCAGATGGCCGATGATGCGCGCCGCGCCGCCGATGGTGCAGCGCGCGCCGATGCGGGTGCTGCCGGCCACGGCGGCGCAACCGGCCATCGCGGTGTGGGCGCCGACCGTCACGTTGTGGGCGATCTGGATCTGGTTGTCGAGCTTGGCGCCCTCGCCGATCACGGTGTCGGACAGCGCGCCGCGGTCGATGGTGGTATTGGCGCCGATTTCGACGTCGTCGGCGATCACCACCACGCCGGTTTGCGGAATCTTGAACCAGCGGTCGCCGTTCCAGGCGAGGCCGAAGCCGTCGGCACCGATCACCGCACCGGCATGCACCATCACCCGCGAACCCAGGCGGCAGCCGTGATAGACGACCACATTGGGATAGAGCACCACGTCGTCGCCAAGGCTGACGTCGTCGCCGATCACCACGCCGGGATGCAGGATGCAGCGCTCGCCGATGGTCACGTTGCGGCCGATGCTGACCAGCTCGCGCACCTCGCTGCTGGCGGCGATGTGGCAGCCCTCGGCCACCACCGCGCGCGGGTGCACACCGCCACTAGCCTGCGGCAGCGGGCTGAACAGCCGCGCCACCCTGGCAAAATACAGGTACGGATCCGCCGCCAGGATCAGGCTGCGGCCAACCTTGGCCGCCGCCTCCTCCGCCAGCGCCGGCTTCACGATCACCGCCGCGGCGGCAGTGGCGGCCAGCTGGCTGCGGTACTTGGGGTTGGCCAGGAAGGTGATGTCACTCGCCCCGGCCTCGTCCAGCGGCGCCAGGCACCGGATCTCGCGATCGTCGCCACGCAGCTCGCCGCCCAGGGCGGTCACAATTGCTGATAGTTTCATGGTGTGCATCAAGAACGAAGCCGACACGAGTCGGCTTCAGGTAACAAGGCGGACGGTGCCGGCTTACTTTTCCAGCTCTTTCAGGACCTTGCCGGTGATGTCGTGCCTGGGGCTGACGTACACCACATCCTGCAGGATCACGTCGTACTGCTCGCGATCGGCGATGGTCTTGATGATGCGGTTGGCCCGCTCCTGCACCGACGCGAACTCCTCGTTGCGGCGCTGGTTCAGGTCGTCGCGGAAGTCGCGCATCTTGGCGGCATACTCGCGCTCGGTGGCGGCCAGGTCACGCTCCATCGCCTTGCGCTCGGCTTCCGGCACCTTGTTGCGGGCGATGCCGGCTTCCAGCTCCTTGCCCCTGGCGGCCAGGCGCTTCAGATCCGCCTCGCGCACCGCGAACTCCTTTTCCAGCTTCTTCTGGGCATTGACCGCCGGTGCCGCCTCGCGATAAACGCGCTCGGTATTGACGTAGCCCATCTTGAAGTCGGCCGCCGATGCCGGCACCGCCAGCATCAGCCCAACACTGCAAAGCACTGCCTTCAGCATCATCCTTGCCACCCTGAATCCTTAGAAAACCTGCCCCAACGTAAACTGGAAGCGCCGCAATTTGTCGGTTTCTTTGCTGCCGATCGGGAACGCATAGCTGAACTTCATCGGTCCTACCGGCGACAGCCACGACAGCGCCAGACCGGTCGAGTAGCGCGCACCGTTCGAGGCCGTCACCGACTTGTCCTTGTCATCCCACAGCGTACCGCCATCGAAGAACACACTGCTGCGCAGGCTGCGATTATCCTTCATGCCGGGGAACGGGAACAGCAGCTCCGCCGAGAACGACAGCTTGCGGGTACCGCCCAGGGCGTCGCCGCTGCTGTCCTGCGGGCCGAGACTGCCGTTGTCGTAGCCGCGTACCGAGCCGATACCGCCGATATAGTAGTTCTGGAAGAACGGCAGACGGCTGGTCCGGCCGTAACCGTTGGCAAAACCGATTTCACCACCCAGCGCCAGCGTGTAGTTCTTCGACAGCGGCCAGAACCAGGTCTGGCTGTGCGACAGGCGGTAATACTGCATATCGCCGCCCGGCAGGCCGGCATCGGCATACACGCTCATGCTGGCGCCGCGCGTCGGCCACAGGGCACTGTCGCGGGTGTCGCGCGACCAGCCGGCGCTGGCCAGCAGCGTGCTGTTGCCCGACCCGTACTGTGCCACGAAGTCCTGGTAACGCTGCGGGCTGTCCTCGTACAGCGTGATTTTGGTGTGCTCGGCCCCAAGGCTGAAGCTGATACGGTCATATTCGGTAATCGGCACCCCGAAGCGGGCTGCAAAACCGGTGGTCTTGGTACTGTACTGGCTGATATCCGTCTTTTGCGGGTTGTAGCTGCGGCTGTACAGGTCGTAGCCGAGGCTGACACCATCGACGGTGTAATACGGATCGGTGAACGAGATCGATGCGTTCTTGCTGGTCTTGCCATTGGCAAAGCTGACCGACAGCGACTTGCCCGAACCCAGCACGTTGGCCTGCGACACCGAGGCGCTCAGCTGCAGGCCGTCGCCCTGGGCAAAGCCGATACCGGCCTGGATGGAACCGGTCGGGCGCTCCTTCACCGTCACGTTCATGTCCACCTGGTCCGGAGTATCGACCACCGGCGGGGTTTCGATGTTGACGCTCTCGAAGTAGCCGAGCAGCTCCAGGCGCTCCTTGCTGCGCTTGACACCGTCGCCGTTGTATTGCGCGCTTTCCAGCTGGCGCAACTCGCGGCGGATCACTTCGTCACGGGTACGGGTGTTGCCGGCGATGCTGACCCGGCGCACCGAGGTCAGACGACCCGGATCGACGAAGAAGGTCAGCGTCACCTGTTTGGTCTTGGCATCCACTTCCGGGGCGACGTTGACGTTGGCAAAGGCATAGCCCTCTGCTCCCAGCCGGTCGGACAGCGCGGTGACGGTCTCGTTGACCTGCTCGCGGTTGAACAGGTCGCCCTGCTTCACCAGCAGCAACTTGCGCAGCTCCGCCTCCGGCAGCTTCAGGTCACCGCCAAGACGGACATCGGCAATGCGGAACTGCTCGCCTTCGCGAATGTTGACGGTGACGAACATGTCCTTCTTGTCGGCACTGATCGCCACCTGCGTCGATTCGATGCTGAACTCGGCATAACCCTGGTTCTGGTAGAAGGCGCGCAGCTTCTCCAGATCGGCAGACAGCTGCTGGCGCGAATACTGATCGGAACGAGACAGCCACGACAACCAGCCCGACGGAGTCAGCGCCATTTCATCCAGCAGTTCGTCCTGCTCGAATGCCTTGGCACCGACGATGCGGATATCACGGATCTTGGCAGTAATGCCCTCGACGATATCAAGTGTCACCGCCACGCGGTTGCGCTCCAGCCGCGTCAGTTGCGGCTGGATCTCCACCGAATACTTGCCCTTGCTGAAATACTGACGCTTCAGCTCCTGTACCGCCTGATCCAGCAGGCCCTGGTCGAAGATGCGCGATTCGGCAAGACCGTTGTCTTTCAATGCCTTGACCAGCTGGTCCTTGCTGAACTCCTTGGAGCCATTGATCTGCAACTGTGCGATCACCGGGCGCTCGCTGACCGCCAGGATCAGCACGTCGCCCTCGGTCTCGATGCGCACGTCGTTGAAGAAGCCGGTGGCGAACAGCGCCTTGATGGCATCGGCGGCTTGCTGCTGGGTGAAGGTATCCCCCACCTTGAGCGGAAGGTAACTGAACACGGTACCGGGTTCGGTACGCTGCAGACCTTCAACGCGAATATCCTTGATCACAAAGCTGTCGGCAGCCCAGGCCGGCGACAGGAAAGTGGCGGCAAGCGCCGCCACAAGAAAGCGTTTGTTCATGGTTTTTTTAATCCTAGCCAGCAAAAAGCCGGCCGAAGTCATTGAACAGAGCCAGCAACATGACTGTCATGATGAAAGCCATCCCCAAACGCTGACCGATTTCATACACCCGATCGGGCAACGGCCGCCCGCGTATCCATTCGGCAGCATGATACAGCAAGTGCCCGCCATCCAGCACCGGCACCGGCAACAGGTTGAATACCCCCAGACTGACACTGATCAGCGCCATGAATTCCAGTAGCGGCACCCATCCCAAGCCGGCGCTTTTGCCGGCGTAGTCGGCAATGGTCAGCGGCCCGCTCAACGCATCCAGCGCCACCGTGCCGGTAAACATCGCGCCAATCATACGCAAACTGGATGCCATGAGGCTAGCCGTGCGTGCCAGCGCCTGCTGCAGCGCCTCCCCCGCCCCCACCGTGACCTGCTGTTCGATTTTCTGCTGCCACGCCACATCGGGCAGTGCGCCGGCACCGATGCGGCCAACCTTTTGCCCGTTGCGCTCGCTGCTGTCCGGCGTCAGCACCACCTCGCGCAGCTGGCCGTCGCGCCGGATGCGCAAGCGGATGGCCTGTCCGGGACGAGCCTGCACATAGCTGACCCACGCCGGCCACGACGTCAGCAGTCGGCCATCTGCACCCAGCAGGCGATCGCCCTGGCGCAGGCCAGCCCGTGCTGCTGCGCCGCCCGGTGCCAGTTCTCCCAGCGCCAGATGGTAACGCAGCGGCGACAAGCCGAGCCGGGCCAGACTCTGCTCGTCAAGCTGTTGTAGGCCGAATGCCGGCAAATCCACCGCCAGCGTCATGTCCACGCCATCACGGGTGAGGTACAGCACCATGCGGCCGTCAAGGGCGATGGCGTCGCCAAGGCCGCCACGCAGCGCGTGCCAATCGGCAACCTCGGTATCGTTGACCGCACGGATGCGGTCGCCGGGCAGCACGCCGGCCGCCGCCGCCGCCGATTGTGGCGCGACGCTGCCGACATAGGGCAACAGCCGGGTCTGCTCGCCCTGCATCACCACGAAGAACAGCACCACCGCCAGCAGCAGGTTGGCCAGCGGTCCGGCAATCGAGATCAGGATTTTCTGCCACGGCGGACGCTGGTTGAAGGCGCGCGGCAGCTCGTCTGCCGATACCGGCACCTCGCGGCTGTCGAGCATGCGCACGAAGCCGCCCAGCAGAATCCAGCCGATCTTCCAGCTGGTTTCACCGCGTTGCCAGGTCAACAGCGGCTTGCCGAAGCCGATGGAGAACTCCAGTACCTTGACCCCGCAATAACGGGCGGCGACATAGTGGCCAAACTCGTGAAAGGTGACCAGCACCCCGATCACCAGCAGGAAGGCCGGCAAGGCCATTATGCGGTCACCCAGGCCTGCACCTGGCGGCGGGTATCCGCATCGCGCTGCAGCAGGGTTTCCAGCTCGTGACAGGCGGACAGGTCCTGCGTTTGCAGCGCGCGCTCCACCAGAGCGGGAATATCGAGAAAGGCAATGCGCTGCTGCAGGAAGGCCTCGACGGCGATCTCGTTGGCGGCATTGAGCACCGCCGAGGCGGCACCGCCGGCGCGCAAGGCGTCGAACGCCAGCCGCAGGCAGGGGAAGCGCTGCAGGTCCGGCGCCTCGAACGTCAGGCCGGACAGGGCCAGGAAGTCCAGCGCCTTCACCGGCGCGGCGATGCGCTCCGGCCAGCCCATGGCGTAGGCGATCGGCGTGCGCATGTCGGGCGAGCCCAGCTGCGCCAGCACCGAGCCGTCCTTGTAGCGCACCATGGAGTGGATCACGCTTTGCGGATGCACCACCACGTCGATGCGGTCGGCCGGGGCATTGAACAGCCAGTGCGCCTCGATCACCTCCAGCCCCTTGTTCATCAGGGTGGCGGAATCGACGGAAATCTTGCGCCCCATCACCCAGTTCGGATGATTGCAGGCGTCGTCGGGGGTGACGTGACGCAGGCTGGCGGCGTCGCGCTGGCGGAACGGGCCACCGGACGCAGTCAGGATCAGCTGCTCGATGCCGTTGCGGTCGAGATTGCCGTCGTAGCTTGCCGGCAAGGCCTGGAACAGCGCATTGTGCTCGCTGTCCACCGGCAGCAGTTCGGCGCCACTGTCACGCACGGTACGCATGAACAGCTCGCCGGCGACCACCAGCGACTCCTTGTTCGCCAGCAGGATGCGCTTGCCCAGCCGCGCCGCGGCCAACGTTGGCCGCAGGCCGGCGGCACCGACGATGGCCGCCATCACCATGTCCGCCTCCGGCAGCGTCGCCGCCACCTCCAGCGCCGCCTCGCCGTACGCCACTTCGGTCGGGCACGCCGCGTCGCGCAGCCGCTGCTGCAACTGGCCGGCGGCATCGGCATCGGCCACCACCGCCAGCAAGGGGCGGAACTGCAGGCATTGCGCAAACAGCTTGTCGACCTGGCGATGCGCGGTCAGCGCCACCACGTGATAACGCTCCGGGTGGCACGCCACCACGTCGAGGGTGCTGACGCCGATGCTGCCGGTGGCGCCGAGTACGGTAATACCTTGGGAACGGTTCATGATTCAGACCAGCAAAAGACGGAGCGCATGGGACACCGCCAGCACGGCAATCAGGCTATCGATACGGTCGTACACGCCGCCATGTCCGGGCAGCAGCTGGCTGCTGTCCTTGATGCCGGCACTGCGCTTGAACCAGGACTCCAGCAGGTCGCCGATCACGCTGACCGCGGTCAGACCGATCGCCAGCGGCAGCAGCCAGAGCGGTGACAGCGGCACCTTGAGCCAGCCCCATTGCGTCACCAGCCAGCTGTACAGCGACACACCGACCACCGCGCCGGCGACCCCTTCCCAGCTCTTGCCGGGACTGATCGTCGGTGCCAGCTTGTGTTTGCCGAAGGCCTTGCCGGCAAAGTAGGCGGCGATGTCGGCCACCCACACCAGCCCCATCACCGCCAGCAGTTGCAGACCATCGGCGACGGTAGGCTGCGGCCGCCACGCGAGGAAGGCAAACCACGCCGGAAACAGAAGCAGCCAGCCCAGCAACATCGCCGGCCAGCCTGTGGGCAGCGGCCAACGCTTGGTCAGCCAGCACGGCGCCAGCAGCAACCACACCGGCAGCGACAGCGCCATCAGCGCCGCCGGCGCGACAAAGCCCTGCAGCCACAGGCCGGCGGCGACCGCGGTCGACGCCGCCAGGTAGGCGTAGCGCAGCACACCATCCAGCCTGGCCATGCGGGCGAACTCCCACAGCGCCAGCACGATGATCAGCCAGGAAAAACCGGCCCAGGCCATACTATTGAACAGGAACAGCGCCGCCAGCATCAGCGGAAGCAGCACCAGCGCCGTCAGAATACGCGTCTTGAGCATGACTCAGCCTCGGCGTTGGGTTTCGGGCAGTTGCTCGCTGGTACGGCCGAAACGGCGCTCACGAGACCGGAACGATGCCACCGCCGAGTTCAATGCCTGCGCATCGAAGTCCGGCCACAGCAGATCGGTGAAGAACAACTCGGTATAGGCCAGCTGCCACAGCAGGAAATTGCTGATGCGCTGCTCGCCACCGGTACGGATGAACAGGTCCGGCTCCGGGGCGTAGGCCATCGACAGGTTGGCCGCAAGGGCGGCCTCGTCCAGCCGGGTCACGCCTTGCGCCAACAGCCGGTTGGCCGCCTGCATCACATCCCAGCGGCCGCCGTAGTCGGCGGCGATGGTCAGCACCAGGCCACCATTGCCGGCGGTGCGCGCCTCGGCCTGCTCGATGCGTTCGACGATTTCGGCCGAGAAGCGTTCGCGCGAGCCGATCACGTGCAGGCGGATGTTGTTACGGTGCAGTTTGTCCACTTCGCGCTCCAGCGCGGTCATGAACAGCCCCATCAGGAAGCTGACCTCGTCCGGCGGACGGCGCCAGTTTTCGGTGGAAAACGCAAACAGGGTCAGATACTCGACACCCATCTCGGCACAGGCCCTGATAGTGTCACGCACCGACTCCAGACCGCGCTTGTGGCCGGCAACGCGCGGCAGAAAGCGCTTCTTGGCCCAGCGGCCGTTGCCATCCATGATGATAGCGACATGCCGGGGTACGGGACGTATTTCCGGCACATCCTGCGTGGAACTCGCGAACAAGCAATACCCCTTATACGGCCAGCAGTTCGGCTTCTTTGGTCGCCAGTGCCTTGTCGATCTCGGCGGTATACTTGTCGGTCAGCTTCTGGATTTCGTCCTGGCCGCGACGCTCTTCATCCTCGGTAATGGCCTTGTCCTTGAGCAGGTTCTTGAAGTCGTTGTTGGCGTCGCGACGCACGTTGCGCACCGACACGCGCGCGCCTTCGGCTTCGCTGCGCACCACCTTGATCAGATCCTTGCGGCGTTCTTCGGTCAGCATCGGCATCGGCACGCGGATCAGGTCGCCCATGCTGGCCGGGTTCAGACCCAGATCACAGTCGCGGATGGCTTTTTCGATCTTGCCGGCCATGTTCTTTTCCCACGGCTGCACGCCGATGGTACGGGCGTCGATCAGGGTCACGTTGGCCACCTGATTGACCGGCACGTCACTGCCATAGTATTCCACCATGACGTGATCGAGCAGACCGGTATGGGCACGACCGGTACGCACCTTGGCCAAGTCCGCCTTGAAGGTTTCAAGGGTCTTCTGCATCTTGTGCTCGGCCGATTTTTTCACGTCATTAATCATGATTACTCCCGTTGTATCTCTAAAAAACAAAGCGGAAAACAGCTGACGCCGCTTCCGCCCTATCCATATCCATCAGGCTCAGCAGTGTACCAGCGTGCCTTCGTCTTCGCCAAGCACCACGCGCTTGAGCGCGCCGTCCTTGAAGATGCTGAACACCTTGATATTCAGCTGCTGGTCGCGGCACAGCGCAAACGCGGTCGCGTCCATCACCTTGAGGTTGCGCGAGATGGCCTCGTCGAAGGTCAGCGTCTGGTAACGCACCGCATCCGGGTTTTTCTTCGGGTCGTCGGTGTACACGCCGTCCACCTTGGTCGCCTTCAGCATGATGTCCACGTTCATTTCCATGCCGCGCAGTGCCGCCGCAGTATCGGTGGTAAAGAACGGGTTGCCGGTACCGGCAGCAAAGATGACAACCTTGCCCTCTTCCAGATACTGCATCGCCTTGCCGCGCACGTAGGGTTCGGCGATCTGCTGCATGGTCAGCGCGGACTGCACGCGGGCGATGAGGCCAACCTTGGTCATCGCATCCTTCAGTGCCAATGCATTCATCACCGTCGCCATCATGCCCATGTAGTCGGCAGTGGCACGATCCATACCGGCAGCAGCAGGCGCCACGCCACGGAAGATATTGCCGCCGCCGATAACGATACCCACCTCGATCCCCATCGCCACCACATCCTTGATCTGCCCGACAATCTGTTCGATGGTGGCACGGTTGATACCGTAGCTGTCATCACCCATCAGGGCCTCACCGGACAGTTTCAGCAAGATTCGTTTATAGGCAGGGGCTTGGCTCATGATCACCTCGGACGTGGGGTTGGAATTCAATTTGCAAAACGGCACCCTGCAAGCAGGGTGCCGTCGGACCGTTCAGTTAACGGGTATTACAGTTTGGCAGCAGCAGCCACTTCGGCGGCGTAGTCAACCACGGCTTTTTCGATGCCTTCGCCAACAATCAGCATTGTGAATGCATTGACTTTAGCCGATTTTTCGGCCAGCAGTTTTTCCACGGTCACGTCCGGATTCTTGACGAAAGGCTGACCAACCAGGGTCACTTCGGCCAGGAACTTGTTGACGCGGCCTTCAACCATCTTGGCAACGATGTCGGCCGGCTTGCCGGATTCGGCGGCCTGCGCGGTGTAGATCTTGCGCTCCTGTTCCAGCGTCTCGGCCGGAACCTGGTCTTTCGACACGCAGATCGGTTTGGAAGCGGCGATGTGCATGGCAACGTCACGGCCCAGTGCCTCGTCGCCGTTCAGGTCGACGATGACACCGATCTTGGCGCCGTGCAGGTAAGTCGCAATGGTGCCTTCGGTGCTGTAACGAACGAAACGACGGATGGTCATGTTCTCGCCCAGCTTGGCGATGGCGGCCTTGCGGATTTCTTCAACCGATACACCGTCAACTTCAACGGCGGACAGGGCTGCAACGTCGGCAGGGTTGGCCGCAACAACAGCCTTGGCAGCAGCAGCAGCCAGCGCCAGGAAAGTCGGGTCCTTGGCAACGAAGTCGGTTTCGCAGTTCACTTCTACCAAGGCGCCAACACCACCTTCGATGCAGGAGCCGATGATGCCTTCGGCAGCAACGCGACCGGCCATCTTGGAAGCCTTGTTACCGGACTTGATGCGCAGGATTTCTTCGGCCTTGGCCAGATTGCCCTCGGCTTCAACCAGTGCCTTCTTGCATTCCATCATGCCCAGACCAGTCGCTGCGCGCAGGTCGGCAACCATTTTTGCGGTAATTTCCGCCATGACTTACTCCTTCAAAAGTATACGGTTACGTCTCGTCAGGGTTCGAAAAAAGGGGCTTGCGCCCCTTTTTCGCGTTGCCCTTCAGCTTATTCAGCGGCAGCTGGTTCAGCAGCAACGATTTCCTGCAGCGACTGGGCGCGGCCTTCCAGTACGGCGTCGGCGATGCCGCGAGCGTACAGACGGATGGCACGGCTGGAGTCATCGTTACCCGGGATTACGTAGTCGATGCCTTCTGGCGAGTTGTTGGTATCAACAACACCGATAACCGGGATGCCCAGCTTCTTGGCCTCAACAACGGCACCTTTCTGGTAGCCGGTGTCGATTACGAAGATCGCATCTGGCAGGCCCTTCATGTCCTTGATACCACCCAGCGAACGCTCCAGCTTTTCAACTTCGCGCTGCATGTCCAGCAGCTCTTTCTTGTTGAAGCCGGAATCGCCAGCCAGTTCCAGGGCAGCGCGCTTGTCTTCCAGGCGCTTGATGGACTGCTTGACGGTCTTGTAGTTGGTCAGCATACCGCCCAACCAGCGGTGATCCACGAATGGCGCGCCGGCACGGGTCGCTTCTTCGCGGACGATCTCACGCGCCTGGCGCTTGGTACCCACAAACAGCACGCTGCCCTTGTTGGCAGTCAGGCGACGCACATAATCCTGGGCGCCAACGAACAGTGGCAGGGTCTTTTCCAGGTTGATGATGTGAATCTTGTTGCGGCTGCCGAAAATGTACTGAGCCATTTTCGGATTCCAGAAGCGGGTTTGGTGGCCGAAGTGAACGCCGGCCTCAAGCATTTGACGCATGGTCACATTGTTGGACATTTGAATCTCCTAAAGGGTTATGCCTCCATCCGTACAGACAACCCTGCGTGCAAGGCACCCTTTGGTACGGATGTGCGTAATTTCCCCCAGATATTGAGGGAACTCGCAATTGTAGCATTGGCGAGACGACCGCTTCAAGCTGTCACCCACTCAAAATTCGGCGTCCGGGTTTTTCAGGCGCCGGATACGGCGGCGGCGCAAACGCAACACAAGCAGCGTCGGCAGGAAACCGAGGAAAAACAGCAAAATACCCGCACGAATCAGGCTGTCCTGCACCACAGCCAGCATCAGCACCACATACAGCCACGCAATTACTATCAGATACATATCAAACGACCGTTTGAAAAAAACGTACAAGTGTGTCAAGAATAGCGCATTCCCGCACTCAGGAGCCGCCCGATCATGCACACCCGCTTCACCGAAACCTTTGGCGTCCAGCTACCCCTGCTCTGCCCCGGCATGAGCTACATCGCCACCCCGGAGCTGGTTGCCGCAACCTGCAACGCCGGCGGCCTGGGCATCCTCGCCACCGGGCCGCTCACTGCGGAACAAACACGCAGCGCCATCCGCCGCATCCGCAGCCTGACCGACAAACCGTTCGGCATCGGCTGCACCCTGATGATGCCCGGCGCCAGGGAAAACGCCGAAGTGGCGCTTCAGGAACAGGTGCCGGTGATCAACTTCTCGCTCGGCAAGGGCGACTGGATCGTCAAGCGCGCCCGAAGCTATGGCGGCAAGGTCATCGCCACCGTGGTCACCGAAAAGCACGCCATTTCCGCGGAGAAAATCGGTGTCGATGCCTTGCTGGTCACCGGTCACGAGGCGGCCGCCCACGGCGGTGAAGTCACCTCGCTGGTGCTGATTCCGGCCATTCGCAAGGTCAGCTCGCTGCCCATCATCGCTGCCGGCGGCTTCGGCACCGGCCAGGGACTGGTTGCGGCACTGGCACTGGGCGCCGACGCCATTGCCATGGGCAGCCGCCTCGCCCTGACCCGGGAAAGCCCGGTGCACCACATCACCAAGGACATGATTTGCCAACGCGGCGTCGGCGACACCATCTATTCCAGCAATTTTGACGGCCTGTGGTGCCGGGTGATGGACACCCCGACCGCGCGCAAGCTGACCCGCAAGCCACTGAGCCTGCTGACGGCCGGCTGGCGCGCACTGGGCATGGCACACCGCATGAAACTGCCGCTCGGCAAGACGGTACTGGGCGGCCTGCTGACGCAGCCGCAAAACCTTCGCCAACTGGCACAATTCGGCGCGGCCACCGAATCAATCCGGCTGGCGATCGAGGATGGCAACCATCAGCGCGGAGTGCAACTGATCGGCCAGGTACAAGGCCTGCTCGACGACATTCCCACCGTCAACGAACTGTTCCAGCGCCTTCTGAGCGAAGCTCGCACCACCCGCGATCACCTGCCTGCCTGAGCATCGCCCGGGGCGCGGCCACCACCGCGCCCGCCACCACCCCACGCCCGTCCACCGACACGATGTAATTCGTCACGTCTTGATAATGATTCTCATTTGGTATATGGTTAAAGTATTGCCTGCAGGCATCCAGCCATGCCGCCACAAGCACGCTGGCCGCCAGCCCGCACGGCCATTGCATGCAATAACGCCCCCAGCCACCGATCCGCCAATTACCGAGGGAGTCCAGCCAATGCCAGATCTTGCCTACCAGATTGAGCGACTGCACGTTCACAACGGCAATCACAGCCTGCTTGATTGCCAGCAACTGCAAATCCCGGCCAATCGCATCACCGTCGTCTCGGCAGCCCACGCTCCCGAACACAGCCTGCTGCTGCAGACGCTGGCCGGCATGCACGGTCGGCAGCAAGGCACCCTGTTTGGCCAGGCGCTCCCCCGGGCAGGCTGCCACGACACACGCCTTGCCGGGCTGGCACCTGCCGCCGGCAATCCGCGACAACGGCTGTTTGACTATGTGCTGCAAGGCACCATGCCGGCATCGAACTGGCTGCAGCGCCCATCCGCCATAAACCGTGGCACTGCCACCCTGGCCTTGCGACTGGTGGCGCTGGAGAACAGGGCCGGACAGCGGCTGGCCAGTCTGAATGCCGGAGAACAACAACTGGCGCGCCTCGCCCGGACCCTGGCACAGCCGGCACCACTATTATTGCTGGACCAGTGGACAGAACACCTCACCGCCCAGCAACAGCAACTGGTGATGCAGCGACTGGCACGGCTGGCACCCACCGGGCGCACCATCGTGTGCACCCTACCCCGGCACAGCCCCGCCACCGGCCATGCCCAGTGGCTGATCCTGCTGGCCGGCGCCCGTTTACTGGCACAAGGCACCCCGGCACAACTGCAGTCGCACATGACCGTATCTCGCCATGCCGGCCCGCTGCAATTTTCCGGCCCGTCCGGTCACCCTTACCCGATGACGGCAACACCACAGTTAGCCGCCTGAAAATTGTGCATCACCGTTTCGCAAGGCGTGGCAACAGCATAGAATCGACATATCCATTCTCAGCCACCCGCCATGACACTCCATTTGCCCGCCGCCGCCAACCCTGCCCTGCCTACCCGCTGGTGCCTGTTTGACGGCCAGCAGGTGTGGCTCGATGCCGGCGCCTTCCCCGCACAACGCCCGGCACACAGCAGCAATCCGCACTTCATCGGCCACAACGGCCAGTTCAACCTGTTCAGCGCCGAGCTGATCGGCACGGCAGCGCCACAGTGGCAGGCCCACACCCTGCGCCAGGCGCTGCAAGGCCTCCCTGCCGACGCGGTGCCGCTGCTGGCCCGCGCCGCGCAGTTGCGGCGCTTCGAGCACAGCCACCGCTTTTGCGGCGCCTGCGCCCAGCCGCTGCAAGCGCACCAGCACGATCACGGCCGCGGCTGCCCGTCCTGCGGCGAGCTGTACTACCCGCGCCTGTCGCCGGCGATGATGGTAGCGGTCACCCGCGGCCGCGAAATCCTGCTCGCCCGCGGCCCGCACTTCAGCCCCGGCCTGTACAGCGCCCTCGCCGGCTTCGTCGAGCCAGGCGAAACGCTGGAAGCCTGCGTCGAGCGCGAAACGGCAGAAGAGGTCGGCATCCGTATCCGGCAGCTGCACTATGTCGGCTCGCAATCCTGGCCGTTCCCACACTCGCTGATGCTGGCCTTCACCGCCGAATACGCCGCCGGCGAGATCACGCCGCAGCCGGGCGAGATCGAAGCCGCCGACTGGTTCGACATCGACCACCTGCCGCCAACCCCGGCCGGGCACTCCATCGCCCACTGGCTGATCAAGCATGCCGTCGAGCAACTGCGCCGCCGCGAGCACTGAGCCGGGTTGCGGCAAGACCACCACATGTTGCGGCCAACGTTGGCCGCAACGGCAAGGCGGAGCGTGACAAAAATACGGGGATCCCCGTAAAGTCCCTGCACAAGGTGGCGATTATTACGCTAGGGATTCTAAAGAATCACGACTACATTTAATATCGACCACATCACAATGCGGCACACACCGTATGCGCCGCGCATCCGACCCTAATCTACAAAAACTCTGCAAGGACAAAATCATGGGGAAACTGAAACTGGCCCAGCGCCTGGCGCTGGGCTTTGGCGCCGTCATCACGCTACTGGTACTGGGCTCGGCCTTTACCCTGTTCCGCCTCGGCGGTATTCAGGAACGGGTCTCGGAACTGGTGGAATACCGCATCCCGGTAATCCAGAACTCCCGCTCACTCAGCGCGGCATTGCTGTCGGTGACCAACGCGGCGCGCACCATCCTGCTGGAAAGCGACGACAAGCTGGTTGAGGAAAAGCTCGACATCCTGAAGAAATCGGCAGCCAAGGCGCAGCTGGAATTCAAGGAAATGCAGACGCTGGCCAAGGACCCGAAAGAGGTCGAGCTGGTCGGCAAGATCGACAAGTCGATGAAGGAATTCAACGTCCTGGTCGACAAGCTGCTGCCCATGATTGTGCGCCAGAAATGGGACGCCTCGATCATCGTCTCGGAAAAGCTGGAACCGCAGGAACGTCTGCTCAGCATCCAGCTGGACAAGCTGATCGCCTACCATACCCAGGTAATGGAAGAGCAGAAATCCTCCACCACCAGCACCCTGCAAGAAACCATGCTGGCAGCCATCATCGCCATTCTTGCCAGCGTCGGCGCCAGCATCATGGTGGCGCTGCTGATCGCCCGCTCGCTGACGCGCCAGATCGGCGGCGAACCGGACTACGCGGCCGAAGTGATGAAGGAGATCGCGCACGGCAACCTCGGCGTCAGCGTCAAGATCGGCAAAGGCGACAACAGCTCACTGCTGTACAACCTGTCGCGCATGACCCACGAACTGAACGATGCCCTGCGCACCGTCGAGCGTAGCGTGCAGGAAAGCGGCACCGCCTCGGACGAGCTGCGCAACACCATGCAGCGGCTGGTCAGCCGCTCCGAAGAACAGAACCGCGCCGCCGACGAGATGGCCAGTGTGATCCAGCAGATGGCCGTCGGCGTACAGGAACTGCACCACCGTGCCGACAGCGCCGAAAACGTGGCCCGCACCGCCAGCGGCGATGCCCGCCAGGGCGTGGAAGTGATCCAGGGCGCGGTACGCGAAATGGACGCCATCAGCACCCTGATCAAGTCCACTGCCGGCAGCATTCACGAGCTGGGCCGCCAGTCGCAGACCATCGACAACATCGTGTCGGTGATCCGCGACGTTGCCGACCAGACCAACCTGCTGGCGCTGAACGCCGCCATCGAGGCTGCCCGCGCCGGCGAGCAGGGCCGCGGCTTTGCCGTGGTTGCCGACGAAGTGCGCAAACTGGCCGAACGCACCACCAAGGCCACCGGCGAAATCGCCGAGATGATCGGCGCCATCCGCATCAGCTCGCAACAGGCGGTGGAAGCGATGAACCAGTCGGTGGAACGCGCCCACACCAGCGCGGCACAGGGCCAGCGCGCCGGCGAATCGATCGTCGCGATCCAGAGCGGCACCGAGACCGTCGGCCAGAGCGTGCTGTCGATCGCCAGCTCGCTGTCCGATCAGGCCCGCTCCGGCGAGCAGGTGTCACGCGAAGTGCAGCGCATCACCGCCATCGCCCAGCGCAACCGCGAAGCTGCCGACGAGGCCGTCTCCGCCGCCGCGCGCATGAGCGAGCTGACCGAGGACATCCGGCAAAGCTTCAGCCGTTTCCACACTGCCAAGGGCTGAACAACGCCCGCACAACAGGCGCCACCCGAACACGACAGGGCGGCGCCTGCCGGCAGGTTGTCATATACGACAGCGTATTGCATATTGGTAGTGGATTACCCTGCATAAAATTCCACCGATCCCCACACCGCCGCCCGACCGACCACCAAGGAGCCACACATGAAAATGCCCCGCACCCTCATCGCCGCATCCCTGCTGTTGGGCTGCGCCCTGCCTGCCTTCAGCGCCGACAAGGTCATCCTGACCATCAAGGGCGCCGGCTGCTGCCAGGGTAAAAACGAACAAAGCTTCACACTGAAAGACCTGGCCGCCCTGCCCCAGTCCGAAATCATTACCCAGACGCCCTGGACCAAGGCCAAAAGCCGCTATCAGGGCGTATCGCTGGCCATGCTGCTGAAAAAACTGCAGATCACCAGCAGTTCGGTCAAAATCCGGGCACTCAATGACTATTGGGCCCAGGTGCCGGTCGCCGAAATCGACAAGTACAAGGCCATTCTGGCCACCCATGCCGACGGCAAGGCACTGACCATCCGCAACAAGGGCCCGGTCTGGCTGATGCTTCCGCTGAGCGAACATCCCGAGATCAACAAGGAGCAATACCATAGCTATATGGTATGGCAAGTACACTCCGTCGAAGCCGGATAAGCAAAATGGGTAGGATCAAGTTTCTGTTTCTGGCCACGATCATGTTCACCTTCGTCGCGGTGACAGCCTGGTCGACGTGGCGCTATGACCAGGCATTCCGCTTCGTCACCGGCCAGGCACAATTATCGGCATGGTCCCTGGCGCAGCTGGAAATCGAGCTGCGTAATTTCGAACAGCAGCTTGTCCTGTATCGGAGCGGCAGCACCACTGCGGATGACCTGAACCTGAGCTACGACATTGCCTGGAACCGGCTGGATACCTTCACCCAGGCAGAAGAAACCCGGGCAATCCGCAACCGCTTCGGTGCCGAGCAGATTACCCGCAATATTTTTGCCACTCTCCAGAAATACGAAAGCAGCATCTCCAGCCCCAAAGAAAACGACCCGGCGCTGCAGGCGATGAGCCGCGAGCTGAGCCGGCAAATGCCCCTACTACACGATCTCACGGTACAAAACTTTACCGGCCCCGGTGCCATGCAGGAAAGCCAGCTGCTGCAACAATCCAAAACCCAAAACCTGATCGCCCTCGGCATCCTGCTCCTGGTTGGATTGGCGATGCTGACTACCCTGTTCTACGAGGCCAAGCGTCAGCACTTTCTGGCCTGGAATGATCCGCTGACCGGCCTGCCGAACCGGGCCGCCTTTAACGACAGAATGCATGCACTGCTGGCAAAGCCGGACACGCAAGCCGTACTGTGCCTGATCGATCTCAGCCGCTTCAAGGAAGTCAACGACAGCTTCGGCCACGCCGCCGGCGACCAGCTGCTGACCCTGATTGCCAACCTGCTGCGGCAGCACCAGAACAGCGAAATCTATCTGGCACGCATCGGCAGCGATGAATTCGCACTGGTGATGTTCGGCAGCATGTCCGGCTACAGCAACTGGTTCACCTATTCCCGCAAGATCTACAACCAGCTTGAATGGCTGCTGCACAGCGAAGACCCGGCCCACCGCGTGAAACTGAACATGGGCATCAGCCAGTACCCGGAGCATGCCGGCTCGGTAGCGGACATGGTGCTGTTTGCCGACCTGGCGCTACTGAGTGCCAAGCAGGACAAGCAGCTGCGTTATCAGGTGTTCAACCGCTTCATGCTCGATCATTACCAACGCAAGCGGCTGCTGGCCGGCCGGCTGCAGGAATTGCTGGCCGAGCCGCACAATAGCGAGCTTTACCTGTGCTACCAGCCGATCATCGACATCAGCCAGCCACAGCGACTAGGTGCCGAGCTGCTCATCCGCTGGAACCACCCCGAGCTGAACTTCATCGACCCGCCGGACATCATCGAGATTGCCGAGGAAAACGGGCTGGGCGAAAAGCTGAGCGAGTGGCTGTTCCACCGCATGCAGCATGACATCGCCCGCTTCCCGGCCGATACCCTGCGCCACCTTCACCTCTCGATCAACCTCAGCAGCTCGATCTTCAACCATCACCTGGCCAACCATGTCTGTAACTGGCTGCAGGATGGCCCGCTGCCTGCCAGCCAGCTGATCCTGGAGCTGACGGAAAACATCGCGCTGGAAGACGTGCAGCTCAGCCGCAAGATATTCAGCCAGCTGCGGGAAAAGCAGATCCGCATCACACTGGACGATTTCGGCACCGGCTGGTCGTCGTTCTCCTACCTGAAGGACCTCAGTTTCGACAAGCTCAAGATCGACAAGTCCTTCATCCGGCATCTGGACCGTGACAAACGGCTGCCGCTGTTCGTGCAGGCCATTACCGGCCTGTCGCACCAGCTGGGCATTTCCGTGGTCGCCGAAGGCGTCGAGACCGAAAGCGAGCTGAGCAAGGTTCTCGAAATCGGTGCCAACGAAATCCAGGGCTACTATTACTCGCGGCCGCTCAGCGCCGACGCTTTCCTCGACTACGCCCGGCACTACCTCGCCAGCAGCGTGCGCGAAACCAGAACCGACCTCGCCTGACGCGCGACCGCGCCCATGAAAAACCCGCCAACCGGCGGGTTTTTTTCATGCTGCGTGCTTCCAGACTCAGGCACTGGCCGGCACCGCGGCCAGCACCGCCTGCAGCAATTGCCACGCCTTGCCGACCGAGGCCACCTCCACCCGCTCGCCCGGCGCATGCGCACCGCGGATATTGGGGCCGAACGACACCATGTCCATCTGCGGATACTTGGCGCCGATGATGCCGCACTCCAGCCCGGCGTGAATCACCTGCACGCCGGAGTCGGCACCGAACTGCTGGCGATACACCTGCCGGAATAGCGCCAGCAGCGCCGAGCCCGGATTCGGCGCCCAGCCCGGGTAGCCGCCCTCGGTGTCCACCTCGAAACCGGCCAGCCGGAACAGATCAACGATCTCGCCGGCCAGATTCCGGAAGCCGCTGTCCAGCAGCGAGCGCACCATCAGGTTGGTGAACACCTTGCCATCGGCAATGCTGATCACCCCCAGGTTGTTGGATGTTTCCACCACGCCGGCTACACGCTGGCTCATGCGTTTCACGCCGTGCGGTGCCGCGTGCAGCGCGCTGAAGATCGCCTGCTGGTCGGCCGGTGCCAGCACCTCGCCGGCACGGGCAAGGTTGGCCGCAACACTCACGCCTTCGTCAACGCCGGCCAGCTCGAAGCGCATCAGCGCCTGGAACGCGTCCAGATACGCCGCCAGCTTGTCGCCATCGGCGGCCGGATAGGCGACCACGGCAAAGGCTTCGCGCGCCAGTGCATTGCGTGCGGTGCCGCCATTGAACGAGGCCACGCGCAGGTCGGTGACCGCCTCCAGCTCGCGCAACAGGCGGATCAGCACCTTGTTGGCATTGCCGCGACCGAGGTGGATGTCGGCGCCGGAGTGGCCGCCGACCAGCCCGGCCACCGTCAGCTGGCGCACCTCGAAGTCCGCCGGCAGCGGCTGCGGCTGGTAGCTGCGCCGCGCGTTGACATCGATGCCGCCGGCACAGCCCATGTAGAACTCGCCCCACTCCTCGGTATCGATATTGATCAGCATCCGCCCCTGCAACAGCCCCGGCTCCAGCCCCAGCGCGCCGCCCATGCCGGCCTCTTCGTCCAGCGTCATCAGCACTTCCAGCGGGCCGTGCGCGATGTCGTCGCTGGCCAGCACCGCCAGCCCCAGCGCCACGCCGATGCCGTTGTCGGCGCCTAGCGTGGTGTTCTCGGCGATCAGCCAGCCGTCCTTCAGCAGCGGACGGATCGGGTCGTTGAAGAAGTCGTGCACGGTACCGGTATTGGCCTGACACACCATGTCGAGGTGGCCCTGCAGCACCACGCCGACACGGTCCTCCATGCCCGGGGTCGCCGCCTTGCGCACGATCAGGTTGCCGGCCGCATCGACCACCGTCTCCAGTCCGCGCAGTTCCGCCCAGCCTTTCAGATAGTCGCGCAGCGCCGCTTCATGCTTGGAAGGGCGAGGAATGTCACACAGGGTCTGAAAGTGTTCCCACACGATGGTGGGTTCGAGGGCTGCAATATTCACCACAACAAGACGCTCCTTTATTCCGCCGGCGGAGACATTTCATGCCAATAATTCCGCCAAAATAATCACAGGGTGACTCGTGATCACCCTTTTTGTAGACAATCCACTTTACCACGCTCCCCGGCGGGGCGTCCGGGATGCAAGCGTTTCGCGTTAGCGGCGGCGGTAGCCAGTCCGCCGCAAAAACGCGAGTGATTGATTACAATCACGAATCCGCTTGGCACAAAAACAACGCCCATGCCGCCATAGTCACAATTTATGCCATAACGCTGCCATGCAGCACCCCGCCATCCGCACCGGCAGGATGGCGGTTTGCGGCCAACCTTGTTGCGTCGTAATTTTATTACTGCTGTAGCCACTTAATTACAACGCCATTCCGTACCATAATTACAGGCACCCAATAACGGAGAGCAACCCCATGACCCGCCGCACCAAGATTGTCGCCACCCTCGGCCCCGCCTCCAGCGACCCGGCAACCCTGGAACGCCTGCTGCAAGCCGGCGTCAACGTCGTCCGCCTCAACTTCTCGCACGGCAGCGCCCAGGACCACCTCGACCGCGCCGCGCTGGTGCGTGCCACCGCGGAACGCCTCGGCGTACCGGTAGCCATCATGGTCGACCTGCAGGGCCCGAAAATCCGCGTCGGCAAGTTTGCCAACGGCAAGACCACGCTCACCAACGGCCAGCCGTTCATCCTCGACGCCGACTGCGAGCTGGGCGACGACGGCCGCGTCGGCCTCGACTACAAGGAGCTGCCCAACGACGTCGAAAGCGGCGTGGTGCTGCTGCTCGACGACGGCCGCATCGTGCTGACCGTGGAAAAGGTCGTCGGCAACCAGATCCACACCCGCGTCAAGGTCGGCGGCGTGCTGTCCAACAACAAGGGCATCAACCGCCAGGGCGGCGGCCTGACCGCACCGGCGCTGACCGGCAAGGACATCGACGACATCAAGACCGCCGCACGACTGGAAGCCGACTACGTGGCGGTGTCGTTTCCAAAAAGTAGCGCCGACCTGTACATGGCGCGCACGCTGATCCACGCCGCCGGCAGCCAGGCGCGCATCATCGCCAAGATCGAGCGCTGCGAGGCGATCGCCAACCTTGACGACCTGATCGATTCCGCCGACGGCATCATGGTGGCGCGCGGCGACCTGGCGGTGGAAGTCGGCGATGCTGCGGTGCCGGCCTTGCAAAAGCGCATGATCCGCCTCGCCCGCGAGCGCAACAAGCTGACCATCACCGCCACCCAGATGATGGAATCGATGATCTCCAGCCCGGTGCCGACCCGCGCCGAGGTCTCCGACGTTGCCAACGCGGTGCTGGACGGCACCGATGCGGTGATGCTGTCGGCGGAGACCGCCGCCGGCCAGTATCCGGTGGAAACGGTAGAAGCGATGTCGCGCGTCTGCCTGGAAGCGGAAACCTCGTCCGACTACCAGCTGGAACGCGCCTTCCTCAACCGCGAATTCAGCCGCGTCGACCAGTCCATCGCCATGGCCGCACTATTCACCGCCAATCACCTGCCGGTACGCGCACTGGTGGCGCTGACGCAGACCGGCTCTACCGCGCTGTGGGTGAGCCGCGTCAACTGCGGCGTGCCGATCTACGCGCTGACGCCGGAGGTGAGCACCTACCGCCGCCTGGCACTGTACCGCGACGTGTACCCGATGCTGCTGCCGACCGCTGCCGATTCGAAAAAGCTGCTCGCCGCCGCCGAGCGCAAGCTGCTGGAACAGGGCCGCGTACAGCCGGGCGATGTGCTGGTAGTCACCGTCGGCGACAGCGTCGGCCTGATGGGCAGCACCAACACCCTGAAGATCATCAAGGCCGGCGACGGCCGCTGAGCCGTCACGGGCCGGCGTGACGCCGGCCCGCATCCCACTCCCGGCGTGCGGCCAAGGTTGGCCGCATGCCACCGTACCGGCTGCGGCCCGCCCCGGCGATAATAGTGCCAAGCAGCTGATCCGCAATGGTTTCTGCCAAAAAACCACAGCCGATCCAGACGGCACCACAATTATCTTGCCTTGCTTTTTGAATTCGTACACAATCAAAAGCAAGGAGGAAACAAGATGTCATCGCAAGGAGGAAAGCGCGAAGGCGCCGGCCGCAAATCCCGCTTCGGTGGTGACAAGACCGTCGCCATGCGTGTACCGGAGCCGCTGAAACCGGTACTGGAAAACTGGCTGGACGAATACCGCAGCCTGCGCAGCATCAACCACAGCAGTGTCGGCGACATCGCCCTGCTCGGCGAGGCGCTGAAAAACCTGTCGCTGCCGCTGTTTGCCAGCCGCGTGCCAGCCGGCTCGCCGGTTGCCGCCGACGACCTGAAAGAAGCCGACATTGATCTCAACCAGCATCTGGTACGCAAGCCGGCATCGACCTTCCTCGTCACCGTCAAGGGCGACTCCATGATCAATGCCGGTATCCACGACGGCGACATGCTGGTGGTCGACCGCTCGCTGGAACCGCGTAATGGCAAGGTGGTAGTGGCGGTGATCAACGACGAACTGACGGTAAAACGGCTGGAACGCTCCGCCGGACGCATCCGCCTGCTGCCGGAAAACCCGGATTTCAAGCCGATCGAAGTACCCGAAGATGCCAGTTTCTTTATCTGGGGCGTGGTGACCAGCGTCATTCATGCCGTGGACTGACCACAAGGAGCAAGCCATGAACCGCTACAACGACCCGATCAAGATGATGTTCCGTGACTGGAAGCGCCTGCCACGCGCCTTCCGCACCGTGGTCGAAGGCCGGCCGCAGGTACTGCTGACCCGTATCGGCCACAGCTATTTCGTGCCGGTGGAGTTCGTCGGCTGAGCTCCCGCCGCCGGCATCCCCGCCCCATCAGACATTGCGGCCAACCTTGATCCCCAAGGTTGGCCGCAATCACATCCACCATTACCGGCAGGCACGCCCGGCCAAACAACACTCAGCCGAAGCGGCGCATCGCGTCCAGTGCCAGCCCGCTGCCGATGCTGCCGTAACGGTCGCCCTCGACCTTGGCCGCCTGCGGCAGTAGCGCCGCCACCCGCTCGCGCAGCAAGGGCACCGCGCTGGCGCCGCCGGTAAAAAACACGGTATCGATCTGCGCCGCACTGATGCCGGCATCCTGCAGCAGGCGGCCGATGGTCTGCGTCACGCTGTCGATCTGGTGCACGATCGCCTCGTCGAACTGGCTGCGTGTCAGCTGGTGCGTGAGACCGTCGGCAATCTCGTCCAGCGCCAGCAGATGCGCCTCGCTGTCGGACAGCGCGATCTTTGCCGCCTCCACCTGGATCGCCAGCCAGTGGCCGGCGCGCTTGTTGATCACCGAGAACAGGCGGTCCAGCTTGTCGCGCTCCAGCGCGTCGGCGTACACCCCCTGCAGATCGGCCAGCGTCTTGCGGGTATAGGCAAAGTTGATGGTGTGCCAGGTGGCGAGGTTGAAATAATAGCCGGACGGCACCTCGGCGTTGTTCTTCAGCCGTGTGCGATAGCCCAGCAGCGGCATCACGCCGTGCAGGCTCAGCTGCTTGTCGAAGTCGGTGCCGCCGATATGCACGCCGCCGTTGGCGAGGATGTCGTCACGGCGATCCAGCAGGTGGCGGCGCTGCGGCGACAGCCGTACCAGCGAAAAATCCGAGGTACCGCCGCCGATATCGACGATCAGCACCAGCTCTTCGCGCTCGATGCGGCTTTCGTAGTCGAAGGCCGCGGCAATCGGCTCGAACTGGAAGGCGACTTCCTGAAAACCGGCGCGGCGCGCGACATCGGCCAGCGTGTCCTGCGCCAGCTGGTCGTCGACCGGGTCATCGTCGATGAAAAACACCGGCCGGCCGAACACCGCGCGGCTGAACGTCTGCCCCGCCTGCTGCTCGGCGCGCTGCTTGAGGGTGCCGATGAAGGAGGACAGCAAGTCGATGAAACGCAGCGCGCGGCCATTGACCTCGGTCTGGCCGTTCATCAGGCTGGTGCCGAGCAGGCTCTTCAGCGAGCGCATCAACCGCCCCTCGTAGCCGTCCAGGTATTCACCGATCGCGGCGCGGCCAAAGGCAGTGCTCTCCTCCTCGGCATTGAAGAACACCACCGACGGCAGGGTCGCCTTGTCGTCTTCCAGCATCAGCAACTGGCTCTGCCCGGCGCGGAAACAGGCGACCGTGGAGTTGGAGGTGCCAAAATCGACACCGCATGCCGGAATAACCATCGTGCAACCCGTTCATTCGATAAGGAGGGGGCAGGATTGTAGCAGAAGCGCCGCTGACGCCTGCGATAAATGCGGCGCCACAGCGCGCGCCGGATGTGCCCTTGCGGCCAACCTTGACGCCCTTTTATCTCATTGCCGGCAGCAAGCGGCGGCGAACCGCGTCATACGGCACGCAGTTGGCCGCAATAGCGTCATTCGAAACGCGCATTCCACTGCGGTGTGCGCGCCACCAGAAAATCGACAAACACCCGCACCGCCGGCACCAGATGGCGACGTCCGGTAAAGGCCAGGTGCAGGATGCCGCCCGGCATGGAGAAAGTCGGCAACAGCCGCCGCAGCCGGCCGTCGGCCAGCGCCTGCTGGCAGACCAGCATTGGCAAGGCCGCCACGCCGCAGCCATCGATCGCCGCCTGCGCCAGCACCACCAGGTTGTCGCTCATCAGCCGCGGCGATGCCAGCTGCACGCTGTACAGCTGGCCGACCTCGTCGTGCATCGTCCACTCGCCGCGCCCGTCCGGCCGCGACATCACCAGCGCCGGCCATGACGCCAGCTCGGACGGATGCTGCGGCAGGCCGCGCTCGGCCAGCAGCGCCGGGCTGGCCACCAGGAAAAGCGGAGACTGCCCCAGCGGGCGCGCCACGATGCTGGCACTGTCCTCCAGCCGCGAACGCACCCGCAGCGCGACATCGATGCCGTCATTGATCAGGTCGACACGGCGCCCGGTCACCTCCAGCAGGATGCGCACCTCCGGATACTGCGCCATGAATTCCGGCAGCAAGGGCGCCAGCAGCGACTGCGCCAGCAGGTCCGGACAGCTCACCCGCACCAGGCCGCGCGGCACGTCGGTGGCGCGCGCGATCGCCTCCTGCGCCGCCTCCGCCTCGGCCAGCATCGCCTGGCAGTGACCAAAGTAGGCCTGCCCCACCTCGGTCAGCGCCAGCCGCCGTGTCGTCCGCTGCAGCAACCGCACTCCCAGCTGCGCCTCCAGCTCGGCAACACGGCGCGACAGCCGCGACTTGGGTACCCCGATCTGCCGTGCCGCAGCCATGAAACCGCCGTGCTCGGCCACCTTGGCAAAGAAATACAGGTCGTTCAGGTCATGCATCGAGTGCACTCCGTCGGAATTGGTATCAAGTTCAGGACAATCATTCCCGATTTCGCAGTCTAGTCCGATATTGTCGCAAAAACTATCATGCACTCCATTGCTACTGCCAACCGGCACTCACCCGAAACGGAGCCCACCATGAAAATCCTGCACCTTGATTCCAGCGTCCTCAATGACAACTCGATTACCCGCCAGCTGACCCGCGCGCTGGTCGACGGCCTGCAAGCGCAACACGGCAGCACCAGCGTCATCTACCACGACCTGGCCAGCAACGAAATTCCGCACCTGTCGGGTGAGATCCTCGGCGCCGCCTTTACCCCGGAAAGCGACTGGAGCGAGCTGCAGCGCAGCGAGCGCGCCCGCAGCGAACAGCTGATCGGCGAATTCCTCGGCAGCGAGATCCTGGTCATCGGCGCACCGATGTACAACTTCTCCATCCCGTCGCAACTGAAAGCCTGGATCGACCGCGTTGCGGTCGCCGGCCGCACCTTCAAGTACACCGAAACCGGCCCGGTGGGCCTGGCTGGCGGCAAGACCGTTTACGTGGTCTCCGCCCGCGGCGGCGTCTACAGCAACGAACAAGGCCAGGCCATGGACTTCCAGGAAGACTACCTGAAGACCGCACTTGGCTTCCTCGGCATCAGCGACGTGCGCTTCATCCGTGCCGAAGCCGTCAACATGGGTGACGATGCCCGTAGCAACGCCCTGAGTGCTGCCAAAGAAGCAATTACCCAAACTACGAGCTACGCCACTATCCACTCCGCCCCCTGCTGAGCCCATTCGCCTCGAGTTGCGGCGTGGCGATACCTGGCTGAATGTCACCTGGCCGGCTTCGCAGGCCGAAGCCTGTGCCCGGTGGCTGCGGGAGTTGTTGCCATGATCCGGCCCGAGCAGGTGTTTCTTGCCGTCGAACCGCTGGACATGCGCTGGGGCGCCGAGCGGCTGTCGCAGCATGTGCAGCAGTTGGTCGGGCGCTCGCCGTGTGACGGCACCGCCTACGCCTTTACCAACCGGGATCGGACTCGCCTGAAGCTGCTGATCTGGGACGGCACCGGTGTCTGGCTCTGTCAGCGCCGTCTGCACGCGGGACGCTTTCGCTGGCCAGCTCCCGGTGACCAAGGGCGTCGTTACCAAGTATGTCGGTCTGGCCGACGCTGCCGGACTCGACTGGCCCACCGTCATTTCCTCGAAGGTGTCGTTGTCCGACAGCACCGCGCAGATGGCGATCACGAGAATTTCGCGGAAGTCGTGCAAGGTGCCATTGCTGGGCTGGCGGGGATCGTCAATGTGTTCAAGGGCTTGCATCAGGCTGACTCCAGGCGTGCTCACATCCATGCGGGCAAAGCTGGGAAGTAGACGCGATTCCGGGCCGCTTATGCAAGTCTCTGACCATCCGAATGGTTAATCATGTCATCCGAGTGCGGAGGCCCTAGCAGCCTGTCGGACTTAACGAGCCGTATGAGATAATTCGGATCATCCAAAACACA
>NZ_BMYP01000016.1 GCF_014652335.1 Vogesella fluminis | reverse complement strand
GGAACGCATTCCTCAGATGTGATTTGAAACCCCGTTTACACAAAAATTCGGACAGGCCCGGTCCTGTACTGCTATCGCACTGAAATGTGCCAGCCAAAGAACTGCCTATCTGGCGGCTCCGTCATCTAGCTTAATTGACGCTGACTCCTGGTCAGCGCGCCACGTACACCAGCGCGAACAGCACCACCCACACCAGGTCGACCATGTGCCAGTAGGCGGCGGCGGTTTCCACGCCGTCATGGTTGGCCGCATCATAGGCACCGCGGCGGGCGTGGAGGTACACCGCGGCCACGATCACCAGGCCGAGGATCACGTGCAGGAAGTGGAAGAAGGTCAGCGACAGGTAGAACATCCAGAAGTCGCTGCTGGACAGGGTGATGCCGGCGGCGAATTTGGTGGCGAACTCCCAGCCCTTGATTGCCACGAAACCGCTGCCCAGCAGCAAGGTGGCCAGCAGGTAGCGGCGTCCGCTCGCCACAAGGTTGGCCGCAAAGGCGCGCACCGCCGCCGCCACCGTGGCGCTGCCGGCGATCAGCAGCAGGGTGTTGAGCAGCGCCGGCCACAGCAGCAGCTGTGCCTGGCCGGCAGCAAACAGCGCCGCGTCGCGCTGCCGCGCTACGCCGTAGACGGCAAAGAAGATGCCGAACACCGTCAGCTCGGCAAGAATGAAGAACCACATCGCCAGGTCGCCGGGTACGCGTGGCGGGGCGGCAAGGCCGGGGGCGGCTGTGTTCATGGCAGGCTCCGTCGTGAAAAAGGCGCCCGCAAGGGGCGCCCGTGTTGCCGGATGCGGCGGAATCAGGCGCTGGCGCGCTCGTTGCCGCGGATAAAGAAGCTGGCGATGTACAGCATCAGGCCGATGAAGAACATCACGCCGGAAGCCTCGCGCAGCCAGTAGAAGAAGGCGATCTTGTCCTGGCCGGCCATGAACGACAGCGGGGTGTCGCCCATGCGCTGCATCCATACCTGCAGGATACCGGCGGCGGTCAGGAACAGGGTGATGAGCACCATGGCGATGGTCATCAGCCAGAACGACCACATTTCCACCATCTGCGCAGCATTGCTGTTGGCTTCACGGCCACGCATCAGCGGCATGGAGTAGGAAATCATGGTCATCACCACCATGGCGTAGGCGCCATAGAACGCCATGTGGCCGTGGGCGGCGGTGATCTGCGTGCCGTGGGTCAGGTAATTGACCGGAGCCAGGGTATGTAGGAAGCCCCACACGCCGGCGCCGAGGAAGGCCATCACGCCAGTACCCAGTGCCCACAGTACCGCAGCCTTGTTCGGATGCTCGCGGCGGCGCTTGTTGACCACGTTGAAGGCGAACAGCGTCATCATGAAGAACGGAATCGGCTCCAGTGCGGAGAATACCGAACCCCACACCTGCCAGTAGGCCGGCGCACCGATCCAGAAGTAGTGGTGACCGGTACCGATGATGCCGGAGATCAGCGTCATGGCAATGACCACATACAGCCATTTCTCGATGATTTCACGGTCAACGCCAGTTACCTTCACCAGCACGAAGGCCAGCATCGCGCCCATGATCAGCTCCCATACACCTTCCACCCACAGGTGCACTACCCACCACCAGAAGTACTTGTCCAGTACCAGGTTTACCGGGTTGTAGAACGAGAACAGGAAGAAGATCGCCAGCCCCCACAGACCCAGCATCATCACCATCGAGATACTGGTCTTGCGGCCCTTGAGCACGGTCATGCTCAGGTTGAACAGGAAGGACAGCGCCACCAGCACGATGCCGATCTTGGTGATGGTCGGCTGTTCCAGGAATTCGCGCCCCATGGTCGGCAACAGGTCGTTACCTGTCATCTGCGCCAGCGTAGCGTATGGCACCGCCAGATAGCCGACAATGGTCAGCGCCCCCGCCACCAGGAACACCCAGAAGGTGAGGATGGCCAGTTTCGGACTGTGCAGCTCGCGTTCCGATTCTTCGGGAATCAGGTAGTAGCCCGCACCCATGAAGCCAAACAGCAGCCACACGATCAGCAGGTTGGTGTGCACCATGCGCGCCACGTTGAACGGGATGGCAGGGAACAGGAAATCACCGATTACATATTGCAGGCCCATGATCAGGCCGAACACGATCTGGCCGACGAACAGGCCGATGGCAGCGACGAAGTACGGCTTGGCTACTGCCTGCGTACGGTACTTGAGCTGCACATTGGTGAGCGGGTCATTGGCCGCCGCCGAGGCGCTGGCAGAGCGCGCGGTGGCCATTACAGGGGAAGTCATCTGGTTCTCCTTGGATGATGTATTACCGGAATCGACGGGCATCAGCCTTCGATATTCGGCGGCCAGTTATTGGTGTTGATTTCCGAGCTGTATTTCAGGAAGGCCACCAGGTCATCGAGTTCGGCATCATTGAGATGGAAGTTCGGCATCTGGCGGCGCCCCGGCGCCCCGGTCGGCTGGGCCTTGATCCAGGCCTTGATGAATTCCGGGCCACGACGCTGGTAGACGTTACCCAGCTCCGGCGCAAAATAGGCACCCTCACCCAGCAGCGTGTGACAGCCGATACAGTTGTTGACTTCCCACAGCTTCTTGCCGCGGGCAACCTGCTCGGTCAGATTGGCGCGGTTATCCCGCTTGGGCAGCGCCTGTACCGTATCCAGCGTCAGCGCCAGGAACAACAGGAAGAAAAACACCGCGCCACCATAAAAGATGTTGCGCGCGGTTGATTTGGTAAAACTGGCGCTCATCGCGTCCTCCTTTTCTCGCGTCACCGGGAACCCGGCGTATCACGGTGAAATGTACATTTTCACCCATCCAGATAGCATTGACACGAATCAACGATTCCCGGCCGCTGCCCTTTCTAAACTTGCGCATCCCCTTAAGCGGCCATTTTGGCCAGACTGGAACAGCAATGAGTGCCCCCATCCCCTTTCCGCATCCCCGCCCGTTGCGCCACGGCCAGGTCAGCCTGGTCGGAGCCGGCCCCGGCGACCCGGAACTGCTGACACTGAAGGCATTGCGCCGCCTCGACGAAGCCGACGTGGTGCTGTATGACCTGCTGGTATCCGATGCCGTACTGGCACTGGTCAACCGCCGCGCCGAGCAGATCTGCGTCGGCAAGCGCGCCAGCCACCACTCCCTGCCGCAGCAGGACATCAACCAGCTGATCGTAACCAAGGCGCAGCAGGGTTTGCGTGTGGTGCGGCTGAAAGGCGGCGATCCGTTCCTGTTCGGGCGCGGCGGCGAGGAACTGGAAACGTTGGCCGCAGCCGGCATCGCCTGCGAGGTGATTCCCGGCATCAGCGCCGCAATGGGCGCCTCGGCGGCAGCCGGCATCCCGCTGACACACCGCGACTACGCACAAGGCGTCAGCTTTGTTACCGGCCACCGCCGCGAGGACCAGCACACACTGGAGTGGACCGCCCATACCGGTGCCGAGGAAACACTGGTGGTCTACATGGGGCTGGGCGAGGCCGCCAATATCGCCGGCCAGCTACAGGCAGCCGGCCGTGCCGCCGACACGCCGGTGGCCATCATCGAAAACGCCACCACAGCACAGCAACGCGTGCTGTGCTGTGAGCTGGCCGGTCTTGGCGCCTGTGTGCAACAGCACGCCGTCAGACCGCCGGCACTGCTGATCATCGGCGAGGTGGTACGGCTGCAGGCCAAACTGCAGGCGACGCTGGCTCAGGCACTGGCTGGCTGAGGCGGCAAGACGCGGCGGGCGGCACGGTATTGCCGTGCCGCTGCGATAAAATGCAACGACAGCAGCAGCAGCAATGCGATCAGCGCCAGCGCCAGCGGCCAGCCCACATCGGGCCGCCACACCCACAGCGCCGCCAGCGGCTGCACCAGCAGCAGCATCCGCAAGCTGCGCCGCGGCGCAATTTCCGGCATGAACGTCTGCAATGGCGGGATGCGGTGGCGCGGCGGCGCCGCGTTCTTCAGGTGCAGCCACAGCAGGAAGGGCACGATGCGGTACAGCATGCCGACCACCAGCGTCAGTGCAAAGCCGCCGAGCAGGCACCAGGCCAGCGCACGCGCCAGCCACGGTGCCGCGCCCTGCCACATCAGCAACGGCAACAGCGCCGCCAGCAAGGCCAGCAGTGCAAACGACAGCCGCCAGTACGGCAGCAGCCATTCCTGCGGCCGGCGGCTGGTACGCAGCAGACGCAGGCTGAGCACGGCAAACAGTGCCAGTGGCAACCACGCCAGCCACCACCACGGCCACTGCGGCAACCACCACAGCCCGCACGCCCCCGCCAGCAAGGACAGCAGCCACAGCATGCTGCCATGGCGCTGCCACCAGCCGGGATAGGACGCCGTCAGCAGGAACATCGGTGCAATCACCTGCGCCACGGCCATCACCAGCAGCAATACCCAGCCCTGGGCCGCCAGCCGGTGCAGCGGCAGCAGGCTCAGCAACGGCCAGGGCCGGCCCCAGCCCAGCACTGCCAGCATCGACAGGCCCAGCAGCATGGTCAGCAACAACAGGCCGAGCGCCAAGCGCAGGCCACGGCTGCTGCCGTCCGTTGCCGGACTGCGCCACAGGTCAAACAACAGACCCGACAGCGAGACCGCCGGCAGCACAAACAGCACACTCGCCAGCTGCAGCCACGGCGGCGCCAGCGACTGGTAGAAGCCCCAGCACAGGCTGGCGGTGGCCAGCTGCCACAAACTCCACACCACCAGCCGCCACCAGGTTGGCCGCATGCAAGGTACGCCGGACACGACAGCCACCATTTGCAGCAGGGCGCCAAGCATGGCATTGCCAAGCACGCCCAGCGCCAGCAGATGCAGCGGCAACAGCAGACTCAGCGACGGATAATCACCATCAGTCAACAGCAGGCTGGCCGACAGCGGCAACAGCCAGGCCGCTGCGGCCAAAAAATAGCGCACCGGCAGCGAAAGCGGCGGTGCGCGGTCAAAGCTGGGTATCGCATGCATCAGGGCAGCACCAGCTTCAACACCACCCCACTCATGTCCGGCAGCATTTCGGTATCGAAGCTGACATCGCGCTGCTGCAGCAGCGGGATCAGCGGGCTGGGAAAGTGCGGCAACACATAGGCCAGTTGCTGGCCGCTGCTACCGTTGTCGACATCATCAAGAATGATTTCCATCGGTTCCGGCGGCACCAGGCCACGCAAATCACGGGGAGACATGGCGCAACTCCTGCAGCAGGGTGGCAGCATCCGGAATCCGGCTGTCACACATCGGGTAGAGAATGTTTTCTTCTTTCATATTGTGCTGCTGCATCAACACCAGCAAGGTGTCACAGGTGGCCGCCATGCCGGCGGCGTCGCGCTGCAGCAGATCGCGGTTGAGGTCTTCCATCAGCTCGCGCATCTGCTCATGCTCGTAGCGCATCACCGCGGTCGGTCCGCCACGCATGCCGGTGGCCGCTTCCAGCGCCTGGAACAGCCGGTTTTCCTCGTCGGCAAAGTGCTGCGCCATTTCCTCGCAAAAGCTGGCGCACAGCGTATCGGCACTGGCCCAGTTTTGCTGGCGCACGGCCTGCTCCAGCGCGGCAAAACAGTCATCGCAGTGCCGGTGCACCGCACTCAAATGTGTTGTCAGGTTCATGCTCAGACTCCGGTGGGATGTTGCAACAGTATCGCCTTGGCGCAACCGGTGACTGAATGATACCGATCAAGAAACCCGTGCCTGTTGACCGGCTGCACCGGTACATCAAGGTTGGCCGCATGCGCTGCGGCCAACCTTGATGCCACGCAGGGTAATACTCCCTGCCCGTCCTGGCGTACGGATTTCCGGATGCGGCCGCGGCTGCGATCCGGTTTTGCGATGGCCGGCGGCGGCAAGTGCTTGTTATCGCTGCCGCCTGCCGCTGGCACGAATAGTGCAATGCAAATGCACCACAACGGTGCGCCTGGCGTGCCATGTTAAGCGCGGGGTGCAACAAAAATGGCACCCCGCCCTGCCGCAATTTTGCTGACGCCGGCCATGGCCTGTGTTAGAACCGGAATTCTGTCATCCCGATGTTGGCCGCAACACTTTTTTCCGCCATGTCTGTCCGTATCCGCAAACCGCTGTTCCTGAGCTGCCTGTTGCTGGGGCTGGTACTGCTGTGCAGCACGCTGACCTACCAGTTTTCGGTGCAGCACGGCATCGACGCCCTGCGCGAGCAGGGCAACCGCCAGCTGGAGCTGCACACCCGCGGCGTGGAAAGCGAGATCGAGCGCTTCGTGTGGCTGCCCGGCCTGCTGCAGCTCAACCCGGTGACGCTGCAGCTGCTGCAGTCGCCGGACGCCAGCCACCAGCTGGAGGTCAACCGCTACCTGGCGGCGATGAACGAGCGCAGCGGCACGCTGGCAGTCTACGTACTGGACAGCGGCGGCCGCGTACTGGCGTCCAGCAACTGGCGCCGCAGCGACAGCTATGTCGGTGAAGACCTGTCGTTCCGCCCCTACTACACCGACGCCATGGCCGGCCGCCCCGGCCGCTTCTACGGCATCGGCAGCACCATCGGCGAGGCCGGCTACTACCTGTCCAGCCCGCTGCGCGTCAAAGGCCGCATCGCCGGCGTGGCGGTGGTCAAGGTCCGCCTCGGCCAGCTGGAGGCCGGCTGGCGCAAGGCCGGCGCCGACGTGTTCATCGCCGATGAAAACGGCGTCATCATCCTCGCCTCCAAGCCGCGCTGGCGGCTGAACGTGATCCATCCGCTGTCGCAGGCGCGGCGCAACCAGCTGGCGCAGAGCCTGCAGTACCACTGGGCATCGCTGCCGCTGCTGCAACTGAAGTCACGGCGCACGCTGGCGCCGGGGCTGGATCGCTGGGAGCTGTCCGATCCCGACGTCGCCGCGCCGGAAGGCCGCCTGTTCCTGGCGCAGTCGCGCACCCTCAACGACACCCGCTGGCAGCTGACCCTGCTCAGCCCGCTGGCGGCGGTGAAGGCGGCGGCGTGGACGCACGCGATGCTGGCGGCCACCATCGTCGCGGTGCTGACGCTGCTGCTGATCGCGTGGAACGAGCGGCGCAAGGTGATCGCCACCCGCCTGTCGGCGCGCGAGGCGCTGCAGGCCGCCAACAGCGAGCTGGAACGCCGCATCGAGGAACGCACCGCCGACCTGTCCGCCAGCAACGAGCGCCTGCTGGCCGAAATCCGCGAGCGCGAGCTGGCCGAGCAGACGCTGCGCAAGGCGCAGAACGAGCTGATCCAGGCCGGCAAGCTGGCGGTGATCGGCCAGATGTCGACCAGCATCGCCCACGAGCTGAACCAGCCGCTGGCGGCGCTGCGCACGCTGTCCGGCAACACCGTGAAGTTCCTCGCCCGCGGCGCCTACGACACCGCTGCGGCCAACCTCAAGACCATCGGCGAGCTGGTAGAGCGCATGGGCAAGATCACCGGCTCGCTGCGCTCCTTCGCCCGCCGCTCCGAACACGCCGACGGCCAGGCACGGCTGGAAACCGCGGTCGACGCCGCGCTGTTCCTGCTGCAGCCGAGGCTGTCGCGCCACCCGGTCACGGTGCAGCGCGAATTCGACGACGTGCTGCTGGCCATCGACCAGACGCGGCTGGAGCAGATCCTGGTCAACCTGATCGGCAACGCGCTGGACGCGCTGCAGGGCGTGCCCGCCGCCTGCGTGCGCCTGGTCGGCCAGCGCGACGGCGGCCGTTACCAGCTGACCGTGGCCGACAACGGCGGCGGCCTGCCGGAGCAGGTACGCCAGCATCTGTTCGAACCCTTTTTCACCACCAAGCCGCAAGGCAGCGGGCTGGGGCTGGGGCTGACCCTGTCCGCCAGCCTCGCCGCGGCGGCCAACGGTACACTGCAGGCACAGCCGCTGCCACAAGGCGCCGCCTTCGTGCTGCAATTGCCGCTGTACCCGGAACAGGAACTCCATCATGTCTGAAGCATTGCGCGTCCTGATCGTGGAAGACGATCCCCATGTCCTGCTCGGCTGCCAGCAGGCGCTGACGCTGGAGGACATCCCGGTCACCGGCGTCGCCAGCGCCGAAGCCGCGCTGCCGCTGATCGACGGCCAGTTCCCCGGCATCGTCATCAGCGACATCCGCCTGCCCGGCATCGACGGCCTGACCCTGATGCAGCAGCTGAAGGCGCAGGACCGCAGCCTGCCGGTGGTGCTGATCACCGGCCACGGCGACGTCAGCATGGCGGTGCAGGCGATGAAGGACGGCGCCTACGATTTCATGGAAAAACCGTTCTCGCCGGAGCGGCTGGTGGAAGTCGCCCGCCGCGCGCTGGAGCAGCGCCGGCTGAGCCTGGAGGTGGAAAGCCTGCGCCGCCAGCTGGACGGCAAGCAGACGCTGGAACAGCGCCTGATCGGCCGCTCCGCCGCCATGTGCCAGCTGCGCGAGCTGATCCTCAACGTCGCCGACACCGGCGCCAACGTGCTGATCAACGGTGAAACCGGCACCGGCAAGGAGCTGGTCGCCAGCTGCCTGCACGAATTCAGCCGCCGCCAGCAGCACAACTACGTGGCGATCAACTGCGGCGGCCTGCCGGAACACCTGTTCGAGAGCGAGATCTTCGGCCACGAGGCCAACGCCTTCACCGGCGCCGGCAAGCGCCGCATCGGCAAGATCGAGCACGCACACAAGGGCACGCTGTTCCTCGACGAAGTCGAGACCATGCCGATCAACCTGCAGATCAAGCTGCTGCGCGTGCTGCAGGAACACAAGCTGGAACGCCTCGGCAGCAACCAGATGGTCGATGTCGACTGCCGCCTGATCGCCGCCACCAAGGAAGACCTGGGCGAGCTGTCGCAACAGGGCAAGTTCCGCGCCGACTTCTACTACCGCCTCAACGTGGTGACGCTGGAAATCCCGCCGCTGCGCGAACGGCGCGAGGACATTCCGCTGCTGTTCGAGTGCTTCCTGCAGCAGGCGGCGCTGCGCTTCGACCGCGAGCCGCTGGAGGTGGACCGCAAGACGCTGTCGCGGCTGATGGCGCACGACTGGCCGGGCAATGTGCGCGAACTGCGCAACGTCGCCGAACGCTACGCGCTGGGGCTGCCGGCGTTCAAGGACAGCGGCGATGGCCACAACTCGCCCAGCCTCGCCGAATGCGTGGAAGCCTATGAAAAGAGCCTGGTCGTGGAGGCGCTGCGCCGCCACGGCGGCAACCTGACCCAGGCCAGCGCCGCGCTGGGCACACCGAAGACCACGCTGTTCGACAAGGTGAAGAAGTACGGGCTGCAGGGCAGCAATTAGTCCTCCTGCCCTGTCCGCCGCCGCAAAAAAAGGCAGCCCGTCAACGGGCTGCCTTTTTTGTACGCTCAGCCTTGCGGCCAACGTTGGCCGCAAGCCGTGAGCGTTCAGATGTCTTCGTCCTCGATCACCAGATCGCCGAAGTCGGCGTCGTTCAGCGGATCGCCAAGGCCGGCGGCGACCAGGTCTTCGCGCGTCAGCAGGAACACGAAGCCGTCGCCGCTCTGCGTTTCCATCCACATGAACGGCAGGCTCGGGTAGGCCGCTTCCAGCACGTCGCGGTTGTGGCCGATCTCGACCAGCAGCACGCCTTGCGGATTGAGCAGGCGCGCGGCGTTCTGCAGGATCACGTGGGTGGCGTCCAGGCCGTCCTCACCGGAGCCGAGCGCCAGTTCCGGCTCGTGCAGGTACTCTTGCGGCAGCGCGTCCACCGATTCGGCGTCGACATAGGGCGGGTTGGAGATGATCAGGTCGTACGGCTCTTCCAGCCCCTCCACCAGATCGCTGTGGATCAGCTGGATGCGGTCTTCCAGGCCGTAGTTCTGCACGTTGATGCTGGCCACTTCCAGCGCGTCCAGCGAGATGTCGACGGCGTCGATGTCGGCGTCCGGATAGTGGTGCGCCAGCTGGATCGCCAGGCAACCGGAGCCGGTGCACAGGTCCAGCGCGCGGTGTACCAGTTCCGGGTGTTCGATCCACGGCTCCAGTGGCTCGCCCAGCAGCTCGAAGATGAAGGAACGCGGCACGATCACGCGTTCGTCGACGTAGAAGTTGAAGTCGCCCTGCCACGCCTCGTTGGTGAGATAGGCCACCGGCACGCGCTCTTCGGCGCGGCGCTCGATCAGTGCCACCACCTGCTGCACCTCGTTCGGCAGCAACTGGGCGTCGAGGAAGGGCTCCAGGCGGTCGATCGGCAGCTTCAGCGTCGACAGGATCAGGTAGGCCGCCTCGTCGTAGGCATTGCTGGTGCCGTGGCCGTAGGTCAGCCCGGCATCGGTAAAGCGCGACACGGCAAAGCGCAGCAGGTCGCGGACGGTTTGAAAAGTGCTGGCAGCTTCGGCGTACATGGCATTCCCTTTAAAAAGCTGGCGGCACGAGTGCGTCGTGCCGCCTTGATAATGCGAAAGGTTGGCCGCGGCCAACCTTGGTCTGATCAGACCGCCATCGCGGCGGTCAACTGGCGGCGATTATCGCTCAGAACGGCAGCGCTGCGCTGGTTTCCTTGGCCAGCACGCGGCGGAAGTCGTTCTGGATGCGCTCCAGCGCCGCCTGGTTGTCGGCCTCGAAACGCAGCACGATCACCGGCGTGGTGTTGGAGGCGCGCATCAGGCCGAAGCCGTCGGCGTACTCCACGCGCAGCCCGTCGATGGTGATGATGTCCTCGGCGCCGTCGAACTGTGCCGTCTGCTGCAGGCGCTCGATCAGCGTGTGGTTCTCGCCCTCGGCGGTCTTCAGGTTCAGCTCCGGCGTGGACAGCGCGTTGGGCAGCGCATTGAGCAGTGCCGACGGATCGGCGACACGCGACAGGATCTCCAGCAGGCGCGCGCCGGCGTACAGGCCGTCGTCAAAGCCGTACCAGCGCTCCTTGAAGAACACGTGGCCGGACATCTCGCCGGCGAGGCCGGCGTCCGGGTGCTGCTTCAGCGCCGCCTTCATGAAGCTGTGGCCGGTGCGGTTGATCATCGGCACGCCCCCGGCAGCGGCGATCGCCGGTGCCAGCAGGCGGGTGCACTTCACGTCGTAGATGATCTTGCTGCCGGGCTGCCGCGACAGCACGTCCTGCGCGAACAGGATCAGCTGGCGGTCCGGCCAGATGATGCTGCCGTCCTTGGTGACCACGCCCAGGCGGTCGCCGTCGCCGTCAAACGCCAGGCCGATTTCGGCGTCGGTGTCCTGCAGCGTGCGGATCACGTCCTGCAGGTTTTCCGGCTTGGCCGGATCGGGATGGTGGTTGGGGAAGGTGCCGTCCACCTCGCAGAACAGCTTGTGCACCTCGCAGCCGAGGCCGCGGAACAGCTCCGGCGCGAAGTCGCCGGCCACGCCGTTGCCGCAGTCGACCACCACCTTCATCGGCCGCGCCAGTTTGATGTCGCCGGTGATGCGGTCGAGGTAGGCGTCGACGATGTCGTGGGTGCTGTAGCCGCCGTGGCCGTCGGCAAAGTCGTTGTCGACGATGCGCTGGTACAGCTTCTGGATCCAGTCGCCGGCGAGGGTGTCGCCGTCCAGCATCATCTTGAAGCCGTTGTAGTCCGGCGGGTTGTGGCTGCCGGTGACCATCACGCCGGAGAAGGTTTCCAACTGGTAGGCGGCGAAGTACAGCATCGGCGTGGCAACGCGGCCAACGTCGATCACGTCGACGCCGGCTGCGCGGATGCCATCGGACAGCGCGTGGCACAGCTCGGGGCCGGACAGGCGGCCGTCACGGCCGACACAGATGGTGCCGACCTTGCGCTCGCGCGCTTCGGAGCCGATGGCGCGGCCGATCAGGCGCGCGGCGTCGGCGGTGAGGGTGTCGCCGACGATGCCGCGGATGTCGTAGGCCTTGAAAATGGAGGGAGAGATGGTCATTGCTCAAACCCGATCAGAAGTAGAAGGTTGGCCGCAACCGCCGGCGCTCTGCCGGCGGCCGGGTATTCATTATAGTGACTGGCTCAGCTGTACCAGCGCGTCCAGCTTGGCGCGCGCCGCGCCGCTGTCGATCACGGAGCGGGCCAGCGCCACGCCATCGGCCAGGCTGGCCGCGACGCCGGCGGTGTAGATCGCCGCCGCGGCATTGAGCAGCACGATGTCGCGCGCCGGGCCGGACTGGCCGTCGAGCACCGCCAGCAGCATGGTTTTCGACTGCTCGGCGCTGTCGGCATGCAACGCGGCCAGTGGCGCGTAGGCGATGCCGAAGTCGGCCGGGTCGATGCGGTATTCGCGGATGGTGCCGTCCTTCAGCTCGGCGATGCTGGTATGGCCGGACAGGGTGATCTCGTCGAGACCGTCTTCGCCGTGCACGATCATCACGTGCTGGCTGCCCAGCTCGCGCAGCACGCGTGCCTGGATGCCGACCAGATCGGGGTGGAACACGCCCATCACCTGGTTGGGCGCGCCGGCCGGGTTGGTCAGCGGGCCGAGGATGTTGAAGATGGTGCGCACCGCCAGCTCGCGCCGCACCGGCGCCACGTACTTCATCGCGCTGTGGTAGTTGGGCGCGAACATGAAGCCGACGCCGATGTCGTCGATGCAGCGGCCGACCTGCTCCGGGCTGAGGTTGAGGTTGACGCCGAGCGCCTCCAGCACGTCGGCGCTGCCGGAGCTGGACGACACCGAGCGGCCGCCGTGCTTGGCGACACGGGCGCCGGCCGCCGCCGACACGAAGGCGGCGGTAGTGGAGATGTTGAAGGTATGGCTCTTGTCACCGCCGGTACCGCAGGTATCCACCAGCCGCGTGGTGTCGCTCACCGGCACGCGGGTGGCAAACTCGCGCATCACCTGTGCCGCGGCGGCGATTTCCGACACGCTTTCCGTTTTCACGCGCAGGCCGATCAGGATGGCGGCGATCAGCGTCGGCGGCACTTCGCCGCGCATGATCTGGCGCATCAGGTCCAGCATTTCATCGTGGAACAGCTCGTTCTGGTCGATCAGGCGATTGAGGGCGGCCTGCGGTGTGATCATCTTTTTTCTCCGGCGTCTGCGGCGCTGTGCGGTTTAGGCGAATTCTTTCAGGAAGTTGTCCAGCATCTGGTGGCCGTGCTGGGTCAGGATGGACTCGGGGTGGAACTGCACGCCCTCGATCGGCAGCGTCTTGTGGCGCACGCCCATGATCTCGCCGTCGTCGGTCCAGGCGGTGATCTCCAGGCAGTCCGGCAGCGACTCGCGCTCGATCACCAGCGAATGGTAGCGGGTGCAGGTCACCGGGTTGGGGATGTCGCGGAACATGCCGATATCGTGGTGCGCCACCGGCGACACCTTGCCGTGCATCAGCTGCTTGGCGTGGATGATCTTGCCGCCAAAGGCCTGGCCGATGCTCTGGTGGCCGAGGCACACGCCCATGATCGGCAGCTTGCCGGCAAAGTGGTGGATGGCCGGCACCGAGATCCCGGCCTCGTTCGGCGTGCACGGGCCGGGCGACAGCACCAGGTACTGCGGCGCCAGCGCCTCGATTTCTTCCAGCGTGATTTCGTCGTTGCGGAAGACCTTGACTTCCTGCCCCAGCTCGCCGAAATACTGCACGAGGTTGTAGGTGAAGGAGTCGTAGTTGTCGATCATCAGTAGCATAGCGGGTCTACAAGCCTTATTCCTCGCGGCTTACGGTGCCGCATCCATGAATTTTATCCTGTTTTGCCGTGGACTCCGTGGGAAGTCAGCGCAACAGACTGACAGGATAACATGATGGAATTCAGGCTGCCTCTTGGTGCCGGCATGTCACGCCATACGGCGCCCAAGCCATCGGACGCAGCCGCGGTGGACTGAGCACCAAGATCCATGCCATGGTGGATGCACTGTGCAACCCCACAGGTTGTTACCTCGCACCCGGACAAGCATCCACCCAGAAAGGCGCCGATGTCTTGCTTCACCAGTACTGGCGACCATACTTGCGGCCAATCCTGATGCAGTCCATGAGCAGGAAAGGTTCTTGCCAGCGGCATGGCTTGCATTGATCGTGCTTACCCGGCCCGGTGCTGGCGCCGGAAATCCCACGGCGGTACCGGCGTGGCATCCTGCCACAAGCCCTGTCGCTGTTGCTGTGCAGCCTGCTGCGCCTGCTCATAGCGGCTGAATTCCTGCGCCGACTGTCCCTTGCGCGCGTATTGCCGGTAATGCCAGGCATAACCGGCGCGTAACTGGCCGAGATTGACATCCTCATCGCCCAGCCAGATGCGGCCAACGTTGCGGCCATAGCGGTCCTGCTCCAGCACCTCGACCCGCACCTGCCGGCGGTACAGCTTGTCGGACAGTTCCTGCTTGGCCTTGGTGCCGAACGGCTGCGCCTTCTCCGGCGCGTCGATAAAGGCAAAACGCACCTTGTGCTGCTGCCGGCTGTCGTCCAGCACGGTGATGGTATCGCCATCGGCGACGCCCACCACCACGCCCTCGATCTGCCCATCAGCGCGGTGCGAATCACCGGCATCCGGCCAAATGGCACCGGCCAGCGCTCCCAGCAACAGCACGCCGGCGGCGATCTTGCGCACTGGCGAGGCGCCGGAAAACAGGGTTGTCAATGCACGCAGATGTTGCGCCTGTACTTTCATGCCCACTCCATCAAATGAAAAAAGCGGCCGTCATGGCCGCCCGCTGGCAACAGCCGGTCTCAGTCCTTGCGGCGCGGCTGCCACAGCACATCGGCCACCTGTGCCTGCTGATTCAGGTGGCGCGCCAGGATGAACAGCACGTCCGACAAGCGGTTGAGATACTGCCGCGGCAAGCTGCGCAGGCTGTCAGCCAGCAGCACCAGCGCGCGCTCGGCGCGACGGCATACGGCGCGCCCCTGATGCGCCACCGCCGCGGCGCGGCAACCGCCCGGCAGGATGAATTCCTTCAGCATCGGCAGCTGCGCATTCCATTGCCCTGCCTGCTGTTCCAGCATCGCCAGCTGTGATTCGTGCAGTGCCTCGTAGCCCGGCACCGCCAGCTCGGAGCCGAGATCGAACAGGTCGTGCTGCACCTCGGCAAGAAAGGCGTCCACCTCGGCCGGCAAGGCCTCGCAACGCAGCAGGCCGATGATGCAGTTCAGCTCGTCGACCTCGCCCAGCGCCATTACCCGCGGCGCGCTCTTGGACAAACGGCTGCCATCGCCCAGCCCGGTGGTGCCATCATCACCGGTGCGGGTCATGATCCGTGATAGACGGTGCCCCATTACTGTTCTTCCCCCTGTCCGGCTTGCGCCTCGCGTATGGCCTCGCGCAGCGATTCGCGCAACGCTTCGGCCAGCATCATGTCGAAATCTTCCTTCAGGTGCTGCATGACGCCGGACATCAGCTGCCTGGCCTGCATTTCCAGCGCATCCTGCATCCACAGCGTCAGCTCCACCTTCATGCGCGGCAGCACGCGCGCGTACAAGGCATCGGTCAGCGCCTCGGCATCCAGTGGTGATTGCGCCTCGCCGGGTGCCGTCTCCGGTGCCGGCACCTGGGGCTGGCTTACCTCTTTTATTCCTGACAGCTGCATGGTGGCTGCGGCCAACCCTGTCTCTGCCGGCATTGCCATTGCGGCGGGCACGACCAAAGGCTGCTGCAGCGGCAAGATTGCATCCTGCGTTGTCAGGTCAAACGGCGGTTCCGCGCCCAGGTCGCGCGCCCAGGCCAGTTCCACCTCGCGATCCGGCACCGCAGCTCCCGCCTTGTCACTCTCCAGCCCGGCCACCAGATCCGCCGCCAGGCCCAGGCCGCCGCCCAGCACCCCGGTCGGCAGACTGTCCAGCGGGATACTCCTGCCCAGCGGATAGCCATGCACCGTCGCATCATCACCGGCCTCGTCCGGCAGCGTCTCCAGTGCAGTGACGTAGGCGGCGGCCACCCCGACCGGTGCCGCGCCTTCTGCGGCGGCAAGGTCAAAAGCAAACTCGTCGCCTTCCGGTTCTTCGTCCATCGCTGCCGCGGGCGCGGTGGTACCGGTTGCCGGTGGCAAGGCCTCCGGCTCGGACAGCAGCGGCAGCTCAAGCGTGACGGCCCCCTCCTCTGCGACGGCATCTCCGGCCGGGCACGCCGCATCGGCCATTGGCCCGTCGCTGGCTGTGACTTCCGTAGCGGCAATCGCCTCGTCTGGTGCCGGTTGCGGCATCCCGGCCGCAGCAATATCCGCCCCGGCAGGCGCTGCCACAAGATCCGGCGGCACTTCGTCAAGCATGGTGACCAGCGGCACTTCGGATCCCGCCGTCAGTTCCGGCACCGGTTCTGTCGCCACGATGCCCATGTCTGTTCCGGTAGCAGCCGACTCCGCAACCGGCGGCGATGCCTCCCACGGCACAACTTCCGCCTCGGCCAATGCATCAGCTTGCGGCGCTGCATCGGGCAGAGCGGCGGCCTGATCCAGCCACGCAGCCAGGCCTGCTGCCGCAGCAGCGGCAGTCAGCCCGGCTTCTGCCGTGTCCGGCAGCGGTACATTGTCCATATCCGCCAGACTTGACTCCGGCATGCCGGCGGCGACCATCTCTTCGTCGCCGGACGTCTCTACTGCCGACAGCGGCAGGTCATCGCCAGGCAAGAACACTGCGGCCAACGTTTCCGTCACCAGCGGTACCTCGGCCAGCGACGGCGCTGCCTCCACCTCTACTTCACCTGCGTCATCGGCCCTGTCCGTCGGCCACGGTACCTGTGCCACGGCATCCTGCTTCGCTGCCGGTGCGCCATCGCCCCCCACCTCCGGCATGGCAAAACCGGGCAGCACCTCGCCCAGATCCATGTCGTCCGGCAAGGGCACATCCAGGTCCAGCGACGGCAGCCGTCCGATCAGGGCCTCGGCATCCAGTGCGCCGTCGGCAGCATCCGGCGCCTGCTCGCCGGCGGACAATACCTCGTCCAGCGTCAGGTCTGCCGGGAAGTCAGGTCCGGCATCGGGCAGCGCCTCGGCCAGCTGCGCCATCTCGGCACTGAAATCAAAATCGGGGATGTCGAAATCGACCAGCACCGGCACCTCGGCCTGCGGTGGCAATTCCGCCACCTGTGCCGCCGGAGTTTCGACGATTTCGGTCAGCACCGGCAGGGAATCCCAGTCCGGCAGCGGGGCTTGTGGTTCAGTCATGGCGGGCATCACTCATATTGTGATGATGGATTTCGAAACCGCTATCCAGATAGCGGCGATAGCGCTGTCTGGCGGTCGCCTTGGAGGCATCGTCGCTGCCGACCACCTCCAGAATGCGCGGGAAGCGCTGCGGCGCGTCGGGGAAGGCCGGCGACAGGTTGAGCAGCACCAGTCCCTCGGCGGCGACGGCAAAATCCGTCGCCAGCAGCACCGGCGTTTCCGCCGCCAGCGCATCGTTCGCCGCGCAATGCGGGATGAACTCGGTGTCGCCATAGGCCCACAGCTGCGCGCTGAAGCCGCGCAACGCCGCCTCGTCCGGCAGCACGATCAGCATCCGCTCACCCTTGCGGTAAACGGTACGTGCCGCCCGGCATGCAAACGGGTACAGGGCGGCGACGTCGGTGTAAAAATCAATCCGCGTCATCTTCAACCACTTCGGACAATTCGCGACGTGGACGGCCACGGCGTACGACATTGCCCAAGGCGATATCCGCACGGTCCTGCAGGAACTGCACCAGCAACGGCACCGGCCGACCGGTGGCCCCCTTGTCCTTGCCGCCGCGCCATGCGGTACCGGCGATGTCCAGGTGCGCCCAATCGTAGGCCTTGGCGAAGCGCGACAGGAAGCAGGCGGCGGTGATGCTGCCACCGGCGCGGCCGCCGATATTGGCCATGTCGGCAAACGGGCTCTTCAGCAATTCCTGGTAGTCGTCCCACAGCGGCATGTGCCAGGCGCGGTCGCCGACTTCTTCGCCGGCGGCGATCAGCTCCTTGGCCAGACCGTCCTGGTTGCTGAACAGACCGGTGGCGATATTGCCCAGCGCCACCACGCAGGCGCCGGTCAGTGTCGCCACGTCCACCACCGTCGCCGGATTCAGGCGCTCGGCATAGGTCAGCGCGTCGCACAGGATCAGGCGGCCTTCGGCGTCGGTGTTGAGCACTTCGATGGTCTGCCCCGACATCGAGCGCACGATGTCACCCGGCTTCAGCGCGCGGCCGGACGGCATGTTTTCGCAGGTCGGGATCAGCGCCACGATGTTGAGCGGCAGCTTCATCTCCACGGCGGCGCGGAAGGTACCCAGCACCGAGGCGGCACCGCCCATGTCGTACTTCATTTCGTCCATGCCTTCGCCCGGCTTCAGCGAAATGCCGCCGGAATCAAAGGTGATGCCCTTGCCGATCAGCACCACCGGCCGCTCGGTACGGTCGCGGGCGCCGAAGTGCTTCAGCACGATGAAGCGCGCCGGCTCGTCGCTGCCGCGCGCCACGGCGAGGAAGGAATCCATGTTCAGGGCGGCGATCTCGTCCGGGCCGAGCACCTCGACCTCGCAGCCGAAGTCTGCAGCCAACGTTTGCGCCGTTTGCGCCAGATAGTCAGGCGTGCAGTGGTTGCCCGGGGTATTGGCCAGGTCCTTGGTCAGCTTCATGCCGGCGGCAATGGCCTGGCCGCGCTGCAGGCCGCGTTCGCCGTCGGCGAGGTCGCTGCGGCGCGGTACGGCAAAGGTGAACTTGCGCGGTTCGCGCGCCTCGTCCTGCTTGGACTTGAACTGGTCGAAACGGTAGAAGGCATCGACGGTGGCGACGGTGGCTTGTTCCACCATCCACTCCACATCGTGTTTTTTGACGTGCAATTCCGACAGGTAGCTGACGATTTCGTTGGCCTGGGTCGAGGCCAGTGCCTTGACCGAGGCACGGATCGCCTCGCGGTATTCCTTGGCGCGGAAGTCGCGCTCCTTGCCGAGGCCGACCAGCATCACGCGGTCACACAGCGTGTGCGCCACCGAGTGCAGCAGCAGGGTGGAGCCAAGCTTGCCGTCCATGTCGCCACGCTTGAGGACATCGGTCAGGAAGCCGTTGGAAATGCGGTCGAGCAGGTCTGCGGCAAAAGACAGCTTGCGGGTTTCGTAGACGCCGACCACAACGCAGGCGACGCGCTGTTTTTCCGGGCTTCCGCTTTTGATGTTAAACTCCATGACACAGCTCTCCGATGTATGTTGGGATCATCAAGGCGCATCCCGTCAAGCTTTTGGCTTGGCTTGAATCTACCGGCCCACCTTGATTTTTGACCGAAAGCCTCTTCGGCTAATATTTCTAATTATCACTACCCTTTTGACGCATTGTCAAAAACAGGCCCGCTTTAATATGCTTTTCAAGAAAAGCCTTACGCGCGAACTGACTTATACCAGTATCGGCGTTTTTTTCATTCTGCTGGCGATTTTGCTGACCACCCAATCCATCAATCTGCTCGGCCGCGCGGCACAAGGGCGCATCGCCAACGAGGCGGTGGCGGCGCTGATCGGTTTCTGGACGCTCGGCTTCTTTCCGGTGCTGATGATCCTGACCGTGTTCGTCAGCGTGATGGTGGTGTTCACCCGCATGTGGCGCGAGCATGAAATGGCGGTGTGGCTGGCCAGCGGCAAGTCGCTGTCCGACTGGGTTGGCCCGGTGATGCGTTACGCGCTGCCGCTGAGCCTGCTGGTGGCCGCCGGCACGCTAGTGGTCGAGCCGTGGGCGCAGCAGCGCAGCCGCGAATATGCCGAAGTGCTGAAACAGCGCGAGGAGATGACCGCGCTGGCACCGGGCGTGTTCAAGGAATCGCGCAGCAATGACCGTGTCTACTTCATCGAGAGCTACTCCGTCGCCACCGGTGCCACCCGCAACGTGTTCGTGCAGAACATCGCCGATGGCGAGGTGTCGTCGGTGTTCGCCAAGGAAGGCCAGCTGGGGCGGGACGAATTCGGCAACCGCACGCTGACCCTGCGCAACGGCCGCCGCTATGTCGGCGAGCCGGGCAGCGGTGCCTTCGAGGTGGTGGAGTTCGACAGCTACCGCATCAAGATCAGTGACAATATCCGCACCGCGGTGCCGCAGATGGACAGCAGTACGCGGCCAACCTTGCAGCTGTTCGGCAGCGACGATCCGAAAGACCGCGCCGAGCTGGCCTGGCGCCTGTCGCTGCCGCTGTGCGCGCTGCTGCTGGCGCTGCTGGCGCTGCCGCTGAGCTACTACAACCCGCGCTCCGGCCACGCCTACAATCTGGTGTTCGCGCTGGGCGCCTATCTTGCCTACCAGAACCTGCTCTGGCTGCTGCGCAACTGGATTGCCAGCGACAAGCTGCCGAGCGCGCTGGCCATCCTGCCGGCGCACCTGCTGATCCTGCTGCTGGCACTGGCCTTGCTTCACTACCGCAACCGTCCTGCCGGCTCGCTGCTGCCGGTGCTGCGCGGCTGGCTGCGAAAGACCCCGTAAATGAAGACCGTACGCAACTACATGATGGCGCGCTTTTTCGGCGCGACCCTGTTCACCCTCGCCTGCCTGCTGGGCCTGTACGGCTTTTTCGACATCATCCGCGAAGTGCCTGACCTCGGCAAAGGCAGCTACCAGACCGGCACCATGCTGGCCTACGTCGCGCTGCAGATCCCGGGCCACGCCTACGAGCTGATGCCGCTGGCGGTGCTGATCGGTGCGCTGGTGGCGATGTCGCAGCTGTCCGGCAGCGCCGAGTACACCGCCATCCGCACCTTCGGCGTCTCGCTGGGGCAGATCGCCCGCTTCAAGCTGATCTTCGGCCTGATCATGGCGCTGTCGGCGCTGGCGCTGGGCGAATTCATCTCGCCGCAGTCGGAACAGATGGCCGAACGGCTGAAGCTGCAGTCGACGCGTTCGCTGATCGCGCAGGAGTTCCGCTCCGGGCTGTGGGTGAAGGACGACAACAACATGATCAACGTGCGCGAGATGCTGCCGGACAACACCCTGCTCGGCATCCGCATCTACAGTTACGACGACGAGTACCGGCTGATCCGCAGCGAGTTCGCCGAGCGCGCCACCTACCGGGGTGAAGGCAACTGGCAGCTGGAAGGCGTGCGCTCGTCCACGCTGCACGCCGACCACGTCAGCACCTCGCGCCAACCCGGTCGCCAGTGGCAGTCGGTACTGCAGCCGGACATCCTGTCGGTGCTGCTGGTGGTGCCGGAACAGATGTCGGCGCTGGACCTGCTGACCTATATCGAGCACCTGCAGAACAACCACCAGAAGACCCAGCGCTACGAGATCGCGCTGTGGAGCAAGCTGTTCTACCCGCTGGCCTGTATCTCGATGGCGCTGGTGGCGCTGGCGTTCACCCCGGCCCAGCGGCGCCAGAACGACCTCGGCGTCAAGCTGTTCACCGGCATCAGCCTCGGCATCGCCTTCCACTTCTGTAACCGGCTGTTCGGCCATCTCGGCCTGCTGTACGACTGGAACCCGCTGCTTTCGGCCACCATCCCCACCACGCTGTTCCTGATCGCGGGAGGCTGGGCCATACTCCGACTGGAAAAACGATGACGGCAACCGCACACCAGCAGCTCTGCCAGCGCTGGCGCAAGACCCTGCAGGACGGCCGCGCCACGTTGGCCGCACGCTATACCGCCGACCGCAACGGCCGCGCCTACCTGCAGGCACACAGCGCGCTGGTCGACGGCGTGATCCGCTCCGCCTGGGACGTGCTGGGACTGGGACAGCGCGCGGCGCTGGTGGCGGTGGGCGGCTACGGCCGCGGCCAGCTGTTTCCGCACTCCGACATCGACCTGCTGCTGCTGCTGCCCTCGGCCACCTGCGACAGCCTCAGCAGCTTCGTGGAGGACTTCATCGGCGCGATGTGGGACATCGGCCTCGATGTCGGCCACAGCGTGCGCACCATAGACGAATGCCTGCAGGAAGCGGCCAAGGACATCACCGTCGCCACCACGCTGCTGGAAAACCGCATGCTGGCCGGCAACATCACCCTGTTCCACCAGCTCAACAGCGCGGTCGAGCGCAACCGTGACCCGCTGCCCTTCCTGGAGGGCAAGCTGCTGGAGCAGCAGCAACGTCACAGCAAGCACTACGGCCTCGGCAGCAACCTGGAGCCGAACATCAAGGAAAGCCCGGGCGGCCTGCGCGACCTGCACACCATCCTGTGGATCAGCAAGGCCATCGGCGTCGGCCAGACCTGGGACAGCCTGATCAGCAACGACATCCTCACCGCCTCCGAGGCGCGGCTGCTGAAGTACAGCGAACGTCAGCTGGAACGCATCCGCATCGACCTGCACCTGGCCGCCAAACGCCGCGAAGACCGGCTGATCTTCGACCTGCAGAACACCGTCGCCACCATGTCCGGCCTCAGCGACGACGATGCCCGCCGCGCCAGCGAACAGCTGATGCAGACCTTCTACAAGGCCTCGAAGAACGTCAGTCAGCTCAACGGCATCCTGCTGCCCAACCTGCGCGCGCGCTACGTCTGCACCGTGCCACGGCTGACGCAGGATCTCGACGAGCACTTCTACAGCGTCAACTGCATGCTCGGCATCCGCGATCCGGACATCTTCGAGAAGCAGCCGTCGACCATCCTCGGCGCCTTCCTGCACATCCAGCGCCACGGCCTGCGCGGCATGGCACCGCGCACCCTGCGTGCGCTGTGGCACGCGCGACGCCAGATCAACGAACGCTTCCGCCGCGATCCGCACAACCGCGCGCTGTTCATGCAGTTCTTCAAGGAACCGGTCGGCCTGACCCGCACCCTGCGCCGCATGAACCTGTACGGCGTGCTGGGCAAGTATCTGCCGGCCTTCGGCAAGATCATCGGCCAGATGCAGCACGACCTGTTCCACGTCTATACCGTCGACGAACACATCCTGATGGTGGTGCGCAACCTGCGCCGCTTCGCGGTGCCGGCGTTCAACCACGAATACCCGCTGCTCAGCCGCCTGATCGACGAATTCGAGCGCCCGGAAGTGCTGTACATCGCCGGCCTGTTCCACGATATCGCCAAGGGCCGCGGCGGCGACCACTCGCAACTGGGCATGGCCGATACCCGCCGGTTCTGCGAGGCGCACGGCATGGCCGCCGCCGACACCGACCTCGCGGAATGGCTGGTGGCGCAGCACCTGACCATGTCCAGCGTGGCGCAGAAGCAGGATATCTACGACCCGCAGGTGGTGCAGGAGTTCGCGGCCAACGTTGGCGACCTGCGCCATCTGGTGGCGCTGTACATCCTCACCGTCGCCGACATCCGCGGCACCAGCCCCAAGGTGTGGAACGCGTGGAAGGCGAAGCTGCTGGAGGACCTGTTCCAAGCCACGCGGCGCAAGCTGCAGCAAGGCGGCGAAGTCGATCTCGACCTGGAACTGGCCGAACGCATGAAGGCGGCGCAGACCATCCTGCGCCTGAATGCGATCCCGGACGGTGCCGAGCAGGCGCTGTGGCAGCACGTCGACAGCATCTACTTCCTGCGCCACGAGGCGCGCGAGATCGCTTGGCATGCCCGGGTGCTCAATCGCAGCGTGCATACGCCAACGCCGATCGTGCGGGCGCGGCTGTCGGAGGACAAGGAAGGCATCGAGCTGCTCGTCTATGCCGCCGACCAGCCCGACCTGTTCGTGCGTATCTGCGCCTTCCTCGGCGGTGCCAGCTACAGCATCGCCGATGCCAAGATCCATACCACCCGCCACGGCTATGCGCTGGACACCTTCCACGTGTTCCTGCCGGAGCACCACGACGGCGATTACCGCGACCTGATCAACTTCATCGAGTTCGAGCTGGCGGCCAACCTTGCACGGCAGGAGCCGATCCGCATGCCGCCGCCCGGCCGCCTAAGCCGCCATCTGAAGCACTTCCCGATCCAGCCGCAGGTGTTGATCCGCGCCGACGACAAGCAACGCCACTACGTGCTGTCCATCGTCAGCGGCGACCGCACCGGCCTGCTGGCCAGGATCGCCAAGGTGCTGTCCGACTATCACGTCAACGTCGATGCCGCCAAGATCATGACCCTGGGCGGCCGGGTGGAAGACTCCTTCTTGCTGTCGCTGCCATCCGGCCACGACGACAAGCTGCTGCTGGCACTGGAAAACGACCTGATCAACGCGCTACGGATATGACAAAATGCTGCACTTCGAAGACCTCATCCCCGGCCGCCGCTTCCACACCGCCAGCCATACCCTGACGCTGGCCGAAATCCGCGATTTCGCCGGCAGCTTTGATCCGCAGTTTTTCCACCTGGACGAGGTTGCGGCCGAGGACAGCGTGTTCAACGGTCTTGCGGCCAGCGGCTGGCACGTCGCCAGCCTGACCATGCGCATGGTGGTGGCCAGCGAGCTGGGACGGGTCGCTGGCGGCCTGGTCGGCATGAAGGTGGACAATCTGCGCTGGCCGCGGCCAACCCGTGCCGGCGACACGCTGCAAACCGAGATCGAGGTACTGGCACAGCGCGTCTCCGCCAGGCAGCCGCAATTCGGCATCGTCACCCTGCAGTGGACGACCCGCAACCAGCATGAAGAAATCGCCGTCCAGCTGGAAACAGCGATCTGGGTGAAACGCAGGGACGGCTGAAAGCCGGAAACCTGCCAATACCGGCCCGGTGCCGGAGCACGGTGCCGCAACCCGGCACAGGAAGGTTCCGTTACTGCCAGCCATTCATGCCGATAGCAAATCACCATTGCGCCAAATACCGGTACCCGCAACAAATGCCAGCTCCGCACCGGTTGTTGCCAGCCGGTTTGCAACACGTGCATAAAAGTAGCCGCCACGCTGGCTAAGCAAGGGCGTCTGGTTGCCATCCAGCGGATTGAGCAGATAACCGATACGCGAGCCGGCAGCCAGAATCTGTCCGGGAGCCGTCTGATACACGACCACGCCACCATGCGGCGCCACTATGGTCTCAACACCCGCCAATGGTGTAACAGCCTGCGGTGCCAGTGGTGGCTCGACCCGTTCGCCATCCAGCACGCCGACCCAGCGCAGCCATGCCAGCAGGCCACCTTCGTCACGCGCCGCCAGCCTGTCCTCGACATCAGCCACTCCACGCAACTCGACAGTCAGCGCCAATGGAATATCCAGATGAATACCGAGCCTACCCTCCAGGCGCCGCCAATTCTGTACCACCGCATCATCAAATGACATGCCACCAGCTTCATCGCATAGCAGCGTCGCCCCTGCCTGCAAAAAACCAGCCAGCTCACTTACTGCCTTGAGATGCCGATTATTGCCGTACAGATGCAACACCGCCTCGCTATCACAATGTATATCCAGCACTATGTCTGCCTGCAACGCCATATCGAACAGCGTATGGCGCAGAGCCTCAACCGTGCTTATCACTGGCAGTGCTGCCAGCGCCTGACGCAGGGCCTGACGCACCTTGGCACTGTCTGCTGCCGTATCCAGTTCTGCCACAGCACTCAGATCGGGATAGTAACGATTGAAGTTTTCCGAGCTGATACCATCGAAACGGCCGGAGTGCTGCCCCTGCAAATACTGGGTCATGCCTTGCGGATTAGCCATTGGCACCACGGTCAATTGCCCACGAATGTGCCCTTCACTTTCCAATGCCTCCAACCGGCGGCACAGGCGGTGCAACAACACGATGCCCGGTAATTCATCTGCGTGTAGCCCCGCCTGCAAATAAACATGCGGCCCACTACCCTCCTTGCCGAAATGGTAACTATTGAGCACATGCTGTGTACCGGGCATAACCCCCGGCAGGGTATGTTTCTGGATATGCATAATTGTTGTCAAAAAATACCCGGCCGTAGCCAGGTCACAGTGGGGGTTGTTTGCCGGGGGTGCTCAATCGTACTGGTTGTAGTCAAAATACTGGTCGTTGATCTTTTTGTAGGTGCCATTCGCCAAAATGGTCTTTAGCGCGGCGTTGATCCTGCCCAGCAGGACTTTGTCATCCTTACGCACGGCAATGCCGGAACCGGTACCAAAATATTTCACATCATTCATTTTCGGGCCGAACATCTCGACCTGCTTGCCCTTGGGGCTTTTCTTCAATTCATAAGCACCACCGACATCAATCATCAGCGCATCGATGCGGCCGCTAACCACATCAAGAAATGCATTTTCCACCGTGCTATAGGTATTGAGCTTGGCACCTGCTGGCTGATATCTGGCACGGGCATAGTTCGCCTGGATAGTGCCTTGCTGGACACCGATGATCTTGCCCTTCATGCTCACTGGCGTGCCGTCCAGCTTCTGACCGATTTTGCCGATCAGCGTCGTGTAGCCACCCTGGTATTTGTCACTGAAAGCCACCGCCTTCTTGCGCTCCTCGGTAATAGCCATCGAAGCCACGGCCACATCGAATTTTTTTGCGATCAAACCGGGGATCATGCCGTCAAAATCATTGGCCTTGATCTCGCAATTCATTTTCATTTCACGACACAAAGCCTTGGCAATATCGACATCAAAACCGGTCAGACTGCCATCGGCACGGGTCATGCTGTATGGCGGGAAAGTGCCCTCTGTCACAATGCGCAGCGACTCTTCGGCAAATACGCTCTGGCTGCTGGCAGCAAACAAGGCCAGCACTGCAATCGATAGCTTCTTCATGTCGTGTCTCTTTTCTCCGAGTAGGTGCCGCTACTGTAGGCGCGCCACAAACACGCTACCATGTACGACCAGCCCGCTTTTCACCATGGCTGTACAGGCCGGATTACCAATACAATGGAGACCCCATGCCCTTGCAACTGAACGCCTTTAACGGCTCGCTTATCGAACGCATCACTGCTGCAGTACAGGATGCCGTGAACAGCCGGCAATGGCGCGCCGGTGAGCAAGTGCCCTCAATCCGCCAGTTTGCCACCAGCCACGGGGTCAGCACCTTTACTGTGGTGGAAGCCTATGACCGCCTCGTCGCTGAGGGTGTATTGATTGCACGTCGTGGTGACGGCTTTTATGTGCGTCCGCAAACCACTGGCAACCTGGTTTCTGCACCACGCCAACCGCAGAAGACTGCCGATGCCTACTGGCTGATAGACAACCACTTCAACCCTGCCGATAGTGACCGGCAACCGGGCAGCGGCTGGCTGCCTGCCGACTGGTACGACCAGAGTGGGCTCGGCCGCAGTCTGCGTGCCCTCGGCCGCGACCCACAGCCGCCAGCACACTATGGCGACCCGATGGGGCTGCTACGCCTGCGACAAACACTGGCCGCCAACCTTGGCGCCCAAGGCCTACCGGCGACACCCGACAATATCCTGCTGACGCAGGGCGCCAGCCAGGCGCTGCAACTGGTCATCAAGATGCTGGTAAATAGTGGTGACGTAGTACTGGTAGACGACCCAGGTTACTGCAATCTGATTACGCTACTGAAAATGGCCGGCGCCCGCGTCATCGGCGCGCCGTGGACCTCGCACGGCCCCGATACCACGCAACTGGCGCAGCTGATGCAGGCACACCAGCCGCGCGCCTTTTTCACCAACCCGCGCCTGCACAACCCCACCGGCGCCAGTTACGACCACGCCACCGCCCATCGCGTGCTGCAACTGGCCGAGCAGCACGCCTGCTGGGTGGTGGAGGACGACGTGTCCGCCGCACTGGTCGAACCGGGCAGTAGCCCGTTGCAGGCGCTGGCCGGCACCCAGCGCGTCATCCATATCGGCAGCGTTTCGAAGACGCTGGTGCCGTCGCTGCGGGTCGGCTATGTGGTGGCCAGCGACGAGGTGATCGACGCCCTCGTCAACCACAAGATGCTGACCGGACTGACTTCGTCCCTGATCAACGAACAGCTGGCGCAATCCATGCTGGCCGATGGCAGCTATCGCCGCCACCTGCAGAAACTGCGCGACCGCCTGCTGGCGGCCAACCTTGCCGCCAGAAGCGGCTTTGATGCGCTGGGCTGGCCGGTATTTGCCGAGCCCGCCGCCAGCCTGTTTGCCTGGGTGCAGCTGCCGCCGGAACTGGATGCGGTCCGTTGCACCGAGGCAGCATTGCAGCAGGACATCCTGCTGGCTCCCGGAGTGCTGTTCCGGGCACAGCCGGAAGCGACACCGTGGCTGCGCTGCAATGTCGCGCACCTGGCGCCAGAAGTGTTTACCTTCCTGGCAACCGCTGCTGAGCACAAATAACAAAGGTTGGCCGCAAGCGTGGAGCTTGCGGCCAACCTTTTTGTACTGCACCGGCGGCGGGTGTTACCCGGCCAGATTCACCGCAGCATTCAGACGTTCAGATACGACGACTGCTTCAGGCCGCGGCAGAATTCGGCAAAGTAACTGGAGCGCTCTTCCGCACTCAGCCCGGCGGTGCGCGCCTTGGCTTCGTAGCGGTTGAGGATTTCCTCCGGCGACAGGTGCACATAGCGCAGCATGTCCTCGATGGTGTCGTGCTCTTCCACGCCCTCGTACGACAGGCGGCCGCCTTCGCGCACGTAGACGTTGACCGAATCGGTATCGCCGAACAGGTTGTGCATGTCGCCGAGGATTTCCTGGTAGGCACCGACCAGGAACACCGCGATCAGGTATTCCTCGCCCGGCTTCACCTCGTGCACCGGCATGCTGGACTCGATGCTCTGCTCATCGACGTACTGCTTGACCTTGCCGTCGGAATCGCAGGTCAGGTCCTGCAGCACGGCACGGCGCGTCGGCTGCTCGTCCAGGCGGTGCACCGGCATGATGGGCAGCACCTGGTCGATGGCCCAGGTATCCGGCAGACTCTGGAACACCGAGAAGTTGCAGAAGTACTTGTCGGCCAGACGGTCGGTCAGGTCGTCGAACACCTGACGCTGCGAGCGCTGGCTGGCGGTCAGCTGCGACAGCAGGCGGCGGCACAGCGCGGCGTGCAGCTGCTCGGCGACGGCCTTTTCCTTCAGCGTCATGCGGCCTTCGGCGTACATGTCCGACACTTCCGACGCCAGATGGCTGGCGCGGTAGTAGGTCTCGGTCACCATTTCGGCGTCGGTGAGGCTCATCAGCTCGAACAGCTTGGCCACCGGCTTGGCCAGCAGGCTGACGTCGTCGATCTGCGGCATGGTGTCCGGCAGGCGCTCGACGTCGGTCACGTTCATCATCAGCACCGCGTGGTGCGCAGTCATCGCGCGGCCGGACTCGGACAGGATGCGCGGATGCGGGATGTCGTTCTCGGCGCAGAATTCGTGCAGCATCGACACGATCACCTGCGCGTATTCGTCCATGTCGTAGTTGATGGAGCTGGCGTTGCGCGAGTGGGTGCCGTCGTAGTCGACGCCCAGACCGCCGCCGACGTCGACGTGATCGACCGGCAGGCCCAGCGCGCGCAGCTCGGAGAAGTAGCGGATCGCCTCGCGGAAGCCGGCACGGTAGTCGGCGATGTTGGCGATCTGCGAGCCCATGTGGAAGTGCATCAGGCGCACGGTGTCACCGTGGCCGGCGGCCACCAGCTTGTCCACCGCCGAGATCAGCTGGCCGGCGGACAGGCCGAACTTGCCCTTGTCGCCACCGGTGTCGGCCCACTTGCTGGATGCCAGCGAGGACAGGCGCACGCGCAGGCCGATATTGGCCTTCACGCCCAGCTTCAGGCTTTCCTCGATCAGCAGGTCGACCTCGGACTCCTTCTCGATCACCAGGAACACCTGGTGGCCCAGACGCTGGCCGATCAGCGCCAGGCGGATGTAGTCGCGGTCCTTGTAGCCGTTGCAGATGATGGTGCAACCCTTGGGCGCCAGCGCCAGTACCGCCATCAGTTCCGGCTTGGAGCCGGCTTCGAGGCCGATGGACACGTCCGGGGTGGCGATGATGCTTTTGACCACCGCCTCCTGCTGGTTGACCTTGATCGGGTAGATCGCGGTGTACTGGTTGTCGTAGCCGATGCCGGCGATGGCGTTGTCAAACGCGCGGCACAGGCGGGTGACGCGGTCTTGCAGGATGTCCGGGAAACGCACCAGCAGCGGCATGTCCAGACCCTTGTCCGACAGCGTGTGAGCCAGTTCGTACAGATTGATTTCGCGCTGATGGTTGGCGTTAGGACGCACCTTGACGCAACCGCTCTCGCCGACGTTGAAATAGCCAGCCCCCCAATGCCGGATGCCGTAGAGGCTCCGGCTATCTGCCACAGTCCAAGCCATGAAAGGATTTCCTGCTAAAAATTTGGAAAAACTGCTCCTTAGTGCGCGGCTTTCGGGCTAAGAAAGCTTCATGTGGGCCTGGGATGTCGGAGCGCGCAATAAACGGCTGATCGCCGCAAAATGAGCGCGGATTTTAGCAACATCACGCGCTGTGACAAGCACAATTTTGGACCGTCCATTTTAATCAACACGACACCGGCCACCCCTGCGGCCAACGCCCCAGTGTAGCGTCGTCATGTGAATGTTTTTTAACCGTTCCGCGACCACCCGGCGGCGACGTTCCGCGCGTGGCGCGTCCATGATATTCAACACCGCGGCCGCAGGCTGATGTCGCACCGCAACATGAGGCAAAACGCCGACACCGGCGCACCGTTATGTGGCACGACACCATCGCCTCACTATAGCCGTGCCGCACCGGGAGCACCGGCTCAGAGGCGATCCTGCAGCCGGTACCAGGCCATGCCCAGCACCAGCGCCGGGGTGCGCAGCAGCTCGCCGCCGGGGAAGCGGCGGTGGCGCAGTCGCTCGAACAGTGCCAGCCGGCTGTCGTCGCCGCTGATCGCCTCGGCCAGCACCTTGCCGGCCAGCCCGGTGATGGCCACGCCGTGGCCGGAGAAACCCTGCGCGTAGTAAACGTTGGCCGCAAGGCGGCCGAAGTCCGGCGCCCGGTTCATGGTGATGTCGCAAAAGCCGCCCCAGGCGTAGTCGATCCGCGCGTCGGCCAGCTGCGGGAACACGCGCAGCATGTCGGCGCGCATGCTGCCGGCCAGATCGCGCGGCTCGCGCCCGGAGTAGCTGACCTTGCCGCCGAACAGCAGGCGATGGTCGGCGGACAGGCGGTAGTAGTCGAGCACGAAATTGGTGTCGCACACCGCCATATTGTTGGCGATCAGGCCGCGCGCGCGCGCCTCGCCCAGCGGCTCGGTGGCGATGACATAGGTGCCGACCGGCATGATGCGGCGATTGAGTGCCGGCACCAGCTGGCCGACGAAGGCATTGCAGGCCAGCACCAGCTGCCGGCAGTGCACCTCGCCCTGCGCGGTCCGCACCAGCGGCCGTTCGCCACCCTCGATACTGGTGACCGGCGAGTTCTCATGCAGCACCGCGCCGGCCGCGCGCGCGGCGGCGGCCAGCCCCAGCAGATAGTTCAGCGGATGGATATGCCCGGCCAGCGGATCGAACAGCCCGCCCTGATAACGATCCGAGGCGAGGTTGGCGGCCAACGTTTCCTTGTCCCACAGCGTGTAGTGGCGGTAGCCGTAGAAGCTTTCCGCCTCGTGCTGCCACGCCAGCAGGTCGTCGAGGTGCGCCGGCTTCACCGCCGCGGTGCAGTAGCCGCGCGTCCAGTTGCAGGCGATGCCGTACCGCCGTACCCGCTGCTCGATGATGTCGATCGCCTCCAGCGACATCTGCCAGAACACCTTGGCCAGCTCGTCACCCAGTTGCTGGCGGATGGTGTCCATTTCGCAGGCGTAACCGGCGATCACCTGGCCGCCGTTTCGGCCGGAGGCGCCAAAGCCGATCTGCGAGCCTTCCAGCAGCACCACGTGCAGGCCGCGCTCGGCCAGATTCAGCGCGGTGGACACCCCGGTCAGGCCGCCGCCGATCACGCACACGTCGCAGTCCACCCGCCCTTGCAGCGCGGCACCCGGCGCCCGTGGCACGGCGGTGGCGGCGTAATAGGATGGGGCATGCGGCTGGTGGGCGTAATTGAGCATAGAGTCCTCGTTGGTGGTCAGGAAAACGGCAGGGTAAACGGCAAGATCAGTCCCTTTTTGACAAGCGGCAGGATAGGTCGGGCAAAAAAAACGGCGGAGCCTCGCAACGCCGCCGTCCGGGGGCGCCGGGCGGCACCCGTCATTGTCAGCTAGCGTTGCTTTCGCGCATCGCCGCCGCCAGTGCCCGTTCGCGCTTGCGCTGCGAATTCAGCATCAGGTAGTTGGCGACAATCACCAGTACACCGACCGCCAGCACGGTAATCGAGGCCAGCGCGTTGATTTCCGGATTCAGGCCGAGGCGCACCTTGGAGAAGATCACCTGCGGCAGGGTGGTGGAACCGGGACCGGACAGGAAAGCGGTCATCACCAGATCATCCAGCGACAGTGTCACCGACAGCAGGAAGCCGGAGGCAATCGCCTGCGTCACCAGCGGCAGCGTGATCACGAAGAAGATCTTCAGCGGACGCGCGCCCAGGTCCATCGCCGCGTCTTCCAGCGACTGGTCGATTTCCAGCAGCCGCGAGCGCACCACCACCGCGACGTAGGCCATGCACAGCGTGGTGTGGCCGACCCAGATGGTGAAGAAGCCACGCTCGGCCGGCACGCCGATCAGCTGCTGCATCGAGATGAACAGCAGCAGCATCGACAGGCCGGTAATCACCTCCGGCATCACCATCGGCGCCGTCATCATGCCGGCGAACAGCGAGCTGCCCGGAAAGCGCTTGAAGCGCGCCAGCACGAAGCCGGCAATGGTGCCCAGAATCACCGCCGCGGTGGCGCTGGCCAGCGCGATCTGCAGCGACAGCTTCACCGCAGACATGATCTGCTCGTTCTGGAACAGCGATACATACCACTTGGTGGAGAAGCCGCCCCATACCGTCACCAGCTTGGAGTCGTTGAACGAGTACACCACCAGGCTGACGATGGGGATGTACAGGAACAGCAGCCCCAGCAGCAGCATGCCCTTGAGGAAGGGGGACAGTTGTTGATTATTCATTGCCTTTTCCTTCCAGCTGGCGGGTTTCGAAACGGTGCAGGAACGCAATCGGCACGATCAGCAGCAGCACCATCACCGTCGCCACCGCGGCGGCCATCGGCCAGTTGTTGTTGTCGAAGAACTCGTTCCACAGCACCTTGCCGATCATCAGCGTATCCGGGCCACCGACCAGCTCCGGAATCACGAATTCGCCGACCGCCGGGATGAATACCATCATCGAGCCGGCGATGATGCCGTTCCTGGATAGCGGCAACGTGATGGTGAAGAAGGCCTTGATCGGGCCGGCACCGAGATCGCTGGCCGCTTCCAGCAGGCGACCGTCCATCTTCACCAGGTGCGAGAACAGCGGCAGGATCATGAACGGCAGATAGGCATACACCATCACCAGATACAGCGAGAAGTTGTTGTGGAACAGCGGCAGCGGCTCGTCGACGAGGCCGATCGCCAGCAGGAAGCTGTTGATGAGGCCGTTTTCGTTGAGCAGGCCCATCCAGGCGTAGACACGCAGCAGGAACGAGGTCCAGAACGGCAGCATTACCAGCATCAGCAGTACATTGCGGCGTGCCGGATCGGTGCGCGCGATGGCATAGGCGATCGGATAGCCCAGCAGCAGGCACATCAGCGTGGTGAACAGTGCGGCTTGCAGCGAGGACAAATAGGTTTTGGCGTAGAAGTCGTCGCTGAGGATGAAGTCGAAGTTGCCGAGGTTGAGCGTGATATGCAGCAGCCCGCCCTCCTCCAGGTTCATCAGGCTGGTGAATGGCGGAATGGCGAGATCCTGCTCGGCGAAGCTGATCTTTAGCACGATGAAGAACGGCACCAGGAAAAACAGCAGCAGCCAGAAGTACGGAATCGAGATCACCGCACCGCGGCCGGGCTTGAGGCGCTTGAAGAGGCGCTGGATATTCATGTCGCAGCTCCTTAGCGGGTAAGCACGACCGGCATGTCGGCGCGCCAGCTGACGTAGACCTGGTCGCCCCAGGTCGGCGGCTCCAGATTGGCCTCGTGCCAGCGGTTGACCGGCACCATCGCCTTGAGCACCTTGCCGCTGCCGAGCTTAACATGATAGACGGAATAGCTGCCGAAATAGGCAATCTCCGTCACTGCGCCCTTGGCGGCGTTGGGGCCGGCGGCCACCGGATCACGGTCGACGCGCACGTCTTCCGGCCGGATGCTGGCCCACACCTGCATGCCCTTGGGGCCGGTGATGCCGTGGTCGATCCAGATGCGCCCGCCCAGCTCGGCGGCCTCGATCTCGACACGGTCCGGCTCGTCGACCACCACCGGGCCGGTGAACAGGTTGGTGTCGCCGATGAATTCGGCGGTGAAACGGCAGTTGGGGTAGTCGTAGATTTCCGCCGGGGTGCCGACCTGCAGCAGCTGGCCCTCGCTCATGATGCCGATGCGGGTGGCCATGGTCATCGCCTCTTCCTGGTCATGGGTCACCATGATGCAGGTCACGCCGACTTTCTCCAGCGTGTTGACCAGTTCCAGCTGCGTCTGCTGGCGCAGCTTCTTGTCCAGTGCGCCCAGCGGCTCATCCAGCAGCAGCAGCTTCGGGCGCTTGGCCAGGCTGCGCGCCAGCGCGACACGCTGCTGCTGGCCACCGGACAGCTGGTACGGCTTGCGGTTGGCATACTTGCGCATCTGCACCAGGTCCAGCATCTCCGCCACGCGGGCGTCGATCTCGCCCTTGGGCATCTTGTCCTGCTTCAGGCCGAAGGCGATGTTGTCCGCCACGCTCATGTGCGGGAACAGCGCGTAGCTCTGGAACATCATGTTGATCGGGCGCTCGTACGGCGCCAGCCTGGTGATATCCTGGCCATCGAGAATGATCTGGCCGGAAGTAGGCCGCTCCATGCCCGCCAGCATGCGCAGCAGGGTGGATTTGCCGCAGCCGGAGCTGCCGAGCAGGGCAAAGATTTCCTTGCGCCGGATGTCCAGTGTCACACCATCGACGGCTGCGGTGTCCCCGAATTTCTTGACGATATTGGTAATCGACAGATAAGGCTTTTCGCTAGCAGATTGCTTTGCAGCATCAACCATGATTGTTTCCCCTGAAGGACGTGGTCCGTCCCTGTGATATTTTCGTACGTCTTCGTCATCATGGCGCGGTAGATACCGCACCATTCAACATAAACCGACACCCTACTTGCGGCCAACCTTGCAGGCAATATCCGCGGCCGCAGGCATTTGCCGGCAACAGCACTTAAAAACGGGATTGTTGTATGCACCGCTGCATTGCTTGCGACATGACCGGCCCCGACCGCTACCCGGCTCGCACGGAGCACCCGGACACCGGCACCGGCTATCTGCCGCGGCGTGCGCACAAACGCCACCACCCGTCGAAAAAAGAGTAGCGCACGTTTAATAAAATTGACAAGAAGAAACGGAAGAACCGCACAAAAAACGGGAAATCAAAAAGCATTAGCGAATCATGCACTTAAACAGCACGTTCATGCTGCCCCGCAGCATAACGTGCTTGACGACCACCTCGCACAACAACAATGTTTAATTACTCAAACAGCCGGCACCGTTGGCCGCACCAGAACAGGGAACTCGCGCGCTTCGACAAACAGGCTGCTACCTTCCTGTTTTTTCGCCATTTTTTTGGCCTGTGTCGCCGCCGCGGCCACTTCATAGTGCGACCGGAAGCGCCCCGGCAATACCGGCAGCACCCCGATGGACACGCTGGTCAGCGGGAAGAACTGCATCTTGCCACTGCGGTCGGCGATGTGATAGCCACCGGCCTGGCGCGCTGCGGCACAAAAGAACGCCTGCACCCGCTGATCGAACAGCTGGATGATGGCCTGCAACTGGCGCCGCCAGTTGCAAGTCTGCAACAACAGTACGAAGTCATCGCCGCCGATATGGCCGGCAAAATCCAGCGTCATGTCCAGCTGCGACAGCAAAGTCCGCCCCAGCTCGCGGATCAGGTCGTCGCCGGCGCCGTAGCCGTAGTGATCATTGAACGGCTTGAAATGATCGAGATCGACATAAGCCACCACGAACGGGCGCTCGCCCTCCAGCAGCCGCTGCACCTCCTCGCCGATCGGCACGTTGCCCGGTAGCCCGGTCAGCGGGTTGGCGTAGCGCGCCGCCGACAGCTGCATCTCGCTGATCAGGCGCATCAGGTCATAGCCGGTGCCCATGCCGAGATAGGCGTCATCCTCTACGATAATGAAACCATCGACCAGGTAGCGCTGCTCAGCCTCCACCACCCGCCCGGACAGCGACTGGATATCCATCTCCGCCGCCACCAGCAGCGGCCTGTCATCGGCCAGCGCCATGCATGGCTTCTTGGCGAACAGCTCACGGTTGAATGGTCTGGCAAAGGTTTCCAGCACATGGTGCCGTGTCAGCAGCCCCACCGGGCGCTGCTCGTGCAGCACCGGAATGGCAAAGCGCTGCAGCGAGGCGGCAAACATCTGGTAAGCCTGCTCACAGCTGTGCGCGGTGCTCAGATACGGCACCTCCTGCAGCAGGTCGCGTGCCACCGGCTGACGCCGGACACCGGCGTGCTGCGGCGCACGCGGCAACGGATAATGGCAGCCATTGCCGGGATCGGCCTGTGGCCGCGCGATCAGGTAGCCCTGCCCCATCGCCACCCCCAGCTCGCGCAGCACGCGCAACTCCTCGGCCTGCTCCACCCCTTCTGCCACCAGCAGGGCGCCGGAGGCGCGCGCCATGTCCACCAGCGAGCGCACGAACTGCGCCTTCAGCGGGTCGGCATGAATGTTCTGCACGAAATACTTGTCCAGCTTGACCACGTCCGGACGCAGCTCCGACCACAACCGCAGATTGGAAAAGCCCTCGCCCAGATCATCCAGCGCCAGCCGCAAACCAGTGCGGCGCAGCTCGTCCACCACCTGGCGCAACACCGGGTAGCCGGCATTGGGACGGGTCTCGGTCAGCTCCAGCACCACTCGCTGCGGCGGCACACCGTTCAGCTGCAACAAGCCGAGCAGCGCCTCGACCGAGACATCGGCGCTGAGCAGGGTATCGGGAATGACATTGATGAACAGGATGCCCGGCAGCTGGCGCAGCGCAAACTGGCGCAGAATCGCGGCGATGCAGACCTGGTCCAGCACCCCGGACAGGCCGGCGCGCGCTGCCTGCTCGAACAGCATCACCGGTGAATGCAGGATGGAGTCGGACGGCCCGCGCACCAGCGCCTCGTAGCCGTACAGCTCGCCGTCAGCCAGCTGCACGATGGGCTGGAACACTACCTGCACCTGTCCGTCATGAATGATCTGCTCCAGCAGCGCCTGATGCACCAGGCCCGACGCGACACTGACGGTGGTGGTTTCCTGCATGGTTTCCATTGCACAAGTCCGTTTCCAAGAACGGCAATGCTAGCACCGCAACATGACAAATCGGCGATAGCGGCGGCAACCGCTATTGCGGGCCGGCGCTTCCTGCACCACACTGACATTAACCGTATCCGACAAGGAAGACGCCATGCCCATGCTGCAGCACGACGGACGCCAGCTGTATTACGAAGTCAGTGGCCACGGCGAACAGCCGCTCTTGCTGTTCAACGGCCTGACCATGAGCACCGCCGCTTGGACGCTGATGGCGCCGTTGCTGGAGCCGCGTTTCAAGCTGATCCGTCTCGACTTCCAGGGCCAGGGCCAGAGCGAACGGCGGGTGCAGGACAGCTACCCGCTGACGCAGCAGGCCGACGACGCCGCCGCGCTGCTCGACCACCTCGGCATCGAACAGTGCTACCTCGCCGGCCTGTCCTACGGCGGCATGGTGGCACTGCACTTTGCCCGCCGCCATCCGGCGCGGCTGTCGCGGCTGCTGCTGGCCTCGACGCTGGCGTGGTCGGATGCGGCCAACGTTTACATCGCGCAGAGCTGGAGCGCGGCGCAACAGGCCGGCGGCCCCGGACTGCGCTTCGACATCAGCCTGCCGTGGCTGTTTTCCAGCCGCTTCTTCGTCAGCAGCGCGCAGATGCTGCCGGACCTGCGCACCATCGCCGCCACGGTGGACTGGCCGGGGGTGGAACGCATTCTGGCCGGCATCCGTGAACACGACGCGCGCAGCTGGCTGGACGAAATCAGGGTACCGACCCACATCATCGTCGGCAGCGAAGACCGCCTCACCCCGCTGTACCAGTCGGAACTGCTGCACCAGGGCATCGCCGGCTCGACACTGACGGTACTGCCCGGCGCCGGCCACGCCATCCACCTCGAGGCGCCGGCCGCCTTCGCGCAGCAGATCAGTCGCTTCGCCGAAGCCTGAGGCGGCGAATGTCCGGTTTGCGCCATATACGGACAAGGCGGTGACAGCCGCGTTGGCGCCGGCGGGCATTTGATTAGAATGGGGCAACACCACAAGCACAGGACACCCCATGACGCCGTTTGCCCCCGCCCGTGATTTTCTGCACGCCACGCTGGACGGCCGCTTTGCCGCCCCCCGCCAGTGGCAGACCGCGACCCTGAGCCTGCAGTGGCTGGCCGAAGGCGTGCTGGTGCTGGCGCCGCTGGACGCCGCCGACACGCTGGACCACGTGCTGCTGTCCACCGGCATCCACGGCAACGAGACCGCCCCGATCGAAGTGGTCAACAGCATCGTCAACGACCTGCTCGCCGGCGCCATGCCGCTGCGCTGCCGGCTGCTGGTCATGCTGGGCAATCCGGTGGCGATGCGCAGCGGCGCGCGCTTTACCGACTACGACATGAACCGGCTGTTCAACGGCGCCCACATCAGCCAGCCGCAGGCGCAGGAGGCACGCCGCGCCGCCGAGCTGGAACGGCTGGCCGCCGACTTCTTCCGCGCCGCGCCGGCCGGCGTGCAGCGCCTGCACTACGACCTGCACACCGCCATCCGCGGCTCGGTGTTCGAGAAGTTCGCCATCTACCCGTACACCGACGGCCGGCCACACAAGCGCGAACAGCTGCTGTGGCTGGAAAGCGCCGACGTCAGCACCCTGCTGCTGCACAGCAAGCCGGCGGCCACCTTCAGCTACTACACCAGCCACCATTTCCACGCCGACGCGCTGACGCTGGAGCTGGGTAAGGCGCGGCCGTTCGGCGACAACGACCTCGCCCGCTTCGCCGGCATCGACCGCGCGCTGCGGCGCCTGGTCTCCGGCAGCACCCCGCCGCTGCCGGCCTACGACGCCAGCCGCTTCGCGGTGTTCCACGCCAAGTACGATCTGGTGAAGCACAGCGAGCAGTTCAGGCTGCACCTGGCCGACAGCGTGGAGAACTTCACCGCCCTTCCGCATGGCATGACAATTGCCGAAGATGGTGACATCCGTTACGTCGCCGACGGCGGCGAAGAACGCATCCTGTTCCCCAACCCCAAGGTCGGCGTCGGCCTGCGTGCCGGCATCGTGATCAGCCCCTGCCAGCTGGATTGAGCGCTTATCCACAGCCAAACAGGGAAAAAGCTGTGGATAAGCTGTTGAAAGCCAAAAAAAACAGCGCGGCGTCAGCAGTTTGCTGACGCCGCGCATTTTTCGGGCATCGTCTGCCGCTTACACCAGCTTGCCCGGGTTCATAATGCCATCCGGATCAAAAAGCGATTTCATCGCTTTCATCAGCCGGATTTCGGCATGACTGCGGCTGACGTCAAGATAGTCGTGCTTGAGCAGGCCGACGCCGTGCTCGGCCGACATGCTGCCCTTGAAGTCGCGCACCAGCTCGAACACGTACTTGTTGACCTGTTCGCAGGCGCGGCGGAAGTCGTCGATGGCCAGCGCCTCCGGCTTCAGCACATTGATGTGCAGGTTGCCGTCGCCGATGTGGCCGAACCACACCACCTCGAACTGCGGGTACTCGCGCGCCAGGATCTCGTCCAGCTGCGCGACGAAGGCCGGCACCTTGCTGACCACCACCGCGATGTCGTTCTTGTACGGCTTGTACGGGGTGATGGACTCGCTGATGTCCTCGCGCAGGCGCCACAGCTCCGCCGCCTGCTGCTGCGACTGCGACAGCACGCCGTCGACCAGCCAGCCCTGCTCGGCGCAATGCTCGAACAGCGCCAGCGCCTGCGTCTCGGTGTCCGGCGCGATCTTCTCGAACTCCAGCAGCACGTAGTAGTCGGCCGCCTCGTCGAACGGCCGCTGCACCGCACCGCGCGCCAGCACGTGGCGCAGCGCCTGCTCGGAGAAGAACTCGAACGCGGTCAGGTCCAGCTTGTCGCGGTAGGCGTTGAAAATATTCATGATGTCGGCAAGATTCGGCACCGCCAGCACCATCACCGCCAGCTCCGCCGGCGGCCGCGCCAGCCGCAGCGTGGCCTCGACGATGAAGCCCAGCGTGCCCTCCGAGCCGATGAACAGGTGGCGGAAGTCGTAGCCGGTATTGTTCTTCGCCAGGCCGTGGTTCAGCTCCAGCACCTCGCCCTCGCCGGTGACCACCTTCAGCCCGACCACCCATTCGCGGGTCATGCCGTAGCGCACGACCTTGATGCCGCCGGCGTTGGTGGCGATATTGCCGCCGATCTGGCTGCTGCCGCTGGAGGCAAAATCCACCGGGTAGTACAGGCCGTTGGCCCGCGCGAATTCCTGCAGCGTCCTGGTGATCACCCCCGCCTGGCAACGCACGGTGCGGCCAACCTTGTCCAGCTCCAGGATCGCGTTCATGCGATCGAACGACACCACCAGCTCACCGTTGCGCGCCACCGCGCCGCCGGACAGGCCGGTGCGGCCGCCGGACGGCACCAGCGCAAACTGCTCGCGCTGCGCCCAGCGCACCAGCGCCACCACCTCCTCCACCGTTTTCGGAAACAGCACCGCAGCGGCATCGGGTGTGAAATAGCGCGTCCAGTCCAGGCCGTAGCGCGTCAGGGTATCGGTATCGGTGGCCACGCGGTCGGCGGCCAGCAGGCGGCCCAGTTCGGCCAGCTGTTGCGGTGCAAGCATGTGCGCTCTCTCTAGTCAAAAAACGGCAATCGGGGTCATAATACCCGAGAAATTTAGTCAACAAAGGGCCATTCGCATCATGCAAACCGTATCGCTCGCCAAGGACAAGATCAAGGTATTGCTGCTGGAAGGCGTGCACCAGAGTGCACTCGACACCTTCCGTGACAATGGTTACCACAACATCGAGTATCACAAGAAGGCACTGCCGGACAGCGAACTGAAGGAGCGCATCGCCGATGCCCACATCGTCGGCATCCGCTCGCGCAGCCAGCTCAGCGACGAGGTGCTGGAGGCGGCGAAAAAGCTGATCACCGTCGGCTGCTTCTGCATCGGCACCAACCAGGTCAACCTCGCCGCCGCCAGCCGCCGCGGCATCCCGGTGTTCAACGCGCCGTTCTCCAACACCCGCTCGGTGGCCGAGCTGGTGATCGCCGAGAGCATCATGCTGCTGCGCGGAATCCCGGAGAAAAACGCCCTCGCCCATCGCGGCGGCTGGCTGAAATCGGCGGAAGGCAGCTTCGAGGTGCGCGGCAAGACGCTGGGCATCGTCGGCTACGGCCACATCGGCACCCAGGTCGGGGTGCTGGCGGAAAGCCTGGGCCTGAAGGTGGTGTTCTACGACATCGAGAACAAGCTGCCGCTGGGCAACGCGCGCCAGATCGGCAAGCTGCACGAGCTGCTGGCCGAATCCGACGTGGTCACCCTGCACGTGCCGGAAACGGCACAGACCAAGGACATGTTCGGCGCCGCCGAGTTGGCGGCGATGAAGGCCGGCAGCCATCTGATCAACGCCTCGCGCGGCACGGTGGTGGTGATCGAGGCGCTGGCCGCCGCACTGGCTGGCAAGCACCTGGCCGGCGCCGCCATCGACGTGTTCCCGGTGGAGCCGGAGGGCAACGGCGAGGAGTTCCTGTCGCCGCTGCGCGAATTCGACAACGTGATCCTGACGCCGCACATCGGCGGCAGCACGCTGGAGGCGCAGGCCAATATCGGCGGCGAAGTGGCCGCCAAGCTGGTGAAGTACAGCGACAACGGCTCGACGCTGACCGCGGTCAACTTCCCCGAGGCCTCACTGCCGGCGCACCCCGGCAAGTGCCGCCTGCTGCACATCCACAAGAACCAGCCCGGGGTGCTGGCGCGCATCAATGACGCTTTCTCCAAGCTCGGCATCAACATCGCCGCGCAGTACCTGCAGACCAGCGACGAGATCGGCTACGTGGTGATCGAAACCGACAGCGCCGCCAGCCAGCCGGCACTGGAGGCGCTGCAGCAGATCCCCGGCACCTTGCGCTGCCGCGTGCTGTACTAGGCTCAGCGCTTGCGGCCAACGTTGGCCGTAAACGCAAAAACGCCACGGCAAGCCGTGGCGTTTTGTCTGGCAGCCGCGACGATCAGGCGCTGAGCGGCTGTGCTTCCTTCATCAGCATCGCCACCAGTGTCGCCACGCGCAGCTTCAGCTCGCGGCGATCAACGATCATGTCCAGCGCGCCTTTTTCGATCAGGAACTCCGAGCGCTGGAAGCCTTCCGGCAGCGTCTCGCGCACCGTCTGCTCGATCACGCGCGGGCCGGCAAAGCCGATCAGCGCACCTGGCTCGCCGATCACCACGTCGCCGAGGAAGGCGAACGAGGCGGACACGCCGCCCATGGTCGGGTCGGTGAGGATGGAGATGAACGGCAGCTGGTAGTCGGACAACAGCTGCAGCGCAGCCGAGGTCTTCGCCATCTGCATCAGCGAGTTGAGGCCTTCCTGCATGCGCGCACCACCGGAGGCGGCGACGCAGATGAAGGGCGCACGCGCCTCGACGGCCGCCTGCACGCCGCGCACGAAACGCTCGCCGACCACCGACCCCATCGAGCCGCCGATGAAGCGGAACTCGAAGGCGGCGACCACCGCCGGCATGTTATGGATACTGCCCTGCATCACCACCAGCGCGTCGTCCTCGCCGGTGCTTTCTGCCGCGGCGACCAGACGGTCGGGGTACTTCTTGCTGTCCTTGAACTTCAGGATGTCGATCGGCTTGACCTCGGCGCCGATCTCGCGACGGCCTTCCGCATCCAGCAGCATGTCCAGCCGCTCGCGGGCATTCAGCGAGTGGTGATGGTCACACTTGGGACATACCTGCAAATTGGCCTGCAGGTCGGTGTGGTACAGCACCGCCTCACACGCGGGGCACTTGCTCCACAAACCTTCCGGTACCGCCGACGCCTTGCTCGTGCGCGGATCGCGCTTGATCTTAGGCGGCAGGAGTTTATTCAACCAGCTCATTGCTGACTCCTTGAATCAATACGTTGCGGCCAACGGTAACGTTGGCCGCAGGGTGCTGGCACGGGTGACCAGCATTGTTCTAACGGATGGCATCCTTCAGCGATGCCACCAGACGGGTAAGCTGCTCTTTGGCAGTTTCGGGTGTCGCCGCTTCGATTTCCTGCACCAGGCGGCTGCCGACCACCACCGCATCCGCGGCGGTGGAGATGGCGCGCGCCGTTTCGGCATCGCGGATTCCGAAGCCGACACCGATCGGCACATCAAGAAATTCTCTAAGGGCGGCAATTTTACGCGCTACGTCGTCAATGTCCAGATTTCCGGCACCGGTCACACCCTTAAGTGACACATAGTAGACATAGCCGCGCGCAAGAGCGGCAATCTGCTTGACCCGCGCCAGCGGCGTGGTCGGTGCAATCAGGAACACCGGATCCAGTTTGGCGGCGATCAGCGCCGCCGACAGCTCGGCCGCCTCTTCCGGCGGGCAGTCCACGGTCAGCACGCCGTCGACACCGGCGGCGGCGGCTTCCTGCGCAAACACCTCGTAGCCCAGCACGTGCACCGGATTGAGGTAGCCCATCAGCACCACCGGGGTCTGCTGGTTGCTGCGACGGAATTCGCGCACCATGCCCAGCACGTTGCGCAGGCCGACCTTGTGCAGCAGCGCACGTTCGCTGGCGCGCTGGATCACCGGGCCATCGGCCATCGGATCGGAGAACGGGATGCCCAGTTCGATCACGTCGGCACCACCCTCCACCAGACCGTGCATCAGGCTGACGGTCAGGCCGGGATTGGGATCGCCGGCGGTGATGAACGGGATCAGGGCTTTTTCGCCGGCGGCTTGCAGGCGGGTAAAGGTTTCAGCAATACGGCTCATCACGCGTTTCCTTGCAGCCGGCAGGCACAGCGCGCCGGCCGGTATCATCGGGGAGCGGCAAAGGTTGGCCGCAGCGTGCGGCCAACCCTGGCCACATTACAGGGTCAGGCCCATCAGACCGGCGACGGTGTTGATGTCCTTGTCGCCACGGCCGGACAGATTGACCAGAATGATCTGATCCTTGGCCATGGTCGGCGCGATCTTGGCAGCATAGGCCAGCGCGTGACTGGACTCCAGCGCCGGGATGATGCCTTCCAGGTGGCAGCAGTCCTCGAACGCCTTCAGTGCCTCGTCGTCGTTGATGGCCACGTATTCGGCGCGACCGATGTCCTTCAGCAGGCTGTGCTCCGGGCCGACGCCCGGGTAGTCGAGGCCGGCGGACACCGAGTGGGTCTCGATGATCTGGCCGTTCTCGTCCTGCATCAGGTAGCTGCGGAAGCCGTGCAGCACGCCCGGCTTGCCGGCCGACAGCGGTGCCGCGTGGCGGCCGGTGGCCACCCCGTCACCACCGGCCTCGACGCCGACCAGACGCACGCCCTCCACCTCCACATAAGGATGGAAAATGCCGATGGCGTTGGAGCCACCGCCGACGCAGGCCACCACCATGTCCGGCTGGCGGCCGACCATCTCCTGCATCTGCTCCTTGGCCTCGATACCGATGATGCGCTGGAAGTCGCGCACCAGCATCGGGTACGGATGCGGGCCGGCGGCGGTGCCGAGGATGTAGAAGGTGCTGTCGATATTGGTGACCCAGTCGCGCATCGCCTCGTTCAGCGCGTCTTTCAGCGTCTTGGAGCCGGATTCCACCGGCACCACGGTGGCACCGAGCAGCTTCATGCGGAACACGTTCGGTGCCTGGCGCTTCACGTCTTCCGAACCCATGTACACCACGCACTCCATGCCGTAGCGCGCGGCGACGGTGGCCGAGGCCACGCCGTGCTGGCCGGCACCGGTCTCGGCGATCACGCGCTTCTTGCCCATGCGCCGCGCCAGCAGCGCCTGGCCGATGGTGTTGTTCACCTTGTGCGCGCCGGTGTGATTGAGGTCTTCGCGCTTGAAGTAGATCTGCGCGCCGCCGAGCTGTTCCGACCAGCGCTTGGCGTGGTAGATCGGGCTCGGGCGGCCGACAAAGTGTTTCAGTTCGTAGTGATATTCCTGCCAGAACGCCGGATCAGCCTTGGCACGGGCATACTCGGCATTCAGCTCGTCCAGGGCTGCCATCAATGTTTCCGCTACATAGACACCGCCGTACGGGCCGAAGTGACCGCGTGCATCGGGGAAGTCATAACTGCTCATGGAATGCTCCTGATGGTTTGATGATGGTGGCGGCACGCGGTGGCGCGCCGTGTTAATTCTGTGCCGCCCGCACCGCTGCGACGAAATCCGCCACCCGCTGCGGGCTCTTGATGCCCTTGCCGGCCTCGACGCCGCTGGACACGTCGACCGCCGCCGGGCGCACGCGGCGCACCGCGTCGGCGACATTGTGCTCGTCCAAACCGCCGGACAGGATCAGCGGCAACGGCAGTTGCGGCGGGATCAGCGTCCAGTCAAAGGTCTTGCCGGTGCCGCCGTGCGCGCCCTCGACAAAGGCATCGGTCAGCAGGCCGCGCGCGTCATGGTACCGTGCGGCCAACGTCTGCAGATCGGCACCGGGTTGCACCCGCACCGCCTTCAGGTACGGCCGGTGGAAGCTGCGGCAGAACTCGGGCGACTCTTCACCGTGAAACTGCAGCACGTCGATGGCGCACTGCGCCAGCACGTTTTCCACTTCTTCACGGCTGGCGTTGACGAACAGCGCCACCACGGTCACGAACGGCGGCAGCGCGGCGATGATGGCCTGCGCCTGTGCGATGCCGACGTGGCGCGGGCTCTTGTCGTAGAACACGAGGCCGATGGCGTCGATGCCAAGCTTGGCCGCCGCCACCGCATCCTCGACACGGGTGAAGCCACATACTTTGATGCGAACGCTCATCTTATCTCCACAGGGTCAGGCGCGCGGCCTGTGCCTGCGACGGCAGGTCGAACTGCGCCGGGTAGCCGACCCCGGTCAGGTACAGGCCGTCGGGCATGAAGGTCGGCGGCGCCTTGGTGCGATCACCGGCAGCCAGCAGCGCAGTCATGCCGGCAGTATCGAGGCGACCGGTGCCGACATACAGCAGCGCGCCGACAATATTGCGCACCATGTGGTGCAGGAAGGCGTCGGCGGTAAGGTCGAAACGCAGCAGGCCGTCCACTTCGCTGATGTCCAGCTGCTGCAGGTCTTTCAGCGGCGACTTGGCCTGGCACTCGGCCGCGCGGAAGCTGGAAAAATCGTGCCGCCCCAGCAGCACCGCCGCCGCCGAGCGCATCGCGGCCACATCCAGCGGCTGGTGGTACCAGCCGACGCGGCCGGCGGTCAGCCCTGGGCGCACCGGGTGCGTCAGCAGGAAATAACGGTAAGAGCGGGAAAACGCGGAAAAACGCGCATGAAATTCGTCACTGACCTTCCGCGCCCACACCACGGCGATCTCGGGTGGCAGATGGGCATTGACGCCGCGCACCCAGGCGCTGAGCGGGCGAATGGCATCACTGTCGAAGTGCACCACCTGCATCAGCGCGTGCACGCCGGCATCGGTACGGCCGGCGGCGAGGGTGGTCACCGGGTGACCGGCGATGCGCGACAGCGCCTGGTTCAGTTTGTCCTGCACGGTGTTACCACCGGGTTGCGTCTGCCAGCCGGAAAACGCACGGCCGTCATACTCCACGCCCAACGCAACTCTCATTGTCCCACTTTCACGAGTAAGCCGGACAACAGCAACAGCAGCAACAAGGCCAACGTGTCACGCATGGTCCACGGCGAAAAGCCTAACTTTACCTCATCCGCCGGGGCTTGTGTCAGCTGCGCCGCCAGCGCCGCGCGCCACGCCGCCAGGCTCAGCGCCGGCGGATGCTGCAACCAGTGCTCGGCGTAAAACAGCGTCAGCCCCAGCCGCAGCAGCAAGCACTCCAGCGGCAGGCCGAGCCACGCCAGCGGCTGCAACAGCCACGCCAGCGCCTGCAGCATGCCCTGCTGCCCCAGTTGCAGCCAGACGCAGCGCAGGCTGGCCATCAGCAACAGCAACCGCAACTGCTGCTGCAACGCCAGCGCCAACCCCTGCCGTGACGGCGACCACGCGGCGGCAAACAGCGCGTCACCCGGCACCGACCAGGCAGTCACCAGCAGCAGGGTCAGCAGCAGCCAGCGCATGCGCCGCAGCGCCAGGCACAGCTGCCGCCATAACAGGGGCAGGCAGAACAGGAACAACAGGGACAGCGCCGGCCAGGACCAGGCTTGCAGCACCAGCACCAGCAGCAACCACGCCACCAGCGCCAGTACGGGATGGCCGCGCACGATCAGGAGCCGTCCACCGCTTCTTTGGGCGCTTCCAGCAGCCCGGCATCGCGCAGCAGGGTATCGGCCATCTCGCTGTCCCCCATCTCGCGATAGAGCTGCGCCAGCTCGGCAATCGCTGCCTGCTCCGACAGCTCGCCTGCCACCGACACCGGCTGCCGGTCATTGGCGGCGAAGTCGGCGGCGCGTCGTTTCTCGACCGGTTCCGGAACGGGTTCAGGAGCGGAAACCGGCTCTGGCACCGGCTCTGACTCAGGCACCGGCTCAGGCGTTGATTCCGGCATCGACAGCAATACGTCCTCTGCCACCGGCAACGGCACCTCGGGTACCTCGTTCGCGGCCGGCGCAGAGGCCAGCACCACGGCCTCGCCCATCGGCCGCTCGATGGCACGATACAGCGGGTTGTCCGCATCCAGCGTGGCACCCAGCTGCTGCACCCGAGTCCACAGACCGCTCAGCGGGCCGAATACCGCCAGTACGTCCAGCGCCAGCGACTCGAACTCGCCGCGATTGCCCTGCACGGCGATCAGGTCGAGCAACTTGATGCGTAGATCCTCGCGCTCAGGCTCGGCATCCAGCGCATTGCGCAGCAGCGCCTCGGCTGCCTCGCGCCGGTCATACGCCAACAGCACTTCCACCTCGGCCAGTACGTCGATGGTATCGAGCCTGATATCGTCAGCTGGCGCGGGTGGCGGCACGGGCACAGCCGGTGCCGCATCCTGCGGCGTCGCGGCCAACGTCTGGCCTGTTTCTGCTGCGACAACCGCCGGTTTCTGCTTGCGGCGCCGCAGCAGCATCCACGCCAGCAGGCTGGCCACGGAAATACCGCCGACACCGGTCAGCACCCACTCCGTCAAGCGGCCATCAAGAAACGCCGCCTCGCTGTCCGACAACGGCGGCATCGCGGGCGCGGCACTGGCCGTTGGCGCTGGCGCAGCCTCCAGCCGGCTGATTTCCGCTTCCAGCCATTTCATGCGCTGCTGTGCCGCCTTCAGTTTCTGACCGACCTGGGCCGATTGTGACGGTGGCTCCGCCACTTCCGCCGGTGCCACGGTCCTGGTTCGGGGTGCAAGTGCCGGAGCCGGCTTGCCCTGTGGAAGTGCCAGCCAGGCACCGGCAAACAGCAGATCACGGTCGCCACCGGCAAATGCCTGCGGGTTGCGCACCAGCACCTCGGCCATCCATGCCTGTTGCGCTGCCGGGGCATAGCGCTGAGCCAGCCGGGACAGACTGTCCCCCACCTTGACACGGTAGCCATCCACCGGCAGTGCTTGTGCCAGTGGTGGTACATGCTTGCGATAGCGCTGGCCGGCCCTGGGCACGGCGACACTGAAACGGCGCACCACTGCCGCCTCGCCCTGCCGGGCCTGCAATTCAAAGCCGATGCGGCCGGCCGTTACCGGCTGCGGATGATGCAGCTGCAAGAACAGGCGACCGCCACGGCTGCGTGTGCCAAAGCGTACCGCTTGCGCATCAGTCAGCCCGTGCAATGCCGTCAGCTGAAACTGGCCGGCCTGATCGGTTGCCGGCCAGTCGCCCAGCAGCTCGACTTCCATGCGCAACGGCAGCCCGCGTACCGACAACACCCGTCCGGCACCGAAAGCGGGCGATGTCGTGCCGGTGATGAAGGCCGGTTTTTCCGCGGGCAAGGCACTGTGCGGTGAAGGTTTCTTGTCGGGCGTTACCGGCCACTGCCCCGATGCCGGCAGGTGATATTCGCGGATGGCACGGCCGGAAGGCCAGGCCAGCTCAAGGGCAAAGTGCAGATCCTGACCATGGACTGGCACCGGGCCGGATAAGGTAATCAGGTAGCGGCCGGGCGACACCTCGCTGGTACGGATCGCCAGCTGTCGTGCAGCCTCGGTGTAAGGCCCCAGCATCGGATAGCGTTCGAGTGATGCCAGCGACGCCGTCGGCGCACTGAGCCCGGCTTCCGGTTCGACGGTCACTTCGGCATAAAATGCCTCATCGGCAGCTGACAGCACCCGCAGTGCGCCAAGACCCGCCCATGCCGGCAGCGCCATGCAGGCAGCCAGCAGGCCGGCCAGTGCCGGACGCAGGGTGAAATGCGCTTGGCTAGCGTTCATTCTCATCGACGATCACCAGGGCAGCATCAAAGCGAAGACAGCAGATTGGCGGCTTCCTGCTTCAACGTCCCGTCCGCCTCGGCCACCAGTTCCTCCAGCACTTCGCGTGCGCCATCCTTGTCGCCCATGTCCAGATAAACGCGGGCCAGATCCAGCTTGGTCGACAGCGGATCGTCCGATACCGACAGGCCCTCGGTGCTGACTGCCGGAGTTTCCGGATTATCCAGGCCGAAATCGAAATCGACGCTATTGGCATCCGGCCCGGCTGCGGCCAACGTTTCCAGCGGGCTGCCGTCGCTTGACGGTGCATCCAGCTGGAAATCGAAGTCCAGCATGTGCTTGCTCTCTTCCGGCTCCGGCTCGGCCGGCGCCGGCGTTGCCACTACTTCCTCGGCATCGGCGAGCAGGTTTTCGATGTCCAGCTCCGGTGCCAGTGCCTTGGGTGGCGCATCTGCCGCGAACGGATCATCGCCGAGCAGGGCTGTGCGCAGCGGGTCATCATCCACAACCGGCGCTGCCGGTTCGGTTGCCGCGGCCGGCATATTGCCCATCAGCTCGCTATCGAGATCGATATCCACCGGTGATACGGCGGGAGCACTGTCGGATACCGCGTCGGCGGCAACGACAGTACCGCCATACAGCGCATTACCCGGGTCGATACCGCGCCCCAGCCTGGCAACTTTGTCCCACAGTGTGCCCTGCCCGCCCAGTGCGTCATGCAGCGGCCTGGCATGCAATTCAAAAGCGGCACGATCCTGGCGTGACGCGTAGATTTCCAGCAACTTGGCTCGCACATCGTGCAGGGTCGGGTCTTTCGCCAGCGCTTCTTTCAGGATTTCCTCGGCCTGTTGATCGCGGCCGTAGGCAAGATAGACCTCGGCCTCGGCAATCGGATCGACATCACCGGCCTCGGCACCACCGCTACCGCTACGGGTAAAGTCAGTGAGGAAGGTATTGCCGGCAGTTACCGGGTCGGTGTGCGACGGCTGCAGCGGCGACTTGCGCAAAAGGTTGGCCGCATCGCCCTGGCCTGCGGCGCCGGCCCGGCGGCGGCGGCGGCGGCGCAGCATGATGATGGCTGCCAGTCCCAGCAATACCGTGGCCAGAGCGCCGCCGATCAGCGGCAGGTAGGCCATTACCCGGTCCAGCAACGGCTCGCCATGCTCCTCGGCAGCCGGTACCGGCTGCGAGGCGGCCGCTGCCTGCAGCGCATTGAGGCGTTTCTCCAGTTCGGCAATCTTCTGCTGTGCCTGCTGCAGCTGCAGTGCCTGTGCCGTGGCCGTGGCCGTGGCCGTGGCCGTGGCAGAAGTATCCGGCACCGGCGCCGAAGCGGTAACCGGCTCCAGCTTTACCACTTGCTCTGTTGTCGGCTTGGCCTGCCCGGCAGTCGCGGCAGGAGCCGCGGCCGGCGCTGCGGCAACAGGCGCCGCCCCGACCTGCGGTGTTCGCCCGGCAGCGAGTATGCTGTTGCTGCGTTCGCGCCCCAGGGCACGGATTTGTGACAGCGGCGGCACCCTCAGGCGTGCGCCTGCGCGCAACTGGTCGGGATTGCCGGCGACGAAGGCCTGCGGATTGGCCTCCAGCAGCGCGGCCATCACCTGGCGCAGCGAAACATTCGGCAGCGCCAGCGACGCCGCCAGCTGGTGCAGGGTCTGCCCCGGCCGCACGCGGACACGATCCGGCGGCAAACGATCGGCAGCGGCATGTTCGTGACTTGGCAGTAGCGGCAGTGCGGCGGCGGCCGGCGCAGGCCGTTCAGCCTGAGGCCGGACGGCGGCCGGCACCGGGGCCTGGCTGGATGGCAGCGCATAATCGACCGGGTCCAGCAGCACGGTGTACTCGCGCACCGAACGGCTGCCCGGCATTTTTGCTTCTACCACGAAGCGCAGATAGGGTTCGCTGATCGGCGCCAGCGACGTGACCCGGATATACGGCCGGCCGTTGGCGCGCAGGGCCAGCGTGAAGCGCAGGCTGCTCAGCAGCGGCGCGTAATCGACTTTCAACTCGCGAAAGGTATCCTGGGAGGCCAGGCCGACCCGCTGCACATCGCCATCCGGGCCGCTCAGCTCGATCTCGGCACGCAACGGTTCGCCAAGATTGGACTTGACGACCACCCCCCCCAAACCTGCCCAGGCTGCAGAAGAAAATGCCACTGACAGCAGTAATACGCTCAGTTTTTTCTTGGCCAGCATTCTTTTTTGCTACCTTTCGGTGTGTTGTTTGCTCTGACGCTGTTGCCGCTCATTTATCCGCCATCTGCTTCGGCAAGGCTGCCGGCGATTATCAAACCGGCCTGATAAATTTTGCAAGCGGACAGCCGGCTCAGTATAGCGACATACTACCTTGAGATTCCGGCTCAGGCAAAATAGCCACGCTTCATCAAGGCTGCGGCCAGCGCCACGCAAGGCTCTGCGGCGCCGGCGCGGACATTGTCGGCCGCCAGCCAGAACGACACGCTACCGCCAGCAGTCTGCCGCACACGGCTGACCCAGACCGCCTCGTTGCCGGACGCTTCCAGTGGCGTGACATAAGGCAGTTCGCCACGCGGATCGTCGACGATTTGCAGGCCGCCGGCGGCCAGCAGTTCGCGCGCCTTGTCCGCAGTCAGCGGGTCGCGGGTCTGCAGCGTCACCGCCCAGCCGTGACCGAAGAAGACCGGTACCCGCACGCAGCTGGCCTCGACCCGCAGCGCCGGTTCGGCCAGCACCTTGTGCAGCTCGTCGACCAGCGACTGCTCTTCTTCGCTGCTGCCCTGCTCGTCGACGTCGCCGATCAGCGGCAGCACGTTGAAGGAGATGCGCTTCTGGTAGACCTCCAGCTCGATGTCACGGGCGCCAAACAGCGCGGTGGTCTGATTGGCCAGCTCTTCCAGCGCGGCGCGGCCGGTGCCGGATACCGACTGGTAGCTGGCGATGGTGACCCGCTCCAGACCGCAGGCCTGCAGTGCGGCCAACGCCTTGGCGACCGGTGTCACCGTGCAGTTCGGCACCGCCAGCAGCAGGCCTTCGCCGAGATCGTCCAGCGCGGCGTCGTTGATGCCGGGCACCACCAGCGGCACGTCCTCGGACAACCGGTACACCGAACTGAAGTCGATCACGGCGCAACCGGCGTTGCGTGCTTCCGGCACGAAGCGGCGCGACAGTTCACTGCCGCCGACAAAGATCGCCAGTGAGGCGTTGGCAAAGTCAAAGTCATCCACCGTGGCCACATCCAGCTCAAGATTGCCCAGCGACACGGTTTCGCCGTCCTTTTCCGCCACATCCAGCGCAAACACGCGGCCGACAGGCAACGCACGTTCGGCCAGCAATTCAAGCACGGCCTCGCCAACCAGCGAGGTGGCACCAACAACAGCAATACGCAGGGTTTCAGACATTCATTTATCCAGTTCTAGAAAACAGAAAGGGCGCCGCTGGCGCCCTTGGCTAACAGTATCGCACTATTTTAGCGTTCAATCAGGATCCGTAACATACGGCGCAGCGGTTCGGCCGCGCCCCACAGCAGCTGGTCGCCGATTACGAAGGCCGACAGGTACTCGCCGCCCATGTTCAGCTTGCGCACGCGGCCGACGCCGATCTGCAGACCGCCGGTGATGGCGGCCGGGGTCAGTTCCTTGACGGTGATGTCGCGGTCGTTCGGCACCCACTTCACCCAGTCGTTGCCGGACTTGATGATGGCCTCGATCTCGTCCAGCGGCAGGTCTTTTTTCAGCTTCACGGTCAGCGCCAGGCTGTGGCAGCGCATGGCGCCGATGCGCACGCACAGGCCGTCGACCGGGATGGTCGTAGCGGTGCCCAGAATCTTGTTCACCTCGGCCTGGCCCTTCCACTCTTCCTTGGACTGGCCGTTGTCGAGCTGCTTGTCGATCCACGGGATCAGGCCGCCGGCCAGTGGCGCGCCGAAGAACTCGGTCGGCACGTCTTCGCGGATGGTGGCGGCAACCTTGCGGTCGATGTCGAGAATCGCGGACGACGGGGTGGCCAGTTCGTCGGCGACCGCGGCGTGTACCACGCCCATGCCCTTCAGCAGTTCGCGCATGTGGTTGGCGCCGCCGCCGGAGGCCGCCTGGTAGGTCATCGAAGACACCCACTCCACCAGGCCCTCGCGGAACAGGCCGCCCATACCCATCAGCATGATGGAGTTGGTGCAGTTGCCGCCGATGAAGTCCTTGACGCCGCTGGCCAGGCCCGCTTCGATCACGTTGCTGTTGACCGGGTCGAGCACGATGATGGCGTTGTCTTCCATGCGCAGCGTGGAGGCAGCGTCGATCCAGTAGCCGTTCCAGCCGGCCTCGCGCAGCTTGGCGTACACCTCGGTGGTGTAGTCACCGCCCTGGCAGGTAACGATGGCGTCCATCGCCTTCAGCTCGTCGATATTGCGCGCGTCTTTCAGCGGCGGTACGTCGCGGCCAACGTTGGGAGCGGCGCCACCGACATTGGAGGTCGTGAAGAACACCGGTTCGTCGATAACGGCAAAATCATTCTCTTCCAGCATGCGCTGCATCAGCACGGAACCGACCATGCCGCGCCAGCCAACAAAACCTACTCGCACGATAATTCTCCTGAATGTCTTGGGTGTTTGAAACTGTCTCGCCAGTCATCTCTTGACAGACCGGCTTTATGTAGTGATCAGCCCCATTGTGCAGGGCAACAGCGGCACGCACAATGGGGCTGACGTTTTTTATTCAAACGACATTAAAGATGCGAATTACAAGGCTGCAACCACCGCGTCGCCCATGCCGGAGCAGCTGACTTTCTCGCAACCGGCCTCGAAGATATCGGCGGTGCGATAGCCCTGCGCCAGCACCGTTTTCACCGCGCTTTCCACACGCTGGGCGGCAGCTTCCTGGTTGAAGGTGTAGCGCAGCATCATCGCCGCCGACAGGATGGTGGCCAGCGGGTTGGCCAGGTCCTTGCCGGCGATGTCCGGTGCCGAGCCGTGGCTGGGCTCGTACAGGCCCTTGTTGTTCTGATCCAGCGATGCCGACGGCAGCATGCCGATGGAGCCGGTGAGCATCGAGGCCTCGTCGGACAGGATGTCGCCGAAGATGTTGCCGGTCACCATCACATCGAACTGCTTCGGGTTGCGCACCAGCTGCATCGCGGCGTTATCGACGTACATGTGGCTCAACTCCACCTGCGGGTACTCGCGCGCCACGTCGATCATGATCTCCTTCCAGAACTCGGTGGTTTCCAGCACGTTGGCCTTGTCCACCGAGCACAGCTTCTTGCCGCGCTTCATGGCGATGCCGAAGGCGACATGGGCGATGCGGCGGATTTCGCCCTCACTGTAACGCATGGTGTTGTACGCCTCGCGCTCGCCCAGCTCGTTGACGGCGATACCGCGCGGCTGGCCGAAGTAGATGTCGCCGGTCAGCTCGCGCACGATCATGATGTCGAGACCGGACACCACCTCCGGCTTCAGCGTCGATGCGTTGGCCAGCTCCGGGTACAGGATGGCCGGACGCAGGTTGGCAAACAGGTTGAGGTCCTTGCGGATCGCCAGCAGGCCGCGCTCGGGCCGTAGCGGGCGATCCAGATTGTCGTAAGCGGGGCCGCCGACGGCACCGAGCAGCACCGCGTCGGCGTCGCGACACAGGTTCTGCGTGAACGACGGGTAGGGATGGCCGAACTCGTCGTAGCCGGCGCCACCCAGCGGCGCCTGCTCCATCTCGATCGGCAGGCCGTCGCTGCGCAACACTTCCAGCACGCGCTGCGCCTGGGCAATGATTTCCGGACCGATGCCGTCACCTGGCAACACTGCAATTTTCATGATTTCTCCTTGGCTTTCGATTGCCCTGCTTCTACGCCGGTGCCGCCATCTTCGCAGAACCGGTCCAGCAATAATTTTTCACACAGTTTGAACAGCACCCAGGCCAGCATCGCGCCGTAGCCCAGCAACAGCAGCTCCAGTGACTGCTGCAGCGCACCGTCCATCGCTGCCTGCCAGCCCACCGCCAGCCACAACTCGGCATTGCGCTGCAGCAGGAACACCAGGTTGAAGGTCAGCACCCCGAACAGGAAGAAGCTCGCTCCCAGCAGCAAGAAACACAGTAGCGGATGCCGTGACAGCCAGGCGGTCAGACGACGGCGCATGTTGCGGCCAACCTTGTGCCGACTCAGGCAAACAGCCACGGCTGCGCCGCGCGGTGCTTGCTCTCGAACGCCTTGATCTCGGCTTCGTGCTTCAGCGTGAGGCCGATCTCGTCCAGGCCGCCGAGCAGGCAGTGCTTGCGATGCTCGGTGATGTCGAAGGCAAACACCTTGCCGGACGGCGTGGTGATGGTCTGCGTTGGCAGGTCCACGTTCAGCATGTAGCCTTCGGTCGCTGCGCATTCGCGGAACAGCTGGTCGACCACTTCCGCCGGCTGCACGATGGGCAGCAGACCGTTCTTGTAGCAGTTGTTGAAGAAGATGTCGGCGAACGACGGCGCGATCACCACGCGGAAGCCCTGGTCTTCCAGTGCCCACGGCGCGTGTTCGCGCGAAGAGCCGCAGCCGAAGTTCTCGCGCGCCAGCAGTACCTGCGCACCGGCATAGCGCGGGAAGTTGAGCACGAAGTCCGGATTCAGCGGCCGCTGGCTGTTGTCCATGCCCGGCTCGCCGTGGTCGAGGTAGCGCCACTCGTCGAACAGGTTGGGACCGAAGCCGGAACGCTTGATCGACTTCAGGAATTGCTTGGGGATGATGGCATCGGTATCGACGTTGGCGCGATCCAGCGGGCACACGAGGCCGTCAAGGGTGGTAAATGCCTTCATTGTGCTGCCCTTTCAATGGCGGAACCTGCGTTTCTGAGATCCTGGCCGACACCGGCCACGGTATTGCATCCGGTGACTGCCGCCAGCAAGGCCAGCGCAGTCAGAAGTCGCATTGTCATGTCTGTATCTCCTGGCTGTGGCCCGCTTACAGCGCGCGAATGTCGACGAAGTGGCCGGCCACCGCGGCGGCGGCAGCCATCGCCGGGCTGACCAGGTGGGTACGGCCGCCCTGGCCCTGACGGCCTTCGAAGTTGCGGTTGGAGGTGGAAGCGCAACGCTCGCCCGGTTGCAGGCGGTCGGCGTTCATCGCCAGACACATTGAGCAACCCGGCTCGCGCCACTCGAAACCGGCGGCCACGAACACCTTGTCCAGCCCCTCCTGTTCCGCCTGCGCCTTCACCAGACCGGAGCCCGGCACCACCAGCACCTGTTTGACGTTGGCCGCCTTGCTGCGGCCCTTGGCCACCGCGGCGGCTTCGCGCAGGTCTTCGATGCGGCTGTTGGTACAGGAGCCGATGAACACGATGTCCACCGGAATCTCGTTGATCGGGGTGTTGGCCTGCAGGCCCATATAGGCCAGCGCGCGCTCCATGCTGCCCTTCTTCACCGGATCGCTTTCCTGCGCCGGGTCCGGCACACGGCCGTTGATGTCGGTCACCATTTCCGGCGAGGTGCCCCAGGTTACCTGCGGCTGGATGGCGGCGGCATCGAGCACCACCACCTCGTCAAACTGCGCGCCGTCGTCGCTGTGCAAGGTGTTCCAGTACGCCACGGCGGCGTCCCACTGTTCGGCCTTCGGCGCGAACGGACGGCCCTTCACGTAGTCGATGGTCTTCTGGTCCACCGCCACCAGGCCGGAACGGGCGCCGGCTTCGATGGCCATATTGCACAGGCTCATGCGGCCTTCCATCGACAGCTCGCGGATCGCTTCGCCGCCGAACTCGATGGCGTAGCCGGTGCCGCCGGCGGTGCCGATCTTGCCGATGATCGCCAGCGCCACGTCCTTGCCGGTGATGCCGGCCGGCAGCTTGCCGTCCACGCGCACCAGCATGTTCTTGGATTTCTTCGCCACCAGCGTCTGGGTGGCCATCACGTGCTCGACCTCGGAGGTGCCGATGCCGTGCGCCAGCGCGCCGAAGGCACCGTGGGTGGAGGTGTGGCTGTCGCCGCACACCACGGTCATGCCCGGCAGGGTGGCGCCCTGCTCCGGCCCCATCACGTGCACGATGCCCTGGCCCTTGTCCTTGAACGGGAAGTAGGCCAGCGCGCCGAAGGCCTTGATGTTGGCATCCAGCGTTTCCACCTGCTGGCGCGAGATCGGGTCCTTGATGCCCTCGTCCCAGTGGTCGGTCGGGGTGTTGTGGTCGGCGGTCGACACCACCGAGTCCACGCGCCACAGCGGACGATTGGCCAGCTTCAGGCCTTCGAAGGCTTGCGGGCTGGTCACTTCGTGGACCAGATGACGGTCAATATAGAGCAATACGGTGCCGTCTGCTTCTTCGTGCACCACGTGGCTGCTCCACAGTTTGTCGTAGAGGGTCTGTGCGGTCATGGTTCTGCTTTCCCGATGAGTTTGCCGACAACATTCCGGCAGTGGATCCGGTCATTCTGTCACGTCCGCCCCAGGCGGAACAGGCCGTTGCGGCCAACCTTGAGCCGGCCGCGGGCCGTGCGTAGTGGCCCTATCATTGATCAAGCCGGTTCCTAGTACAAGATAAGCATTTATACTAGTAGTGTTACTACCAAGCTAAGCCGCCCACACCATGAACGACGAGCGCACCACCAGCCCGCTGGGCGACTTTATCCGCAGCCACCGCGAGCGCATGTCGCCGCAGCAGGCCGGCCTGCCCGCCGGCAGCCGCCGCCGCGCCAAGGGCCTGCGCCGCGAGGAGGTCGCCGCGCTGTGCGGCATCAGCCCCACCTGGCTGACCTGGATCGAGCAGGGCCGCACGCAGTCGGTATCGGCCGCCACGCTGGCACGACTGGCCGATGCGCTGCTGCTGAGCCGCGCCGAACGCGACTACCTGTTCAACCTCGCCGGGCAGAAGAATCCGGACGACGCCCATCTCGCCAGCGATCCGGAGGCACAGCAGGCGCTGGCGCTGGCGGTCGGCAAAATCGATGGCCCGGCCTATGTGCTGGACGCCTTGTGGTTCGTGCCGGCGTGGAACGCACAGGCCGCCACCCTGTTTTGCGGCTGGCTGGACCAGCCGGAGCCACGCCACAACCTACTGCATTTCATGTTCCTTCACCCGCTGGCGCCGCAGCTGGTCGACGACTGGCCGATGCGGGCGCGGCGCATGGTGGCGGAATTCCGCGCCGAGATCAGCGCCCGCCGCGATGACGGCGAAGTCGGCGCCCTGCTCGACGGCCTGCGCCGGCAGAGCAGCGACTTCGACAGCCTGTGGCGGCAGCAGGACGTGCAGGGGCGCGAAGGCGGCGAGCGCGCGTTCAAGCACGCGCAACTGGGACGGGTGATTTACCAGCAGCTGACGCTGCGGCTGGCCAACGCACCAGGACTGAAGCTGGTGATGCTGCTGTCGAGCTGAGGGCGGTGCTGCGGCCAACCTTTGGCCTCAGCCGCGCGCCGGTGTCCGCAGCCAGCGCCAGCACACCAGCACGCCGAGGAAGGTCACCAGCGCGGATACGGCAAAGGTCAGCGTCACCCCGCCATGCGGCCACAGTACACCGCCGAGCAGGCCGCCGGCACTGCCGCCGACGCCGAAGGAGGCGATCACGTACAGGCCCTGGCCGCGCGCCTGGTGCTGCTCGGCAAAGTAGCGGTGGATCAGCCCCACCGCCGCCGCGTGATGCACGCCGAAGGTGAAGGCGTGCAGCGTCTGCGCGAACACCGCCACCGCCGGCTGCGCCAGCAGCAGCGCAATCAGCACAAAGCGCAGCGCGGTCACCAGCAGGGACGCCAGCATCAGCTGCTCCAGCGCGAAGCGCGCCATCAGCCGCGGCATCAGCAGGAAGACGCCGATCTCGCAGATCACCCCCACCGACCACAGCCAGCCGATGGCGCTCTTGCCGTAGCCGGCCTGCTGCAGGCCGATCGAATAGAAGGTGTAGTAAGGCCCCATGCCGAAGGCGAGCAGGAAGCAGCAGGCGAACAGCGCCAGCACCTGCGGCCGGCGCAGGGTGCCGGCAATCGACTGCCGCACAGCACTGCGCGGCGCGGCCGCCACCTCTGGCACGAACCAGGCGGCCAGCGCAATCAGCAGCAGCAGCGCCAGCACCGCCCACGGCAGATTGCGCAGCCCGATCAGCTCCAGCAGGGCGCCGCCGACCAGCGACAGCGTGACAAAGCCGATCGAGCCCCACACCCGCACCCGGCTGTAGCGCCCCGGCGTGGCGCGCGTCAGGTGCGCGGTACTGGCCTCGACCAGCGGCAGCGCCGCCGCCCAGAAGAAGTGCGATACCGCCAGACTGACGAACACCCACCAGAAGCCGTTGTCTAGCCCGACAAAGGCGAACGCCAGCGCCGATAGCAGCGAGGTCGACAGGATGATGCTGCGCCGCCGGCCACGCCTGTCGGCCAGCCAGCCCCACAGCCCCGGCGCCACGATGCGCGCCAGCGTCGACAGCGCCATCAGCACCGAAATCTGCACCGTGCTGAACGCCAGCGACTCCAGATACAGCCCCCAGAACGGGCCGAACAGCCCCTGGAAGGCGAAATAGCTGAAGTAGAACGCGGCGAACGGACGCAGGTCGGCAACGGCGGGCATGGCAGATTTTTCTCTCAGGCAAAGGCGAAAACAGGCGCGGGGCGGCATGATAGCGCCATTGCCGGCTCCCGCCTACCGCTCACCAGCCGTCCTTGAAACGGGAGATGTCGCGGCGCGCCTTTTTCGTCGGCCGGCCGTCACCGTGCGGATAGCTGGCGTGTTCGGCCTTTTGCAGCGCGATCTGGTGTTCGCGCGCAGTCACCGACGCCTCGCTCTCGCTGTACAGCAGCTGCGCCTCCCTGGCCGGCCGCCGTTGCGTCGCCAGCGCCAGGATGGTGACCTTGTACTCCAGCCGCTCGATGCGGATCAGCAACTCGTCGCCCTCCTTCGCCACCCGCGAGCCCTTGACCCGCTCGCCGCCGACCAGCACCCGCCCCAGCTCCAGCGCCTCGTGCGCCAGCTGCCGCGTCTTGTAAAAGCGCGCCGCCCACAGCCACTTGTCCAGCCGCACCTTGTCGTCATCCGCCGTTGCGGCCAACCTTGCCTTGCTCATGGCGCGACCTGCCACTCAGCCTGCAGCAGCCCCGGCAGCGCCAGCTGCAGGCGATCGCCGCCTTGCAGCCGGCCCACCCCTTCCGGCGTGCCGGTAAACACCAGGTCGCCGGCGCGCAGGCCGTAGACGTGCGACAGATAGCTGACGATGGTCGCCACCGGAAACTGCATCCGCGCGGTATCACCTTGCTGGCGCAACTCGCCGTTGATGATGAGGCTGAACTGCAGTCGCACCGGATCGGCGACAAGGTTGGCCGCAACGAAATCCGACACGCAGGCGGCGCCGCGAAAACCCTTGCCCTTGGCCCACGGCAGCCCCTTGGCCTTCGCCGCCGACTGCACGTCGCGCGCAGTCAGATCCAGGCCGAGGCCGTAGCCGGCGATGCAGGACAGCGCCGCGGCCTCGTCGACGTGGTCGGCGTCCTTGCCGATCAGCAGCACCAGCTCGCACTCGTAGTGCACGTCCTGCGAGTAGTCCGGCAGCACGATGGGGCTGCCCTCATGCAGTAGTGCCGCGTTCGGCTTCAGGAACACCACCGGTTCGCTTTCCACCGCGTTGCCAAGCTCGGCGGCATGGGCCGCGTAATTGCGCCCGATGCAGAACACCGTATTCACCCGCTGCGCGGTCCCCGACAGCTGCACGTACATGAATGTTTCCTTTTCTGAAGTGATAGGGCCGGACCGGCAACGGGCACGGCGCGACCACTGCCGCAGTATGATTTTCCTGCCGCCGCAGGGCAACCTTGCCGCTGCAACAGCTCGCCATCGGCCAGCAGCTGACGCATCGCAACATACCAGACGCATCAAACCGGTTATACTTACGTCATTATCCGTACCACCAGCCTGGCCGGGCCGGCATGGCACCGGCGGGCCCGCAACGCCATTCCTGCGCCGCAACAATAAGGCGCTGTGTTTTGTCATAAAGCGGTGGTACAGTCGTAACCATCTACCGACAGTGCCAGCAAGAAAACAGCCTGTACGCAGGGCGGGATGGTGCTTGATCGTCTTTCCACTTTCGAAGGAGAACCAATGAGCCAGGAAACCCCCAACCCGCTGGACAGCTTTTTTGCCAACCTGTCCGAGGCCAATCAAAAGTGGATGCAGCAGTTCGTCAACTCCATGAGCAGCGGCCTGACGCCGCAAGATGCCGCCAACCCGATGGCCGGCGCCTGGAACCAGATGGTCAACAACGCCACCCAGTTCATCGCGATGCAGAACAGCCTGTACCAGCAGCAGATGAACCTGTGGATGCAGTTCCTGGGCCAGAATGGTGCCGCCGCGGCCCCGGCGGCCAGCACTGACCGCCGTTTCTCGGCACCGGAATGGAACGAGCATCCGTTCTACAGCTTCATCAAGCAAAGCTACCTGCTGACCTCGAAATGGATGACCGACCTCGCCGACCAGACTCATCTGGAAGGTGAAGACAAGGAACGACTGGCCTTCATCACCCGCCAGTACATCGACGCCATGGCGCCGACCAACTTCATGCTGACCAATCCGGAAGTGATCAAGCAGGCCATCGAGACCAAGGGCGAGAGCCTGGTCGAAGGCATGAAGAACATGATGGAAGACATCCAGAAGGGTCACATCTCGATGTCGGACGAGACCAAGTTCGAGATCGGCAAGAACATTGCCTGCACCCCGGGCGAAGTGGTGTTCCGCAACGACCTGATGGAGCTGATCCAGTACACGCCGACCACCGGCGAAGTCTACGAGAAGCCGCTGCTGATCGTGCCGCCGTGCGTCAACAAGTACTACCTGATGGACCTGCAGCCGGAAAACTCCATGGTGCGCCACTTCGTCGCCCAGGGTTACCGCGTGTTCCTGGTGAGCTGGAAATCGGCGACCCCGGAGATGAAGCAGTACCAGTGGGACAACTACATCGAGGAAGGCGTGATCGCCGCGGCTGAAGCGGTACGCAAGATCACCAAGCAGAGCAGCATGAACGCGCTGGGCTTCTGCATCGGCGGCGTGATCCTCACCACCGCGCTGTGCGTGATGGAAGCGCGCGGCCTGAACTACATCGATTCCGCCACCTTCATGACCTCGCTGATCGACCATACCGATCCGGGCGAGATCAAGGTCTTCCTCGACGACAACTTCTTCAAGGGCCGCGAGGCCAAGCTGGCCGCCGGCAACGGCGGCATCGTCAGCGGCAAGGATCTGGGCCGCACCTTTGCCAGCCTGCGCGCCAACGATCTGGTGTGGAACTACGTGGTCAACAACTACCTGCTGGGCAAGACCCCGCCACCGTTCGACCTCTTGTACTGGAACAACGATGCGGTGGATCTGCCGATGCCGATGCACACCTTCTTCCTGCGCGAGTTCTACGACCGCAACGCGCTGACCCAGCCGGACAGCATCACCCTGTGCGGCGTGAAGATTGACATCCGCAAGATCAAGGTGCCGGTGTACATCTTCGCCGCGCGTGAAGACCACATCGTGCCGTGGAAATCGGCCTTCGACGGCGTCAAGTTCCTGGAAGGCGCCGCCTCGCGCCGCTTCGTGCTCGGCGCCTCCGGCCACATTGCCGGCTCCATCAACCCGGTGACCAAGGACAAGCGCAACTACTGGGTCAACGAAACGTTGGCCGCAGACGCTGACACCTGGCTGGAAACCGCGCAGAGCATGCCGGGCAGCTGGTGGAAGGATTGGGACGGCTGGCTGGCACCGCAGTCCGGCAAGAAAGTGGCCGCACCGAAGGCAATGGGCAGCAAGGAATTGCCGCCGCTGTGCCCGGCACCAGGTCTGTACGTGCAGGCCAAAGCCATGCCGCAACTGGCGGCCATGCAGTAATCAACCCGGTTCATGATTGTGCTACAGTGCTTCTTGTGCATCGCACAACAGCACTGTAGCCAATCCAATAACAAGCAAACACATTCGTGGAGAAACTCTCATGCAAGATATCGTGATCGTTGCCGCCCTGCGTACCGCTGTCGGCAGCTTTGGTGGTTCGCTGTCCAAAATCCCGGCACCGGAGCTGGGTGCAACCGTTATCAAGGGTTTGCTGGAGAAGACCGGCGTGCAGCCGGAAGCAGTGAGCGAAGTGATCCTCGGTCAGGTGCTGACCGCCGGCGCCGGCCAGAACCCGGCTCGCCAGGCGCTGATCAAGGCCGGCCTGCCGGTGTCGACCCCGGCCTCCACCCTCAACGTGGTATGCGGCTCCGGCCTGCGCGCCGTGCACCTGGGTGCCCAGGCCATCGCCAACGGCGATGCCGAGATCGTGATCGCCGGCGGCCAGGAAAGCATGTCGCTGTCGCCGCACATCCTGCCAGGCTCGCGTGACGGTTTCCGCATGGGCAACGCCCAGCTGGTGGACACCATGGTCGCCGACGGCCTGACCGACGTCTACAACCAGTACCACATGGGCATCACCGCCGAAAACGTGGCCGCCAAGTACGAGATCAGCCGCGACGAGCAGGATGCGCTGGCACTGGCGTCGCAGAACCGCGCCGAAGCTGCACAAAAAGCCGGCAAGTTCGTCGACGAAATCGTGCCGGTACTGGTACCGCAGCGCAAGGGCGACCCGGTGGCCTTCGCCAGCGACGAATACATCAAGGCCGGCACCACCGCCGAAACCCTGGCCAAACTGCGCCCTGCGTTCAAGAAGGACGGCACCGTCACCGCTGGTAACGCCTCCGGCATCAACGACGGCGCCGCCGCGGTGATGCTGATGACCGCCGCCAAGGCCGCCGAACTGGGCCTGACGCCGCTGGCCACCATCAAATCCTACGCCCTCACCGGCTGCGCGCCGGAAATCATGGGCATCGGCCCGGTAGCCGCCACCCGCAAGGCGCTGGACAAGGCCGGCTGGAAAGTGGAAGACCTCGACCTGGTGGAAGCCAACGAAGCCTTCGCCGCACAGGCACTGGGCGTGGCGAAAGAGCTGGGCTGGAGCGCCGACAAGGTCAACGTCAACGGCGGCGCCATTGCACTGGGTCACCCGATCGGCGCTTCCGGCTGCCGCGTGCTGGTCACCCTGCTGCACGAAATGCAGCGTCGCGATGCCAAAAAAGGCCTGGCGACCCTGTGCATCGGTGGCGGCATGGGCGTGGCGCTGGCGGTAGAACGCAAGTAAGCCAGTCGCAAGCCAAACCAAGCCGGAGCCTGCTCCGGCTTTTTTCATGCCCTATTCATTTACAGAAAGACAGACTATTGCGCCAATTGGCAAAATAATTTGCACAAAACACCCCGCCATCGCAGAATGCATACAATCTCCCATCGAGAAGCATGATGACGCACACCATCCCTACCCGCCTGGCCGCCCTGCGCCGCCACATGCAGCAGCAAGGCATCGCCGCCTGCCTGATTCCGTCCTCCGATCCGCACCTGTCCGAGTACCTGCCGCCGTACTGGCAGGGCCGGCGCTGGCTGTCCGGCTTTCACGGCTCGGTCGGCACCCTGATCGTCACCGCCGGTTTTGCCGGCCTGTGGGCCGACAGCCGCTACTGGGTGCAGGCGGAACAGGAGCTGGCCGGCAGCGGCATCGCGCTGATGAAGATCCAGACCGTAGCGCAGCCGCTGCATCTGGACTGGCTTGCGGCCAACCTTGGCGCTGGCGACGTACTGGCGGTGGATGGCGACGTGCTGGCCCTGGCCAGCGCCCGCGCGCTGCAGGACAAGCTCTTCGCCGCCGGCATCACGCTGCGCAGCGACCTCGACCTGCTGCAGGCGGTGTGGCCGGATCGCCCGCCGCTGCCGGGCCAGCCGGTGTACGAACACCTGCCGCCCTACGCCGCCACCCCCCGCGCCGACAAGCTGGCCGCGGTGCGCGACGCGATGCGGCAGCACGGTGCCAGTCACCATTTCCTCTCCACGCTGGACGACATCGCCTGGCTGCTGAACCTGCGCGGCAGCGACGTCAGTTACAACCCGGTGTTCGTCGGCCACCTGCTGCTGAACGACCGTGGCGGCATCCTGTTCGTCGGCGACGGCAAGATCGACGCTGGGCTGGCGCAAAGGTTGGCCGCAGACGGCATCGCCGTCGCCGATTACGGTCAGACCAAGGCCGCGCTGGCAGCCTTGCCGGCGGACAGCCGCCTACTGCTGGACCCGCGCCGCGTCACCCTCGGCCTGCGTGCCGCGCTGGCGGCCAACGTTGCCGTGATCGAGACCATCAACCCCAGCACCCTGCTCAAGTCGCGCAAGAGCGAGGCCGAGGCGCAGCACGTGCGCGACACCATGGTGCAGGACGGCGTGGCGCTGGCCGAGTTCTTTGCCTGGTTCGAGGGCGCGGTCAACCGCGAGGCCATCACCGAGCTGACCATCGACGAGCAGATCACCGCCGCGCGCGCGCGCCGCCCCGGCTTCGTATCACCCAGCTTCGCCACCATCGCCGGCTTCAACGCCAACGGCGCACTGCCGCACTACCGCGCCACCGCGGCGCACCATTCCGCGATCGAGGGCAACGGCCTGCTACTGATCGATTCCGGCGGCCAGTATCTGGGCGGCACCACCGACATCACCCGCGTGGTGGCGGTGGGCCAGCCCAGCGCCGAACAGAAGCGCGATTTCACGCTGGTGCTGAAGGGCATGATTGCCCTGTCGCGCACGCAGTTTCCGCAGGGCACGTTGTCGCCGATGCTGGACGCGCTGGCGCGCTCGCCAATCTGGCAGCACGGCATCGACTTCGGCCACGGCGTCGGCCACGGCGTCGGCTATTTCCTCAATGTGCACGAAGGGCCGCAGAGCATCTCGCGCTCGCAGCCGGAAGCGAGCATGGCGATGCAGCCGGGCATGATCACCTCCAACGAGCCGGGCATCTACCGCCCTGGGCAGTGGGGGGTGCGCATCGAGAACCTGCTGCTGAACGTGGCCGCCGCCAGCAACGCGTTCGGCGACTTCCTGCGCTTCGAGACGCTGACGCTGTGCCCGATCGACCTGCGCTGCGTCGAACCCGCGCTGCTGAACCAGGAGGAAACCGACTGGCTCAACGACTACCACCGCCACGTGCGCGAACGGCTGGCACCGCAGCTGGACGGCGCGGCGCTGGACTGGCTGCAGCAGCACACCCGCACACTGTAAACAGCCGCACAAGGTTGGCCGCAGGCTTGCGGCCAACCTTGTTGGCTGCCGCACCATAACGCCACATTGCTCATCGCCGCCTGTAGTAAACTGGTGCCCCGGCCCGATCAGGCTACCGATATGCGATACTCCTTTCTTGTCCTGTTCCTGCTGCTGACCGGCTACAGCCCGCCGGGGCACACGCTGGCGATCTACACCGAAGACTGGCCGCCGATCAGCTTCCGCAACAAGCAGGACGCCGCCGCCGGCATGGCGGTGGAAGTGGTGCAGGAACTGCAAAAACGCACCGGCAACCGCGACACCATTCAGGTACAGCCGTGGGCACGCGCCTACCAGCACCTGCTGAGCGAACCGGACGTGCTGCTGTTCACCGTGGGCCGCAATGCCGAGCGCGAAGGCCGGATGACGCTGCTGGGACCGGTGGCGATCTCCAGCACCGACGTGTTCGCGCTGCGCGAACAGGCACAGCTGCTGCGTGACATGGGCGACGTGCGGCGGCGGCTGCCGACCGCAGCCTATCGCGGCAGCATTTTCGAGAGCACCGCGCGGGCGCACGGCTACAACGTCACCGCCACCACCGACCCTCAGCACTCGGCCAAGATGCTGCTGGCCGGCCGCGTGCGGCTGTGGGCGGAGGGCAATATCGTGGTGCCACAAGTGCTGCAGCGGCTGGGCATGGCCGACAACGCGGTGGAGCGCATCGCGACGCTGGATTCGCTGGCGCTGTACCTCGCCTTCTCCAGGGGCACGTCGCGACAGCAGGTGCTGGCCTGGGAGCAGGCGCTGCGCGACATGAAGCGTGACGGCAGCTTCCAGGCCATCCACAAGCGCTGGTTCCCGCTCAGCGCGCCGCCGCTGGAGGTATTCCGCGTCGGGCTGGAGCCGTAAGCCCGGCCGTGCAACGACCATGAAAAATCCCGCTGTCAGACAGCGGGATTTTTCGTGGCAAAGCCGGCCGGATCAATCAGGCCTTGACCACCTTGGCAATCGCTTCGGCCACGTAGCCGATGTTCTTGCTGTTCAGTGCCGCCAGGCAGATACGGCCGGTGGAAACGGCGTAGATGCCGAACTCTTCCTTCAGGCGCTCGACCTGGGCCACGGTCAGACCGGTGTAGGAGAACATGCCGCGCTGCTTGATCACGAAGCTGAAGTCCTGCGCCACGCCCTGGGCCTGGATCGCTTCCACCAGTGCCACGCGCATGGCGCGGATGCGCTCGCGCATGCCGGCCAGTTCGTCTTCCCACTGCTGGCGCAGTTCCGGGCTGGACAGCACCGCCGCCACCACCGCACCGCCGTGGATAGGCGGGTTGGAGTAGTTGGTACGGATCACGCGCTTGAGCTGCGACAGCACGCGCGCGGATTCTTCCTTGCTTTCGGTCACGATGGACAGCGCGCCGACGCGTTCGCCGTACAGCGAGAAGCTCTTGGAGAAGGAGCTGGACACGAAGAACTGCAGGCCGGAGGCGGAGAACAGGCGCACCGCCACCGCATCAGGCTCGATGCCGTCGGCAAAGCCCTGGTAGGCCATGTCGAGGAACGGCACCAGACCGCGGCTGCGGCAGGCGTCCACCACTTCCGCCCACTGGGCGTCGGACATGTCGGCGCCGGTCGGGTTGTGGCAGCAGGCGTGCAGCACGATCACGGAACCGGCGTCCAGGCCCAGCAGGAAGGCCTTCATCGCCTCGAAGTTCACGCCACGGGTGGCGGCGTCGTAGTACGGATAGTTTTCCACGATGAAGCCGGCGGATTCGAACAACGCGCGGTGGTTTTCCCACGACGGGTTGCTGATGTAGACCTTGGCGTCGGCATTCAGGCGCTTCAGGAAGTCGGCACCGATCTTCAGGGCGCCGGTACCACCCAGCGCTTCGGCAGTCACCACGCGGCCGGCGGCGGTCAGCGCGCTGTCGGCGCCGAACAGCAGGTTCTGTACTGCCAAGGTGTAGGCGGCCGGGCCTTCGATCGGCTGGTAGCCACGCGGCGGCATCGCTTCCAGACGTACCTTTTCGGCGGCCTTCACGGCGGCCAGCAGCGGGATCTTGCCATTGTCGTCGTAATAAACGCCGACCCCCAGGTTGACTTTCGTCGGACGGGTATCGGCGTTGAAGGCTTCGTTCAGGCCAAGAATCGGGTCGCGCGGCGCCATTTCCACGGCGGCGAAGATCGAAGAGGACATGCGGGGCTCCAAAGTGTTGAATTGCTTGCTGCCGGCGGTGTACGGGTCGCCACCAGCCGGCAGACAGGGTGACAAAATCCGGATGCAGAAGTCTATCACGAGGCATCGCGCCGCGCTGCGGCAAGCAGCTTGACGTTTGTGCCGCAGGCTTGCGCCGATACGCGCCAGGGCGGCACATCCTGCCATGCCGGTGGCCATGACTGCCGGCCGCGCGCTCCCGGCAGGTGCAGCCGGGCAGCATTGTGTCAATTCCGTCTGGTAGCCATTGCGGCCAACCTTGCACGCCGGCGCCCTGCCCGCTGCGGCAGCCGGCGGACGCATGCTACCATCGCGCTTTCCCTGTCCGGCCCGGCCCCTCATGCACATCGTACGCTTTGCCGACTGCCCGCCCAGCCCGTGGAAGAACGGCGGCGGCATCACCCGCCAGCTGCTGATCCGCCCCGCTGCGGCCAACCTTGACGACTTTGCACTGCGCGTCAGCGTCGCCGATATCGACAGCGACGGCCCGTTCTCGCGCTTTGACGGCATCGACCGCACCCTGACGCTGCTGGAAGGCGGCGGCCTGCAACTGCAGCGCGACGGTGCGCCACTGGCCACGCTGCACGCGGACAGCCCGCTGCTGCATTTTGTCGGCGAATGGCCGATCAGCAGCCAGCGCCTGGCCGGCAAGGTGCGCGATTTCAACATCATGACCCGGCGCAGCCAGTGCCGGCACCGTGCCGAACGGCTGTCGCTCGACGGCAGCCTGACGCTGGCACACGACGGCCCGCTGCTGCTGCTCTTGGCACAGGGCGACGCGGTGACGGTGAACCGTGACGGGGCCAGCGACACGCTGCAACCGTTCGACCTGCTGTGGCTGAAGCATGCCGGCACGCTGCAACTGCACAGCGACAACGCCTGCCAGCTGCTGCTGGCGCATGTCGTGTTTGCTGGCGAGAGGGGCGACGGCGATGCCTGACGACATCGCCTCGCCCTGCGTCAAGCAGTGCCAGCTCGATGCCAGCGGCCGCTACTGCACCGGCTGCCTGCGCACGCTGGCGGAGATCAGCGGCTGGGGCTCGGCCAGCAAGGCGCAGAAACAGGCGGCGTTGCAGCGCATCGCCAGCCTGCGCCAGCCCTTGCCGCTGCGCGAGCTGCACTGTGGCCGTTGCGGCCAACCTTTCCACTGCGGCGGCGACAACGGCGGCTGCTGGTGCATGACCCTGCCGCCGCTCGCCAGCGCCGATGGCGGCGGCGACTGCCTGTGCCCGGCCTGCCTGCAAAGGTTGGCCGCAACGCGCTAGCCACTTACTTCAGCATGTCGTAGGCCAGTTTCAGGATCAGCACGCTGACCAGCAGCAGGAACAGGATGCGCACGAAGCCGGCGCCCTTGCGCATCGCGATGTGCGAGCCGACCATGGCGCCGGCGACATTGCACACCGCCATCGGCAGCGCGTAGCCGAACAGCACGTTACCGGTCGGGATGAAGAAGCTCAGCGCCGCGATATTGGTCGACAGGTTGACCACCTTGGCCGAGGCCGAGGCGTGCAGGAAGTCGAAGGCGAAAAAGCGCACGAACAGGAACATCAGGAAGCTGCCGGTGCCCGGCCCGAACAGGCCGTCGTAAAAGCCGATGGCGCCGCCGATCAGCAGGCCGACCACCAGCTCGCGGCGGCCGATCGCCACCGGCGCGTGCACCGCGCCCAGGGTCTTCTTGCGGAAGGTGTACACCGCCATCACGATCAGCAGCACCAGCACCAGCGGCCGCATCACCGCCGCCGGGATCAGGCTCACCGCCGCCGCGCCGGCGAACGACATCACGAACGCCGCCGCCGCCGCCGGCAGCACCAGCCGCCACGGGATGGTGACCTGACGCAGGTAGGAACGGGCCGCCGACAACGTGCCCATCGCCGAGGCCATCTTGTTGGTGCCGAACAGCGCCGGCACCGAGGCATTCGGCAGCGCATTGAACAGCGCCGGGATCTGGATCAGGCCGCCACCGCCGACGGCGGCGTCGATCAGACCGGCAAGAAACGCAAACGCGCACAGAAACGACAAAGTCAACATCAATAGCATTCCGGACGTGGCAAGCCGGCCATTGTACCCCCGCTGCCGGAGCCGCAACAGAACAGCCTGTTCCGTTACTGCCGTGACGATGTAGTGCTTCGCTTACAGCAGTCTCTGCCGCAGAATGGGCGGCAAACTTTCCACTCACCGCCTGACCTCTCCGGTAGCACGCCATGGATACCACGCAACTGGGCTACCTCGCCGCCCTGCTCACCACCGGCAGCTTTTTGCCGCAGGTACTGCACACCCTGCGCACCCGCGACACGCGCAGCATTTCATTATCGATGTATCTGATGTTCGTGTGCGGCACCGGCACCTGGCTGCTGTACGGCCTCTCCATCGCGGCGCTGCCGGTGGTGCTGGCCAACGCGCTGACGCTGCTGCTGTCCTCGGTGATCCTGGTCATGAAACTGCGCGAGGTCGTGCGCACGCGCACAGCAAAAAGCGCGCCGTAGCGCGCCCTGTCATCCGCTTGCGGCCAAGCTTTAGCGCCGCACCGCCAGCAGCGGCTCCAGCAGGCCGCTGAGCCCCATCCAGATAATCTGCACCCCCAGGCACAGCAGAATGAAGGCGGTCAGGCGCAGGAACACCACCGAACCAGTCTGCCCCAGATAGCGGAACAGCTTGTCGGCATTGCGCAGGCACACCCAGATCGCCAGGCAAATGGTGGCCACCGCCGCCAGGCTCGCCACCGGCGCGATGGTGTAGCGCGCCAGCGCGGAACCGGTGCCGGTCAGCGAAGCGCCGATGGTGATCGCCACCGAAATCGAACCCGGCCCCACCGTCAGCGGAAAGGTCAGCGGATAGAACGCGCGCTGCTTCAACGCCTCGCGGTGCTCGCCCTGCGCCAGCTGCGGCGACGCCTCCGCCGGCGCGTCGTTGAGCATGCGCCAGGCGGCGATGGTGATCAGCAGGCCGCCGGATACCTGCACCACCGGCAGCGACACGCCGAAGAATTCCAGCACCACGCCACCGATATACATGCTGCCCAGCAGCAGCAGGAAGCAGTAGATCGCGATCCGCCGCGCCAGGAACGCGCGCTGCGCATTGCTGTTGTGCGAGGTCAGCGAGATGAAAAACGGCACCAGTCCGGGTGGATTGATGATGGGCAGCAGCGCCGCCAGCACGAACAGGTACTTGCTCACAAACAGGGACAGCATCGGGGTCATGGCCGGAAAACTCGCAGGGTGGGGGGACGGTCGCCGGATTCTAGCATTGCTTGCCCGCCGCCATGCCAGCAGCGTGCATGGCCACGCGATCGGCGCGGCACAAATACCGGTTTGCACGTAAAATCAGCGCATGAACGACCTGTTTGCCAAAGAACCTCACAAGCCGCTGGCCGAAGCGCTGCGGCCAAGCTCGCTCAACGACGTCATCGGCCAGCAACACCTGATCGGCAGCGGCAAGCCGCTACGCATGGCGATCGAGGCGCAAGTGCCGCACTCGATGATCCTGTGGGGGCCGCCCGGCGTCGGCAAGACCACGCTGGCGCGCATCCTCGCCGGCGCCTTCGACGCCGATTTCATCCCGCTGTCGGCGGTGCTGTCCGGCGTCAAGGACATCCGCGAGGCGGTGGAACGCGCCCATGCCACGCTGCAACGCAGCGGACAGCGCACCATCCTGTTCGTCGACGAGGTGCACCGCTTCAACAAAGCTGTCAACCACTATATAAATCAACAACTTAAAAAGTTGATTGTGCAATTATTTGTGCTTCCCCGTTGTTCAATGGGGGTGAAACATGGCTGATCTGTTCGCACAAGAGCCTGTTGCACCACTGGCAGAAGCACTCCGTCCCAAGACTTTGGATGAGGTGATCGGACAGTCCCATCTACTGGGTGAAGGCAAGCCTTTGAGATTGGCTTTCCTGTCTGGGAAACCTCACTCCATGATTTTTTGGGGCCCACCTGGTGTTGGGAAGACCACTCTTGCAAGGCTGACTGCTACAGCCTTTGACTGTGCATTCATAGCACTGTCTGCGGTGTTCTCTGGTGTCAAAGACATCAGGGGTGCGATGGAACAAGCAGAACAGAACCTTGCTCAAGGCAAGCACACCATTCTGTTTGTGGATGAAATTCACAGGTTCAATAAGTCCCAACAAGATGCTCTTCTTCCCTACGCAGAAAGTGGCTTGGTTACTTTCATAGGGGCCACAACTGAGAATCCATCTTTTGAAGTGAACTCTGCCCTGCTATCTCGTGCTCAGGTCTACGTGTTGAAGTCTTTGACAGAAGATGAGTTGAAGCTACTGCTAAAACGGGCACAAGAAAAAGCGCTTGATGGACTGGTATTTGATGACTTGGCACGTGACACCATCATTGGCTATGCCGATGGTGATGCAAGAAGGTTCTTGAACTTGCTGGAACAGTGCAAAACAGCTGCTGGCGCGGCAGGTGTTCGAAAGATTGATGCTGACTTCATCCAGAATGCTTTGACCTTGAATTCAAGGCGTTTTGATAAGGGTGGAGACAACTTCTATGACCAGATTTCAGCCCTGCACAAGTCTGTTCGTGGCTCCAATCCTGATGCTGCTTTGTATTGGCTAACAAGGATGTTGGATGGTGGGGCTGATCCAAGGTATCTATCCAGAAGAATTGTCAGGATGGCCTGGGAAGACATTGGACTTGCTGATCCAAGAGCCATGCAGATAGCCAACGATGCGGCTACAACCTTTGAACGGTTAGGAAGTCCTGAAGGTGAGTTGGCACTTGGACAGGCGGTGATTTACCTAGCTGTAGCTGCCAAGAGCAATGCTGGCTACAACGCCTACAACCAAGCAAGGGCCTTCGTGAAGCAAGACAAGAGTAGAGAAGTCCCTGTTCATCTCCGCAATGCGCCAACAAAGTTGATGAAGGAACTCGGTTACGGTCATGAATACCGGTATGCTCATGATGAACCCAACGCCTACGCTGCCGGTGAGACATACCTACCTGATGGGATGGATGAACCAGGGTGGTACCAGCCGGTGCCAAGAGGCTTAGAAATCAAGATTGCTGAAAAGCTTACGCTCCTGCGGAAGTGGGATGAAGAAGCGAAAAGTAAGAAAAGGTAAGTGAACCATTTTCGGAGGAATAATGGCAGAGACAATAAACATCGCAAAAATGGCTGAAAAGCTCTCAAAGGGGATTTTTATGGAGTTCCTTTGGGGGAGAATGGAGCATACCAATATAAATTGGTCTTGCGAGAATCAAGATAAGCACGATGTAAAGACACATCCTTCAGATGTCGTTTTTTGGTATGACGAGCCTTATTCTCAATCCAGAACCTACGTGAATTGCGACCTAAAAAGCTACGCCAAGGGTTCAATTACAGCCACGAAAATCCGTGAAGCCATAGAGAGTCTAGCCAAGACATTGAGTTGTGCTGAAGTTAGTCAAAACTTCAGTGATACGTATATTCATCAAGATGTTTCACCAAACATCCAGGGAATGCTTTTTGTCTACAATCACGACAAAGAATATGACAATGAATTTTCAAAAATACTAGACAAAGTCAAAAGTGAAGATCTCGACATACCCAAGGGTTCAAAGATTGTGGTTTTTGGCCCTGAAGATATCTTTTGGCTGAACAATGTTCATCATGAGATTATTCACCTAAGAGGTGGCGCTGGATTGCTTCCAGAGAGAGACTTTTGCAAGTTCTTCTACCCCCCATTAATTAGAAAGAAGAATGTGCAGCCCGACAATGCCAAAGCTGCCACCTTGGAAATGCTAACTGCACCTTGGATCATTCTTTCGTACACCAACCCTAAGAAAGAAAATAGAAAGGGCTTCGTGGTATTCATGCGCAAGCGGGGGCATACAGTTGATGAGTTTTTATACTTAATTGAATACCTTGTTCATCACCATGTTATCAAAAGTGGTCACGAAGTGACTATTCGCATCCTAGACCCACATCCTAATTCATCTCCAAATTTTTCAAAGGCAAAAGACCAGTATATTGCCGACTATGAAGGTGGAGAAGAATTTAGACAGATTCTTGATGCTATAGACATGGGAAAGCTTGAGCATATCCGTACCGATTTTTGCGAACTGGAGTTATCACGACAATGATTAAGAATACACTCCAATATTGTGCGACTGATAAAGAAATCTATGATGCTTTGATGTCAGCAAAACAAAAGATTAGCGAAAAAATACTTCTAGAACTTGCCAAGGATAGAGGAATCTTCTTTTCTGCCAAAGACAGTCGTGAAGAACTGATCAGTGCAATTTCCCTCCTTCCTCACGATTATCATGACCTCAATACCTTGCTTGAGCAACGCGAACACTCCGGGCGGCAGGAGAAACTGACATCAGTCACTCTGCCTGAAGCCCTGACTGTTGAGGAGATCAAGGAAGTCCTAAAGGAATACACAACGGAGTCACCACCAGACGAGAAAGTTACTCACCACGCAAAGGGCAATCAACAAGTTGTTGCTACAGTCAAGTATTCTGATATTGATTATGGCAAGACCCGACTGGTTCAGAGAACCCCCAAAGAAGCTGGGATTGAGTTTCATATAGAGAAGGATAAAACGGTCGTCCGCATGCCCGCAAACGACCGTAGCAAGCTTATATTCGGAAAACTGAAAGACAAACTTGATGCGAA
>NZ_BMYP01000015.1 GCF_014652335.1 Vogesella fluminis | reverse complement strand
GACCACCGGCGTCAACACCCGATAGCGGAGTTTTTGGCATCACAGCGGCAAGTCGTTGATTTCAAAAACACCTCAACACTAAAGAAAAATGAAAAAGGTTGGCAGAAAAATGAAAAAGGTTGGCCGCAACGATTCTTTGGCGTGACGCAGCACGCGGCAGGCGATTCTGCTAATCTTGCTTTTTTGTTTCAGCGTGTGCTTTCACCACGGTTTCAGAGCGATTCGACAATGACAACACTGAAGTTTGATGTCCTGATTATTGGTAGCGGCCTGGCCGGCATGACCCTGGCGCTGCATCTGGCCGAGCATTACGAGGTCGGCCTGATCACCAAGCGGGATTTGCTGGAGGGTAGTTCTTCTTATGCGCAGGGCGGCATTGCCGCAGTGCTGGACACCGGTGACTCGGTCGCCAAGCATATAGATGACACGCTGATCGCCGGTGCCGGGCTATGTAATGAAGAAACCACCCGCTTCATCGTCGAGAACTCGAAAGATGCCATTGACTGGCTGGTGGACCTCGGCGTGCCTTTCACCCGGGATGCCAGCCACCAGACCGGCTTTCATCTGACCCGCGAGGGCGGCCACAGCCATCGCCGCATCATCCACGCCGCCGATGCCACCGGCGCGGCGGTAACGTCCACGCTGGGTCAGAAGATCAGGGCTCATCCGCACATCAGTGTGCTGGAAAACCATATCGCGGTCGACCTGATTACCGGCAAGAAGCTGGGGCGTGCCGAGAACCGCTGCTATGGCGCCTATGTGCTGGACAAGGAACAGGACGAGGTGGTGACCATTGCGGCCAACCATACCATTCTCGCCTCCGGCGGCGCCGGCAAGGTGTACCTGTACACCACCAACCCGGACACCGCCACCGGCGACGGCATTGCCATGGGCTGGCGCGCCGGCTGCCGGGTCGGCAATATGGAGTTCATCCAGTTCCACCCGACCTGCCTGTATCACCCGCACACCAAGTCGTTCCTGGTCTCGGAGGCGGTACGCGGCGAAGGCGGCATCCTGCGCCTGCCGGACGGCACCCGCTTCATGCCGCAGCACGACGAGCGCGCCGAGCTGGCGCCGCGCGACGTGGTGGCGCGTGCCATCGACTTCGAGATGAAGAAGCACGGCCTCGACTGCGTGTATCTGGACATTTCCTACAAGCCGGCCAGCTTCATCCAGGAGCACTTCCCCAATATCTATGCGCACTGCCTGGAGCTGGGCATCGACATCACCCAGCAGCCGATTCCGGTGGTGCCGGCGGCGCACTATACCTGCGGTGGCCTGGTCACCGATCTGGAAGGTCGCACCGATATTGACGGCCTGTACGCGGTCGGCGAGGTCGCCTGCACCGGTCTGCATGGCGCCAACCGTCTGGCCAGCAATTCGCTGCTAGAGTGCATGGTGATCGGCAAGGCGGCCGCGGCCAATATCGTGGCGTCGAAGACGGTGCCGCTGCCGGCGATTCCGGACTGGGACGACAGCCGCGTCACCGATCCGGATGAAGAGGTGGTGATCTCGCACAACTGGGACGAGCTGCGCCGTGCGATGTGGGACTACGTCGGCATCGTGCGCACCAACAAGCGGCTGGAGCGGGCGCTGCATCGCATCAACCTGCTGTCGGAAGAGATCAACGAGTACTACAGCCACTTCCACGTCACCAACGACCTGATCGAGCTGCGCAACCTGGTGCAGACCGCCGAGCTGATCGTGCGCTCTGCCCTGCTGCGCAAGGAGAGCCGCGGCCTGCACTTCAGCCGCGACTATCCGCAGACCGACGCCAGCTGCCACGATACCGTGCTGACGCCGGCAGGCTGAAGCACAAGGTTGGCCGCAGCCGTTGCGGCCAACCTTTGCGCGCCCGGCTACTGCGCGCCGTTGTGGCCGGACAGCGGCAGGGTGAACCAGAACACGCAGCCGCCGGCCAGCGTGTCGTTGACACCGAATTCGCCATGGTGGAATTCGACGATGGAGCGGCAGATATTGAGGCCGATGCCCATCCCGTCCGGCTTGGTGGAATAGAACGGCGTAAACAGGTTGTCCTTCACCTCCTGCGCCAGCCCCGGCCCGCTGTCGCTGACCTCCACCCGCCAGAAGCGCTCGCCGGCCTCGGTACGGATCGCCACCAGCGGCCGCCGCACGTCGGCCTCGCGCATCGCCTCCACCGCGTTCTTGATCAGGTTGAGCAGCACCTGCTCGATCAGCACCGGATCCATCTGCACCGTCACCGGCTTGCCGCCCGGCTCCCACAGCAGCTGAGCGCCGTACTTCTCCGCCAGCGGCAGCGCCAGCGCATGGGCGCGCGATACCGCCAGATCGGGATCGGCATTCTCCAGCTGCGGCGCGTGCTTCTTGACGAAGGCGCGGATGCTGTTGACGATCTGCCCGGCCCGGCGCGCCTGCTGCACGATGGCCTGGATCGCCTCCTGCACGCCGTGCTGCTGCTGCACCGCCTCCGGCAGCCGCCGCGACACGCCGGCGGCGTAGGTGGAAATGGCGGTCAGCGGCTGGTTCAGCTCGTGCGCGAGGCTGGACGCCATCTCGCCCATCGCGATCAGCCGCGAGGTGGTCTGGAAGCGCTCGTCCTGCGTGCGCGCCCGTTCGTCGCGCTGGCGCTGCTCGGTCACGTCGACCAGCATCGCCAGCCACGCCTCTTCCTCGTTGACCCAGCTGATCTTGCGGTACTGCAGCTGGAACCAGTGCTCGTCGTGGTCTGGCGAAAACTCCAGTGACACGCGATCCGCCGGCGCCGCGCCGGCCAGCCCCGGCAGCATCGGACAGTACAGTCCCGCCGGCTCGAACTGCGCCCACATCTCGGCGAAGGCCGGGTTGGCGTATAGCAGTTGCGAGCTGGCGCCGTCGGTCACGCACAGGCCGACGTCAAGGCCGTTGAGCACCGACAGGAAACGCTGGTGCGAATAGTTGAGCGCCAGCCGCTTTTTCTTCAGCTCGGTGATGTCGTACAGCGACGCCACCCAGCCGGTATGGCGGCCGTCGTTGCCGCGCAGCGGCGTGGCGTAGAAGCGCACCTCGAAGCGTTCACCGTCGCGATGGCAGAACGGCAGCTCGAAGCCGTGCTCCGGCAATTCGCCATTAAGCACCGCCTGCATCGCCGCCTGCAGCAACGACGCCTCGTCCTGCGGCCAGAAGGAATACGGCGGCGACTGGCCGACCAGCTCGGCCGCCTCCAGCCCGGTCAGCTCGCAAAAGGCACGGTTGACGTGCACGATCCGGCCGCGCAGGTCCAGCGCCAGCAGCCCGCTTTTCATGCTGTTCTCGATCGCCTGGCGCAGGATCATCTCGTGCTGCAGCGCCTTTTCCGCCTGCGCCCGCTCGCGCACGTGGCCGCGGATGCGCCACAGCGAATACAGCAGCGCCAGCGTCAGCAGGCCGATGAAGCTGGACAGCACCGGCAGCGCCAGCCCGACACCGGCGCGGTAGCTGACCGCGCGCAGGCTAAGGCCGTAACCGGGCGGATCGAAACTGATCTGGTGGAACAGCGTGTTTTGCGGCGGCGTCTGTTCAAACTTGCTGGCCAGCGTCCTGCCCTCCAGATCGACCACGCTGATGTGGTATTGCGAGGCGATCCACCACGGCACCTGGTGGTGCAGCAGCCCTGCCATGTCATAGACGATACGCACCCCGCTCTGGTAGCGGCCGTGCACCAGCACCGGCACCGCCAGATCGAAGCGGTATTTGCCGTCCGCAGCCCGGTACGGCACGCCGAACACCGGCCGCTTCAGGCGCTCGGCACGCCACAGGGCATCATAACTGCTGCCTCCTAGCTGCTGGCCACCATTGACGACTCCGTTGGTATCGAGCAGCACCTGGCCACGGCCGTCCACCCATTGCACTTCGGCAATCTCGCGGCTCTCGCGCCGCAACAGGTTGGCGGCGGCGACAAAACGCCGCCGCCCGGCGTCTCCACCCAGCAGGTCCGGCGTCATGCTCTCCGCCGTCTGCTGATGCCCTTCCAGATGCAGGCGCAGGCTCTGCTCCAGCCATAACAGCTCCTGCACCAGGCTGTCGCGCTGCTCGTCGACCCAGTCGCGGTAGACCACGGAATAGAGGCCGGCCAGCGCCGCCAGCAATGCGGCCAACGTTAGCGCGACACCCAGCCATAGCCGGCGGGGCGAGGATTTCAGGGGCGGGGTATCGATGATGCGCATGCTGGCGACCTGAGGCAATCACAATCAATCATCAGGGAAAACCCCAATGCGGAAGTCCCTAATGGCCAGTCCCCATTGCGGGAACTACTGTTGATCTGGTGGACAGTCCGTTTGTCCGAACACGGACGATAACACGCACAACACGACAAATAACAGGAGAGTATAGAGATGAAACTGAAATACGCAGCCCTTGTGATCGGCGCCACTTTCGGTCTTGCCGGCGCAGCCCATGCCGCCGATTTCGTGATCAAATTCAGCCACGTAGTAGCCCAGGACACCCCGAAAGGCAAGGCCGCCGAATACTTCAAAAAGCTGGCCGAACAGCGCACCAAGGGTCGCGTGCAGGTACAGGTATTCCCGAACAGCCAGCTGTACAAGGACAAGGAAGAAATGGAAGCGCTGCAGCTGGGTGCAGTGCAAATGCTGGCACCAAGCCTGGCCAAGTTCGGCCCGCTGGGCGCCAAGGAATTCGAAGTCTTCGACCTGCCGTACATCTTCGACAACTACGATGAACTGCACAAGGTGACCCAGGGCCCGATCGGCATGCAGCTGCTGGCCAAGCTCGAGAACAAGGGCATCAAGGGCCTGTCGTTCTGGGACAACGGCTTCAAGGTGATGTCCGCCAACAAGCCGATCAAGACCCCGGCCGACCTCAAGGGTCTGAAGATGCGTATCCAGTCGTCCAAGGTGATCGAGGAGCAGATGCGCAGCATGGGCGCACTGCCACAGGTGATGGCCTTCTCCGAAACCTACCAGGCGCTGCAGACCGGCGTGGTGGACGGCACCGAGAACCCGCCATCCAATATGTACACCCAGAAGATGCACGAAGTGCAGAAGCACGCCACGGTGACCAATCACGGCTACCTGGGCTACGCGGTAATCGTCAACAAGAAGTTCTGGGATGGCCTGCCAGCCGACGTGCGTGTCACGCTGGAAGGCGCCATGAAGGAAGCCACCGTTTACGCCAACAAGATCGCGCAGCAGGAAAACGAAGGCGACCTGGCCAAGATCAAGGCTTCCGGCAAGACCCAGATCTACGTCCCGACAGCCGCCGAGCGCGCTGCATTCAAGAAAGCACTGGTACCGGTCCACACCAAGATGGACGACCGTATCGGCGAAGGCCTGGTTCAGCTGATCTACAAGCAGACCGGTTACACACCACAGTAAGGCCTTGGCACAAGGGCGCCCGCTTGATGCGGGCGCTTTTCTATACGGAGAACCACCGTGCTCAAACTACTCGACTATCTGGAGGAGTGGCTGATCGCCTTCCTCATGGCTGCGGCCACCCTGATCACCTTTGCCTCCGTGCTGCACCGCTACGGCAGCGGTATCGAGGCCCTGCAGCCCGTTTTCCTTGAAATCAACATGGGCTGGGCGCAGGAGCTGACCATCTACATGTTCGTGTGGATGGCCAAGATCGGTGCCGCCTACGGCGTGCGCACCGGCATCCACGTCGGCGTTGATGTCTTGATCAACACCTTCGAGACCCCGCTGCGCAGCAAGTTCGTACTGTTCGGCCTGTTTGCCGGGGCCTTGTTCACCGGCATCATTAGCGTACTTGGCAGTCATTTCGTATGGGAAAACGGCATGGCTTATGCCACCTACACCACCCTTGGCATGGACAGCGGCGACTTCTTTGAAGGCCCGACCACCCCGGACCTGGAATGGTCAACCTGGAAAGTCTACTCCGCCATTCCCGTAGCCTCGCTCCTGATGTGTTTCCGCTTTTTGCAGGTGGCGTGGATATTCAGCAAGACCGGTGAATTGCCGCATCATGACCAAGGTCATGTCGAAGGTATCGAGGATGATGCCGTTGCGGTGACCACAGAAGGACAAGAGCAAGCTGCCAGCAACAATGCTCGCAAAGGAGGCCAACAATGACCGCCCTCATCATCTTTGGCATCCTTACCGTACTGATGCTGACCGGGATGCCGATCTCGATTTCCCTCGGCCTGACGGTACTGACCTTCCTGTTCACCATGACCGACGTGCCGGTCGAATCGGTGGCACTGAAGCTGTTCACCGGCATCGAGAAGTTCGAGATCATGGCGATCCCGTTCTTCATCCTCGCCGGCAACTTCCTCACCCACGGCGGCGTGGCCAGGCGCATGATCCACTTCGCCTCCTCCATCGTCGGCCACTGGCATGGCGGCCTGGCACTGGCCGGGGTGGTGGCCTGTGCACTGTTTGCCGCGGTGTCCGGCTCCAGCCCGGCGACGGTGGTGGCGATCGGCTCTATCCTGCTGCCGGCGATGGTGAAACAGGGCTATCCAAAGGAATTCGGTGTCGGCGTCATCGGCACCGCCGGCGGCCTCGGCATCCTGATTCCGCCGTCGATCGTGATGGTGATCTATGCGGTGTCCACCAACTCCTCGATCGGCAAGCTGTTCATGGCCGGCGTGGTACCGGGGCTGCTGTTGGCCATGCTACTGCTGGCCGTGACCTGGATCGTCGCCAAGAAAAAGAACTACCCGCGACTGCCGAAAGCCAGCTGGGGCGAGCGCATCAGCGCCTTCCGCGAAAGCTTCTGGGGCCTGTTCCTGATCATCGTGGTGATCGGCGGCATCTACTCCGGCATTTTCACCGCCACCGAGGCGGCGGCGATGTCGGCGGTGTACGCCTTTGTCGTGGCGCTGTTCGTGTACAAGGACATCGGCTGGAAGCAGGTGCCCAAGGTGCTGATCGACTCCGCCAACATGTCGGCGATGCTGCTGTACATCATCACCAACGCGGTGCTGTTCTCCTTCCTGCTGACCAGTGAAAGCATCCCGCAGAACCTGGCCGGCTGGATCAACGAGCAGGGCCTGTCGCCGTGGATGTTCCTGCTGGTGGTCAACCTGCTGCTGCTGGTCGCCGGCAACTTCATGGAGCCGTCGTCGGTGCTGCTGATCACCGCGCCCATCCTGTTCCCGGTGGCGATGTCGCTGGGCATCGACCCGATCCACCTCGGCATCGTGATGACCGTCAACATGGAGATCGGCATGATCACGCCGCCGGTGGGGCTGAACCTGTACGTGGCCTCCGGCATCGCCAAGATGGGGTTGACCGACGTCACCAAGGCCTGCGCACCGTGGATCCTGGTGATGATCGCCTATCTGATGCTGATCACCTATGTGCCCGCCGTTTCACTGTGGCTACCCAATGCACTAGGCATGTAAAGGTTGGCCGCAAAACGCGACGGGATTTTCCCGTCGCGTTTTTTGTCGGACACGGCATAGCCCGTAACCAAGGGTTGGCCCTATAATGTCAACCCTCTCCACACCCTCATGAAATAATAATCAGGAGCCAACAGAATGGACGAGCAACTGCGCCAAGCCGCACTCGATTTCCACCAGTTTCCGCAGCCGGGCAAGATCCAGGTCGCCCCTACCAAGCCGCTGGCCACCCAGCGCGACCTGGCCCTTGCCTACTCGCCAGGTGTGGCAGCACCTTGCGACGCGATCGTGGAAGACCCGCTGAACGCCTACAAGTACACCGCCCGTGGCAACCTGGTGGCCGTGGTCACCAACGGTACCGCCGTGCTGGGCCTGGGCAATATCGGCCCGCTGGCCGGCAAGCCGGTGATGGAAGGCAAAGGCGTGCTGTTCAAGAAGTTTGCCGGCGTCGACGTGTTCGACATCGAGCTTAACGAAAACGACCCGGACAAGCTGGTCGACATCATCTGCGCGATGGAGCCGACCTTCGGCGGCATCAACCTGGAAGACATCAAGGCTCCGGAGTGCTTCTACATCGAGAAGAAGTGCCGTGAGCGCATGAACATCCCGGTGTTCCACGATGACCAGCACGGCACCGCCATCGTGGCCGCCGCCGCGGTACTGAACTCGCTGCGCCTGGTGAACAAGGAAATCGGCAACGTGCGCGTGGTCGCCTCCGGCGCCGGCGCCGCCGCCATCGCCTGCCTTGAGCTCTTGGTAGCGCTGGGCGTGAAGCGCGAGAACATCACCGTCTGCGACTCCAAGGGCGTGATCTACCAGGACCGCGACGACAAGATGGACGAATCGAAGAAGCGCTTCGCCATCCCGGACAACGGCCAGCGCAAGCTGGCGGACGCCATGGTCGGCGCCGACATCTTCATGGGTCTGTCCGGCCCGAAACTGGTCACCCAGGACATGGTGAAATCCATGGCCGCCTACCCGGTGATTCTGGCCATGGCCAACCCGGAACCGGAAATCCTGCCGCCACTGGTGAAGGAAGTCCGTCCGGATGCCATCATCGGTACCGGCCGTTCCGACTTCCCGAACCAGGTCAACAACGTGCTGTGCTTCCCGTTCATCTTCCGCGGTGCGCTGGACGTGGGCGCCACCACCATCAATGAAGAGATGAAGCTGGCCACCGTGCGCGCCATCGCCGACCTGGCCATGGCCGAGCAGAACGACGTGGTCGCCACCGCCTATGGTGACCAGGAGCTGTCTTTCGGCCCGGAATACGTGATTCCGAAGCCGTTCGACCCGCGCCTGATCGTGAAGATCGCCCCGGCAGTGGCCAAGGCGGCGATGGATTCCGGCGTTGCCACCCGCCCGATCAAGGACTTCGACGCCTACATCGACCAGCTGGCGCAGTTCGTGTACAAGACCAACCTGTTCATGAAGCCGGTGTTCTCCCAGGCCAAGAAAGCACTCAAGCGCGTGGTCATGGCCGAAGGTGAAGACGAGCGCGTGCTGCACGCCACCCAGGAAATCGCGGCACAAGGCCTGGCGTTCCCGATCCTGATCGGTCGTCCGGCCGTGATCGAGAAGCGCATCAAGAAACTGGGCCTGAAGCTGGAAATCGGCAAGGATTTCGAGCTGGTCAACAACGAATCCGATCCGCGCTACGCCGAGTACTGGAAGGACTACTACCAGCTGATGAAGCGCAAGGGCGTGTCGCAGGAACAGGCACGTCGCCGCGTGATCGGCAATACCACCCTGATCGGCGCGCTGATGGTACGTCGCGGCGAGGCCGATGCGCTGATCTGCGGTACCTACGGCCCGTACCGCCAGCACTTCGACATCATCGAGAACGTGATCGGCTACGCCCGCGAGGACAAGGTAGCCGCCGCGATGAACGCCCTGATCCTGCCAAACGGCAACATCTTCATCGCCGATACCTATGTCAATGCCAATCCGGATGCCAAGCAACTGGCAGCCATTACCGAGATGGCGGCACAATCGGTACGCCGCTTCGGCATCAACCCGAAAGTGGCACTGCTGTCCAACTCCAGCTTCGGCACCTGGAACACCGAAGGTGCCTGCAAGATGCGCGATGCTCTGGATCTGATCCAGCAAGCACACCCGGGGCTGGAGGTAGACGGCGAGATGCAGGGTGACGCGGCACTGGTGGAAAGCATCCGCCAGCAGGCAATGCCGGACAGCCCGCTGAAAGGTGCGGCCAACCTGCTGGTGATGCCGAACGTGGAAGCGGCCAACATCAGCTACAACCTGCTGCGCGTATCGGCGTCCGACGGCGTGACCATCGGCCCGATCCTGATGGGCATGGCCAAGCCGGTGCACATCCTGACCCCGATCTCCTCGGTACGCCGCATCATCAACATGGTGGCGCTGGCGGCGGTGGATGTACAGGCAAATGGCTAAGCGCCGATAGTGGTTATACTGAACGGGTGAACGTCATGTTCACCCGTTTTTTTATGTTGCGGCCAACCTTGTGGAGATTACGATGAGTGCCGATTTCAACCCTGCCGATCCGTTCGCCCTGTTCCGCCAGATGATGCAAAACGCAACACCGCCGGGTGCGCAGCCCTTCCTGCCGCCGATGAGCGAAGAGGAAATCGACCGCCGCATGGCCGAGCTGCGCGTGGTGGAAAGCTGGCTCACCATGAACCTGGGTGCGCTGTCGATGCAGATCCGTACCCTGGAAATGCAAAAGGCCGCCCTCGCCGCCCTGCGCCCGAAAGGCGAATGAAAAACGTTGGCCGCAATCACTTGCGGCCAACGTTTGCCTGATGGCGTGACCGGCTCAGCCCGCCAGCGCCGCGATGTCGAAACGGCAGGGATTGAGCGGCGTTTCCCCGTGCGGAATGCGGCTGGCGCTGCGTTCGTACTGCTGCCACAGCTGGCGCCGCGCCGGGGTATCGAACATCCGCGCATGCAGCAGGTCGAGGAAGTGCAGCATGGTCTGCGCATCAACCCTGGCCTTGCCCAGCGTAGGCTCACCCAGCACACAGGACATCGCGTAGCGTACCTGCGTCACCTCCGGCCCCAGCCTGGCCGGATCGGTCTGCCGCACCGCGCGCTGCCACGCCCGCGCCAGCTGGCTGCTGGCGGCAAACGCCGCGGCATTGCCGGCAAAACGCGCGGCGATCATGTCGCCCACGTCGTCACGCAGCAGGTCGCCATTGCGATCCGGCGGAAACACGGACTCCGCCACCGGCAGGCGCTCCGGCGCCAGCAGCAACCACAACCCCAGTACGCCACCGCAGGCAGCGGCACTGATCAGCAATCGGCTGGCCATCCTCATCTCCCGTTTCCGCTCGTTCTGCCCCTGCTTGTTCTATAGCAGAGACCGCCGATACGGCAGCCCCTGCCCGACTTACAGCAGCCCCAGCCCCTTCAGCATCACCAGCAGGATCAGCAGCGGGGTCACGTACTTCAGCAGCGCGTACAGCAGCTGCACCACGACACGGTTGTGCAGCACACCCTCGTTCGACAGCGCCACCATCATCTTGTCCTTGCCCCACATCCAGGATACGAACAGGCAGATGAAGATGCCGCCTATCGGCAACAGGATGGACGACGACACGAAGTCGAACAAGTCGAAGAAGGTCATGCCCAACAGTTTGACGTCGGCCAACACACTATTGGACAGCGCGCAGCTGGCGCCGATCACGACCAGCAGCAGCAGGTTGATCAGCGTCGCCCTGGCACGGCTGATATTGAAACGCCCCACCATCACCGATACCGGTACCTCCAGCAGCGACAGCATCGCCCCGGTGGCTGCCACCGCCGACAGCACGAAGAACAGCACCATGAACAGGTGCCCCATCGGCATGCTGGCGAACACCGCCGGGATGGTGATGAACAGCAGCGACGGCCCGGCTTCCGGCTTGAAGCCGAAGGTGAACACCGCCGGGAACACCACGATACCGGCCAGCATCGACACGAACAGGTCGGCGCTCATCACCCGCACCGTGGTGGTGGGGATGTTCTGGTCGTCACGGAAATAGCTGCCGTAGGTCATCATGGTGCCCATGCCGATCGACAGCTTGAAGAACGCCAGCCCCATCGCGATCAGCGCCACTTCGGCGGTGATCTTGGCAAAATCGGGGGCGAACAAAAAGGCCAGCCCCTGCGCCGCGCCCGGCAGCATCAGGCTGCGCACGCCCAGCACCAGCAGCAGGATGAACAGCACCGGCATCAGCCGCTTGGTGACCGCCTCGATGCCCTTGGCCACGCCCAGCAACAGGATGCTGCCGATGAACAGCAGCACGCCCCACTGCCACAGCAAAGACTGCACGGGATCGGACACCAGCGCGCCGAACGCGGCCGAGGTCTGCGCCGGGTCCTTGCTCAGGATGTCGCCGCCGATGGCCTTGAACACATAGGCGAACACCCAGCCCGCCACTTCGGAATAGAACGACAGAATCAGGAACGCCGCCAGCACCCCGGAGGCGCCGATCAGCCACCAGTATTGCCCGGCCGGTGCCAGCACCCGCAAGGTGGTGACCGCGTCGGCCTTGGCTTTGCGGCCAAGCATGATCTCGGCAATCATCACCGGCAGGCCGACCAGCAGCGTGGCCAGCAGGTACACCAGCAGGAAACCGGCGCCGCCGTTGGCGCCGGTGACATAAGGAAACTTCCAGATATTGCCCAGCCCGACCGCAGAGCCGAGCGTCGCCGCCAGCACGCCGAAGCTGCTGGTAAAGGCATCCCGCGCCTGACCCGCGGGTGTCGCGGGTTGCGTAGTTTGTTTCATGGTTTGTCCCACCTTGAAATGACAACAAGCCCGCCGCCGTGGATAACGGCGCGGGCATCACACTCCACCGCAATGGAGGGTCGGGATTTTGAAGGGGGAACGAAAGACAGTAAAGAAGATTCTTAGAGCGTGTTCATGATCTCGCGAGCTAGAGCGAGACAAGGCGAAAACGGCTGAGGAAGCGGAGTTGACGTGGAGTCAATGAGCATTCCGAAGCCGTTTTCAACGCAGTATCGCCCCGTGAGCCCAGTTGCAGCAGATCGTGAACAGGCTCTTACAGCCCGGCCGGGCGGGAAAGACGTGCCGTCAGCCGCAACAGCCAGTCACGGCACAGCGCCAGTTGGCCAAGCTCGACAAACTCGTCGGGACGGTGCGCCTGCTCGATCGAGCCGGGGCCGCACACCACTGCGGCAATGCCGGCCTCGGCAAAGCGGCCGGCCTCGGTGGTATAGGCCACCGCCTCGCCGCGGCAGCCGTGACACAGCGCGTCGACATGCTGGCGCACGCTGCTGCCGGCGTCCGATTCGAACGGCGGGCAATTGACCAGCGGCTCGAAGCTGATCGCCGCCTCCGGCGCCACCTGCCGCATCTCCACGCTCAGCAGCGCCGCGTATTCGCGCACCGAGTCGACGAAACGCTGGTGATCGTCGCCCGGCAGCCAGCGGCACTCGAACACGAACTCGCAATCCTTGGGCACGATATTGGCCGCGGAGCCACCGTGGATGACGCCGGTCTGCAAGGTGGTGAACGGCACGTCGTACAGCGCCTGACGCATGCCGAAGCTCTGCTCGGCATCGGCCAGCTTGCGGAGGTGCACGATCAGCCTGGCGGCATACTCGATGGCGTTGACGCCCTTGGGCGTCAACGAGGAATGCGCGGCGCGGCCGAGCACGCGGCAACGGTAATGGGCAATGCCCTTGTGCGCGATCACCGGCCGCATCATGGTCGGCTCGCCAATGATGCAGCCCTCGATCGGCAGCTGCCGCTGCTGCAAGTCGGCAATCAGGCGCCCGATGCCCAGACAGCCGACCTCCTCGTCGTAAGACAGCGCGATGCCGATGGCACGCTGCAGCCGGCCGGCTGCGGCCAACCTTGTCCACTCCTCGACCAGGGACAGCACGCAGGCGATGAAGCCCTTCATGTCGCAGCTGCCGCGGCCGTAGAGACGGCCGTCGCGCTCGCTCATGACAAAGGGGTCGCTTTGCCAGCTCTGACCGTCAACCGGCACCACATCGGTGTGCCCGGACAGCACCACGATCGGCAGCGCCGCGTCCCCGATCACCGCGAACAGGTTGGCCTTGTCGCCGGCATCGGAAAAGGTCAGCGTGCTGGCCACGCCAAACTGCCCCAGATAGATCTCCACCCACCGGATCAGGGCCAGGTTGGATTCACGGCTGGTGGTGTCGAATGCAATGAGCCGGGCGAGGATGGCTTGCATGGCGGATCAGAGGTAGTTGAACAGTGACAGGCTTTTTACCTGGGCAAAGGTCTTCTGCGTCACTTCCAGCGCGGTCCTTGCCATTTCGAAGTCGGACACCGCCTTGGCCAGATCCAGGTCTTCCAGATTACTGATCTGCGATGCGTACTGCACGCTCAGCGCGTCCCCCATCTCGATCAGTGCATCGGTTTCCTGCATACGCGAGCCCAGCGATGCCCGGCTGGCCAGCACCTGCGACAGGCCGTCATCCAGGCCCTGGATCGCGCTTGCTATATTGGTCGTATAGTTGGGGTCCAGCGGACCTGCCGACAGTGCCTCGTCGAACACCGATAGCGACTGCCACAGCTCGTTGCCGGCCGAAGTCGGCCCCCCCGGAGCAGGACCAGGTGGCGTCGAGGTGCGGCCGAATACCTGCGAACCCGGCTCGGTGACCGCAATCTCGCGGCTGGACGAGATCGCCATGAACTGGCGCTGGTCATTGCCCTGATACTGGATGTCCAGCTGCGGCACGGTGGCCTGTATCGTCATGGTAAACGGCGGCTGGCTCTTGTCGGTGCCGCCGAAGATATAGTTGGCCGCACCGTCGGTACTGTTGGCAAGTGCCACCAGCTCTTTCACTTTCTCGCGCATTTCGTTCTGGATCGCCTGCCGGTCCTCGTTGGTCAGCACGGTATTGCCCGCCTGCACCGCCAGGGTCTTGATCGAAATGATGGTGTTGGAAACATTGCCGAGAATGGTATCGGTAACCGCCAGCTGCGAGGCGGCCGCCTTGGCATTGCTGGATTGCTGCGTATTCATCGACTTGGACTGGCTGATATCCACCAGTGTTGCTGCCGCCACCGGATCATCCGATGCCCGGTTAATGCGCTTCAGGGTTGACAGCTGCTCATTGAGGCGATTGAGCTGGGAACCCTTGTTTTGCAGGTTGTAGGTGCCCATGATGTACTGGGTATTGCTGCTGACTCTCATTGCCTTGTCCTCTGAAAACCATCAACGCAGATCCAGCAGTGACCGGAACATTTCCTGTGCTGTCTGGATGACCTTGCTCGATGCCTGATAAGCTTGTTGATAGCGTATGAGATTCGCTGCTTCCTCATCAAGATTGACGCCGGAGAACGATTCCCTCTTCAATTTCACTTCCTGCAATGCTGCCTCCTGTGCCGTCTGGCTCACCTGTACCACATTGGTACGGCTGCCAACATAGCTGACGGTTTGGCCATAAAAGGATTGCAGGTTGCCGGTACGCGCAGCTCCCGTCGCCGGCCAAAAGGTGGTGGTGGAATTGGGCGTGGCTGCCATGAGCGGCCTGGTCTGCACGCGGGCCATTTCCAGTAGGTTGGCGTTGTCCAGCTGTGCCGACTCACTGGCAGCACCGGTACGTGGCGTCACCGGGATGGTCTGGGCGGTTGCCGGTTGGCCCTCGAACTTGAAGGCGATATGCTGGCCACCAGGAAGAGGTCCCGGAATGGTAAATTCATACACGCCGGCTTGGGTTGCCGACTGGGTTACCGGCACGATGGTGCCTCCGAAATCTGCCTCGAACGGCGGGGTATTGCCCGGAATATAGTTCAATGCCAGCGCCGGTGCCGCCGGCAAGACCGGATTATCCGCCGGAGACAGGTTGGACACTTGCCAGATCGACGAGATGGATGGCTTGCCACCCGGCACCTCGGCCGGGTTGACCGGTACCGCAGCACCCGCCTGGATGCCGGACGCCGCCGCCAGCTGTGCCGGCTCCTGTATGGCAACGGCAAAACGGCGCAAGGCATCACGCATTGCCTTGGCTTCACCGGCCGGTGTCGTCGCATTCTCTGCCGAGGTGCGAAAAGCAGTCAGATCGGCGAACATCGGAGTCGTGGCCGGCTGGCCGTTCAGGTCGACACCCAGCGCCTGCTGCCTGTTCATGGCATCGGAAAACTCGACCGCCATGCGGCCAAGGTCGGTCTGCACGCGGGCGACATCGTAATTCAAGGTGGTCATGGCACCAGCAATGCTGCCTCCTGCGATCAGCTGCGAATTGAGCACCACCGCGTTGTTGGTACCCGGCAGCTTGATGGCCAGTGACGGTGCCTCCGGGTCTTCCGGCTGCGCCGGTGCGCCACGCATCATGGTCATTTCATAACTGGTCTCGCCGATCACCAGCGGGTGACCCTGGCCAACAAAAACGCTGTACATGCCATCGAATTGCTCGACCACATCGGTCTTGACCAGCTTGTTCAAGCTCTGCACCAGTTCGTCGCGCTGATCCAGCAGGTCATTGGGCGCACGGCCTTCGCCCTGGTTCAGGGAAATGATCTGTGCGTTAAGGGCTGCGATCTGCTTGGCATAGGAGTTGACGCCCTCTACCGAAGTGCCGATTTCGGTAATCAGCCCGTTACGCACCTCTTCCAGGCGCGTGTTCATCGACTGGAAACGGCCGGATAGCGCCTCTGCCTGGCTGATCACCGATTGCCGTGCCGCAATGGATGCCGGCTGCTGGCTGAGCGTCTGCATGCTGGCATAAAAACCCTGCATCAGGTTGGAGAGGCCGGCATTGCCGTCGGTGATCAGGTTGTCGATATTGGTGAGCGCCGCAGCCTGGGTCTGAAAACCGCTGCTGGCCGCGGTTACGCTTTGCAACTGCTCTTCCATGAATCCATCGTACAGGCGGGACACCGCATACAGATCGACACCGCGACCGGCATAGCCATAGCCGACAAACTGCGGCGTCGCCGCACTCTGGGAGAGCCGCTGGCGATGGTAGCCATCGGTATTGACATTACTGATGTTATGGCTGGTCACGTCCAATGCCGCGCGCGCCGCATTGAGACCACTGATACCGATACCAAAAATAGCACTCATGATTCACTCTCCCGTTGTTCTTTATCGGCAGCCAGACATCCGGACTTTAGCGCGCCAGCAGGGACTGGGCGACACCGGCCAGTTTGCGCGCATACGCCGGATCGGTGGCATAGCCACCCTGTTGCAGCGCCACGGCAAAGCCCTGTGCGTTATCCCCCTGGTTCAGCGCCTGCTGGTAGCGGCTGCTGCTTTCCAGCAACGTGGCGTAATCATCGAATGCCGCCTGCAGGCTCGGGTAGGAACGGAACGACTCCACCTGTTTTCGTGCCTTGCCATCGACATACTCGGTAGTCAGGGTTGCCACCGATTCACCGCGCCACGCGCCGCCGGCCTTGATGCCGAACAGGTTGTAGCTCTCGCGGCCATCCGGATGGCGGATACTGCGACTGCCCCAGCCGCTTTCCAGCGCCGCGTGGCCGACCAGCAATTCCGGCGCCACGCCGAGGCGCTCGGCCGCCTGGCCGGCATGCGGCAACAGGGTACTGACAAATGCCTGCCGCTCGCTCGGAATCGCCACCGGTGCCGGCGCCACCGTGGCGGTGCCGGCGGCTTCCGCGTACTGGCGGATGGCTTTCGCCGCCGTGGCGGGCAGCGCCGGCAAGGGCAACATACCGCTGCTGGCCGCCGGCGTCGCCGTCCGGTCTATCCGCGCCACACCCTCGATCTGGCGCGCCAGCATGTCGGCCAGCCCGGTACCGCCGCCCTGCACCATCACATTGACCATCTGCTGGTCGAGCATGCCGCGGTAGGTGCCCAGCGCCGAAGAATCTTCTTCGCCGTCAAAACCGTTGCTGCGCATCGACGTCATCATCTGGTTCAGCAGGATGGCCTCGAACTGGCTGGCAACCTGCCGGATCGCCTCCTTCGGATTGCTGCGCGCAAGCGAGGACAGGCGCTCGGTCGCACTGGGATCAATCGCCAGCTGATTGCTGGCATCGCGGGAAACTTGCATGGCGGGAACGCTAAACAGACACAGATGCCTGATTTACAGCAAGAATCAGGCCAGCAAAAAGGCGATGCCCGTCGAGACATCGCCTTGCCTGCTGCCTGCGGCCAACCTTGCCGCTCAGATGATTTGCAACTCCGCCTTTAGCGAACCGGAGACCTTCATCGCCTGCAGGATGGAGATCAGATCCTGCGGCGTGGCACCGACCGAATTCAGGGCGCCGACCACCTCCGACAGCGAGGCGCCGCCGGGAATGTTCACTACCTTGCTGCCGTCGGCACTGACGCTGACGTCGGCCTTGCGGGTGACGGCCGTCTGACCGCCGCTCAGCGGCGGCGGCTGGCTCACTGTCGAAGTGCTGTTGACCGTCACCGACAGGTTGCCGTGGGCAATCGCGCACGGGTCGATGCGTACCGCCTTGTTCATCACGATGGAGCCGGTGCGGGCATTGATGATCACCACGGGGGAAACTTCTGCCGCCTCAACGGCAATATTTTCCAGCCGCGACAGAAACTGGATGCGCGCATTGCTGTCCTGCGGTGCCCGCACCTCGATCTGGCGGCCGTCCAGCGCGCGCGCCGTCTGGCCGCCCAGCTCGCGATTGATTGCCTGCACCACACGGTTGGCGGTGGTGAAGTCCGATTCCAGCAGCTGTAGCGCCACCATATCGCCCATACCCAGCGAGGCCGGCAATTCGCGCTCGACCGTTGCTCCCGCCGGAATGCGGCCAACGCTGAGGTGGTTGATCTGTGCCTTGCTGCCTCCGGCAGCGGCACCGGCACCGCCGACTACCACATTGCCCTGTGCCAGCGCGTAGATCTGGCCGTCGATACCCTTCAGCGGCGACAGCAGCAAGGTGCCACCGCGCAGGCTCTTGGCATCGCCGAGCGACGATACCGTGATATCCAGCGCCTGCCCGCGCCGCGCAAACGGCGGCAACGTTGCGGTCAGGCTTACCGCAGCCACGTTTTTCGGATCGATCTTCAGCCCTTGCGGGATCTGCACTCCGAGCTGGTTCAGCATATTGCCCAGCGACTGGCCGGTAAACGGTGCGGCACTGGCCTTGTCGCCACTGCCGTCGAGGCCAACCACCAGGCCATAGCCGATCAGCGGGTTGGAACGCACCCCGGCCACGCTGGCCAGCTCCTTGATCTTCTGGGCGGCAAACAGCGGACCGGCCGCCAGCGCCAGACAGACCATCACGATAAAACGCGACATCGTTATATCCCTTAAAACGGCAGCAGTGACAGGAAGATTTTCTGCAGCCAGCCGGTGTCATTATATGCGCGGCTGCGGCCCTGGTTGATCTGCTCGATACGGGCATCGGCCATCCGCGTCGATTCGACGTTATTACCCTGCTTGATATCGCGTGGATTGATCACCCCGGACAGGCGGATGAATTCATGCTCACCGTTGATTTTCATCTGCTTCTCGCCGCTGACCAGCAGGTTGCCGTTCGGATAGACGTCGATCACGGTCACGGTGATGGAGGTGTTGAAGGAACTGCTATTGGTGTTGCTGCTGGAACCGCTCTCACTGGCGCTGCCGCTGCCGTTCAGGCTGGCACCGCCCAGTTTTTTCTCGATGGCACCGGGGAAGAACGGCAGCGACACGCCGGCATTGATACCGCCGTTGATGGCTGATTTGCGTTCGCCCTCGGTTTCTTCCTTGCTGCTGGAGCGGTTGTTCTCGCGAATGGTGACGGTGAGGATGTCACCGACCCGCACCGGCACCTTGTCCTCGAACAGCGGCTGGTAGCTGGCGGCCTGGAAGATGGAGCCGTCGGCCGGCAGCTGCGCCGGCTGCGGCTGCGGCCGCACCGCCATCGGCTGGTGCGTGATCGGCGCTGTCTGCACCGCGCAGGCGGTCAGCAGCACCGAACACAGCAGCAATACGGGATTCAGCAGGCGCTTCATGGACTACTCCTTAGGCTTAGAGCTGGGTCAGCTTCTGCAGCATTTCATCGGCAGTCTTGATCGCACGCGAGTTGATCTCGTAGGCACGCTGCGCGGTAATCATGTTGATCAGCTCTTCGGTCACGTTGACGTTGGAACCCTCGACATAACCCTGCGAAATGGTGCCGCGGCCATCGAGACCGGGCTGGCCTTCGATCGGGTCGCCGGACGCACCGGTCGCCAGATACAGGTTGCCGCCTATGCTTTCCAGGCCTTGCGGGTTGATGAAGGTGGCGGTGTTGATCTGGAACGAGCCGGTGGCGGTCGTCGCCCCGGCATCGAAATATTCCAGCAGCCCTTCCGGCGACAGCGTGATCTTGGTGGCGGTCGCCGGAATGGTGATTGCCGGATCCAGCGCGAGGCCCGCGGCATTGACTACCAGACCTTCATTGTTGCGCTTGAATTCGCCGTTGCGGGTGTAGGCGATGGTGCCGTCAGTCTGCTGGATGCGGAAAAAACCGTCGCCGGCGATCGCCATGTCCAGCGACTGCTCGGTGCGGATCATCTCGCCTTGGGTGTGCACCCGCGCAGTGGCCACCGGTGCGGCGCCGGTACCGGCGTGCAGGCCGGTCGGCAGCACGTTGCCGTTCGACAGCTGGGCACCGGGTTGGCGCAGGGTCTGGTAGTACAGGTCTTCAAAAATGGCGTTGGAGCGCTTGAAGCCCTTGGTATTCACGTTGGCAAGGTTATTCGATACCACGTCCAGCTTGAACTGGCTGGCATCCATACCGGTCTTGGCCACATACAAGGCACGAATCATGTTGTTATCCTGTTATTGCTTCGTTAGCCGGTAATCGACAGCAGTTCTGTCGCCTGGCGGGCGTTCTGCTCCGCCGTCTGCATCAGTTTGACATTGAGGTCGTAATGGCGGGAGTGGCTGATCATCTGCACCAGGCTCTCGACCGCATTGACGTTGCTGGCTTCCAGAAAGCCGCTCTTCAGTTGCACGTTGGCCGCAGCCGGCGCGTCCTGGCCGTCGTGCTGGCGGAACAGGCCGTCATCGCCCTTGTACATCGCCCGCTCCGCCGGGTTGACCAGCTTGATGCGACCCAGCACCTGCACGGTACGGTCGGCACCGACACTGGCAGAGGCCGATACCGTACCGTCGACACCGAGGGTAATGCGTGAACCGGGAGGCACCACGATCTGACCACTTTCCCCCAGAATCGCCAGCCCGGAGCGGGTGCGCATCACCCCTTCGTTATCGACGATATAGCCGCCATCGCGGGTATAGGCTTCGTTGCCATCCGGCGCCTGCACCGCAAAAAAACCCGGCGTTGCCAGTGCGAAGTCACTTTCGTTGCCGGTCTGCTGCAGCGAGCCTTGGCTCATGTCGTGACCGACGGTATTGTCGACTTGGTAGGTACGCGTCGGCGCGCCGTCGCCGATCACGCGCAGCGCCCGAAAAGACGCCAGATCGGCCTTGAAGCCGTTGGTATGGACGTTGGCAAGATTGTTGGACGTGGTCGCTTGCTGCCATGCGACGTGCTTCGCCCCGTTCATTGCCAGATACAGCACCCTATCCATGAATCCGTTTCTCCACGCTCAGTGTTTCAGCCCGCCTTAGCGCAGGTTGAGCAGGGTTTGCATGACTGCATCCTGGGTCTTGATGGTCTGCGCATTGGCCTGGTAATAGCGCTGCGCCACAATCATGTTTACCAGTTCGGCGGTGGTATCGACGTTGGATTCCTCCAGCGCCGACGGCTTGATGTAACCCATGCCGCCGGAGTTGGGATCGGCCATGCTGCGGGCACCGGCATCGCTGGTATACAGCCAGCGGTTATTGCCGTTTGGGGTCAAGCCATGCAGGTTGGTGAAGTTGTACAGCATGATCTGGCCGATCGGCTCGGTAATGCCGTTGTTATAGTTGGCATAAATCACCCCGGTCGAGTCGGCGCCGATACCGGTAAACTTGCCGGCCGGATAGCCGCCGGCCACCTGGCGGGTAACGCTGTAATTACCGCTGTACTGGGTGGTATCGCTGATATCGATATCGAATGCCGGATGGGCAGATGCAGCCGTGGTATCGGCGGCAATGGTGATCGGCGTGCTGGTCGACGTCAGCTTGCCATTCTGGTCAAACGTTACCTGTGCCGGCGTCGGCGTCGGCGCACCAACCAGGGCTCCGTCCACGGCATGGTACAGATCCCAGTTGTTGACCTCCGGCGGACCTGGCAACGGGTCCCGGCGTGCGAAGTAAACCGACACGGTGTGCACATTGCCGTAGTTGTCGTAGAACTTGGCGCCGCTGGTATAGGAATAGGTGGTCGCATCCAGCGGATCGAACGGCTTGGCGACCGGATCAATCACCTTGGCGCCGCCATCAAGGTTGAAGCTCCAGTCGATACCGCGTTCACCGATGGCGCCGGTCGCCTTGGCAATGCCGCTATTGATGGTAGATACCTGTAATGGCTGCTCGGCGCCGGTCTTCACGCCATCGACGATACGGTAGCCGTTCAGGTAATAACCGTTGTTGACGATATAGCCTTCCTTGTCCAGCTTGAACTCGCCGTTGCGCGAGAATGCCTCGATACCGCCGTTACCCGTATTTTCACTGGTCAGCCGGTAAAAACCGTTGCCGGAAATCGCCATGTCCAGCGGGTTGTTGGTGGTGGTGATGTTGCCCTGCTGGAATTGCTGCGACACCGCCAGCACCTGCACCCCGACGCCGGCCTGGGTATTGGTACCGGCCTGGGTCGAGGCCGAGGCCAGCGTGCGGGCGTATATGTCGCCGAACTCGACACGCGAGCCCTTGAAACCGATGGTGCTGCCGTTGGCAATATTGTTGCCGATCACGTCCAACTGTTTGGACGCTGCGCTCAGACCACTCAAACCTTGCTGGAAACCCATGTTCTATCCCCCGAATGCTTAACCGGAATGTCTCAGATAAGTTGCGTCACGTCGCTCATCGACATCCGCTTGCCGTTTTCCAGCACCAATGAAGAAACGCCTTTGTCGATCGCCACACTGCTGATCTTGACCGGATTCAGGATCTTGGCATCCACCGCCACCGAGCCGTTCACCGCCTGGACCGAGATCGAGTACTGGCCATCCGGCTGCTGCACGCCGGCAGCATTCTTGCCATCCCAGCCCACCGTCAGCTGCCCTGCCGTCTGCGCTCCAAGCTTGATCTCGCTGACCACCACACCGGCGGCATTCTTGATGGTGACCACGGCATTGCTGGCCGACTGCGGAAAATCCACCACCGCCTTGGCCGCACCGCTGCTGAGACTGATTTCGTTGCCGGGAATCAGTGCATGACGACCGATCATCAGCGTTGCCAGCAGCGACTGGCTGGCAGACTGGTTGTCCGACAGCGCCTTGATCGACTGATTGACGCTTTCCAGGCCGCTGACAGTGCTGATCTGCGCCATCTGGCTGGTCATCTGCGCATTGTCCATCGGGTTCGACGGATCCTGGGTTTTCAGCTGCGTGGTCAGCAGCTTCAGGAAGCGGTTCTGTATGTCCTCGGCATTGCTGGTCGCCTTGTTTTTGGTGACGTTGTACGACTCGTAGTCGATGCCGGTAGAGCTGTTTACGGTTGCCATGCGAGACCTCTAACGGTTACTGGCCAAGCTGCAGGGTTTTTTGCAGCAGGGTCTTTGCGGTATTCATTACTTCGACGCTGGTCTGGTAGGAGCGCGAAGCGGAAATCATGTCGGCCATTTCTTCCACCGGGTTGACGTTGGGCATCTTGATGTAGCCGCGCTCATCGGCCAGCGGATGGCCCGGTTCGTACTTGAGGCGGAACGGCGAGGTGTCCTCGACGATGGAGGTCACCCGCACACCGGCCACCTGCGGCAGGTCGACGGTTACCGGCGTGGCGGTGAATACCGCGTGGCGGCCGCGGAACGGCTCGCCGGTAGAGCTGGTGGCGCTCTCCGCGTTGGCGATATTGCTGGCCACCAGGTTCAGGCGCATCGACTGCGCCGTCAGCGCCGAGCCGGCAATATTGAAGACATTAGACAGCGACATGCTTATTGCCCACCCTTGATTGCGTCCATCAGCCCGCCGATGCGCCGGTTGAGAAAGGTCAGCGTGGACTGGTATTTCATCGCGTTGTCGGTAAACGCGGCGCGCTCGACATCCATGTCGACGGTGTTGCCGTCGAGGCTGGGCTGTACCACGCTGCGGTACTGCAGGCTGCCGTCATCGCCGCTGGCGTGGCCCTGGGCCGCCAAATGGCGCTCGTTGCTGGTCGTCAGCGTCAGCCCGCCTTGCGATGCCCGCAGCTGGCCTTGCAGTGCCTTGCCGAAATCGAAATCCACCGCCTTGTAGCCTGGCGTGTCCGCGTTGGCGATATTGCTGGCAATCACTTCCACCTTCTTGGCACGCAGACCAAGCGATTGCTGGAAGAAATTGAGGTGGTCGGAAATCTTGTCGAGCATGATCGGTCGTCCGTTAAGTTGGCATCCTTAAAGCATGAACTGTGCCAATCAAAAAACGGCCGGCCAGCGCTCAAGTTCCGGCTGCGACGGCCGAAAAGTCCTGCCCGGCAGCGCATCCGCCGCCGGCAAGGCGGCAAGATTTGCCGCCGCGCGCCGGAAACGGCAACGCCACCGGCAAGGGTGGCGTTGGGAACGGCAATGGCGGCCAAGGTTGGCCGCAAGGCAGTGCGCTTAGTCGTCGCTGCGGATCTCGAAATCGTGGGTGATATCGGCGGTCTTGCCGAGCATGATCGAGGCCGAGCAGTACTTCTCCGCTGACAGCTTGATGGCGCGCTCCACCACGTCCGCCTTCAGCTCGCGCCCCACCACCACGAAGTGGAAGTGGATCCTGGTGAACACTTTCGGATCGCTGTCGGCGCGCTCGGCGTCCATCTCCACCCAGCAATCGCGCACGTCCTGGCGCGACTTCTTCAGGATGTTCAGCACGTCATAGCTGGTGCAGCCGGCGGTGCCCAGCAGCAGCAGTTCCATCGGCCGCGGGCCGAGGTTGCGGCCGCCACCCTCCGGCGCACCGTCCATCACCACCGCATGGCCGCTGCCGGTTTCGCCCATGAAACACACGCCGTCCACCCACTTCAGTCTTGCTTTCATCTTGCCTTCCCCCAGGATGTCAGACCGCAAGCGTATCACTGCCGATTTGGGCGAACAAAGAATCACCGGTAAAATGGAAAGATTGTTTAGTTTTGAAGCCACTCACATGCTCGTACTGGGAATTGAATCGTCTTGCGACGAAACCGGCGTCGCGCTGTACGACACCGAACGCGGCCTGATTGCCGACCAGCTGCACTCGCAGATGGCGATGCACGCCGAATACGGCGGCGTGGTGCCGGAGCTGGCCAGCCGCGACCACATCCGCCGCGTCACGCCGCTGACCCGCGCCTGTCTCGCCGAAGCCGGCAAGACGCTGCAGGACATCGACGCCATCGCCTACACCGAAGGCCCGGGCCTCGGCGGCGCGCTGCTGGTCGGCGCCAGCTTCGCCAATGCGCTGGCGGTGGGACTGAACATCCCGGTGATCAGCGTGCACCACCTCGAAGGCCACCTGCTGTCGCCGCTGCTGGCCGATCCACGGCCGGAGTTCCCGTTCCTGGCGCTACTGGTCTCCGGCGGCCACACCCAGATCATGGCCGTGCGCGGCGTCGGCGATTACGAGATCCTCGGCGAGACCGTGGACGACGCCGCCGGCGAAGCCTTCGACAAGACCGCCAAGCTGCTCGGCCTGCCCTATCCCGGCGGCCCGCTGTTGTCGAAACTGGCGGAAGAAGGCGACCCGGAACGCTTCACCCTGCCGCGCCCGATGCTGCACAGCGACAACCTGGACATGAGCTTCTCCGGCCTGAAAACGGCGGTGCTGATGCTGAAAAAGCAGGTCGAGGCCGAATACGGCAGTATCGACGAACAAACCCGCAAGGACATCTGCCGCGCCTTCCAGGAAGCCATCGTCGACGTGCTGGTCAGCAAGTGCATGAAGGCGCTGAAACGGTACGGCCTGGAGCGCATCGTGGTCGCCGGCGGCGTCGGCGCCAACAAGCAGCTGCGCGCGGCGCTGGATGCAGCCGCCGCCAAACGCCGTTTCGGCGTGTTCTACCCGCCGCTGAAGCTGTGCACCGACAACGGCGCGATGATCGCCTTCGCCGGCGCCATGCGCCTGCAGTACGCGCGCACCGCCGGCAGCTTTACCGTGAAGCCGCGCTGGGACCTGTCCAGCCTGCCCAAGGCCTGAGTGCCGCCCACGACCCCTTAATTTTTCGCCACAGAATCCACGGAAGACACGGCAACCATTCCGACGGCAAGCAGACTGTCGATTGCGACCGTCCTCCGGAGATACCGCCTTTCCTGTCCGTGCTTTCTGTGGCTTCTGTGGCTAAAAACCCATGATCCAGCTAAAAAACCTGTCCCTGCGCCGCGGCCTGAAAGAACTGCTTGTTGCGGCCAACCTCACCATCAACCCCGGCAACAAGGTCGGCATGACCGGCGCCAACGGCGCCGGCAAGTCCAGCGTGTTCGCGCTACTGAAGGGCGAGCTGCACGCCGAAAGCGGCGAAGTGCTGCTGCCGCCGCACTGGACCATGGCGCACGTGGCGCAGGAAACCCCGGCGCTGCCGCAATCGGCGCTCGATTTCGTACTCGACGGCGACGCCGAGCTGCGCCGCCTGCAGCAAAGGTTGGCCGCAGCCGAAGCCAGCGCCGACGGCAACGCCATCGGCAGCCTGCACGCCGAGCTGGACCGCATCGACGGTTACTCCGCCGCCGCCCGCGCCGGCAAGCTGCTGGCCGGCCTCGGCTTCCCCGTCGAACACCAGAGCCGCGCGGTGTCCACCTTCTCCGGCGGCTGGCGCATGCGTCTGAACCTGGCGCAGGCGCTGATGTGCCGCTCCGACCTGCTGCTGCTGGACGAACCGACCAACCACCTGGACCTGGAAACGGTGCTGTGGCTGGAAGACTGGCTGAAGGCCTACGAAGGCACGCTGATCGTGATCTCGCACGACCGCGATTTCCTCGACAGCGTGGTCACGCACATCGTCGACGTGTCGCAGCAGAAGCTCACCCTCTACACCGGCAACTACAGCCAGTTCGAGGTGATGCGCGCGGAAAAGCTGGCCCAGCAGCAGGGCAACTACGAGAAGCAACAGCGCCAGGTCGCGCATCTGGAATCGTTCATCACCCGCTTCAAGGCCAAGGCCAGCAAGGCACGCCAGGCGCAGAGCCGCATCAAGGCGCTGGAGAAGCTGGAACGCATCGCGCCGGCACACGTCGATTCGCCGTTCGACTTCCACTTCGACACCCCGGACAACCTGCCCAACCCGCTGCTGAAGCTGGAACGCGCCGATGTCGGCTACGGCGACACCCCCATCCTGCGCCAGCTGTCGCTGTCGGTGGAATCCGGCAGCCGCATCGGCCTGCTCGGCGTCAACGGCGCCGGCAAGTCGACGCTGGTGAAGCTGCTGGCCGGTGAGCTGCAACCGCTGGCTGGCGAGGTGATCGGTGCCAAGATGCTGCGCATCGGCTACTTCACCCAGCACCAGCTCGACACGCTGCGTTCCGACGAATCGCCGCTGTGGCATATGCAGAAGCTGGCGCCGCAGGCGCGCGAACTGGAGCTGCGCAGCTTCCTCGGCGGCTTCAACTTCCGCGGCGACACCGTCAACAGCCTGGTCGGGCCGATGTCCGGCGGCGAAAAGGCGCGCCTGGCGCTGGCGCTGCTGGTGTGGCAAAAGCCGAACCTGCTGCTGCTGGACGAACCGACCAACCACCTCGACCTCGACATGCGTCACGCGCTGATGCTGGCGCTGCAGGACTTCGGCGGCGCGCTGATCGTGGTATCGCACGACCGCTCGCTGCTGGAATCCACCACCGATGCCTTCTGGCTGGTAGCCGGCGGCAAGGTGCAACCGTTTGACGGCGATCTGGAAGACTACCGCCAGTGGCGCCTGCAGCAGCAGGCCGACAACGGCAAGGCGCCGGGTAGCGCCGCCAGCGACGGCGTCAACCGCAAGGAACAGAAGCGGCTGGAGGCCGACGCCCGCAACAAGCTGGCGGCACAACGCAAGCCGTTGCAGACCAAGCAGAACAAGCTGGACAAGGACATGGCGACGCTTAACGCCGAAAAGGCCGAGCTGGACGCCTTCCTGTTGCTGGAAGAGGCCTACCAGGAGCACAACAAGGCGCGGCTGGCCGCCTCGCTGAAGCGCCAGGGCGAGCTCACCGCCCAGCTGGACGAGATGGAAATGGCGTGGCTGGAACTGCAGGAAGCGATGGAGGCACTGGAGGGCTGAGCGCCGGCAACCGCCAGCCCCACCCTGAACAGCACTGCGGCCAATCTTGGTGACAAGGTTGGCCGCAATGTTTTCCGTCCGCCGCATCAGCGCTGGCTGAACAGCGCCTTGCTGATGAAGTGGCGCGACACCCGCGTGCGCGGCACCTTGCTGTCGAACCACTCGCGCACGTCCGCCTCCAGCCCGATGCCGTGCATGTAGTTGTACAGCGCCTTGTTCAGCGCGCGGCCCATCGCGTCGTGGTCGATAGCGGTCGGGTCGATGAAACCAATATCGTTCTTGGCGAAGGTCACCTCCGGCAGCGGGATCAGCCTGATGCCATACTCCTCCGGGTTCTGCCCCACCGGCGAGTGCACGGTGCAGGAAAAACGGTGGAAGAAGCCGCTCTGGATGCAGCCGTTCTCGAACAGCTGGCGCACGTACTCCAGCGCGTCCACGGTGTCCTGCACCGTCTGCGTCGGGAAGCCGTACATCAGGTAGGCGTGCACCAGCACGCCGGCCTCGGTAAAACCCTGCGTCACCCGCGCCACCTGATCGACCGACACGCCCTTCTTCATCAGCTTCAGCAGGCGGTCGGAGGCCACCTCCAGCCCGCCGGAGATGGCGATGCAGCCGGATTCGGCCAGCAGCTGGCACAGCTCGGGGGTGAACGACTTTTCGAAGCGGATATTGCCCCACCACGAGATGCTGACATTGCGGCGCAGCAGCTCCTCCGCCAGCGCGCGCAGCATCTTGGGCGGCGCCGCCTCGTCGACGAAATGGAAACCGGTCTGGCCGGTTTCAAGAATGATGGCCTCGATGCGGTCGACCAGCGTGGCGGCAGACGCCGTCTCGTAGCGCGAGATGTAATCCAGCGTCACGTCGCAGAAGCTGCACTTCTTCCAGTAGCAACCGTGCGCGACGGTCAGCTTGTTCCAGCGCCCGTCGCTCCACAGCCGGTGCATCGGGTTGAGCATGTCCAGCAACGACAGATACTTGTCGATCGGCAAGCCGTCCCAGGTCGGCGCGCCGACGTCCTCGAAGGCGATGTCGCCTTCCATCATGTTGACGTAACGCACGGCCCCGTCCTCGCGCACATAGGTGCGCACCAAGCGGCTGATGCCACGCTGCCCCTGCAGGTGCTCCAGCAGCGCCAGGATCGGCTTTTCGCCGTCGTCCAGCGTCACGAAGTCAAAGTAATCAAACACCCGCGGCTCGCGCAGTTCGCGCAGTTCGGTATTGGCAAAGCCACCACCCAGCGCGGTCTTGATCTGCGGCCAACGTTGCTTGATGGTCTGCGCGATGCGGAACGCGGCGTACACCGAGCCGGGGAACGGCACCGACAGCAGCACGAGGTCCGGCTGGTGCTTGTCGATGGCGGCAATGGTCAGCGTCTGCAAGGCGTCGTCCACCAGCGTCGGCGGCGCCGCCAGCGCAGCGGCCAGCGGCTCGAAGGTCGGCTGGCTCATGGCCAGCGACTCGGCGTAGCGCACGAACTCGAAACGCTCGTCCACTGCATCGCGCAGCACGTCGGACAGGTCATTGAGGTACAGCGTGGCCAGATGCCGCGCCCGGTCCTGCGCGCCCAGCGCGCCGAACGCCCACGCCAGCGGATCGCCACCGTCCGGATCATCCGGATCGACGTAATTGTCCAGCGCGGCAAAGCGTGCCCCCTCCGGCAGAAAACCGCGGCTGCAGATGCGGTGGCAGACGGTGGAATCGCCGCCCTGCAGGAAACGGATCACCGGGCCGATGGTGGCGAGATAGCGGTCGAAGAATTCGACGAAGTGGCGCACCTGATGGCTGCGCTTTTTCGGCGCGATGGTGTCGATGCGCTCACGCACCGCCTTCAGGCCGGCCACCGAGAACAGCTGCAACACCAGCGCCAGCGCCAGATCCTCCTGCACCGCGTCGATCTGGCGCGAGCGCAGAAAGCCGGTGATGTAGGCGGTGGACGGGTAAGGCGTGTTCAGCTGCGTCATCGGCGGGATGACGGACAGCACGCGGGGTGAAGCATGGTGGGGCATGGCAAGATTCCGGCTGCAAAACAAGGCGGGCAGCTGCAAGCTGCCCGTGACGCCGGGGATTTTCTCATGAAACGACGAGCGTGGGCAGCATTGCGGCCAACCTTGCGGCAGTGCACTGTCCGCCGCTAGCGCACCACAAGATCCACGTATTGGCTATGGTTCAGGCTGCCGCCGCTGCCGGTGACCTGCAGGCGATGGCTGCCGACCGGTGTCGTCTTGCCAGTCTTGACGGTCAGCGTGGACGAGCCGGCACCGGCCACCGGATTGGGGCTGAAGCCAAAGGTGACGCCGGGCGGCAGCGCATTGAAAGGTGGCAGCGTACCGGAGAGCGTGAGCGTGACGGCGCCGCTAAAGCCGTTCAGCGGGCTGATGGTAGCGGTATAGCTGGCGCGGCCGCCGCGCTTCACCGTGCGGCTGGCCGGCGACACCGCCAGCGCAAAGTCGGCATTGGGCTCCGTCACCACCAGCGTGGCCGTGCTGCTGCGGCTCAGCCCGCCGCCGATGCCGCCGATCAGCAGCGGGTAGCTGCCGGCTGCGGTGTTGCTGCTGGTGCTCACGCTGAGGGTGGCCGTACCGGCGCCGCCGCTGAGCGGATCGGGGCTGAAGCTGCCGCTGGCACCAAGCGGCAGGCCGCTGACGCTGAGATCGACACTGCTGCCGAAGCCCCCGGTGGCGGTGACGGTGGTGGTGTAGCTGGTGCTGCCGCCGCTGACCACGCTGCGGCTGGCCGGGGTCGTGCTCAGCGAGAAATCGGGGCTGGCCACCGCGGCGACCAGCGGGCCGCGCGACAGGTCGAGTGCGAAGCTGCCGCCCTTGCCGTTGTTGACGTCATCGACGGCGCCCTTCACCTCAATGCGGTAGGTGCCGGCGACGGTCGGCATCGCGTGCAATGTTTCCTGTCGCCCGAGCGCCACCAGCGGCGCGCGCGGCGCCGCGCAGTCGCTGCCCTCGCCCATGCAGCCACTGGCCGACAGCAGCGTGCCGTCCGGCGCCAGCAGCCGGGCGTCGAGGTCCGGGTCCCACTGGTAGGCAAAGCAGAAACCGCCAAACTGCAGCACGCACAGCGGCTGGCCGACGATGGTCACCGTGGCCGCCAGCGGCTGGCCGAGATCCCCTTCTGCAAGATTGAAACTGTGGCTCCACACCTGGTTGTTGCCGACGCTGGCGTCCAGATGCACGGCGGTGGGCATCGCGGTGCGGACGCTGGCGGCGGCATTCTGCGCGCGGGCGACAAAAGCGTAGCCGTCGAGCAGGCCGGCGCCCCACTCGTTGTCCTTGCCGCTGGCGCCGCGATCCTGTGCGCTGCTCTCCAGCAGGCTGCGCAGCTGCGCCGGATTGCCCTTCAGCGCCGGGTTGGCCTCCAGCGCCAGCGCCACGGCACCGGCGACAAACGGCGTCGCCATCGAGGTGCCGCTATAGACCACGTAGTCGCCGACGCTGCCGGACTTGGCCGCGGCAATGCGGTGTCCCGGGGCGCACAGGTCTGGCTTGATGTAGCTGGTGCTGGCGCTCACCGTAATCGGGCCGCGGCTGGAAAACGCCGTCAGGTACACGCCGTCGGAATGGTTGGCCGCAGCCGGTGCCGCCGACCACTCGGCACAGGCGCCGACGGTGATCGCCCCCACCGCCGCGCCAGGCGAGCCGACGGTGCCGGGTTCGTCGCCGTCATTGCCGGCGGCCACCACCAGCACCTTGCCCGCCGCCACCGCGGCGTCCACCGCCAGGCTCATCGCATCCTTGCCATCGGCTGGCGGCAGCGCGGCCAGGCTCATGGAAATGACGTGCACCCCGGCCTGAGCGGCACACCACTGGATGCCGGCGACCACATTGCTTTCCGCCCCGCTGCCCTGCGCGTCGAGCACCTTGGCGGCGTACAGCGCCGCGCCGCTGGCCACGCCCTGCAACGCCGCGGCGGCCGATCCCCCGCTGCCGTCGCCGGCGGCGATGGCGGCGACATGGGTGCCGTGGCCGTTATCGTCGTAGGGTACGCTGCGCCCGGCGACATAGTCGATGAAAGCGGCCACCTTGCCGTTGTCCAGCTGCTCGTGCAGCGGATCGACGCCGGTGTCGACGATACAGATGCCGACATTGCGCCCGACCAGGCCGCTGGCCGCCAGCCCGCGCGCAGCCTCGATGCCGAAGTCGGCGCGCGCGGCGTCGAGCTGGGTGCGCACCGTGGCGTCTTCCTCGATACGCAGCAGGCCCGGCGCGTGCAACAGCCCGCGGATCTGCGCCGCGCTGAGGCGGCCGGCAAAACCGGGGATCAGCTTGAACTCATGGCGCGGCACGAAGTTGCCCAGCGTCTGGCGTGCGGCCGCCGCCTGCGCCGGCTGCCGGAAGGTGACCACCACGTCGAAGCGCGCGTCCGGCGCCGCCGTGGCCAGCTGCTGCTGCAGGCTGTCGCCGAGACCGTCGCCGTCGCGGTCCGCCAGTACCGCCGGCGGTGCCAGCAGTGGTGCCGCCGCTGTCGGCGCAAGCTTGGCCGCAGTGGCGAAACACGGCAACAGCAAGGCCAGGCAGCAAAGCAGGATGGAACGATGCATGGCATCCCCCTTCACGCCGGATCGCGGCCAGGCCGCAACGGCAGCCGCTCACCACGCCCAGTGCCAGTCACGCCACGGCCGGCGCCGCCACTCGCATGCGGTGGCGGCAGCCGGCACGGCGACCGGTTTTATTGCAACGGCGCGGCCGCTTGCCGCGCGCCAAGCCGACCTTTCCGGCAGAGCACGGCCGGAAAGGTCATCTCACCGTTATAGAAGGCCGCCGGCAAAATGCCCACACCGGCCGGCGGCGGGCATCGCGGCAGGATGACCCTGGCGCAGCAGGCCGCGACACGGAGAAGGCATGGATCAGACAAGTGCACGATGACAGGGCCGCGCTGGCCCGGCATGCAATCCGTGGCGGCGGCAGGATGGCGCCGAGGCGGTCACGTCCGCCCGCACCGGCACGCTGCGGCATCCCTCACGCCTCGTCGTCACCGCGCCGGAAACGCCGCAGCAAGGCCTGCCACTGCGCATCGCTGCCGCCTTCCGGCTGCTCCAGCCGCAGCAGCTGCAGGTGCAGCAGCAGGTTCTCCAGCACCAGATGCGCGGTGGACAGCAGGTAGACCAGCCGGCACTCCTCCGCCGAGGCACTGGCCTGCAGTTGCTGGTCGCGCTGCAGCAGGTCGCTCAGCACCAGCCGTCGCAGCTGCTCCTCGTCTACGGGCAGATCGGCAAAATCCAGCGGATCGCCCTGCTCCACTTCCTGCAGCAGCTGCAGCATTTCCTCCAGCCCCGGTTTCATGATTCACCCTCCCGGCCCCCTGTTCTTGAGTGTAGCCAGTAATGGTGCCGCGCGCGCCCGGCCGCACCGCCGGCACACCCTGACACAGCGCGCATTGCAGGATTGCGGCCAACCTTGGTCTGTCCCTTTCCCGCCCCGGGCCCACGGGCATCATCAGGCACAAGCCCGGAGACATGGCACCGCCACCGAACCAAACTGCGGCTATAAAGCACTATGGGTGCAGCATTGGTGCGCCCGAAACCGATACGGAGGCAGAGACCATGGGTGAGAAAATCAATGAACTGGTTGCCAGCTGGTGCAGCGGCACCGCCAGCGCCTATAGCTGTGACCTGCGCAGCTCCTCGGTACGCAATGTATCCGGTCCGGTGCCGGCGGCGCTGGTGCGCGATCTGGAGGCGCTGGCACACCTGCGACAGCGCGATCCTGCATGCATGATCGGCGATCTGCTCGCTGCCGCCATCTCCGATGCCATGGCTGCGCTACCGGACAACATACGTGCCCAAATGGAGCAGGATCGCCTCGCCACGGCGCGTGCCGAGGAGGAAGAACAGCGCGAGGTGCTGAGCTGGCACGTAGGGGGGACCTAGGCGCTGGTGGTCGCCGGCCGGCAGCTGGTGAGCGCCTGGCCGCAGCGTTTGCCACCCACCGATGCCAAGGCGCACCGGACACGAACCGGCACTCGCAACCGCGCCGCGCGCCGGTCGGCCGCTAGTGCTTGCGGCCAACGTTGGCCGCAAAAAAAGCCGTGGCGGTGGCGACACCGCGCACGGCTGTTGCTGCCCCGGCGCGCCGCAGGGCGCCGGCGCATCAGGCGGTCTTGTCTTCCTGCAGCCCCAGCTTGTCCTTCATCTGCTGGCGCATCATGAACTTCTGGATCTTGCCGGTGATGGTCATCGGAAAGGCGTCGACGAACTCGATGTAGCGCGGGATCTTGTAGTGCGCGATCTGACCGTCGCAGAAGGCGCGGATCTCTTCCACGGTGCAGCTTTCGCCGTCGCGCAGCCGGATCCATGCGCACAGCTCCTCGCCGTACTTGGCGTCCGGCACGCCGACCACCTGCACGTCCTGCACCTTGGGATGGCGATACAGGAATTCCTCAATCTCGCGCGGGTAGATGTTCTCGCCGCCGCGGATCACCATGTCCTTCACCCGGCCGACGATATTGCAGTAGCCGTCATCGTCCAGCACCGCCAGGTCGCCGGTGTGCATCCAGCCGGCGGCGTCGATCGCCTCGCGCGTCTTTTCCTCGTCGCCCCAGTAGCCGAGCATCACCGAATAGCCGCGGGTCAGCAGCTCGCCGGTTTCGCCGCGCGGCACGATGCGGCCCTCGACGTCGACGATCTTGACCTCCACGTGCGGGTGGATGCGGCCAACGGTGGACACCTTCTTTTCCACCGGAGTGTCGGTGTAGCTCTGGAAGCTGACCGGGCTGGTCTCGGTCATGCCGTAGGCGATGGTCACCTCGGCCATGTGCATCTGCGCCACCACCCGCTCCATCACCGAGATCGGACACGGGCTGCCGGCCATGATGCCGGTGCGCAGCGTGGACAGGTCGAACTCGGCGAAGCGCGGGTGATCCAGCACCGCGATGAACATGGTCGGCACGCCGTGCAGCGCGGTGCACTTCTCCTCCGCTACCGTCTGCAGCACCGCCAGCGGCTCGAACGCTTCCGACGGGAACACCATCGCCGCGCCGTGGGTGAGGCAGGCCAGCACGCCCAGCACCATGCCGAAGCAGTGGTACAGCGGCACCGGAATGCACAGGCGGTCGTGCTCGGTCAGGCGCATCGCCTCACCGACGAAAAAGCCGTTGTTGAGGATGTTGTGGTGGGTGAGCGTGGCGCCTTTCGGGCTGCCGGTGGTGCCGGAGGTGAACTGGATATTGATGGCGTCGTCGAACTGCAGCGCATCGCCGATTGCGGCCAACGTGGCGCGCTCGTCGGCCGTCGGCTCGGCCAGCAGGCTGTCGAAGTTCAGCATGCCCGGTGTGGCGTCCGCGCCCAGGCGGATCACCCAGCGCAGCGCGGGCAATTTGGCCGCCTGCAGTTCGCCCGGTTGGCTTACGGCCAGCTCCGGCGCCAGGTCGTTCACCATCGCCAGGTAGTCGCTGCTCTTGAAGCTCGGCGAGAGTACCAGCGCGCGGCAATCGACCTTGTTCAGCGCGTATTCCAGCTCGCTGCGGCGGTAGGCCGGGTTGATGTTGACCAGCACCAGCCCGGCCTTGGCGGTGGCGAACTGCATCAGCAGCCACTCGCTGTTGTTCTGTGACCAGATGCCGATGCGCTCGCCCGTCTGCAGCCCCAGCCGGCGCAGGCCGCAGGCGAGGCACGTTACCTGCTCCTGCAGCTGCGCATAATTCCAGCGCACGCCCTGGTGACGCACGATCAGCGCGTCGCGCCCGGCAAAGCGGCGGCAGGCGTCGTCAAAAAACTGGCCGATGGTCTGGCCGATCAGCGGCTTGTCACCGGTGCCGTGCACATAACTGGGTAGAGCGGACATCGACGTCATGGTGTGTTCTCCGTTGCATTGTGCTGTTATCGCTTTGCCGCTAACTTACTATTACGTTAACGTAATCTCAAGCCTTGTCGCGGCAAGGCCGGCAAAAAACGCTACAATCGCGCCAGACCAACAGGAACCATCATGAGCGAAGAACGCCTTTTCACCATTTCCGACCTGGCACGGGATTTCGACATCACCCTGCGCACCATCCGCTTCTACGAGGAACAGGGCCTGATCGAGCCGCAGCGCGAAGGCCGCCAGCGCCTGTTTACCCACCGCGACCGCGCGCGGCTGAAGCTGATCCTGCGCGGCAAGCGCATCGGCCTCGCGCTGTCGGAGATCCGCGAGATCCTGGACCTGTACGAGCTGGCGCGCGACGAGGCCAGCCAGTCGCTGAAGCTGCTGCAACTGTTGTCCGAGCGCAAGAAGCAGCTGGAAGAACAGCGCAACGACATCGACGCGGTACTGTCCGAGATCGTGGTGTTGGAAGGCCACTGCCGCCAGGTGATCGACACCATGACCGGCAAGGACGCCACAAACTGAGGCTTTCCCGCCATCCCGGTGGATGGTCTCGTCATTTCGTATTGACGTTAACGTAAGCGTAATTCAAGATTAAGTGATGCCGCAGCGCAGATGGCGCAATCGCCACCATCCGCTACAACACAGAGATAGCCGCCACGAGATGCCAACGGCACCGGGCAGTTCGCATAAAGGAGAGACACATGTACAGCAGCTTGCGCTTTGCCCACGGTGACACCTACGACATGCTGCGCGAAACGGTGCGCGACTTCGCCCAGAGCGAGATCGCGCCGCGCGCCGCCGACATCGACCGCGACAACCTGTTCCCGGCCGACCTGTGGAAGAAGTTCGGCGACCTGGGCCTCTTGGGCATCACCGTCAGCGAGGAATACGGCGGCGCCAACATGGGCTACCTCGCGCACATGATCGCGATGGAGGAAATCTCCCGCGCCAGCGCCTCGGTCGCCCTCTCCTACGGCGCGCACTCCAACCTGTGCGTGAACCAGATCTACAAGAATGGCAATGAAGAGCAGAAACGCAAGTATCTGCCCAAGCTGATCTCCGGCGAACACGTCGGCGCGCTGGCGATGTCCGAGCCGAACGCCGGCTCCGACGTGGTGAGCATGAAGCTGCGCGCCGACAAGGTGGCCGGCGGCTACCAGCTCAACGGCAGCAAGATGTGGATCACCAACGGCGGCGATGCCGACACGCTGGTGGTGTACGCCAAGACCGACGTGGGCGCCGGCGCGAAAGGCATCACCGCCTTCATCGTCGAGAAAGGCTTTGCCGGCTTCAGCCACGGCAGCAAGCTGGACAAGCTGGGCATGCGCGGCTCCAACACCTACCCGATCTTCTTCGACGACTGCTTCGTGCCTGCGGCCAACGTGCTGGGCGGCGAGGGCAACGGCGTCAAGGTGCTGATGAGCGGCCTCGACTTCGAGCGCGCGGTACTGTCCGCCGGTCCGCTGGGTATCATGCAGGGCTGCATGGACGTGGTGGTGCCGTACCTGAACGAGCGCCAGCAGTTCGGCCAGGCCATCGGCGACTTCCAGCTGATGCAGGGCAAACTGGCCGACATGTACGTGAAGCTGTCCGCCAGCCGCGCCTACGTCTACGCCGTCGGCCAGGCGCTGGACCGTGGCGAGTCGGGACGCCAGACGCGCAAGGACGCCGCCGGCGCCATCCTCTACGCCGCCGAGAACGCCACGCAGATGGCGCTGGACGCCATCCAGTGCCTGGGCGGCAACGGCTATATCAACGAATACCCCACCGGCCGCCTGCTGCGCGACGCCAAGCTGTACGAGATCGGCGCCGGCACCAGCGAAATCCGCCGCTGGCTGATCGGCCGCGAACTGATGGCCGAGACCCGCTAACCCTCTTTTCGCCACAGAATCCACGGAAAACACAGACTAAACCAGCCGTTCAAACCGCTGTTTTCTTGCTGTTCTTTTCCATGGTTTCTGTGGATTCTGTGGCAAAAACAAAAGGTCTTCCAGATCATGCCCATCATCGAATCCAAGCTCTCCCCCCGCGCCGCCGACTTTGCGGCCAACGCCGACAAGATGCGCGCGCTGGTGGCCGACCTGAAAGAGAAAGTCGCCCGCGCGGCGCTGGGTGGCGGCGACAAGGCCCGCGCCAAGCACGTCGCCCGCGGCAAGCTGCTGCCGCGCGAACGCATCGACCTGCTGCTGGACGCCGGCAGCCCGTTCCTGGAGCTGTCGCAACTGGCCGCCTACGGCATGTACGGCGACGACGCGCCCGGCGCCGGCGTCATCACCGGGGTTGGCCGCATCGCCGGCGTCGAGTGCCTGATCATCGCCAACGACGCCACCGTCAAGGGCGGCACCTACTACCCGCTGACGGTGAAGAAGCACCTGCGCGCGCAGGAGATCGCCGGCGACAACCGCCTGCCCTGCGTCTATCTGGTCGATTCCGGCGGCGCCTTCCTGCCGCTGCAGGACGAGGTGTTCCCCGATCGCGACCACTTCGGCCGCATCTTCTACAACCAGGCCAAGCTGTCTGCCGACGGCATCCCGCAGATCGCGGTGGTGATGGGCAGCTGCACCGCCGGCGGTGCCTATGTGCCGGCGATGAGCGACGAGACGGTGATCGTCAAGGACCAGGGCACCATCTTCCTCGGCGGTCCGCCGCTGGTGAAGGCGGCCACCGGCGAGGTGGTGACCGCGGAAGAGCTGGGCGGCGGCGACGTGCATACCCGGATTTCCGGCGTGGCCGACCACCTGGCGCAGAACGATGCCCATGCGCTGGCCATCGCCCGCCGCATCGTGTCCGACCTCAACTGGAAGAAACAGGGCGAGATGGACCGCGCCGAGCCGAAGCCACCGCGCTACGCCGCGGAGGAAATCTACGGCGTGATCCCGGCCGATCCGAAAAAGCCGTTCGACGTGCGCGAGATCATCGCCCGCCTGGTGGACGACTCCGACTTCGACGAATTCAAGCAGAACTACGGAACAACTCTCGTTACCGGCTTTGCCCGCCTGAACGGCTACCGCGTCGGCATCATCGCCAACAACGGCATCCTGTTCAGCGAATCCGCGCTCAAGGGCGCGCACTTCGTCGAGCTGTGCTGTCAGCGCGGCATCCCGCTGGTGTTCCTGCAGAACATCACCGGCTTCATGGTCGGCAAGAAGTACGAGAACGGCGGCATCGCCAAGGACGGCGCCAAGCTGGTGACCGCTGTGGCCTGCGCCAGCGTGCCCAAGTTCACGGTGCTGATCGGCGGCAGCTTCGGCGCCGGCAACTACGGCATGTGCGGCCGCGCCTACTCGCCGCGCTTCCTGTGGATGTGGCCGAACAGCCGCATCTCGGTAATGGGCGGCGAACAGGCCGCCGGCGTGCTGGCGCAGGTGAAGAAGGAACAACTGGGCGACGCCTTCACGCCAGAGCAGGAAGAAGCGCTGAAAGCGCCGGTGCGCGAACAGTACGAGCAGCAGGGCCACCCCTACTACGCCAGCGCACGGCTGTGGGACGACGGCGTGATCGACCCGGCACAGACGCGCGAGGTGTTGAGTCTGGCGCTGGAAGCCAGCCTGTCGGCACCGGTGGAGAAGACACGCTTTGGCGTGTTCCGGATGTGATTTTTGATTAGCCACAGAACCCACGGAAAACACGGACAAAAGCAATGAAAACCGCTGCCAAGCGGATGAATCCTCCTCTCAATAAAAGCATTTTTCTGTGTCCTTCTGTGGTTTCTGTGGCAAAGAAAAGAAAGGTTTTCCAATGACTTACAGCACTTTGGAAATCGAACGCGCCGGCCAGGTCGCCACCGTGTGGATGAACCGCCCGGAGCTGCACAACGCGATGAACGAGCACCTGATCGCCGATCTCACCGCCGCCTTCCGCACCCTGAACGAGGAGGCCGGCGTGCGCGTGATCGTGCTGGCCGGCCGCGGCAAGAGCTTCTCCGCCGGCGCCGATCTGGACTGGATGCGCCGCGCCGCCGGTTACAGCGAGGCGCAGAACCTCGACGACGCACGCAAGCTGGCGGCGATGCTGAAAGGCATCTACCGCAGCAAGAAGCCGGTGATCGCGCGCATCCACGGCGCGGCGATGGCCGGCGGCACCGGCCTGACCTCGGTGTGCGACATCGCCATCGCCACCGACGCCGCCAGATTCGCGCTGACCGAAGTACGGCTGGGCCTGATTCCGGCCACCATCGGTCCTTATGTCGCCGATGCCATCGGCTGGCGCCAGGCACGACGCTACTTCCTGACCGCCGAGCGCATCGATGCCGCCACCGCCGAGCGCATCGGTCTGGTGCACGAGGTGGTGCCGGCCGAGGCGCTGGATGCGCGCGTCGCCGAGGTGGCCGCCGAGCTGGTCCGTGGCGGCCCGCACGCGCTGAGCGCCGCCAAGGAATTGCTGGCCGACCTGCGCCAGGGCTCGCCGCTGGAGGACACGCTGCTGGACGACACCGCGCACACCATCGCCGCCACCCGCGTCACCGACGAGGCGCGCGAAGGCCTGGCTGCCTTCTTCGACAAGCGTCCACCCAGCTGGATTTGATCCCCCTTTAGCCACAGAAACCACAGAACAACACCGACATGAACCCGGTACCCAGTGAAGGCTTCTGTGTCTTCCGTGGGTTCTGTGGCAAAAAGTTGAAGAGATGCCATGCACGCCTACCCTACTCCTTGCGCCAGCCGCGCTGCGGCCAACCTTGAGCAGACCACTAGCCAGGTAACCAGCACCATGTTCACCAAGATTCTGATTGCCAACCGTGGCGACCAGCAGCCGCAAGGCTGCGCAGCTGCGCAGCAAAATCGCCTGGCGGCACGCATGTGCCGCGGCGGGTTCGCCACGGGAGACCACCATGTTCACTAAGATCCTCATCGCCAACCGTGGCGAAATCGCCTGCCGCGTGATCAAGACCGCCCGCGCCATGGGCGTGACCACCGTGGCGGTGTATTCCGATGCCGACGCCAGCGCCCGCTTCGTGAAGCTGGCCGACGAAGCCTACCGCCTGGGGCCGGCGCCGGCCGCCGAGTCCTATCTCAAGGCCGACCTGATCCTCGACATTGCCAAACAAAGCGGCGCGCAGGCGGTGCATCCGGGCTACGGCTTCCTGTCGGAGAACGAGGACTTCGCCGCCGCCTGCGAGGCCGCCGGCATCGCCTTCATCGGCCCGCCGGCTTCCGCCATCGCCGCCATGGGCAGCAAGTCCGCCGCCAAGGCGCTAATGGAAAAAGCCAAGGTGCCGCTGGTGCCGGGCTATCACGGCGACAATCAGGATGAACAGTTCCTGAAGGCCGAAGCCGACAAGATGGGCTACCCGGTGCTGATCAAGGCCAGCGCCGGCGGTGGCGGCAAGGGCATGCGCATCGTGGAGCGCAGCGACGACTTTATCGCCGCGCTGGCCAGCTGCCAGCGCGAGGCGCGCGCCAGCTTCGGCGACGACAAGGTGCTGGTGGAGAAATACCTGACCCGCCCGCGCCACGTGGAGATACAGGTCTTCGCCGACAGCCTGGGCGGCTGTGTCTACCTGTTCGAGCGCGACTGCTCGGTGCAGCGCCGCCACCAGAAAGTGCTGGAAGAAGCGCCGGCGCCGCACCTGCCGGCGGCAACCCGCCAGGCGATGGGCGAAGCGGCGGTAGCGGCCGCCCGCGCCGTCGGCTATGTCGGCGCCGGCACCGTGGAATTCATCATGGATGTGGAGTCGGGGCAGTTCTACTTCATGGAAATGAACACCCGCCTGCAGGTGGAGCATCCGGTTACCGAGATGATCACCGGCCAGGATCTGGTGGCGTGGCAGCTGAAAGTGGCCTGCGGCCAAGCTTTGCCGCTGCAACAGCCACAGCTGGCGATCCACGGCCACAGCATCGAGGCACGCATCTACGCCGAGGACCCGGACAAGGGTTTCCTGCCGGCTACCGGCACGCTGGTGCACCTGGTGCCGCCAGCGGAGTCCGCCCACGTGCGCGTCGATACCGGCGTACTGCAGGGCGATACCATTTCGCCGTTCTACGACCCGATGATCGCCAAGCTGATCGTGTGGGGCGAAACGCGCGAGGCGGCGCTGCAGCAGCTGGACGCCGCGCTGGCCGCCTACCAGGTGGTGGGCGTCACCACCAATATCCGCTTCCTGCGCCGCATTGCCGCCAACCCGGCGTTTGCCAGCGGCGACGTGGACACCGGCCTGATCGCCCGCTACCACGACAGCCTGCTGCCCGCCCCCGCCGCGCCGTCCAGCGAACAGCTGGCGCTGCTGGCGGTAGGCGAAACGTTGGCCGCAGCCAGCGGCGACGACCATGCCTTCGGCGCGCTGCAGGGCTGGCGCCTGAACGGCACGCAGGAACGCCGCATCGGCTTTACCCACGGCGAGGAGCGCTGCGACGTGCTGCTGCGTTACGACGGCAAGGGCTTTGTGCTCACCATCGGCGATGACACCTTCCACGCCAGCGCCAGCCTGCACGGCAACCGGCTTGCGGCCAACCTTGGCGGCAAGCAGTTGCAGGCCACGCTGGTGCGCCACGGCTTGCAGCGCGTGCTGTTTACCGGCGGCGAACGCATTGCCGTGGACTACCTCGATCCTTACGCCTATGAAGAAGCAGGCGTACACGGCGAAACCCACATGAAGGCGCCGATGCCGGGCCGCGTGGTGGCACTGCTGGCCGAAGCCGGCAAGCCGGTCGCCAAGGGCGAGCCGCTGCTGATCCTGGAAGCGATGAAGATGGAGCACACCATTACCGCGCCGGCCGACGGCAAGGTGCTGGCGTTCTACTTTGCCGCCGGCGAGCAGGTCAGCGACGGCGATGAGCTGGTGGATTTCGAGGCGGACTGATCGTTTTATTCGCCACAGAATCCACGGAAAACACAGAAAAAGCGTGACACCGACAGCACCGGCGGTAGTGGGGGCTCCCGGTTTTCTTTCTGTGTCTTCCGTGGATTCTGTGGCAAGAAAAGAGGTTCATATGACAAACGTCAAGATCGTCGAAGTCGGCCCGCGCGACGGGCTGCAGAACGAAAAACACACGGTCGCGCTGGCAACCAAGCTGGAGCTGATTGAAAGGTTGGCCGCAGCCGGCTTGCGCACCATCGAGGCCGGCGCCTTCGTGTCGCCCAAGTGGGTGCCGCAGATGGCGGACTCCGCCCAAGTACTGGCGGCGCTGGACCTGAATGCCGGCATCGACTACCCGGTACTGGTGCCCAACGACAAGGGGCTGGATGCGGCACTGGCAGCCGGCGTGCGCGAGATCGCGGTGTTCGGCGCCGCCAGCGAGGCGTTCAGCCAGAAGAACATCAACGCCAGCATCGCCGAGAGCCTGCAGCGCTTCGAATCGGTGATGAAGCGCGCGCTGGCCGCAGGCATCAAGGTGCGCGGCTATGTGTCCTGCGTGCTGGGCTGCCCGTACGAAGGCGACATCGCCCCGTACAAGGTGGCCGAGGTGGCGCGCGCGCTGTACGGCATGGGCTGCTATGAAATCTCGCTGGGCGACACCATCGGCGTGGGCACCCCCAACAAGGTCACCGCGATGCTGGATGCGGTGAGCGAGGTGGTGCCGGTAGCCCGGCTGGCCGGCCATTTCCACGACACCTACGGCATGGCCATCGCCAATATCCACACCGCGCTGCAGGCCGGCGTGCGCACCTTCGACAGCTCGGTGGCCGGGCTGGGCGGCTGCCCGTATGCCAAGGGCGCCTCCGGCAATGTGGCCACCGAAGACGTGGTCTATCTGCTGCACGGCCTGGGTTATCACACCGGGGTGGATCTGGAGCAGCTGGCCGATACCGCCTGGTTCATTGCCGAGGCACTGGTGCGCGAGCCGGGCTCCAAGTATGCCAAGGCGCGCGGCCTGCGCAGCTGAGTCCTTGCCGTTCATGCGGCCAGCCGGCGGCCAACGGTCGCCGGCTGCCCGTTGCGCTTTGCCGCTGCCGGCGTGATGCCGGCGGCTCGTGTTGCACCGCCAAGGCAAGTACAATCCGGCAACAAGCAGAGCCGTGGCGGTGCGCCGCCGCACTGCGACCTTCCCGATCGACTTTCGCAAGCAAAGAGCAACATGACCATTCTGGTAACCGGTGGTGCCGGCTTCATCGGCGGCAATTTCGTGCTGGACTGGCTGGCCGGCAGCGACGAGCCGGTCGTCAACCTGGACAAGCTGAGCTACGCCGGCAATCTGCAGACGCTGGCCAGCCTGCAAGGCGACGAGCGGCACCGCTTCGTGCACGGCGACATCGGCGACCGCGCGCTGCTGGGCCGCCTGCTGGCCGAACACCAGCCGCGCGCGGTGATCCACTTCGCCGCCGAGAGCCATGTCGACCGCTCACTGCACGGCCCCGGCGACTTCATCGACACCAATATCGTCGGCACCTTCCAGCTGCTGGAAGCAGTGCGCGGCTACTGGAGCGGGCTGCCCGCCACCGGCAAGGCCGCCTTCCGCCTGCTGCACGTATCCACCGACGAGGTCTACGGCACGTTGGCCGCAGACGACGCCCCGTTTACCGAGCAGCACCGCTACCAGCCGAACAGCCCCTACTCCGCCAGCAAGGCCGCCGCCGACCATCTGGTACGCGCCTGGCACCACAGCTACGGCCTGCCGGTACTGACCACCCACTGCAGCAACAACTACGGCCCCTACCACTTCCCCGAGAAGCTGATCCCGCTGGTGATCCTGGGCGCGCTGGCCGGCAAGCCGCTGCCGGTTTACGGCGACGGCCAGCAGATCCGTGACTGGCTGTTTGTCACCGACCACTGCGCCGCCATCCGCCGCGTGCTGGACGCCGGCGCACCGGGCGAGACCTACAACGTCGGCGGCTGGAACGAAAAAACCAACCTCGACGTGGTGCGTACCATCTGCCGCCTGCTGGACGAATTGCGGCCGCGCGCCGATGGCAAGAGCTACGCCGAACAGATCAGCCATGTGCAGGACCGCCCCGGCCACGACCGCCGCTACGCCATCGACGCACGCAAGCTGCAGCGCGAGCTGGGCTGGAAACCGGCCGAAACCTTCGACTCCGGCATCCGCAAGACCGTGCAGTGGTATCTGGACAACCCGGACTGGGTCGCGGGCGTCAGCAGCGGCCGTTACCGCGACTGGCTGGACCGGCAATATGGAGAACAGTCATGAGCCATCCGGCAAAGATCCTGATCACCGGCGCCAGCGGCCAGGTCGGTTTCGAACTCCGGCGCGCGCTGGCGCTGCACGGCCGGCTGATCTGCCCGGACCGCAGCCAGTTCGACCTGGCGCAACCGGCAACGCTGGCCGCGGCGCTGGATGCCTGGCGGCCCGACATCATCGTCAATGCCGCCGCCTATACCGCCGTTGACCGTGCCGAAGACGAACCGGCACTGGCCCACGCCGTCAACGCCGACGCCGTCGCCGTACTGGCGCAGTGGGCTGCGGCCAACGATGCGCTGCTGCTGCACTACTCTACCGACTACGTATTCGACGGCCACAAGGACGGCGCCTGGCGCGAGGACGACGCCGCCAGCCCGCAATCGGTCTACGGCCAGAGCAAATGGCTGGGCGAGCAAGCCGTCCACGACAGCGGCTGCCGCCACTTCATCCTGCGCAGCTCGTGGGTGGCCGGCGTCTACGGCCAGAACTTCCTGAAGACCATGCTAAGGTTGGCCGCAAGCCGCGACAGCCTCGCCGTGGTCGCCGACCAGTTCGGCACGCCGACACCGGCCAGCCTGCCGGCCGACGTGGCGGCCAACCTTGTCGCGTGCTGCCTGGCCGATACGGCCCAACCCTACGGCACCTATCACGTTGCCGCCCGGGGGCGCACCAGCTGGCATGGCTACGCCGGCTTCGTCATCGCGCTGGCACGCGACGCCGGCTGGGCACTGATGCTGCCGCCGGACGGCCTGCACGCGATCAGCAGCGACGAGTACCCGCAACAAGCCGTCCGCCCGGCCAACTCGCAACTGGATTGCAGCAAGCTGATGCACACCTTCGGCCTGCAGCTGCCGTCGTGGCAGGAAGGCGTGACGCAGGTATTCCAGACCCTCGATAACGCGAGAAAACCATGACGCGCAAAGGCATCATCCTGGCCGGCGGTTCCGGCAGCCGCCTGTACCCGGCCACCCTCGCCGTCAGCAAGCAATTGCTGCCGATCTACGACAAGCCGATGATCTACTACCCGCTGAGCACGCTGCTGCTGGCAGGCATCCGCGACATCCTGATCATCTCCACGCCGCAGGACACGCCGCGCTTCCGGCAGCTGCTGGGCGACGGCAGCCAGTGGGGCATCCGGCTGGCGTACACGGTACAGCCCAGCCCGGACGGGCTGGCACAGGCCTTCATCCTCGGCGAGGCCTTCCTCGCCGGCGCCCCGTCGGCACTGGTGCTGGGCGACAATATTTTCTACGGTAACGACTTCCAGAAGCTGCTGCACCGTGCCTGCACCCGGGACAGCGGCGCCTCGGTATTTGCCTATCACGTCAATGATCCGGAGCGCTACGGCGTGGTGGAATTCGACACCGCCGGCCGCGCCATCAGCATCGAAGAGAAACCGCAGCAGCCCAAGTCCAGTTACGCCGTCACCGGTCTGTACTTCTACGACGGACAGGTAGTCGATATCGCCAAATCGATCAGGCCGTCGCCGCGCGGCGAACTGGAGATCACCGACATCAACGCCGCCTACCTGCGTCAGGGCACACTGGACGTGCAGACCATGGGCCGCGGTTATGCCTGGCTGGATACCGGCACCCACGAGTCGATGCTGGCCGCCAGCCAGTTCATCGCCACCGTGGAGAACCGTCAGGGCCTGAAAGTGGCCTGCCCGGAAGAAATCGCCTACCACGCCGGCTGGATCGACGCCGCCCAGGTAGAAAAACTGGCCGCCCCGCTACAGAAAAACGCCTACGGCCAATACCTGCTGGCCATGCTCCGCTAATCCTGCCGGGGTTGGCCGCAAGCAGCATTGCGGCCAACCTTGCATCACCGGGCCCCCGCATGAACATCCTTGATACCGCCATTGCCGACCTCAAAATCATCGAGCCGAAAGTCTTTGCCGACGAACGCGGCTTTTTCTACGAGAGCTTCCACCAGCAGCGCTTCGATGACGCCATCGGCCGCCACGTCGGATTCGTACAGGACAACCACTCCCGCTCCGGCCGCGGCGTGCTGCGCGGCCTGCACTACCAGCTGCCGCCGCAGGCGCAAGGCAAGCTGGTGCGCTGCACAGCCGGCGAGGTGTTCGATGTTGCCGTCGACCTGCGCCGCGGCAGCACCACCTTCGGCCGGCATTTCAGCACCATCCTGTCTGCGGCCAACCATCGCCAGCTGTGGATTCCGGAAGGCTTCGCCCACGGCTTCGTCGCACTCAGCGAACAGGCCGAAGTGTTGTACAAAACCACCGCCTACTGGAGTCCGCAGCATGAGCGCGCCATACGCTGGGACGACCCGCAGCTGGCGATTGCCTGGCCGCTGCGCGACCATCTGCAACTATCGTCCAAGGACCGCTCGGCACCGCCGCTGGCCGATGCCGAGTTCTGAGAACCTGTTCAAGGTCTTTTTGCAGCGCGTGACCCCGAAGGGCTGGCCCCTCCTGCCGGCGCCCCGTACTTGTTCTGCCTCAAGGAAAGCCGTACCACGGGCGCGTAAGCTGCCCACTGTTTCTGACAGGAGCACACCATGCACACCCACACCCCCGATTTGTCCGTTTTCCCGTTTGATGCACGCGGCGTCGCCAAGCGTTTCCGCCATGCCGCCATTTTTGGCGCACTGGAATCGCTGAACCACGGTGAGCGCATGCGCTTCATCAACGATCATGACCCGCTGCCCCTGCTCAGCCAGATCGAGCAACGCTACGGTGGCCAGGTGCTGATCAACTACATCGAGCGCTCGCCGCAACAGGTCGTTATCGACTTCACCATCCACGTTGCCGACAGCGAGCCGGCTCCGGCCCCGGCCCAACAGCAAGGCGGTTGTGGCGGCGGTGGCGGTTGCGGTTGCTCCGGCGGCTAAGCATCACGAAAACGGGCCGGCATCTTGCCGGCCCGTTTTTTCATCCGCCGCCGGCTCCTTGCCGGCCTGCCCGGAAATGCCGGGCATATCACGCCCCTGCCGTTCCCCTTTGCCTCACCGGCATCCGCGGCAGACTGCCGCCCGCCCCGGCTGATTGCATTTTGCAGCGCCCCTGCCACTCCCCGCCTCGCCATCCGCCGCGCCAGCAATGGCAACCGTGTTTGCCGTCGCCACTGGTCATCACCGCAATCCGTGCCAGACTGAAACCAGTGCCACGGCACAGCCACAGCTCACGGGGAGAACCATCATGCTGATCAAGAAAATCCACCACGTCGCCTATCGCTGCAAGGACGCCAAGGAAACGGTGGAGTGGTACGTGAAACACCTCGACATGAAGTTCGTGCTGGCGATCGCCGAGAACGAGGTACCGTCCACCAAGGCTCCGGACCCGTACATGCACGTATTCCTCGACGCCGGCCAGGGCAACATCCTCGCCTTCTTCGAGCTGCCGACGCGGCCACCGATGGACCGCGACCGGAACACGCCCAACTGGGTGCAGCATCTGGCGCTGGAGGTGGACTCGCTGGACACCCTGTTCGCCACCAAGGCCCGGCTGCAGGCCGCCGGCATCGACGTGATCGGCCCCACCGACCACACCATCTTCCAGTCGATCTACTTCTTCGACCCCAACGGCCACCGCCTGGAACTGGCCTGCAACACCGGCACACCCAGGATGATGCAGATGCTGGACGAGGTGAAGTGGGACATGCTCAACGAATGGGCGGAAACGCGCAAGGCGCCACAGCACGCGCGCTGGATGCACGACGGCAGCTACTCCGAAGACTGAGCCGCCGCGCTTGCGGCCAATCTGGCACAAGGTTGGCCGCAACACGCCGCCAGCCGGCCACACGCGGCACCGATCGCGCGGCCGGCGACCTATACCGCGGGCATGGCTGTGCAGTAAACTGGCCGGCAAACAGCTTTACATCATAAAGAACGACACCCTTGAGCGACCCCACACGCTTCCTGAGGAGAGACTTGATATGCACGCAGCAGACCATCCGATCTGGCAGCCGTCGCCGGCCCGCCTGAGCGCCACCCACCTGACCGCCTTTACCCGGCTGGCGGAAACGCTGGACAACCAGCGCTATCCCGACTATTCCAGCCTGTGGCACGCCAGCATCGAGCGCCCGGAGCGCTTCTGGAGCCAGCTGTGGGACTACGCCGGGGTGATCGGTGACAAGGGCAGCGTGGCGCTGGAAGACAAGGACGGCATGCGCGCCGCGCGCTTCTTCCCGCAGGCGGCGCTGAACTACGCGGAAAACCTGTTGCGCCGCCGCGATGACACGCTGGCGATGGTGTTCTGGGGCGAGGACAAGGTCAAACGCGAGCTGACCTGGTGGGAGCTGTCCGATCTGGTGTCGCGCCTGCAGCAGGCGATGCTGGCGCACGACATTGCCGAAGGCGACCGCGTCGCCGGCTACATGCCCAACATGCCGGAAACGGTGGCCGCGATGCTGGCCGCCAGCAGCATCGGCGCGGTGTGGACCAGTTGCTCGCCGGACTTCGGCACCGACGGCGCGCTGGACCGCTTCGGCCAGACCGCGCCGCGCCTGCTGTTCTGCCCGGACGGCTACTGGTACAACGGCAAGCAGGTCGACATCGCCGAAAAGATGCAGATCATCTCCAGCGGCCTGCCGTCGGTGGAAAAAGTGATCGTGGTGCCCTACCTGGAACGCGCCGACGCCTTCGCGGAAACGGTGCCCAAGGCCGTCACCCTGGAGCGCTTCGTCGGCAGCTTCGTCGCCAGCGAGCTGCTGTTCCGCCGCGTCGGCTTCAACCACCCGCTGTTCATCCTCTATTCCAGCGGCACCACCGGTAAGCCGAAATGCATCGTGCACGGCCACGGCGGCACCCTGCTGCAGCACCTGAAGGAGCACCAGTTGCACGCCGACGTGCACGCCGGCGACCGCCTGTTCTACTTCTCCACCTGCGGCTGGATGATGTGGAACTGGCTGGTGTCCGGCCTTGCCAGCGGCGCCACGCTGATGCTGTTCGACGGCTCGCCGTTCGCCAAGGGCGGCCACATCCTGTGGCAATACGCCGAGGCCTATCGCTGCGCGCAATTCGGCACCTCGGCCAAGTACATCGACGGCCTGAAGAAGATCGACCTGCAGCCCAAGCGCGACTACGACCTCAGCTGCCTGCGCGCGGTGTTCTCCACCGGTTCGCCGCTGGTGGCGGAAAGCTTCGACTGGGTGTACGACGCGATCAAGGACGACATCAATCTCGCCTCCATTTCCGGCGGCACCGACATCGTGTCCTGCTTCGCGCTGGGCTGCGCCAGCCTGCCGGTATACCGCGGCGAGCTGCAGTGCCGTGGCCTGGGCATGGCGGTGGAGATCTGGAACGACGCCGGCCAGCCGGTGGTCGGCGAAAAGGGCGAGCTGGTGTGCACCAAGCCGTTCCCGTCGATGCCGGTGGGCTTCTGGGGCGACGCGGACGGCGAGAAGTACCGCAAGGCCTACTTCGAGCGCTTCGACAACGTGTGGTGCCACGGCGACTACGCCGAGCTGACCGAGCACGACGGCATGATCATCTACGGCCGCTCCGACGCGGTGCTCAACCCTGGCGGCGTGCGCATCGGCACTGCCGAGATCTACCGCCAGGTGGAGACCTTCGACGCGGTACTGGACAGCATCGTCGTCGGCCAGCGCTGGCAGGACGACGAGCGCGTGGTGCTGTTCGTCAAGCTGCGCGACGGCTGCGAGCTGGACCAGACGCTGCAGGCCGCCATCCGCGACAAGATCAAGAACGGTGCCAGCCCGCGCCACGTACCGGCCAAGATCATCGCCGTTGCCGACATCCCGAAGACCATCAGCGGCAAGATCGTCGAGCTGGCGGTGAAGAACGTGATCCACGGCCTGCCGGTGACCAACCTCACCGCGCTGGCCAATCCGGAGGCGCTGCAGCTGTTTGTCGACCTGCCCGAGCTGCAGGACTGAGTGTTGCGGCCAACCCTGGCCCGAGCCGGCCCGGCCGGCTCCGCCGGGGCCATACCGTTAAGAACCTGTTCAAGGGACATCCGCTGTTTTCTACCGCCACCACATGCCGCAACGCCTGACGCATGGCGGGCAATGGTGTAGGCTAGGCCCCAACCGCCACGCACGATTGAAACCATGCCGCCATGTCCAACCGAAGCCTGAAAACGCCACCGAAAACCGACAAGACCGCCAGCGAGCCGGAAGCTGCCCCGCTGCCATCGCCGGAGGACGAGAGCCATCTTGCCGGCCGCAGCACAGCGCAGGCGGAACAGCTGATCGCACTGTTCGACAACGGCGTGCCGATCTACCTGTTCAGCCGCATCAGCAGCGGCCACTCCGCCCAGTCCGACTTTTTCCGCATCCAGTTTGTTACCTATGCCCGCGCCGAAGGCAATCGGTGGTTGTCGCTGAGCGGCGAGGCTTCCGAATGGATGGCCACCCGCAACTGCCTGCAGGTGGCGGTCGATCATCCGTCACAAACCGTATCGTTCGGGCCGAAATCCGGCTTCAGCCTCAGCCCGGAGATTGCCGGTCTTGGCCTGTCCGGCTATGCCTATTCACAGGCCATCAACTGGCTGAAACAGCGCTATCCGGATTATCGCGTGCTGCCCAGCGTGCTGCCGGCACCGGAAGCGGAGGGCGAAGAAGCGCGCACGCACCGCAACAGCCGGCTGGCGGCGCACGGCTTCGATTTCGAGTGGGACGACAGCACCCAGGTGCACGGCCGCTATTACAAGGCCAGGGTGCGGCAGCTGATCAGCGGCTGGGACAGTGCCAAGGTCACCGAGATATCGCTCAGCGCACTGCTGGGCACCATGTCACGCCACGACGAGGAACACGCCGAGCTGCAACAAAAACTGCATGGCCTGCAGACGCAGGAGCACTCGCTGGAAACCTCGCTGCACAAGGAAAAACAGACCAACCTGCTGCTGACCGGCATCACCTGCTTCGTGCTGATCTTCAGCCTGCTGGGCGCGCTCGGCTTCTACTGAGCGCGCCGCCGCTTGCGGCCAACGTTGGCCGCAACCTCCCCTTATTCCCTCGCCACCGACAACAGTGCGCGCACGCCGGCAAACGGATAGCCGGCGAAGCGGCCGAAGCCGGGCAGCCGCGCCGCGCGCAGTGCCGTCAGCCGCGGCAGGGTGATGCCGCACAGGAAACAGGCCGCCAGATGCGCATCCGCAGCCGCGCCCAGCTTGTCGTGCAGCGCCGCCAGCGCGCCGTGCAGCATGGCGGCGTCCAGCGCAACCTGTTCCGGCGCCGCCGGCAGCCGCGCCGGCTTGCCGCGGCACACCAGGCAATGGCCGCACTCGCGCGGCGCGGCGCTGTCGCCGAAGTAGCTGGCCAGCGCGAAACTCAGGCAGCTTTCCGTTTCGAATAGCTGCAGCATCTGCTGCAGGCGCATCAGCTCGCTGTCCTCGCGCGCCTGGAACTGGCGATAGAGGCTGGCGGCCAGCGTGGCGACATCGAACGTGGCGTCGTTCACCGCGTACACCTCGGTCATCTGCTTGGTCTCCAGCGTCAGCCAGCCGCGCTCGTCCATGAATTCCAGCGCCGTCACCGCGCGCTGGCGCTGGCCGGGGAAAGCCTGCAGGAAGCTGTCGAAGTCGAAGGCGTACCAGCTGCGCCCGAGCTTGCTGTGCGCCAGCAGCGCGGCAACGAACTCGCGGCGCTCGTCCTTGAAGTGCGCCAGCAGCGCCGCCTCGTCCTCGCGCAGCTGGAAGCGGTACTCGCTGTAGTAGCTGTACTGCGCCTGCAGCACGCCCTGCACCTCCAGATACACCAGCAGCGTCTTCAGCGGCAGCTGGCGGATATTGCTGTCCGCCGACAAGCCGTACAGCGTCATCTCCCACTGTCCGTGCTGCGCCTCGTCGCGGATGCGCTGCAATACCTGCGCGATCGACGCCTGCTGCGGCGTGTCGCCGTAGACGAAGTTCTCCAGCACGTGCAGGCCGTCGCGGTTGCCCAGCAGCGTGCACAGCGACACCTCGCCGTCGCGGCCGGCGCGGCCGATTTCCTGGCTGTAGTTTTCCACCGATTTCGGCAGATCGTAGTGGATCACCTGGCGGATATTGCCCTTGTCGATGCCCATGCCAAAGGCAATGGTGGCGACGATCACCAGCGTATCGCCGCGCATGAACTCGTCCTGGATCTGCTCGCGCAGCGCGCTGTCCAGCCCGGCGTGGTAGGCGGCGGCGCCGACGCCCTGCGCCTGCAGCCGTGCGGCCAACGTTTCCGCGGTCTGCTGCTGGGTGACGTACACCACGCAGGCGGCGCCCGGCGTGCGCGCCAGCAGCTTCAGCAGCATCGCGTCCTTGTCCGCCTGCGCCACCGCGCGCACGTGCAGGTGCAGGTTGGGACGGTAGAAGCCGGTGACGGTGATGTGTTCGGGCGCAATGTCGAAGCGGCGCGCCATGTCCTGCATCACCGCCGGGGTGGCGGTGGCGGTCAGCAGCAGCACCTGCGGGATGTTCAGCTGCTGGCGGTATTGCGGCAGCTTCAGGTAATCCGGGCGGAAGTTGTGGCCCCACTCCGAGATGCAGTGCGCCTCGTCCACCACCAGCAGCGACAGCGGCACCTCGGCGATGAAGCGGCGGAAGCGCTCGTTCTTCAGCCGCTCCACCGACACCATCAGCACCTTGATGCGCCCGGCGCGCACGTCGGCCATCACCTGCTGCGCCTCGTCGCGGCTTTGGCTGGAGTCGATCGCCGCTGCGGCGATGCCTTTCTGCTGCAGGAAGGCCAGCTGGTCGCGCATCAGCGCCAACAGCGGCGAGATCACCAGCGTCAGGTGCGGCAGCTGCGTCGCCGCCAGCTGGTAGCACAGCGACTTGCCGGAGCCGGTGGGGAAGATCGCCATCGCGGAATGACCGTCCAGCAGCGCCTGCACCACCTCGCGCTGGCCGTCGCGGAAGCCGTCAAAACCGAAATACTGCGCCAGCGCGGCGTCAAGCGGGGAAGGAGAGGTCATCGGAGGCTCCGGCGGCAAAGGCGCAAGGAGAACACACTCCCCGGCCACTGCCAAGGTTGGCCGCAGGCCGTGCCGGTAACAGCCGCCACCGGCGTGGCCGGCGGCGGGTACGAACAGGCGGCGCTTAACCGAGGTGGAACTTGGTCACCGACTGGTGCAGCTCGCCGGCGAGGCCGTGCATGCTCTGCGTCGCGTCGGCGGCGGCACGCGCCGCGGCGGCGTTGTCGCTGGCACTGCCGGCAATGCCTTCAACATTGACGGCGATGTCGTTGCTGGCCACGCTCTGCTCCTTCAACGCCAGCGAGATGTCTTCCACCGCGCGCAGCACCGCCGCCGACGCCTGCTCGATGCTGGCGATGGCGTCGCCGCCCTCGTCGGCCAGTGCGCGGCCGGCAGCGACGCGCTCCACCGTCTCCACCATCGCCCGGCTGGTATCGGCCGACAGGCGGCGTATCTGCTCGATCTTGTCGACAATATCGCCGGTGGCCTGCGCGGTGCGCTCCGCCAGCTTGCGCACCTCGTCGGCGACCACGGCAAAGCCGCGCCCCAGCTCGCCGGCGCGCGCCGCCTCGATCGCCGCGTTCAGCGCCAGCAGGTTGGTCTGATCGGCAACATCACGGATCACACCGACGATGGAGGAAATATTGCCGACATCCTCCACCAGCCGCTGCAGGCTTTGCGAGGCGGTACCGACCACGTCGCTGATCACCCGCATCTCGTCCACTGCCTTGCGCACCACCGCCGCACCGTCACGCGACAGCTGGCCGGAATTGCGCCCCAGCTCGTGCGCGTGCTCGGCGTTGGCGGCGATATGATTGATGCCGACCGTCATCTGCTCTATCGATGCCGCCATCGCGGTCGCGGCTTCACTCTGGTTATCGGAGCCGCCGGCAACACGGTTGACGTTATCCATCAGTCCGTCGGCCACCGATACCAGGTAGTCGGCATTGGTAATCACCTGCCCCACCATGTCACGCAGGTGCTGCTGCATGTCGGCAATGCTGGCCAGCAGGCTGCCCTGTTCTGCCTGGCTGACATCAACCGCCGTATCCAGCCGCCCGGCGGAAATGGCCGCCACCACTTCCACCGCGTAGACCGGCTCACCGCCGAGCTGACCGATCAGGCGGCGGCCGATGACATAGCCGAGGGCCAAGAGCAACAGCAACAAACAGCACAGACCGGCACCGAGGAACAGCGCCTGGCGCTGCACTGCATCGTCGATATGGTCGACGTAGATGCCGGTGCCGATCACCCAGCCCCAGCGCGCCGTTTTTTCGACCATCGCGATCTTGCCTACTGGCTGCGAAAAGCCCGGCTTGGCCCAGTGGTACTCGGCCACCCCGCCGCCGGCCAGGGCCTGGCGGAAGGCTTCACCGAGGTTAACGCCGTTGGGGTCAACCTGCGCCGTCATGCTGGTGCCGACCAGATTGCCGCGAATCGGGTGGCCCAGGTAGGTGAAGCGCTCATCGGTGACGAAGAAGTAGCCGTCCTCGCCAAAGCGCATCGCCATCACCGCGGCCATCGCCCGCCGCCGCGCCTCGTCCTCGCCCAGCGTCGCCGCCTGTGCCTCGTAGCTTTCCACCAGTCTGGCCGCGCTTTGCGCCAGCTGACGGGTATCGCGTACCGCCTGCTCGGTCAGGGTCTGGCCAAGATTGAACAACGCCCAGATCGTCATCAGCACGATGCCGATGGCGGCCGCGCCCACCATGACCATGAACTGGGCCTTTACTGTTTTGAACATGCGTCTCTCCCGCTTACTGTCTGTTTTTCGTCACGCAATGCTGCGTGCATCATCCGCCTGCCGCCTGCCACTCGTTCCGGATAGCCCAATCTGACTGTAGCAGGCAACCCTCACCAATCAAGCCGCAGCGCCTGCAGCTTGCAGCCACTCACGCTGCCGGCCCTTCACTACCGGCCGTCCGGCAATACGAGCAGCCAAACATGCACACCTGATTATGTTTGTTTCTCTATCGAAACAGAACCATAAAAAACACATATCTTTTTAATATGCTGGTAACAGCATGGTAGCGGCAGCACGCCCGGCAAACTGTGACAAATCGTAAGCAGCGCTGCGACGGCCATGAAAAACGGCAGCCCGCAGGGGCTGCCGTTTTTTGGGGGTGCGGCCAACGTTGGCCGCAACGGGGTGTGACTTACTTGCGTTCCACCTGCGACACGTCGCGCACCGCGCCGGTGTCGGCACTGGTGGTCATCGCGGCGTAGGCACGCAGCGCCGGGCTGACCACGCGCTGGCGGTCGAGCGGTTTCCACGCCTGCGCGCCACGCGCTTCCTGTACGGCGCGGCGTGCGGCCAACGTTTCATCACTGACGGCCAGACGAATGCCACGATTGGGGATGTCGATCTCGATGCGATCGCCCTCTTCCACCAGGCCGATGGCGCCGCCTTCGGCCGCTTCCGGCGACACGTGGCCGATGGACAGGCCGGAGGTCCCGCCGGAGAAACGGCCGTCGGTCAGCAGCGCGCACGCCTTGCCCAGGCCCTTGGACTTCAGGTACGAGGTCGGGTACAGCATTTCCTGCATGCCCGGGCCGCCTTTCGGGCCTTCGTAGCGGATCACCACCACGTCGCCGGCCACCACGCTGTCGGCCAGAATCGCCGCCACCGCGTCATCCTGGCTTTCGAACACGCGGGCGCGGCCGGTGAACTTGAGGATGGAGTCGTCGACGCCGGCGGTCTTCACGATGCAGCCGCGCTCGGCGATATTGCCGTACAGCACGGCGAGGCCGCCGTCCTGCGAGTACGCGTGTTCCTTGTCACGGATGCAGCCCTCGGTGCGGTCGTCGTCCAGCGTCGGATAGCGCATCGACTGCGAGAAGGCGATGGTGGTCGGCACGCCGCCCGGCGCAGCGCGGTAGAAGCGGTGCACCTCGCTGTCGGCGCCGTGACGGCGGATGTCCCACGCTTCCAGACCGGCGCCCATCGTGGCGCTGTGGATGGTCGGTACCTCGCGCTGGATCAGGCCGGCGCGGTCCAGCTCGGACAGGATGGCGACCACGCCACCGGCGCGGTGCACGTCTTCCATGTGGTACTTCTGCGTCGCCGGCGCCACCTTGGACAGGCAGGGCACGCTGCGCGAGATGCGGTCGATGTCGGTCATCTTGAAGTCGACACCGGCCTCGCTGGCGGCAGCCAGCAGGTGCAGCACGGTGTTGGTGGAGCCACCCATCGCCACATCCAGGCTCATCGCGTTCTCGAACGCGGCCTTGGTGGCGATGCTGCGCGGCAGCACGCTGTAATCGTCCTGCTCGTAGTGGCGCTTGGTGATGTCCACGATCAGGCGGCCGGCGCGCAGGAACAGCTCTTTCCGATCCGCATGGGTGGCCAGCATCGAGCCGTTGCCAGGCAGCGACAGCCCCAGCGCCTCGGTCAGGCAGTTCATCGAGTTGGCGGTGAACATGCCGGAGCAGGAGCCGCAAGTCGGACAGGCGGAGTGCTCCACCTTGTCCACGTCCTCGTTGGAGATCGCGCTGTTGGCGGCCTCGACCATGGCGTCGACCAGGTCCAGCTTGCGCTCGGTGCCGCGCCAGTTGACCTTGCCGGCCTCCATCGGGCCGCCGGACACGAACACCACCGGGATGTTCAGGCGCAGCGCGGCCATCAGCATGCCGGGGGTGATCTTGTCGCAGTTGGAGATGCACACCAGCGCGTCGGCGCAGTGGGCGTTGACCATGTACTCCACGCTGTCGGCGATCAGGTCGCGGCTTGGCAGCGAGTACAGCATGCCGCCGTGGCCCATGGCGATGCCGTCGTCGACGGCGATGGTGTTGAATTCCTTGGCCACGCCACCGGCCTTCTCGATCTCGCGCGCCACCAGCTGGCCCATGTTATGCAGGTGCACGTGGCCGGGTACGAACTGGGTGAAGGAGTTGGCGATGGCGATGATCGGCTTCTGGAAGTCCTCGTCCTTCATGCCGGTGGCGCGCCACAGGGCGCGGGCACCCGCCATGTTGCGGCCGGAAGTCGAGGTCTTGGAACGGTATTGAGGCATGATGTGTCCTTGAATGCAGTAATGGCTTTGTCGCTTTGATCTGGCGGCGCGTCGCGGGCCGGGCGGGATATTGCCCGGCCGGTAGAACTTGCGAGTGCCGGCATGTTCTACACATAAGGCGTCGCGCGGCGGGTAGCAGCGCGACGACCGGTAACGCTTTCCGTATAATTTATCCCTATCCTTTTACCGCAAACGCCCATACCTGACAAATGCTGATCCATCCCCAGTTTGATCCTGTCGCCATCCAGCTTGGCCCGCTGGCCATCCACTGGTACGGCCTGATGTACCTCGTCGGCTTCGGCCTGTTCCTGTGGCTGGGCCATGTCCGTATCAAACAGCAGCCGGATTGTGGCTGGAACGGCAAGGATCTCGACGATTTCCTGACCTGGGCGGTGCTCGGCGTCATCGTCGGCGGGCGGCTGGGCGAGGTGCTGTTCTACCAGCCCGGCTACTATCTGGCGCACCCGGCCGAGATCCTGATGGTGTGGAAAGGCGGCATGAGCTTCCACGGCGGCTTCATCGGCGTGCTGGCGGCGATGCTGCTGTTCGCGCGCAAGAAAGGTGTCAGCTTCTGGCAGATCAGCGACTTCGTCGCACCGCTGGTACCGACAGGGTTGGCCGCAGGCCGCATCGGCAACTTCATCAACGGCGAGCTGTGGGGCCGCATCGCCAGCCACGACCTGCCGTGGGCGATGATCTTCCCGCACGTCGACGCCATGCCGCGCCACCCGTCGCAGCTGTACCAGGCGGCGCTGGAAGGCCTGGCGCTGTTCGTGATCCTGTGGCTGTTCTCGGCACGGCGCCGGCCGCTGGGGCAGGTGTCGGCAGTGTTCCTGACCGGCTACGGCAGCTTCCGCTTCATCGCCGAATTCTTCCGCACCCCGGACGCCGGCATCTTCGGCCAATCCGACATCATCAGCATGGGACAGTGGCTGAGCCTGCCGATGATCGTTGCCGGCCTCGTGCTGTACCGTTATTTCGGGCGCCGCACCACGATAAAGGGGAACATGTAGCCGGCAACCCGCCCATGCCGGCCGGCCACACCGGACAATAAAATATGTGCTTGATTTGAGAATATTTATGCAAGCACCGATTCCTTTTTCTAGTTGCCGGCCACCGGATACATTTGGCACAATGCCGGGGGCATCCACCCCGTGCTCCACATTCGAGATCAATGCGGAACATTTACCCAAACCACCTGCGCCAACCCTTACATGACCCTACCTTGCCGCGGCTTTTCCCTGATCGAACTGATGGTGGCACTGGGCATAATCGCCCTGCTTGCCGCTTTTGCCCTGCCTGCTTATCAGAGCTACGTCATGCGCGCACGCCGGGCAGACGCCACCAGCATGCTGTACCAGGTACAGCAGAGCCAGATCCGCTACCGCGGCTTCAATGCCGGTTACGCTTCCAACATGACGACGTTGGGCTTGTCTGCCAGTTCACCGGAAAATTACTACAACATCACCACCGGCCTCATTGCCAGCGGCTTCTACGTTGTAGCCAAACCGGCATCCGGCAGTGCGCAACTGAAGGACAGCGTTTGCCAGACCATCAGACTGGAACAGGTCAACGCCAATACCCCGCAAACTCCGGAAGCATGCTGGAAATGACCGGATCCACCGTGCGCGTGCACGGCTTTACCCTGGCCGAGCTGCTGGTTACGCTGGTCATTATCGGCATCATGCTGATGCTGGCCCTGCCCGCAATGGGCAGCTGGAACAAGCGCCAGCAATTGCAGAATGCCGTTGACGACCTGACCGACACGCTGAGACTGGCACGCCAGCACGCCATCACCAGCCAGCAAGATGTCTGGGTGGAACTCACCACTGCCAGTGCAGCACAGTGGGAGCTACGGGTGGTATCCACCACTGAAACGGTCGCCAGTCGCAGCTCGGCCAGTTACGGCGCGGTAACGCTGGCCAGGCAAGGCGGCAGCCTGCCGTTGAAATTTGCCTTCTCGCCGTTGCGCGGCATGCCGGTAGACAACAGCAGCACAACCCTCAATGAGGTCAAACTCAGTCTCGGCCGCAGCGGATGCAGCAGCGGTACCATCACCCTGCTGGTGACCGGCTTTGCATACGGGAGCAAAACCACATGCGACTGAACACCCAGCGTGGCATGAGCCTGCTGGAATTGCTGGTATCGATGACCATTGGCCTGATCCTGCTGCTGGCACTGTTCAACCTGATGGCCAACCTGCTGGCAACACAATCCGTCGACAAGCGCCGGGCGCTGGCAGGCAGCGTGCTCGACACCGCCGTATCCATGATGGGCATGGAACTGCGCCGTGCCGGCTATTGGGGCAGCACGGCCAGCGGTACCAATCCCTACGGCAATCTTTACATCGAAAATAGCGGCAGCTGCATACGTTACGCCTATGCCCCGCTACCCGGTGAAAGCGCCGCAGCATCAGCCAGCCGCTATCTCGCCTTCCGCCTCGATAACAACAAGCTGCAACACCTGCAAACCACTGCTGCCAACTGGTCATGCAGCGCTGCGGCCAACCTTTGGCAAGACATGAGCAAGGCCGATCAGGCCTCCGGATTGCAACTGCAGTTTGCTGCCCTTAATGCCGGCAAAGCCATTGACATTGCCGTTACGGCGCGCGATCCGGGCAACGCCTCACAAACCTTCAGCCGCAGCACCACGGTGCAACTGCGCAACCTGCCTGCCGTGACCACCCCATGAAACCTGCCCATCCCGCCACGCTCCGCCGCCAGCATGGCCTGGCAACGCTGTTTGTCGCCATCACCCTGCTGGCCATTTCCAGCCTGGTCTTGCTGGCCAGCAGCAAGCACCTGGTGGTAGACCAGTTCAACGCCCAAAACCAGCACCGCTACAATCAGGCACTCAATTACGCCGAAGAAGGCCTTGACCGTGAGCTGGCCGCGCTGATCAGCAGCGCACAAGCTGGCACCACGGTACTTGACGCCAAGATTGACGAGCTGAGCACCACCGGCCGAAGCGGCACGCATTACACTGCCCGCCTGGTCGGTACCGCTCCGGATTACCGGCTCATCGTCGCCGGTACCTACGATGGCCAGCAGGTATCCGTACAACGCATGTTGCACCGTGACAGCGGAGGCAGCTCCGGAGGAACCGCATCCCCACTGACACTGATCGGCGACCTCAATCTGGGCGGCAGCGTCACCATCCTGGGCGGACAAGCCGCCTCCTTTACCGTGGATGGCAATATTTCGATGAACGGCAGCATCAACGGCATCGACAGCCTGCGCTCCACCGGCACCATCACCATCGGCGGCAACCAGACCGTCAACAACCTGCAAGCCAACGACGATATCACTATCCAGAACGGCACCTACCAGACCATCAAGACCATGGGCAATATCGTGATGAGTGGCAATGCGGTTGTCAGCGTCGTCAAGGCCAACGGCAGCGGCACCTTCGGCAACAGCAATGTCGGGTCCGCAGAAATCATCGGCAACGTCAACATCAACAATGGCGGCACCAGCATGGGCAGCCTGAAAACCCAGGGCAACCTTACCAGCAACACCAGCGGCACCGTCGGGCCGGTACAGGCAGAAGGCAACCTCACCATCAGCGGCTGGGGCGGCACGATGACGGCCACCATCGGCGGCAGTGCTAGCTACAGCAAAGGCAACACCGATATCAAGGTCACCCAGATCAGCGGCCTGCAAGTGCCGATTGACCCGGTCACCGAGGTAAAAGCCAGCCAAGGCAGGATCGATGCCAATGATTACCGCTCGCAAGCCAACTATGCGTTCACGCGGGATACCGACAACAACATTATCGTTACTGTAAGCAATGTCTCGGGCCTGGCCGACGGCGACTACCGCATCGGCCACAACAGCAGCAAGCATCGCAACTACCTGTGCAAGACAGTAAACAGTGGTGTTTGCAGCAGCGGACAACCCATGGTCAAGTTCTGCAGTGGTTATTCGGACTATAACGACTGTCTGAGCGTGAATAACAGCGGTACCTGGTCGCTGAACGGCACCACCATGGCCCCCGGTATCCTGTGGTTCGACGGTGCGGTCACCGCCGGCAATGGTACCTACTACAACACCATCATCGCGACCGGCAACATCAGCACCTCGGGCAGCCATGTGTTATATGCGCCCAACTATGCGGGCTATAGCACGGTATGCACCAACACCGGCTTTACCCTGCGCCCGGCCAATCTGTGCGACTTTACCAACAGCAAGCTGCTTGAGCTGCCCACCGCCAACATCGCCTACCTGTCCGGCGCCTACAAGAATGGCAGCTATACCGGCGGCGACATCACACTGGGCGCCAGCAATCATGTCTACGGCAGCGTGATTGCCGGCAACCACCTGAAGACCGGCGGCAGCACCACCGTACACGGCTATGTCAGCGCCGGGCGGTGCGACAGCATCAGTAACGGCAGCTGCGTGAAGCCCGCCGGCCTGGCCGGCCACACCTGGAATGGCAGCACCACCATCGACCTGCGCGATCTGCCCGCATCATTCAACCCCGGCAATACCGGCACGAGCGGAGCAGGAGGCAGCGGTAGCGCGACCACCATCACCCGCGTCGCAGCCAGCTGGATCGACTCGGGAACCGCGCCATGAGACGCAGCCAACGCGGCATCTCGCTGATCGAGGTACTGGTCACCATGCTGGTACTGGCCTTCGGCGTACTGGCGCTGGTACGCATGCAGGGCTACCTGTACCACAGCCAGATCAGTGCCAACGACTACAATGCCGCCACCACCCTGGCACAGAACGCACTGGAACAGCGGCACGCCGGCTTGAATGGCCCAGACGACCTGTGCACTAAAAGCAGCTTTGATTCCCCGCTGCCCGATGCCTCCGGCTCACTCGCCCGCTTCAAATGCCAGAGCACCACAGCTGGCAGCCAGACCACCGTAACCGTGCGCTGGGACGACAGCACTGGCACCATGCGCCAGATCAGCCTGAGCGCCCCCACCCTGCTCACAGACTCCTGAGTCCTATCCGGCTGCGGCCAACCTTTGCTAGAATCTGCCCCCGGCGGCCTTTTGCCCGCCACCCTGTGATGCAGCCGCCCACGGCTGCATTTTTTTGCTGTCGGCGGCCTGTTGTCCGCTCAGACCAAGAGAATTCCGATGAAAACCAAAATCGCCCTGGCCAGCCTGCTGCTGGCCGTTTCTGCTGTTGCAAGCGCCGAAGCGCTGCTGAAAGTCTCCGCCATTCCGGACGAAGCCCCGACCGAGCTGCAACGCAAGTTCGCGCCGCTGGGCCAGTACCTGGAAAAAGAGCTGGGCATGAAGGTGCAGTTCGTGCCGGTCAGCGACTACGCCGCGGTGGTGACCGCGCTCAACGCCGACCAGATCGACATGGCGTGGCTGGGCGGCTTCACCTTCGTGCAGGCCAGAGCGCGCGGCAAGGTGGTACCGCTGGTGCAGCGCGAGGAAGATTCGCGCTTCACCTCCAAATACATCGTCAATGCCGACAGCGGCATCAGCAAGCTGCAGCAGCTGAAGGGCAAGAGCTTTGCCTTCGGCTCCGCCTCGTCCACCTCCGGCCACCTGATGCCGCGCTACTTCCTGCAAAAGCAGCACATCAAGCCGGAAACCTTCTTCAAGAGCGTCGGCTACTCCGGCGCGCATGACGCCACCGTGGCCTGGGTTGCCTCCGGCAAGGTCGACGCCGGCGTGCTGAACGCCTCGGTGTGGGACAAGCTGGTCGAAGCCGGCAAGGTCGACCAGAGCAAGGTCAAGCTGCTGGGCACCACCCCGCCGTACTTCGACTACAACTGGACCGTGCGCGGCAGCCTGGATAAAAAACTGCAGCAGAAAATCCAGCAGGCATTCCTGAAGCTGAATGCGGCCAACCCTGAGCACAAGGCGATCCTTGAGCTGCAACGCGCCAGTCGTTTCATCCCGACCAAGGCCGCCAACTACAAGGGCATCGAAGCCGCCGCCAAAGAAGCCGGTCTGCTGCAATGAGCCTGCGTTTTGACTCGGCCAGCCTGAGCCTGGGCGGCAGCCGCATCCTGCAGCCGCTGTCGCTGCAACTGGCGCAGGGCGAGCAGGTGGCGCTGATCGGCCCGTCCGGCGCCGGCAAGTCGTCGCTGCTGCTGCTGGCGGGCAGCTGCCACCGTCCCGACGGTGGCAGCGTGCAGCTGCTGGGGCAGGACCCGTGGCAACTGCGCGCGCCGGCGCTGCGCCGGCTGCGCAGCCGCATCGGCAGCGTGTACCAGCATCCGCCGCTGCCGGCGCTGCAGCGGGTGGTCACCGCCGTGGGTGCCGGTCGCCTGGGCAGCATGTCCACGTTGGCCGCACTGCGCCGCCTGCTGTGGCCGCAGGATGTCGCCGCCATCCGCGACGCGCTGCAACGGGTGCAGCTGGGCGACAAGCTGTGGCAGCGCTGCGACCGCCTCTCCGGCGGCCAGCGCCAGCGCGTCGGCATCGCCCGCGTGCTGTACCAGCGTCCGGAGCTGCTGCTGGCCGACGAGCCGGTATCGGCGCTCGACCCGCGCCTGGCCGACGACACCGTCGCGCTGCTGTGCAGCGACGCACGTCAGCGCGGCGCCACGCTGCTGGTCAGCCTGCACTCGGTCGAGCTGGCGCTCGCCCACTTCCCGCGCCTGATCGGCCTGCGTGACGGTCGCATCGCCTTCGACCTGCCGCGCGCCGAGGTCACCCCGCCGCTGCTGGCGGCGCTGTACGCCGGCGAACAACCGGCCACCGCCGACGAGCCGGCGCTGGGCAGCGGCATCCGGATCGCGCCATGCTAAACAGCAGCCTGCACGACCCGGCCCACGCGTCGCGGCTGGCCGGCCTCATCGCCACGCCGCTATTGCTGCTGGCGGCGATGGCCTACACCGGCTTCAACCCGCTGCTGCTGGCCGATGGCGACACCGCCGGCACGCTGTGGCGCTTTGTCGCCGACTTCTTCCCGCCCAGCCGTGACGGCGCCTTCCTGCACGACCTGCTGCGCGAAACCGCCACCACGCTGGCGATTGCCAGCAGCGGCCTCGCGCTGGCGGTGTTGCTCGGCCTGCCGCTGGCACTACTGACCAGCCGCGCGCTGGACCGCGACCACCTGTGCGGCGACGCGCCGGCCTGCCCCTGGCAATGGCTGCAACGCCTGCTGCGCGCCGTGCTGATCGTGCTGCGCGGCGTGCCGGACCTGGTGTGGGCGCTGCTGCTGGTGCGCGCCGCCGGGCTGGGCAGCCTGCCGGCGGTGCTGGCGCTGGGGCTGGCCTATGGCGGCATGCTGGGCAAGGTCTACGCCGAGATCCTGGAATCGCAGCCACCTCAGGCCGCGGCGGCGCTGGCCGCCAGCGGTGCCTCGCGGCTGGCGGTGTTCGGCTACACGCTGCTGCCGCAGGCGGCCAGCGAGCTGATCAGCTACAGCGTCTACCGCTGGGAATGCGCGATCCGCGCCTCGGCGGTGATGGGCTTCGTCGGCGCCGGCGGCCTCGGCCTGCTGCTGGATACCTCGATGCGGATGCTGAACGGCGGCGAAGTCGGCAGCCTGCTGCTGCTGTTCGCCGCGCTGGTGGCGCTGACCGAGGGCGTCAGCCGCGTCAGCCGCGCCGCCATCCATAGCCGCGCCGGCGGCGCCGCGCTGGCCGCCGGCACGCTGTCGCTGCTGGCCCTGTCGCTGCTGTGGTTGTGGCCGCAATGGCGCGCGGCGCCGTTCGATATCGCCGGGCTGTGGCGCTTCGCCCAGGAATTCCTGCGGCCAACCTTGCGCAGCGATTTCCTCGTCCAGGTCGGCAGCAGCGTGCTGGAAACGCTGCTGGTCTCGGCACTGGGCAGCGCACTGGCCTTCATCGGCGGCGCGCTGCTGGCGCTACCGGCCAGCAACCGCGGCCCGCGTTGGCTGCGCGCACCGGTGCAATTGCTGCTCAATTTCCTGCGCGGCACGCCGGATCTGCTGTGGGGCGCGCTGGCGGTGCTGGCGCTGGGCCTCGGCCCGGCCGCCGGCGTGCTGGCACTGGCGGTGCACACCAGCGGCGTGCTGGGCCGGCTGTTCGCGCAGACGCTGGAAAACACACCGCCGGACGCGGAAGCCGCGCTGCGCCACAGCGGCGCCGGTCACCTGGCCTGCCTGTGCTACGGCCTGCTGCCGCAGGCGCTGCCGCAGTGGCTGGCCTACACCCTGTATCGCTGGGAAAACAATATCCGCATCGCCGCCATCCTGGGTCTGGTCGGCGCAGGCGGCCTCGGCCAGCAGCTGTATCTGGCGCTGTCGCTGTTCCAGCTGTCCAACGCCGCGACGCTGATCCTGGCCATGCTGCTGCTGTCGTGGGGAGTGGAGAGCTTCAGCCGCTGGCTGCGACAGCGGCTGCAATAGCCTGCCAGCTGGCTTGAAAACGATGCGGCCAACCTTGGGAAAGGTTGGCCGCAGTGTTTTGAGGCGCGTCGTCGGCCGGAGGGGTGAACCATGCCCGTGTGCTAGTGTAGTGCTGCGTTCTTGATGGAACTTGAAATCAGCTTGAAACCCGCATGGATATTGGTTTTCATATGTTTCAAATAGCGTGAAACACTACACTAGCATGTCTGCTGTCGGCCACAAGCGGACTGTCAGGCTTAGTCACAGAAAGCAGCCATTCGATAGTGGTTATGCTTTCATCAGCAGCAATTTAGGGGCGCTTCTGTACTCCATGGCATGCTTATTGCATTTTCCAATAAGCATACTCAAAGGAGTGAAAAATGATTATCCAAGGCTTCAGTACTATCGCCTCTGCCTACAGCACGAACACCAAATCGGCTGTTGGGCGGCAAACATCACCGGCACCTGCGGCAAATTATGCCGATAAGGTAAGCATTTCCGATGCAGCAAAAGCCCTAGTGGCTGCCTCTCAGGCTGCAACGCAAGACCCCGGGATTCAAGCCCGGATTGACGCAATCAAGGCCAAGCCAGGCGTTGAACGAACTGAAGCAGATTTTGAATATCTCTCTAAAAACGACAAACGTTTCGCGGAACTTCAGGAAAAGATGAAGGCCAGCGGTAAGGCGGGCTTCGATTCGCTCACCGCCGACGAAGTCGATTATATGCAGAAGGCTGGCGGCTTCGTGAACACGATGGCTGAGTTGTCGCCCAAGGAAAAAGCGCTTTACGATGAACTCGTCGCTAATGGCAATCTTGAAGCGGCACACGGGTTGATGCTTGTAGGTATGTCGCGCATAGGAATGAGTGGTCAGCAGGTAACACTACCCAATGGCAAAACCTTTGACCCCGGTAATACGGAGGTGACGGCAGATAACATCCGAAGTCTCTTTAAATACATGTTCGTAGACCCTAGCGGCAATACCGACCGTCAGTTCGAGGCACTCGCTTCATATTTGGATAAACGAGGAACGTCGGATACGACTGTCAAGTCATAATAAAGCAGAGGCTAAGGGAGGAGTATCCACCGCAACTTTTTGCGGATGCCCAAGTTTCAGAGTGTCTGCTTCTCTTGGTCTCCGACTTCCGCTAAGGGTCGATAGCAGGCATCCCGCCTCCAAGGAAAGACCACCTGCTCCACCTCCCCTAACGCGGCGGCAGCACCGGACGGTTGCTGAGCGGGGTCGACAGGATGATGCTGGTGCGCGTCTCGCCCAGATCGTTCAGCCGCGACACCAGCAGCTCCAGATGCGACACGTCGCGCGCCAGCACGCGAAAGACGTAGGAATCGACCCCGGTCACGTGGTGGCACTCCTGCACTTCCGCCATCGCGGCCAACCTTTCCAGTAGCACCTTCTTCGCCGGTTGCGGTACGGTGATGCCGACCAGCGCCGACAGCGCAAAGCCGGCCTTCAGCGGCGCCACCACGGCGTGATAGCCGCTGATCACCCCCGCCTCTTCCAGCCGCTTCACCCGCTCCGATACCGCAGGCAGCGACAGCCCCACCGTCTGCGCCAGTTCGGTCAGCGATTGCCGCGCATTGTCCTGCAACGCCTGCAGGATCAGCCACGATTTGCCATCTACTTCCATTTGCAAGCCTTTCTGCTGTTTGGCCTAAGAATATAAACCCGACATCGTATTTTGGCGAAGATACCTGATGGCGCGCGCGGCGGCGCCGTCGCACACTAGGGCATCACATCGAGGAGCCAGACGCCATGCAAAGCAGCCACCTGTTTGTCGAGGCCGCCCTCATCGGGCTGGCGATTGCCGCGCCGGTCGGGCCGGTGGGTTTGTTGTGCATCGAGCGCACGCTGCGCCAGGGCGCGGCCACCGGCTTTGTCACCGGGCTGGGCGCCGCCACCGCCGACGCCATCTACGCCGCGATCGGTGCCGCCGGCCTCGGCACGCTGATCGCGCTGCTGACGCGGCTGGCGACGCCGCTGGCGCTGGCCGGCTGCGTGCTGCTGCTGTACCTGGGCATCGCCACCCTGCGCCGCGACGCGGCCAGCCACGCCGCCCGTGCCGCCGGCGCGCACAGCCTGCCGCGCGCCTACGGCAGCGCGCTGGCGCTGACGCTGACCAACCCGATGACCATCCTGTCCTTCATCGCCATCTTCGCCGGGCTGGCCGGCGCGCGCACGCCGTCGCTGGCCGACAGTGTGCTGATGGTGGTGGGCGTGTTTGCCGGCTCGGCGCTTTGGTGGTTGCTGCTGGCCTACGGCGGTGGCCGGCTGCTGTCGCGGCTGGGCGTACGCGGGCAGCGGCTGGTCGACCAGGCCTGCGGCGTGCTGCTGATCGGCTTTGCGCTGCTGCTGGCGTGGCGCACGCTGGCGGGGTGGCAGGCTTGAAAACGATGCGGCCAACCCTGGAAAAGGTTGGCCGCATCGTTTTGGGGCGCGTCGCCAGCCGGAGCGGTTAGCCACGCCCATGCGCCAGCTGCAATACTGTTCAGCCGGCCGGAGCAATCCTGAACTGGCTGATGGCGCGCTGCAGGTTGTTCGACAGGCTATCCAGATCCTCCGCATTGCGGTTGTTCGACTGTGCCACCATCACATTCTCTGCCGTCATGTTCGCAATTTGTTCGATCCGCTGCACGATCTGCTGGATGGCACCATCCTGTGCCTGAATCGCACTGGCGACGCTGTGCATGTGGTGTGCTACCTGCTGCGAGCTGTGATCAATATTGCGCAGCGCGCTTTCGCTCTGCGATACCAGCTGCAGGCCGTGCTGTGCCTGGCTATTGGCCTGCTGCATACAGTCGATGGCACTGCCGATGCGCTGCTGGATATCGCTGATCAGCTTCACGATTTCCCCGGTGGCGCCACCGGTGCGCTCTGCCAGCTTGCGCACCTCATCGGCGACCACGGCAAAGCCGCGTCCCTGCTCACCGGCACGCGCCGCCTCGATCGCGGCATTCAGTGCCAGCAGGTTGGTCTGGTCGGCAATATCCTTGATCACCTGCACGATGCCGCCGATCTTCTTGGAACTTTCATCCAGCTGGCCAACATCGCTGCCGGAGGTTTCAATCTGCACAGCGATGCCTTGCACCGTACCCACCGTGCTTACCATTACTGCCAGCGCATGCTCGGTATCCTGTCGCGTTTGCTCCACCATCGTCACCGCAGCCCGGGTGCTGGTGAGTGTTTCGCTGATGCTGCCGGAGGCCTGTTCAACTGCTGCCGCCACGGCGGCAGTGGCATCCCCCTGACTGGCTGCGCTGTGCTGGATCTGGGTGCTGGATGATGCCAGTGCCGCAGAAACGGCAGCAATATTGCTGCTTCCCCGCTGGGTATCGGCAATCAGTGCAGAGAAAGTCTGCATCAGGTGATTGAAAGCCTGCGAAGTCCGCTGCAATTCCTCAGCCCCCTGCTCCGCCACCCGGCGGCTGAAGTCACCGCTGCTGACCGCTTGCTCGGCAGCAGCTGCCACCACCTGCAATGGCCGCACGATGCCATGTGCGATACGGAGCCCGCCGATTACCGTCAGCAGCAGTGCCGCCAGCACCAGCACCGACAGCCACAGCAGCTTTTGCCATGCCGCGGCCTCGATAGCGGAAGCCTGCGCCACCACGTTGCGGGTCAGCAGCTGCTCGGTGGTGTACAACAGATTGATCTTGTCGGTGATGGCGGTAAACCATACCTCCGGGTCCACATCGAAGCCGCCGCTCAGCGCCTGCTCTGCCATGCGGTCACGCAGGCGTTGCACGGCAGCGGCTGCCGGGCTGTCCAGCGCGGACTGCAGCGAGGCCAGCTCTTCCGGCTCTGCCTGGCTACGGAACAACTCCAGAAAGGCATCCTGCTTGTAGACTTTGGAAAGGATCGTGCGGTAGGCCTGCGGCGTTACCGCATTGGCGATAAACACCGGTACTGACAGTGCCCGCTCCAGCCCGGCATTTTCCTTGGTCCGGATCAGCGCCTGATAAGCAAGCAGCTTGCGGGAGATCAGTACATTCTGGTTGTAGCGCCCCATTGCACTCATTGCATCCAGCTGCGCGGCCACCGTTGCGGAGTAATACGCCGAACTGGCGGCCGGCTCGATCTGCAACTGGTCCACCTTGGTACGCAGCGCCGCCAGCTGCATCAGCTGTTCGTCGACCCGGGCCAGCGTCCGGTTCAGTGCCGCATCCTGCTCCGGCGAAGCCGTCTCACGAGTGGCCAGCAACTGGCGGTATGTCTGCAAGCGCTGTCCGGTCTCGGCGCGGATACCCGACAGGCGGCTGGCAAATTTCTGGCCGTGCGATTGCAGGAAGCCGGCCGAGGCTCCCCGTTCGATCTGCAGGGCATGGATCAGGTTGCCGGCAGCGACCGATATTTCCATCATGCCCAGTGTTTGCCTGGCATCACGATAGCTGCCCAGGTTGTGCCAGAGCAGGGAACCGGCAAATAGCAGCAGGCTCACCACCGGCACCAGCAGCAGCAAAAGAAGTCGCTGGGAAATTGTGACGAATCTCATGATCATGCCTTTTAAATAAAAGAGTTATTTAACAATTCCATAATCATGGATAATCGTGCAGTTGCCACTCACCCAAATTGACTAACATCAAACAAATACACCGTCTCGGCGCGCCTTTCCGCTCTCTTGCCTGCCGGCCATCGGCGTTGATAGCTGCACCTATAAAATATGCATCACAGTTGAAAGAGAATCCCTAAGGCTGTGGACCTGCTGACGCGGCAGGGCACCTGCGGGCGGGATGGCACTGCGCCTGTGCCGTGAGCGGCGAATGGCCACGGATCAAGGCCCAGTTCAGGGGATGGCGAGTGCCGGCGATGAAAACCGGCGATGAATCAGAGCAGCTGCTGCAGGTGGCGGGTCAGTGTGCCGGGCTGCCACTGTCGCGTCCCCAGCTGTCGCAGCGGCCAGATGCCGGCCAGGCTGTTACAGACGAAGGCTTCGTCCGACGCCAGCACCTCATCCGGTGACAGCCGCGTCTCGCGCATGTGCAGGCCAAGGTTGGCCGCAGTGTCGATCACGCAGGCGCGCATGGCGCCGGACACGCCGCAGCGGTCCAGCGGCGGGGTGATCAGCTCGCCGGCACGCACGATGAACAGGTTGCTCATGGTGCCTTCCACCACCGTGCCGTCCATGTCCAGCATCAGCCCCTCGGCGATGGCCGGGTCCGTCCACTCGCTGCGCGCCAGCACGTTTTCCAGGCGGTTGAGGTGCTTGATGCCGGCCAGCCGCGGCTGGATGGCCAGCCGCGTGTCGCACCAGCGGGCGACGATGCCGGCCGCCGCGCACTCGGCCGGGTAACCGCCCCAGGCGCTGGCGCTGACGATGCGGGTCGGGCTGCACGCGGCCGGCATCGCGTAGCCGCGCTGGCCGCTGCCACGGGTGAGCACGATCTTGACCACCGCGCGCTCAAGCCTGGCCGCCACACTGGCGATCTCGCGCAGCAGCAGCGCCTCGTCCGGGCACGGCAGGCGCAGTGCGGCGCAGTCTGCGGCCAACCTTTGCCACTGCCAGTGCCACAGCAGCGGCGTGCCGTGGCGCGCTTCCAGCGTGCGGTAGATACCGTCGCCATAGGCCAGGCCGCGATCGCCGGCGCTGATGCGGTCACCGGGCTGGCCGTTGACCAGCATCAGGCCTGCTCCACACCCAGTGCACGCAGCAGGCCGCGCGCCTTGTGGCGGGTTTCCTGCAGTTCGCGCTCGGGGTCGGAATCGGCGACGATGCCGCCGCCGGCGCGGAAGCGCAGCTGCTGCCCCTGCTGCATGAAGGTGCGGATCAGGATGTTGAGGTCCAGTGTGCCGTCGCGGTTGAGGTAGCCGAGGCTGCCGGTGTAGGCGCGACGCGCGCTGTTTTCCAGCTCACGGATGATCTGCATGGTGCGCACCTTCGGGCAGCCGGTGATGGTGCCGCCGGGGAATAGCGCACGGAACACGTCGACGGTATTGACGCCGTCACGGATGCGGCCACGGACGTTGGACTCGATGTGGTGCACGTAGGCGTAGCTGGCCACCGCCATCAGCTCGTTGACCTCCACGCTGCCGGGCTGGCAGATGCGGCCGAGGTCGTTGCGCTCCAGATCGATCAGCATCACGTGCTCGGCACGCTCCTTGATGCTGGAGATCAGCCGCTGCTTCAGCGCGGCGTCCTCTGCCGCATCCGTTGAGCGCGGATGGGTGCCGGCGATGGGGCGGGTATCGACCCAGCCGTCGTGCACGCGCACCAGGCGCTCCGGCGAGGAGCTGACGATGTGCGCGTCGCCGAAATCGGCCAGTGCCGAGAACGGCGCCGGGTTGCTGCGGCGCAGCGCGGCGTACAGGTCCGCCGGCCGCACGCCCTCCGCCAGCGTGGCACGCCAGCCGCGCGAGATATTGACCTGGAACACGTCGCCTTCGTAGATGTAGTCCTTGAGCTTGACCACCGCGTCGGTGTACCAGTGCGGCGGGTCCTCTTCCAGTGCCTGCAGCACCACAGGGTTGGCCGCAAACGGCTCCGACTCCACCAGCGCCTGTTTCAGTGCATCCAGCTGCGCCGGCGTTTCCGCCAGCAGCCAGCTTTCCCGCTTCTCGCGGTCATGCAGCAGCGCGGCGGGCATGCGGCTAAGTACCGCCAGCGGGAAGCTGTCGCTGATCGCCTGCGGCACGCTGGGCTCGAACTCGGACAGCAGGTCGTAACCGAGATAGACAAACCAGCCGCCACTGAACGGCAGCCGGTGCGGATTGGCCACCGCCTGCGGCAGCGGCAGTGCGCGCACGTCGTCGAGGAACAGCGCGCCCTCGCCTTCGCGATAGATGCGGGTGTGCTGCGGCAGGGCCATCAGGATGTCCCAGCCGCTGTCACCCGACGACTGCATCAGGTAGGGGAAACGGGCGCGATCGTGGGCGTGCAGCGCCAGCAGATCGGGGGTAAAACTCAGCAGTTCACAGTGCATGGCAGCAGGGCCCGAGGTTCGGTTGCGGCAAGGATGGCGGGGCGGCTGGCCGGGCGCGGGCGACGGCGATGACTCCCGCCGACCGCCACCTAATAGGACTATACATCCGCCGCCAGGCCTTGCCAGCACGACGCCGACGCAGGCACTACCCGCCGCCTTGCGGCAACAGCAACGTCACGTTGGCCGCAAAAAGAAAAGACCGCGCGAGTTTATCGCAGCGGTCTTGGCTGTCAACGGTTTCGACACCGTTGGGCAAGACTTACACGCGCTTGAATACCAGCGTGCCGTTGGTACCGCCAAACCCGAAGGAGTTGGAGATCGCCACGTCGATTTTCATGTCACGCGCGGTGTTGGCGCAGTAGTCCAGATCGCAGCCGCCTTCGATGTCCTGATCGTGCAGGTTGATGGTCGGTGGCGATACCTGGTTGTGCACGGCCAGAATCGAGTAGATCGCTTCCACACCGCCGGCGCCGCCCAGCAGGTGGCCGGTCATCGACTTGGTGGAGTTCACGACCAGCTTCCTGGCGTGGTCACCGAACGCGATCTTCAGCGCGTTGGTTTCGTTGGCGTCGCCCAGCGGGGTGGAGGTACCGTGCGCGTTCACGTACTGCACGTCTTCCGGATTCAGCTTGGCGTCGCGCAGCGCGTTCAGCACGCCGCGGGCCGGGCCTTCGGCGCTCGGTGCGGTGATGTGGTGCGCGTCGGAGCTCATGCCGAAGCCGACCAGCTCGGCGTAGATCCTGGCGCCGCGCTTGACCGCGTGCTCGTACTCTTCCAGTACCAGCACACCGGCGCCCTCGCCCATCACGAAGCCGTCACGGCCCTTGTCCCACGGCCGCGAAGCGGTCGCCGGATCGTCGTTGCGGGTCGACAGTGCCTTCATCGCGGCAAAGCCGCCCACCGCTAGGCTGGAGATGGTGCCTTCGGCGCCACCGGCCACCATCACGTCGGCGTCACCATACTGGATCACGCGTGCGGCATCGCCGATGCAGTGTGCACCGGTGGTGCAGGCGGACACGATGCCGTAGCTCGGACCCTGATAGCCCTTGAGGATGGATACGTGACCGGCAACCATGTTGATCAGCGAGCCGGGAATGAAGAACGGGCCGATCTTGCGGATGCCGCCTTCGTGGCGGGCCACGCCGGTTTCTTCGATCAGCGGCAGGCCACCGATACCGGAGCCGATATTCACGCCGACACGGGTCTTGTCGAGGCCCGGCACATCGTCGAGACCGGAGTCGGCTACCGCCTGCAGCGCAGCCGCGATGCCGTAATGGATGAATACATCCATGCGGCGCGCGTCTTTCGCCGAAATGTACTGGCTAATATCGAAGCCCTTGACCTCACCCGCGACCTGGCAGGAAATATCACTGGCATCGAAACGGGTAATGGTGGTGATACCACTCTTGCCGGCCAGGAGATTGGCCCAGCCACTGCTCACATCGTTGCCGACCGGGGACACATGGCCCAGGCCAGTCACTACTACTCTGCGTTTTGACACAGGGTATCTCCGCGAAAAAAGGGAGGAAGCTCCCGATAGTCCCGAACGGGCGGTATTCAATGGGCTGTCATTAAATCAAACGCACGTTTCAGGGCCACTACAGCAAAAGACCCCTGCTGGCGAGCCTGGGCTACACCGGCAGAGGTCCTGGCAAGCCCGGGAAATTACTTGTTCAGGTGAGCGGTAACGTAGTCGACTGCTTGCTGAACGGTGGTGATTTTCTCGGCTTCTTCATCCGGGATTTCGCACTCGAACTCTTCTTCCAGTGCCATCACCAGTTCAACGGTATCCAGGGAGTCGGCGCCCAGATCGTCAACAAACGAAGAGTCGATCTTGACTTCGGCTTCGTTCACGCCCAGTTGCTCGGCAACGATCTTTTTAACGCGCGCTTCGATGTTTTCCATTTGTTTAAATCCTTTACCTTTCTGTGTACGGGACAACAAAACCCCGCCATTCTACAAAAAAAACCTGCCCAAGCCTACCGCAGTCACATCATTGCCATGATATCGGCTGCGAATCGGCAATCAGTCCGGCTTTTGACCCGCCAGCATGCTCATGCTGCGCTGGCAAAAACCCCAAAACCATTCCCTGCCATTACCATTTATGGCATCAACATGCCGCCGTTCACGTGCAGGGTCTGGCCTGTCACGTACGCCGCGCGATCGGAGGCCAGGAAATCCACGGCATCGGCGATGTCCTGTGCCGCGCCCAGGCGACCCAGTGCAATCTGTTGTACCAGCGCCTCACGCTGCGCTTCCGGCAGCGCGCGGGTCATGTCGGTATCGATGAAACCCGGCGCCACGCAGTTGACGGTAATGCCGCGGCTGCCGACTTCGCGCGCCATTGACTTGGTAAAGCCCATGATGCCGGCCTTGGCGGCCGCATAGTTGGCCTGACCGGCATTGCCCATCGCGCCGACCACCGACGCGATATTGATGATGCGGCCCCAGCGGGCCTTCATCATGCCGCGCATCACGGCCTTGGATGTCTTGAATACCGACTTCAGGTTGGTATCCATGATCGCATCCCAGTCCTCGTCCTTCATGCGCATCAAGAGGCCGTCGCGGGTAATGCCGGCATTGTTCACCAGGATGGCCACGTCGCCATGCTCCTTGGCGATGGTGTCGATCAGCGCGTCAATGGCGCCGTCTTCGCCGACGTTCAGCACCATGCCGATACCGCCCCACTGCGCCAGGCGCTCGCCGATGGCGGCGGCACCGCTGTCGGAAGTGGCGGTACCGATCACCTTGGCGCCGGCGGCAGCCAGGGTATCGGCGATGGCGGCACCGATGCCGCGCGAGGCGCCGGTAACCAGCGCAACCTTACCTTGCAAACTCATTGTCTCTCTCCTGGCCGGCCGCATGCGGCCAACCTTATGTCTTTACGCCAGCTCGGCACGGGCCGCTTCCAGCCTGGCGGCATCGGTCAGCGCGTGGCAGTTCACGTTGCCGTCGATACGCTTGGCGAGGCCGGCCAGCACCTTGCCCGGACCGCATTCGGCCATCAGCACGATGCCACCGGCGGCCAGCTGCTGGACGGTTTCGGTCCAGCGCACCGGACGGTACAGCTGGCGCGTCAGCGCATCGCGGATCTGGTCGGCATTGTCGTAGGCGGCAACGTCGGCATTATGCAGCACCGGAATCTGCGGCGGGTTGATCTGGATCGCGGCCAGTGCCGCGGCCAGCTTGTCGGCGGCAGGTTTCATCAGCGAGCAGTGCGACGGCACCGATACCGGCAGCGGCAGCGCGCGCTTGGCACCTTTGGCCTTGCACAGCTCCATCGCGCGCTCCACCGCGGCCTTGTTGCCGGCAATCACCACCTGCCCCGGCGAGTTGAAATTCACCGGTTCCACCACCTCGCCCTGCGCCGCTTCGGCGCAGGCGGCGCGGATGTCGTCATCGGACAGGTTGAGGATCGCGGCCATCGCGCCCTCGCCGGCCGGCACCGCATCCTGCATCGCCTCGGCGCGCAGGCGCACCAGCTTCACCGCATCGGCAAAATCCAGCGCCCCGGCAGCCACCAGCGCGCTGTACTCGCCCAGGCTGTGGCCGGCCAGCGCGGCCGGCAAGGCGCCGCCTTGTGCCAGCCAGGCACGATAGGTCGCCACACCGGCGGCCAGCATCAGCGGCTGGGTATTGACCGTGGCGTTGATCGCCTCCGGCGTCTCCGCCTGCAGCATGGCCCACAGGTCTTCACCCAGGGCGGCCGAGGCTTCGTCAAATGTCTGTTTTACTACCGGCAGGTCGGCAAAGCCGTCCATCATTTTCAGGCTCTGCGAGCCCTGGCCGGGAAAAAGAAAGGCAAACGCCATCTCGGGGTCTCCTTTTGAAACGGGGTGAATGATGACCGCTTGCTGCGATTTATGCAAAAGAAACTGTCAAACGCTCGTATGATCACCGCAGTTCACTGCAGCTGGACGAGGTTTTGACAGTTTCACAGCGCAAGGCGCGCGACAGGCGACCGCCTGTCGCGCATGGCACCTTAGAAGCGCAGCAGCACCGCGCCCCAGGCAAAGCCGCCACCGATACCTTCCAGCAGCACAGTCTGGCCACGCTGGATGCGACCATCGCGCACCGCGCAGTCAAACGCCAGCGGAATGGAGGCTGCCGAGGTGTTGCCCTGCTCCGGCAAGGTGACGATCACCTTGTCCATCGACAGTTTCAGATGCTTGGCAGTGGATTCGATGATGCGCAGGTTGGCCTGGTGCGGCACCAGCCAGTCGACATCGGCTTGCGCCACGCCGGCTTCGTCCAGCGTCTTCTCCGCGATATCGGACAGCGCCTTGACCGCAAACTTGAACACCGCCGGGCCATCCATATGCAGGTAAGGCATGCCCTGGATCTTGCCGCCGGCGATCTGCGCCGGGGTATTCAGGATGCCTTGGTAACGACCGTCTGCGGCCAACTTGGCGTGCAGCAGGCCCGGTTCGTCCGATACCTCCAGCACCATGGCGCCCGCGCCATCGCCAAACAGCACGCAGGTACGGCGGTCGTCCCAGTCCAGAATGCGGCTCATCAGCTCGGCACCGACCACCAGCACCTTCCTGGCCATGCCGGCCTTGATGTAGTTGTTGGCGGTAACCAGCGCGTACATGAAGCCCGCGCACACGGCCTGCACGTCGAACGCAGGAATGCCCGGCACGCCGAGCTTTTCCTGCAGGATGCAGGCCGTGCTGGGGAATACCATGTCCGGAGTGGTAGTGGCGACGATGATCAGGTCCAGTTCGCCGGCTTCAATGCCGGCGCTTTCGATAGCCTTGAGCGACGCCAGATAGGCCAGATCACTGGTCTTCTGGTCATCGGCAGCGATGTGGCGTGCACGAATGCCAGTGCGAGAGACAATCCACTCGTCACTGGTTTCGACACGTTCAGCCAGCATCGCATTCGTCATCAGTAGCTCCGGCAAGTAGCTGCCGGTACCGAGAATGCGGGAATAGGTCATGCGCTGTCTTTAGCTTCTGGCCCGGATTGCCTGATATTTTGTAATTGAACGGCAACCCGGTCTGCAATGTGACCAATCACGTTGGCGCGAACTTCCTCGCAAGCCTGCTCCAGCGCGATACGAAATCCCAGCGCGTCGGTACCGCCGTGGCTTTTCACCACGATTCCCCGCAGCCCCAGAAAGCTGGCGCCATTGTAACGGCGGGGATCGACACGGGCCTTGAACCGCTTGAGCACCGGCATCGCAGCCAGGGCACACAGCTTGGTCCACCACGTGCGGGCAAACTCTTCGCGCAGGAAGGTAGAAATCATGTGCGCCAGCCCCTCGGAGGCTTTCAGCGCGACATTACCGGTAAACCCGTCGCAGACTACCACATCCACTGTTGATTTGAAGATGTCGTTGCCTTCAACGTTACCGTAGAAATTGAGGCCGGATTCGCGCAGCAGCTCGGCTGCACGCTTGATCGACTCGGTACCCTTGATATCCTCGGAGCCGATATTCAGCAAGCCGACGCTTGGATTCGGGCGATGTTCAAGGCTGACCACCAGCTCGGAACCCATGATGCCGAACTGCAACAACTGCTCCGGCGAGCAGTCGACATTGGCACCCAGATCCAGCACGCAGGTATTGCCCTTGATGCCGGGCATCATCTTGGCAATGGCGGGGCGATCAATACCGGGAATGGTTTTCAGGACGAATTTGGCCGTTGCCATCAGCGCGCCGGTGTTCCCTGCGGACACCGCTGCCTGCGCCAGGCCTTCCTTGACCAAATTGATCGACACCCGCATCGACGAGTCTTTCTTGTTTTTCAGTGCCAGCTGCGGTGACTCGTCCATCCCCACCACTTCGGAGGCATGACGAACCGTGATGCGCGCGCGCACGGAATCCGGCAGTGCCATCAGCTCAGCTTCGATTGCCGCCTGATCGCCCACCAGTACAAGATTGACATCGGGAGTGTCGCTAAGGAACTGGACAGATGCAGGGACAGTGACCTTGAGGCCAACGTCACCGCCCATTGCATCGACCGCTACGGTGATAGTCATCAACGTGACACGGTAGTTAACCTACCTGTTGTTATGAAGGTAAGGATAATAGTAAGGAACGATTACTCGCCCTTGGCCTTCACAACCTGGCGACCACGGTAGAAGCCGTTCGGGCTGATGTGGTGACGCAGGTGGGTTTCACCGGTAGTCGGCTCTTTAGCGAGCGACGGAGCGGTCAGAAAATCGTGTGCGCGGTGCATGCCACGCTTGGACGGGGACTTTTTGTTCTGTTGAACAGCCATGGTCGACTCCTAAGGATTCAAGTTAAACGTTCAGGACCTGGATTGCTTCAACACCGCCAATACCGCAAACGGATTAGGCTTGTCAGCCTTGGCGCGCTTCAGTTCTTCCGTGTCGCAGTCGTCGTGCATCAACGACAGCGGCAAGCCCATGATAATTTCGTCTTCGATCAGTGCGATAACGTCGAAAGTTTCTTCCGCCAGAATGGCGTCCAGTTCGTCATCGGCCTCTACCGCTGCTTCCAGCTTGTCCTCGCGGGAGAACAGGGTAATCACACCCCCTGCTTCCAGTTCGAACGGCATCGGCGTCAGGCAACGCTGACATTCAACGCTGAGCGTGACAGACAGACGGTAACGCAGCGACGGTCGCAGCAGATGGTCCTGAAAACCTTCCACCTCGAATTTCACCACGCCAGCATCGGATGCCAGCAGCTCATGTACGCGCCCGGCGAGCGCCGCAACCGGCCGCTCGTTCTGCAACGAAGCGCCATCGCGGGCAAACGCGAGCGGATCAATCAAAATCGGGTTAGACATAAACCCGGCATGATATTATCAGCGCCATCACTTTGTCAAAATAAACCAGCATACTGACTGCGGCAGCGGCGGCAACAAGCCATTGATGCAACAGGCAGCCTGCGCCCTCTTTACCACGGATGACCGACATGCAGATCGTGCTTGCCTCTACTTCTCCTTACCGCCGCGAAATCGTGGAACGCCTCGGCCTGCCGGTCACCGCCGTGGCACCGGTGTGCGACGAAACCCCGCTAGCGGGCGAAACCGCGCTCGATACCGCCGTGCGCCTGGCACGCAGCAAGGCGATGTCGCTGGCGGAGCACTTCCCGGAGGCGCTGATCATCGGCGGCGACCAGGTGGCACTGCTCGACGGACAGCAGATCGGCAAGCCCGGCAGCTTCGAAAACGGCGTGGCGATGCTGAAGTGGATGAGCGGCCGCACCGTGGTGTTCCACTCGGCACTGGCGCTGTACAACAGCAAGAGCGGCCATATCCAGGAAGACGTCGGCATCACTAAAGTCACCCTGCGCCAGCTGACCGAACAGCAGATCCGCAACTACCTGACCCGCGAACCGGACGCGCTCAACTGCGCCGGCAGCGCCAAAAGCGAGACGCTGGGCGGCGCACTGCTGCAGAAAGTGGAAGCCGACGACCCCAACGCGCTGATCGGCGTGCCGCTGTTCGCGCTGGTAAGCATGCTGCAGAACGAAGGCGTGGGGATCCTGTGATGGCCGGCACCCTGTACCTGATTCCCACCCCGCTGGGCGATGGCGACACCCCGTGGCTACCGGAGGGCGAGCGCACCCGCGTCACCCACATTTCCCACTTTGTGGTGGAAGCGGAAAAAACCGCGCGCAAGCACCTGAAACAGCTCGGCGTGAGCACGCCGATCCGCGAGCTGGTGATGAACACGCTGAACGAGCACACCAAGCCGGCGGAAATCGCCGCGCTGCTGGCACCGTTGGCCGCCGGACTGGACGTGGGACTGGTGTCGGAAGCCGGCTGCCCGGCGGTAGCCGACCCCGGCGCCCAACTGGTGGCGCTGGCGCACGAGAAGGGCTACCGCGTCGAGCCGCTGATCGGGCCGTCGTCGATCCTGCTGGCAATGATGGCCAGCGGTGCCAACGGTCAGTGCTTCGCCTTCCACGGCTACCTGCCGGTGGACGCCGCCGAGCGTGGCAAGGCGATCAAGGCACTGGAACTGCGCTCGCGACAGAACAACGAAACCCAGCTGTTCATCGAGACGCCGTACCGCAACAACGCGCTGCTGCAACAGCTGCGCGACACGCTGGCCCCGACCACCCGCCTGTGCGTGGCCGCCGACCTGACTGCGCCGACGCAGACCATCGTCAGCCGGCTGGTAAAGGACTGGCCGAAGGACGCACCGGACTTCCACAAGCGGCCGGCGATCTTCGTGATCCACGCCGCCTGACGACAAAGGTTGGCCGCAACACTTGCGGCCAACCTGTATCACCCTCCACCCCAACGCTAAACGGCCGGCGGCGCCAACGCCGCAGCCAGCGCCTGCTGCTGCGCCGCCGTCAGCCGCGTTGCGGCCAACCTTGCCGTCGCCGCGCCCAGTGCGCAGTACAGCGCGTCGTCCTGCGCCGACAGCACTGCGCGATGCTTGGCCACGGTGCCGGCATCGCCACGCGCGATCGGGCCGGTCAGCGCCGCCGCCGGCCCCAGCGCCAGCGTGTTGTCCAGTGTCTGCCGCATCAGCCCGCCCAGCACCGCGGCCGCCACCTCATCTGCCATGCCGGCCTGTGTCGCCACCCGCGCCGCCAGATCATGCAGTGTCACCAGGTAGTTCGAAGCAATCGACAGCGCGGCGTGGTAGGCCGCCTTGCCGCCCGGCGCCAGCACGAAGGGCACGCCGCCGATGTCTGCGGCCAACCCTTGCAACAACGGCAACGCCGCAGCATCACCCTCCAGCGCACAGCGGGCACCGGCAAAGCCGGCCACCGCGCGCGCCGGATCGGCAAAGGAAAACGCCGGATGCAGGCTGGCGCAGTGCACGCCCTGCACCGCCAGTGGCGCCAGCAAGGCCGCCTCGCCGACACCGCTGGCGTGACACACCACGCTGCCGGCGGCAATCACCCCCGCCGTCGCCAGCGCGGCCGCCACGCCGGCAATCTCGCCGTCCGGCACCGCCAGCAGGGTGATGCCGGCCGCCGGCAAGTCCGCCAGCGCCGTCAGCGCCACGCCGGCGCCGACAAAGTCGCGCGCCGCCAGCGCCGACGCCTGACTGCGGCACAGCAGCGCGCCGATGTGGTAGCGGCCGCTGTCGTGCGCCAGCCGCGCCACACTCTTGCCCAGACGCCCGCCACCGACAATATTGAGAGAAGTCATCTCGCCCCTTTCTTGACACCCGCCAGCGCTGCGGTGACGATGGCATCGAATTTCAAAGGACACCTGCTCATGCCATTTTTCCTGTTCGTTTCTGCATTCGTGGTGCTGCTTTTCTACGGCATCCTGCTCTACAACGGCCTGGTGCGCCTGAAGCACGAGGTCAGCAAGAGCTGGGCCAATATCGACGTGTTGCTGAAACAGCGCCACGACGAGATCCCCAAGCTGGTCGATCTCTGCCGTCACTACGGCCAGTTCGAGCAGGACACCCTGACGCAGGTGATGGAGGCGCGCGCCGCGATGTCGGAAGCCGCCCGCGCCGGCAACGTTGGCCGCATCGGTGAGCTGGAAGGCCAGCTGCGCGGCCTGCTCGGCCAGATTTTCGCGGTAGCCGAAGCCTATCCGGAACTGAAGGCCGACGTGCAGTTCAGCCACCTGGCGCAGCGCATCAGCCAGCTGGAAGACGGCATTGCCGATCGCCGCGAACTCTACAACGAAGCGGTCAACAACAACAACGTGCGCATCGAGCAATTCCCGGACGTGTTCGTCGCCAACCTGTTCGGCTTCCGCACCGCGCGCGCGCTGCGTTTTGCCGAGGCAGAAAAGCGCGACGTCGACGTCAAGGCGCTGTTCGAACGCTGAGCCTCGCCACCATGACCCTGCTCGCGGCGCTGCAACAGCGCTACGCCTCACTGCTGCTTTACCTGTTACTGCCCCTGCTGGCCTGGCAGCTGGATGACTTGCCGCCGCGGCTGCTGCCGGCGGCAGGCGCCCTGTTCGGCGTGGCGCTGTGGCTGCATTTCTACCGCCAGTACCGCCATGTGGCCGACACCCCGACCACCACCTCGCAGGCGGCGGCACAGGGCTATTGCGAATGCTTTGGCGAGGCCGCGGCGCCGGACGGCCCGCCGCTGGTGACCCCGTTTGGCGGCATGCGTTGCGTGTGGTATCAGGCGGAGCGGCGCCCGAACGGCCGCCAGCAGCAGCCACGGCGCAGCGAACGCCTGCGCAGCGACGATTCGTTCCGGCTGCTGGACCGGCGCGGCGAGGTCATCGTGCAGCCGGAAGGCGCCAGCGTCGAGGCCCGCCACCAGCGCAGCTGGCATGACGGCGACGACGTACTGAGCGAACGCTGGATCGCCATCGGCGACCCGCTGTATGCGCTGGGCGAGCTGCGCAGCCTCGGCGGCCAGCCGGACCGACAGGCCTTCCGCGACGACCTGCAGCTGACGCTAAACGAGTGGAAACAGGACCCGGCAGGGCTGCTGCGTCGCTTCGACCAGGACGGCGACGGCACGCTCAGTAGCGAGGAGTGGGAGCACGCCCGGCAGGCCGCCCACGACGAGGTTGGCCGCAACCACCGCGCGCTGGCCGCCATCCCGCTTGCCCATCACCTGCAACGCCCCGCCGACCGCCGCCCCTTCATTATCAGCTGGCGCTCGCCACAGGACACCGCCCGCGCACTACGCCGGCTGGCGTGGAGCCACGCCGCCTGCGCGCTGCTGGCGGCGCTGTGGCTGGCGCGCGGCGGCTAGCGCACCATCTTCATACGTGTCACCGCCTCGGCCAGGCGGTCGATGCCGGTGGTGTAGGCGACGCGCACATAGTTGCCGGCACGGTTGCTGCCGAAATCCGCCCCCGGCGTGATCGCCACCTTCACCTCGTCCAGCATGCGCTGGCAGTAGGCAAAGCTGTCGTCCGTCACCGCCGACACGTCGGCGTAGACGTAGAAGGCGCCGTCCGGCACCGCGTCGATGCGCCAGCCCAGCGTCGGCAACACCTGCAGCAGGAAATCCCGCCGCCGGCCAAATTCGGCGCGGCGGCTTTCCAGCACGTCCAGTACCGCCGGCTGGAACGCGGCCAGTGCGGCGTGCTGTGCCGCCGCTGGCGGACACAGGAACAGGTTCTGCGCCAGCCGGATCGCCGGCTCGACATAGGCCGGCGGCACCACCAGCCAGCCCAGCCGCCAGCCGGTCATCTGGAAATACTTGGAGAAGCTGTTGATCACGAAGGCATCGTCCGCCAGTTGCAAGGCCGAGAACGAATCGGCGCCGTAGGTCAGCCCCTGGTAGATCTCGTCCACGATCAGCGCGCCGCCACGGGCGCGGCAGCGCTCGGCCAGCGCGGCGATCTCGTCGCGGCTGAGCACGGTACCGGTCGGGTTGGCCGGCGTGGCCACCATCGCCGCCACCGTGTTCGGCTGCCAGTTGGCATCCAGCTCGTCGGCCAGCAACTGGTAACGCGTCGCCGCGCCGACCGGCACCGCCTGCGGCACGCCGCCAAGCAGGCTGACGAAGTGGCGGTTGCTACGGTTTTATCGACAGACAAATAATGTCAAATTAAATGGATTCATGCCAAATACACTGACAACATTGATATCTCCGCCACATCACAATCATTCCATTGACACTTTACACTTGAACCGCCCCGGGTTTTGCGGAGGCTCCCTCACTTGAGAGAATGGAGCCATGAGCAAATC
>NZ_BMYP01000014.1 GCF_014652335.1 Vogesella fluminis | reverse complement strand
GTTCGTCGATGGCCTCCTACCATCTGTCTGCATTTACACCACTTCCGTGGACTCTATCGCCCACGCCGGTGCCCGCCCCGTTTATCCACAGTCTGCGGTGGACAGATTGTGCACCATTGCACGTGCCGTCATGCCGTGACAGTGAAAGTGGCGCACCACAGGCTGCCCGGCAGGGCAAACCCCGTTTTTGGCAGCAATGCACAGTTTATTTCCATTTATTGAAACAACGTACCGCCAAGCGGAACAAAATACTTGCCCTGTATGGCGGCACAGGCATAATCGTCTGACCCGTTGGCACCGCGCTTGCGCCCCGCCATCCCGTTCAGGAGCCGTGCATGCACCCAGTCATACCCAATACCGAACAGAGCCAGTGGCTGCGCGAGCGCGGCTGCCGTGACGTGGAGCTGTGCTTTGCCGATGTCAGCGGTTTTGCCCGCGGCAAGACGCTGCCGCGCGAGGCCTTCATCGGCGGCCAGACGCTGCGCATCGCGCGCGCGGTGGCGATCCAGAGCTGCGTCGGCGAATTCCCCGACTACCGCTTCTACGGCGAGAACGACCCCGACGCCACGCTGCGCCCGGACCTGTCCACGCTGCGCCCGGTGCCGTGGGCCAGTACGCCGCGCGCGCTGGTGCTGTGCGACTGTGTCGATCTGGATGGCGCGCTGACCCCGTTCGCGCCACGCTCGGCGCTGAAGCGGGTGCTGGCCGGCTACGCCGCGCGCGGGCTGCAGCCGGTGGTGGCACCGGAGCTGGAGTTCTACATCTTTGCGGCCAACCCTGATCCGGCGCAGCCGTTCCAGGCACCGCCGCTGCGCAGCGGCCGGCGCGAGCTCGGTTTCGACTCGTTCAGCTTTACCACCCTCAACGATCTGGAGGCGTTCTTCGACGACGTCTACCGCGGCTGCGAGCTGCTCGGCATCGCCACCGATACCTGGGTGCACGAGATGGGCCCCAGCCAGTTCGAGATCAATCTCAAGCACGGCGACGCGCTGGCGCTGGCCGACCAGACCTTTTTGTTCAAGACCCTGCTTAAGGAAACCGGCAACCGTCACGGCCTCAACGTGGTGTGCATGGCCAAGCCGCTGGCCGGCCAGCCGGGCAGCTCGATGCACCTGCACCAGAGCCTGGTCGGCCACGACGGCAGCAATGTGTTCAGCGACCGCCACGGCAATGAGAGCGCGCTGTTCCACCACTTCATCGCCGGCCTGCAGACCCATCTGCCCAAGCTGATGCCAATGTTCTGCCCGAGTCCCAACTCCTACCGCCGCTTCGTCAAGGGGCTGGCGGCACCGGTCAACGTGTCGTGGGGGCTGGACAACCGCTCGGTCGGGCTGCGCATCCCGCAGGGCGGCCCGGAGGCGCGGCGGGTGGAAAACCGCCTGCCCGGCTGCGACGCCAACCCCTACCTGTCGCTGGCGGCCAGCCTCGGCGCCGGCCTGCTCGGCATCGAGGACAGCCTGCAGCCAAGCGCGCCAGCGCAGGGCAACGTGTTCAAGCAGGCGGACAGCGAGCTGCTGCCCAATACGCTGGATGCGGCGCTGGCGGCGATGCAGGGTGCCGACAGCGTCAGCCGCCTGTTCGGCGAGGCATTCAGCCTGGCCTATGCCGCGGTGAAGGAAGTGGAATTGCAGCATTTTCACGGCGAGATCACACCGTGGGAGCGCCGCTACCTGTCGCTACTGGCCTGACGGCGGCGGCAATGACACAGGCCACGGCAATGCCGTGGCCTGTGCTGATTTGAACAGGTTCTTACGCCGTGGCGGCCTGCGGTGCCGCTGCACGCTCGGCCAGCAAGGCGATGGCCTCGCTGCGCGAATGGCCCGGCATCTTGCGCTGCACTTCGATGATCCAGGATTCGACCTTCTGCCGGTCGCCATGTGCCAGGCGCAGCAAGACACCATAGGCCGGATCGGTAAGACAGACATCCTGCTGCAGTGCCTGTGTCTGTGCATATACCACGCGGCGCGCCGCACCGGCACGGGCGGCGGTCCGGGCACGCTGTCGCGCCGGGCCGACAAAAAACAGCCAGTACAGGACCGCAAACAACAGCAGGGCAGAGAGAGCGAACCAAGCGAACACGGCATATCCTCCTGAATTGGTGGCGAAATGTTAACCCGCAACCATCGGCAAACCTATACGTGAAAACACCTATAAATGACATGAGGGCTCGCCCCTTACGCATCAGCCGGCCCCAGCGCGCTACACTGCCGCCCTGGCCCAGACGCCCTCATCCGCAAAGGAGAAACGCATGTACCAGCATCTGACGGTTGCCCTCGACGGCAGCCATAACGCCCGCCCGGCCCTGATCGAGGCGGTCCGTCTTGCCGCCGCCGGCAAGGCCCGCCTGTCCTTGGTGCATGTGGTATCGCTGCACGATTTCGCCATCGAAAGCGTCGGCCTGCTCGACAGCGGCGCACTGCAGGCGGAGGCACGCGGCCGCGGCCAGGCCATCCTCGACGAAGCCGCCGACTACGCGCGGCAGATGGGGGTAAGCCAGGCGGACAGCTTCCTGCTGGAGGCGCCGGAAGGCGGCAGCAGCATGTCGCAGGTGCTGGTCGACTGCGCCACCCAGATCGCCAGCGACCTGCTGGTGATCGGCACCCACGGCCATCGCGGCTGGCGCCACCTGCTGATGGGCAGCTTTGCCGAGGAAATCATGCGCAAGACCACGCTGCCGTTGCTGGTGGTACGCAATCCGGAAGACGACGACAACCCGCTGCCGAGCATAGGCTGAGCGCTCAGGCGGGATGGCGCTGCGCGAAGATGAAAAACTCGCGGTTGCCGTCGCCGCCCTTGATCGGGCTGTCGAACCAGGCCAGGCGCCGGAAGCCCAGCTCGGCCACCAGGGCATTGATCTTCTGCTCCACCCCACCGTACAGCTGCGCGTCGCGCACGATACCGCCATGGCCCAGCCCTTCGCGGCCAACCTCGAACTGCGGCTTGACCAGGCTCAGCAGGTAGCCGCCCGGCCGGATCAGCGGCAGCGCCGACGGGTACACCAGCACCAGCGAGATGAACGATACGTCGCACACCATCAGGTCGAACGCTGCGCCGTCGTTGGCGGCCAGCAGCGCCGCGTGGTCCAGCGCGCGGGCGTTGACGCCCTCGAAGGCGACGATGCGCGGATCGGCGGCCAACCTTGGCGCCAGCTGGTCGTGGCCGACATCGACCCCCACCACCCGCCGTGCACCGGCCTGCAGCAGGCAATCGGAAAAACCGCCGGTGGACTGCCCGACATCCAGCGCCGTCCAGCCGTCGATCTGCAAACCGGCCTGCGCCAACGCCCCAGCCATCTTCAGCCCGCCGCGCGACACATAGCGGTCGGCCTCGTCCGGCACGATCACGAAGCGGCTGTCGGCCGGCAGCTTCTGGCTGGCCTTGCCGATGTCGCGCCACTGGCCGCCGTCGTCGACACTGACCCGCCCGGCGGCGATCAGCGCCTGCGCCGCGGTGCGCGATGGCGCCAGACCCAGTTCGACCAGTAACAAATCAACACGTTGCATCAGGCGCGCTCCACAAACAGGCTATCGGGCGGCAAGGGTGCGCAATGCGCCGCGGACTGTCAAGACTGCCGCAGTGCCACCATAAGATGCGATGATGGCCGCAGCCATGGCCACAAGGAGAACAAAATGGACACCCTGACACTGGAACCGCACGCGGTACGCGTCCTCGGCGCGCTGATCGAGAAACAGGCGCTGACCCCGGACAGCTATCCGCTGACCCTCAACGCACTGCTGGCCGCCTGCAACCAGCTGACCAGCCGCGAGCCGGTGCTGCAGCTGAGCGAGGCCGATCTCAGCGCCACGCTGGACAGCCTGCTCGCCGCCAAGCTGGTCAACGAACGGCTGCCGGCCGGCAGCCGCGTCGCCAAGTACGAACACCGCCTCAACTACGCGTGGAATATCGACGGCGCCAGGTTGGCCGCACTGGCGCTGCTGATGCTGCGCGGCGCACAGACCGCGGCCGAGCTGCGCACCCGTTCCGGACGCCTGTACAGCTTCGGCAGCGTCGAGGAAGTCGATACCGCGCTGAATGCGCTGGCCGACAAGTACCCGCCGCTGGTGCTGAAGCTGCCACGGCAGCCGGGCGAACGCGAGGCGCGCTGGGTGCACACTCTGCATCCGGTGGCCGTGGCCGCCGCCCCTGCGACGGCGAGCGCCAGCGACGACAGTCTCGCCGAACGGGTCAGCGCGCTGGAACAGACTGTCGCCAGCCTGCTGCAGCGCGTCACCGAGCTGGAAGGCGGCACCGGACAGGCGTAACATCGTCTCCCTTTCCCGGAGAACATCATGCTGAAACCTGCCCTGCTGGCCCTTGCCGCCTGCCTGCCGCTGTCCGCCGTTGCCGGCGACACCACCCTCGCCCGCGGCAGTGACTACGACTTCCTCACCCGCATGCCGACCGGCCTCGGCCCCGGCATCAGCATCGACCACATCGTGGCGCGCAAGGCCGCGCCGCAGGACGACAAGCCGCAGGCCAGCGCCGTCGGCGTGCTGTTCGGCCTGCCGGTACCGGCGCTGCTGCGTCTGGATCTGGGTGGCAAGCTGGCTTATCTGGAATCGGACGGCTACGCCAGCGCCGCCATGGTCGGCGGCCGCCTGACCATCGACCTGCCGGCCAGCACCGAGCTGTTCGCGCAGGGCTTCTACGCGCCGTCGTCGGCCGCCAGCGGCAGCGTGAAATCGGTCAGCGACAGCATGGTCGGCCTGCGCTGGAGCCCGCTGAAGCTGGTCGGCGTCGAGGCCGGCTACCGCGTGTTCGAGATCAAGCGCAACGACAGCCAGCGCGACCGCAGCATCGCCGACGGCGCCTACGCCGGGGTCAGCGTCGCATTCTGATCGCTCAGAACGTGCTCACGATCTGCTGCGCGTCGTGAAACGTTACACGGTGAGTACGGCTTCGGAATGCTCATTTACCCCATGTCAACTCCGCTTCCTCAGCCGTTTTCGCCTTGTCTCGCGTGAGCGCGCGAGATCGTGAACAGGTTCTCAGCACCCGATGACAAACCGGCCCGACAGCACACGCTGTCGGGCCGGTTTGCGTTGCGGCCAACCTTGGCGCATTGGCCACCAGGATGATGACTCAGTGCAGCACGGTGCGCTTCAGCCGCCGCATGCCCCACCACACCGCCAGCGCCACCAGCGGCACCGACAGCCCGGTGGCCAGCTCGGCATTGATCGGCGCGCCCAGCGCCTTGCCGGCCTTGAACAGATAGGACAGCAGGCCGATCGCGTAGTAGGTCAGCACCCCCACCGACAGCCCTTCCACCGTTTCCTGCAAGCGCAGCTGCAGCGCGGCGCGCTTGTTCATGCTCGCCAAGAGCGCGCGGTTCTGCGCCTCGTGCATCACCTCCACCCGCGTGCGCAGCAAGGCGGTGCTGCGCTGCAGCCGCGTCATCAGCCGTTCCTGGCGGCGGGCGGCGGTGTCACAGGTCTCCATCGCCGGCACCAGCCGCCGCTCCATGAATTCGCGGAACGGCTGCAGCCCCGGCAGCCGGCTCTCGCGCAGCTCGGTGATGCGCCGCTCCACCAGCTTGTAGTAGGCGCGCGCGGCGGCGAAGCGGTACTGGCTCTCGGCGATCAGCTGTTCGCCCTGCGCCGCCAGATCGGTCAGCTCGTCCAGCAGCAGCGCGTCGGTGTCGCTCTGCTCCGCCATGCGCTGGGTGACGCTGCGCAGCTGGGTGCCGAGGCGGCTCAATTCCGGTGCCTGCCGCTTCGCCTCCGGCAGCGCCAGCAGCGCCAGCAGGCGGTAGGTCTCGATCTCGAACAGGCGCTGCAACATGCGTCCGGACTGCGACGGCCCCATGTTGCGGTCGATCACCACGTAGCGGCTGAAGCCTTCGCTCAGCCGCGCGTCCGGGTGCAGGCGCAGGTCGGTGTAGGCGACGCCGTTGTTGTCGCCGATCTCGGCGCCGATCAGGTCGTGGCCGCCGAACCAGCGCTGCGAGATCTCGCTGGCCGGCGCCTCCTGCGACGCCGGCAGCAGCACGGCGTGGATCGCCACCATCAGCTCGCCGGGCAGGCTGGCCAGCCAGTCCTTCGGCAGCCGGTCCAGCGCGGTGCGCTCGAACGGGTCGACGCAGTCGCCGGACAGGATGAAGGTGTAGCGCACGAATTCGGTATGCAGCGCCCAGCGCACGGTGAGGTCGCCGGCGATGCCGGTATGGTGCGCGCTGCGCGGATCGGGCAGCGGCAGGCCAAGGCGGTGGAACAGCTCGACGAAGGCGGCGCGCTGCGCGGTGTCGTCGTCGCCGAACAGCAGCGTCAGCGTGGAAAGCCGCGCCGGCGACGCAATGGCGACCGGGGGGCGGGCATGGGCTTCGTCATTGAGCACCCGTCGCAACGGGTGGCTGGTGAGGGTTGTCATGATCTGGGCAATGTCCGGTTGAGGATGCTCTGTCGGCATCTGCACCGCAGCATAAACGGCGACACCGGTCTTCGCCAGCGTGCCGGCGATGGCGGCACGGTAATCGCCCGGGAAAACCACAGCCGCCGATGCCGAGCACCCGGCGCGTTCTCAGCGCGGCTTGTGGTGGGCCAACAGTGCCAGCATCGCCTCGCGCACCACCGGGTTGCGGATCTGGCGCGCGGCGTCGTCGAAGGCGCTGACGCCGGCCTCGGACAGGGCAAAGGATTTCGGCTTGCGCAGTTTGGGCGGTGTCGGCAGCACCTTGACGCGCAGGCTGCGCAGCGGGTGGCCCTGGCGCTGCAGCGGCGCCAGCAGGCTGTTGCCGAGTAGCTTCAGCCGCGCGGCCACGGTGCTGTTGTGGGCATAGACCACCAGTTCGCCGTCGCGCACGCAGGCCACCTGGCAGAACTGGCCGAGCTGCCCCGGCAGCAGGCGCTTGAACGCACGGTCCAGCGCCAGGATGGCGTGGGCGGCGGCGGTCAGGTCGGCCAGCTGCTTGTCGCGGCGGCTGAAGGCGGTGAGATGCAGGCTGCTCATGATCGGATCGGACAAAAGGGATAAGCGCAGTTTAGCGCCAAACCGCCCCGCCCGCCCTGCCATCCTCAGCGCGATGCGGCGGGTGCAAGGTTGGCCGCAACGGCGGGCAGGCGGCATGCAATTCATCGTCATGTATCTTGCGCGCAGAAGCGGCCCCATCTATGCCGCTTGTTCGTGTGCTACACTTTAAGCCATTTTTTTCGGCCCGCTGGCCGCTGGATGTTCAGACAATGATTTCGACGCTCCTTAAGAAAGTATTCGGCAGCCGCAACGAACGCCTGCTGAAGGAATACCGACAGGTTGTGGCGCGCATCAACGCCATGGAAAGCACCATGACCGCGCTGTCCGACGCAGCGCTGGCGGCCAAGACCACCGAATTCCGGGAGCGCCATGCCAAGGGCGAAACGCTGGACGCGCTGCTGCCGGAGGCGTTCGCCGTCTGCCGCGAAGCCTCCCGCCGCGTGCTGAACATGCGCCACTTCGACGTGCAGCTGATCGGCGGCATGGTGCTGCACCAGGGCAAGATCGCCGAGATGCGTACCGGCGAGGGCAAGACCTTGGTCGGCACCCTGCCGGTATACCTGAACGCACTGTCCGGCAACGGCGTGCACGTGATCACCGTCAACGACTACCTGGCCAGCCGCGATGCCGGCATCATGGTCCGGCTGTACAACTTCCTCGGCCTGTCGGTCGGCGTCAACCTCAGCCAGATGCCGCACGACGCCAAGAAGGCCGCCTACGCCAGCGACATCACCTACGGCACCAACAACGAATTCGGCTTCGACTACCTGCGCGACAACATGGTGTTCTCGCTGGGCGAGAAGGTGCAGCGCCGGCTCAACTTCGCCGTGGTCGACGAGGTGGACTCCATCCTGATCGACGAGGCGCGCACGCCGCTGATCATCTCCGGCCCGGCCGACGACAACGTCGCCATGTACCAGCTGATCAACCAGGTACCGCCGCGCCTGCAGAAGCAGGAAACCGAAGACGGCGACGGCGACTACTGGGTGGACGAGAAGGCGCACAGCGTGCTCTTGTCCGAAGCCGGCCACGAGCGCGCGGAACAGATCATGGCCGAGATGGGCCTGCTGCAGGACGGCGACAGCCTGTACTCGGCGGCCAACATCTCGCTGATGCACCACCTCGGCGCCGCGCTGAAGGCGCACGCGCTGTTCATGCGCGACCAGCACTACGTGGTGCAGGACGGCGAGGTGATCATCGTCGACGAATTCACCGGCCGCCTGATGTCCGGCCGCCGCTGGTCCGACGGCCTGCACCAGGCGGTGGAAGCCAAGGAAGGCGTGCAGATCAACCGCGAGAACCAGACGCTGGCGTCGATCACCTTCCAGAACTACTTCCGCCTGTACGGCAAGCTGTCCGGCATGACCGGGACCGCCGATACCGAGGCCTTCGAATTCCAGAGCATCTACGGCCTGGAGACGGTGGTGATCCCGACCAACCGCCCAATGGTGCGCATGGACAGCCAGGACAAGATCTACCGCTCCAGCCGCGAGAAGTACGCGGCCATCCTCGCCGACATCCGCGACTGCCAGCAACGCGGCCAGCCGGTACTGGTCGGCACCACCAGCATCGAGAACTCGGAAATCGTCGCCAAGCTGCTCGGCGACGCCGGCCTGGTTCACAACGTGCTCAACGCCAAGGAACACGCGCGTGAAGCCGACATCATCGTGCAGGCCGGCCGTCCCGGCGTGATCACCGTCGCCACCAACATGGCCGGCCGCGGTACCGACATCGTGCTCGGCGGCAATCCGGAGCCGGAAATCAAGGCGGTGGAAGCCGACGAGTCGCTGTCCGACGCCGACAAGGCCGCGCGCATCGACGCCATCCGCGCCGACTGGAAACAGCGCCACGAACAGGTGCTGGCCGCCGGCGGCCTGCACATCATCGGTACCGAACGCCACGAATCGCGCCGTATCGACAACCAGCTGCGCGGCCGTGCCGGCCGCCAGGGCGACCCCGGCTCCAGCCGCTTCTACCTGTCGCTGGAAGACCCGCTGCTGCGCATCTTCGCCGGCGAACGCGTCGCGATGATCATGGACAAGCTGAAGATGCCGGACGGCGAGGCCATCGAGCACGCCTGGGTGACCCGCTCCATCGAGAACGCGCAGCGCAAGGTGGAAGGCCGCAACTTCGACATCCGCAAGCAGCTGCTGGAGTACGACGACGTCGCCAACGACCAGCGCAAGGTGATCTACCAGCAGCGCAACGAGATCCTGGAAGACCAGGACGTGTCCGCCATCGTCAGCAACATGCGCGACGACGTGCTGTCCGACCTCGTCGACCAGTACATGCCGCCGGAATCGATGGAAGAACAGTGGGACCTGCCGGGCCTGGGAAAGGCGCTGGAAAGCGAATTCCTGCTCGCCGCGCCGGTGGCGCAGTGGATCCAGGAGCAGCCGACGCTGGATATTCCGGACATCAAGCAGCGCATCGTGGAACTGGCCGCGGCCGCCTACCAGGAAAAGGTCGGCCAGGCCGGCGAAGCGGCGATGCGCCAGTTCGAGCACGGTCTGGTGCTGCAGATGCTGGACAACAACTGGCGCGAACACCTCGCCGCCATGGACCACCTGCGCCAGGGCATCCACCTGCGCGGCTACGCGCAGAAGAACCCGAAGCAGGAGTACAAGCGCGAGGCGTTCGAACTGTTCGCCGGCATGCTGGACCGCATCAAGCGCAGCGTGGTCGGCGTGCTGATGACGGTGCAGGTGCGCAGCGAAGCCGACGTGGAAGCGGTGGCCCCGCACCAGGTCTCCGGCATGGAGCTGCACCACGACGAGCTGCCGTCGGCGGTGTCCGGCGACGACAACCCGTTCTCCGCCGCCGCGCTGGCGGCCCAGGGCCTGCGCGTCGGCCGCAACGACGCCTGCCCGTGCGGCAGCGGCAAGCGCTACAAGCAGTGCCATGGCCAGCTGAGCTGAACCCTGGCCAGCCCCTCACCACGCCGCCGTGATCCCGTCACGGCGGCGTTTTTCATGCTGCCGCGCCGGCGGTCAGCGCGCACGAAACAAGGTTGGCCGCACTGCGCACCGTGATTGCGCTGGCGGCCAACCTTGCCCGCCTGCGGCACAGGACAAGCCCGCGCGTCCGCTCATCTCCTCAGTCATGAAAAAACCCTGCCGTCGCGGGGGCGACGACAGGGCGGTGTCGGCACGCCTGGCCGCAAGCTTGCCTCAGGCCAGCAGGCAGGACGACTGGGTGTCGGCGCTCAGGCGGCGCAACGCCGGCCGCTCGCCGGCGCACTGCGCCTCTGCCAGCGGGCAGCGGGTGCGGAACACGCAGCCGGACGGCGGGTTCATCGGGCTGGGCAGGTCGCCCTGCAGGATCTGGATCTGCTTGTTCTTTTCCAGCTTCGGGTCCGGAATCGGAATCGCCGACAGCAGCGCGCGGGTGTACGGGTGGCTGGGCGCGTCGTACAGTGCGTGCTTCTCCGCCAGCTCCATCTCGCGGCCCAGATACATCACCAGGATGCGGTCGGAAATGTGCTTCACCACCGCCAGGTCGTGGGCGATGAAGATCAGCGCCAGGCCCATCTCGCGCTGCAGGTCCTTCAGCAGGTTGATGATCTGCGCCTGGATCGACACGTCCAGCGCCGATACCGGCTCGTCGCAGATAATCAGCTTGGGTTCCAGGATCAGCGCGCGGGCAATGCCGATACGCTGGCACTGGCCGCCGGAGAACTCGTGTGGGTAGCGGTTGATCATCTGCTCACGCAGGCCGACCTTGGCCATCATCGCGCGCACGCGCTTGTCCACCTCGGTGCCGGACAGCTCCGGACGATGCACGCGCAGCGGCTCGCCGATGATCTGGCCGATGTTCATGCGCGGGTTCAGCGACGCCAGCGGATCCTGGAAGATCATCTGGATGTCGCGGCGCACCGCCAGCCAGTCTTTGTCCGTGCCTTGGCGCAGGTCACGGCCCATCCACACGATTTCGCCGGACTTGGCCGGGTGCAGATTGAGAATGGCACGCGCCAGGGTGGATTTGCCGCAGCCGGATTCACCGACCACGCCCAGGGTTTCACCGGCGTACAGGTCGAAGCTGACGCCATCGACCGCCTTCAGGGTTTTCTTCGGGGTCCACGGCCAGGCGTTGCTGCTCTTCACCTGGAAGTGCACCTTGACGTCGCGGACCGACAGGATGGGCTTGCGTTCAGGCATATGCCTTCTCCTTGATGATCTGCAGTTCAGCGACCGACTTGTGACAGGCACGCAGCATGGATGTTTGGTTACCGGCGGCTTCCAGTGCCGGCAACACTTCCACGCAATGCGCATTGGCATGGGCGCAGCGTTCGGAGAACGGGCAACCCTTGGGCATGTGTGCCATGTTCGGCGGGTTGCCGGGAATGCTCACCAGCGTGTCGCCATCGTGGTCCAGCCGCGGCAGCGCACCCAGCAGGCCGATGGTGTACGGGTGCGTCGGGTTGTAGAACAGGTCGTCGGACTTGCCGTATTCCATTACCCGGCCGCCGTACATCACCATCACTTTTTCGCACAGCCCGGCCACCACGCCCAGGTCGTGGGTGATCATGATGATGGCGGTGCCGAAATCGCGCTGCAGGTCCTTCAGCAGGCTGAGGATCTGCGCCTGCACGGTCACGTCCAGTGCGGTGGTCGGTTCGTCGGCGATCAGCACTTCCGGCTCGCACAGCAGCGCCATGGCGATCATCACGCGCTGGCGCATGCCGCCGGAGAACTCGTGCGGGTACATGTCGATGCGGCGCGCCGCTTCCGGGATGCGTACCGCTTCCAGCAGTTCGATGGCGCGCTTTTTCGCTTCGCGGCGGGTCATGTTCTTGTGTAGCTGCAGCACCTCGGTCATCTGGCGCTCTACCGTCAGGTAGGGGTTCAGCGAGGTCATCGGGTCCTGGAAGATCATCGACACGCGGTCGCCGCGGATGCCGTTGAGCTGTTTCGGGCTCATGGTCAGCAGGTTCTGGCCGTTGTACAGCGCTTCGCCGCTGGCTTTGCCGTTCTTGGCCAAGAGGCCCATCATCGCCAGCACGCTCTGGCTCTTGCCGGAGCCGGATTCGCCGACGATGCCCAGGGTCTGGCCCTTTTCCAGTTCGAAGTTCACTCCGTTGACGGCATACACGTAGCCATCGGGGGTCTGGAACTGTACCCCCAGGTTTTTTACTTGCAACAGGCTCATGGTGTAGTCCTCAACGATCCTTCGGGTCCAGTGCGTCGCGCATGCCGTCGCCGATATAATTGGCGCAGTACAGGGTGATGGACAGCATCGCCGCCGGGAACAGCAGAATCCACGGGGTGGTTTCCATCACGCCGGTGCCGTCTTCGATCAGCACGCCCCAGCTGGTCATCGGCTCCTGCACGCCCAGGCCGAGGAAGGACAGCACCGATTCGGTCAGGATCACGCCCGGCACGGTCACCGTGGTATAGATCACCACGATGCCCAGCAGGTTCGGCACCACGTGGCGGAAGATGATGCTGCCGGTGGATACGCCGATGGCACGGGCGGCCTCGATGTATTCCTTGGACTTGATCGACAGCGTCTGGCCGCGCACCACGCGCGCCATGTCCATCCACGAGAACACGGTGATGGTCAGCACCACCAGGTAGAACTCGCGACCGAGCAGGGTCACCATCAGGATGGCGATCAGCAGGTAGGGCACGGCGTACATCATGTCGACGATGCGCATCATCAGGGTATCGACCTTGCCGCCGAGGAAGCCGGCGGTGGCGCCCCACACGATACCGATGGTGACCGAGGCGATGGTGGCCATCAGGCCCACCATCAGCGAGATGCGGCCGCCGATCAGGCAGCGCACCAGCAGGTCGCGGCCCAGTTCGTCGGTGCCGAAGTAGTGGCTGTTCAGCAGGGTGGGCGCCATACTCATCGCATCCCAGTCGGTATCTTCATAGCTGTGCGGCAGCAGCATCGGGCCGAAGACACAGGCCAGTGTGATCAGGGTCAGGATCACCAGGCTGAGCACGGCGGCCTTGTTGCGGAAAAAGCGTTCGCGCGCGTCGCGCCACGGGCTGCGGCCATCGACCGCCACCGCGCCAACGTTGGCCGCAATGGCCTCGGCCGCGGCTTTCTGTTTACTTCTCAACATGTTCGGTTTCCTTGCGATGCTCAGTAGCGGATTTTCGGGTCAAGCAGCGCATACGCCAGATCGACCAGCAGGTTGAGGACCACGGCCACCACGGTGACCAGCACCACCAGCCCCAGTACCAGGGTGTAGTCGCGGTTGGAGGCGCCATTGATGATCAGCTTGCCCAGGCCCGGCAGCGAGAACACCGATTCGGTCACCACCGCCGAGGTAATCGACGAAATGGCCAGCGGCCCCAGCACCGACACCACCGGCATCAGCGCCGGCTTCAGCGAATGGCGGAACACGATGGTGTGCATCGGCAGGCCCTTGGCCTTGGCGGTGCGGATGAAGTTGGAGTTCAGCACCTCGATCAGGCTGCCGCGCATCACGCGGCCGATGGTGGACACGTTTATGAAGGTCAGCAGCGCCATCGGCAGCAGCATGTAGCTGATCTGGAAATCGTTCCAGCCGCCGGCCGGCGACACCTTCAGCCAGATGGCGAACACCATGATCAGCACCGGGCCGATGATGAAGGACGGGAAGGCACTGCCCAGGTTGCCGACCAGCATCACCAGGTAATCGATGATGCTGTTCTGGCGCAGCGCGGCAATGATGCCGAGGCCGACGCCGATGAACACCGACAGCAGCAGCGAGCCGCCACCGATGGCCAGCGATACCGGCAGCGCATTGGCCACCAGGTCGTTCACGCTCCAGTCGGCGTAGCGGAAAGAGGCGCCCAGGTCACCCTGCAGCAGGCTCTTCAGGTAATAGAGGTATTGCTGCCACAGCGGCAGGTCCAGATGGTATTTGGCCTGCAGGTTGGCCAGCACTGCGGCGGAAATCTTGCGTTCGGTATCGAACGGACCACCGGGGGTGGCGTGCAGCATCAGGTAACAGACGGTGATGACGAGCAACAGGGTGGGAATTGTCATCAACACGCGTCGAAAAGCGTAAGACCACATGGGAGTACTCCAGGACGGATAGTGCTTTGCATTGCGGCAATGCAGCAATCGCGATCGCTTCAAACCAGACCGGGTGGCCCCGTCAGGGGCACACCCGGTCTGCGCACATCAGGGGCAAGCCCCGTCAAACTGCCATCAACTCAGCTTAGTGCTTGATGATGTACAGGTCCTTGTTGCGGTAGCGGTCCATCGGATTCTTGGTGGAGTAGCCGCCAACGTAGGACTTCACCAGGCGCGGTACGGTGTACTGCAGCAGCGGAATCATCGGGTAGTCGTCCATGATCATCTTGGTAGCCTGGGTCAAGAGCTGCTTGCGCTTGGCCGCATCCTGGCTCTGGCTGCCCTGCTTGATCAGTTCTTCCGCCTTCGGATTGCAGTTGCCGTTGTCGTTCTGGTCGTTGCCGCACTGCACCAGCGCGAGGAAGGTGGTGGCGTCGTTGTAGTCGGCAACCCAGCCGTTGCGGGCGATCTGGTAGTCGCCATCATGGCGCTTCTTCAGCAGCACCTTGAACTCCATGTTTTCCATGTCGGTGTTCAGGCCGAGCTTGGATTTCCACTCGGAAGCGGCGAAGATCGCCATCTTCTTGTGGTATTCACTGGTGTTGTAGGTGAACTTGATCTTGGCGCCCGGCTGCACACCGGCGGCAGCCAGCAGCTTCTTGGCTTCGGCCACGCGCTGTGCCATCGGCCATTTTGCCCAGTCGTAGCTGGTCACGTCGGAGCCAGCAGTGCCGCGCACCACGACGCTGTAAGCCGGCACCTGGCCGTCGGCGGTGATCTTGGAGGACAGGATGTCGCGGTCGATGACCATGGACAGCGCCTTGCGCACGCGGATGTCCTTCATCATCGGGTCTTTGGCATTCAGGCCGTAGTAACGCAGACCCAGCATCGGGGCATTGCGGATGTCTTTCGGCAGCTCGGCCTTGTACTTGGCGTAGGTGCCCGGAGGCAGCTGGTACACCCACTCGTTTTCGCCGGACTGGAACATCTTCACGTCGGCAAAACCGTCTTCGATCGGCAGGTAGGTCACCTTGGTCAGCTGTACGTTACCCTTATCCCAGTAGGTGGCGCTCTTTTCGATGATCAGCTTGCTGTTTACCAGCCACTCTTTCAGCACGAAGGCGCCGTTGCCGACAAGCTTGCCCGGCTTGGTCCAGTCCTTGCCGAATTTCTCGATCGCCTGCTTCGGCGCCGGGCCCAGCTGGGTGTTGGACACCAGCTCCGGCATGAAGGCCACCGGATACGGGGTCTTGATTTCCAGGGTGTACTTGTCTGTCGCCTTCACGCCCACGTCAGTCAGCGGCTTCTTGCCTTCGGCGGCTTCCTTGCCGTTGATCAGGAAAATACCGTAGGTAGTGGCATAAGGAGAGGCGGTTTTCGGATCCAGGAAGCGGCGGATGCCATAGACAAAATCATCGGCGGTAACGCTGCTGCCATCGGACCACTTGGCATTCTTGCGCAGCTTGAATACCCAGGTGGTCGGATCGGTCTGTTTCCAGGATTCGGCCACGCCCGGCACCACCTTGCCATCGGCGTCGGTAGCGGTCAGGCCTTCGAACAGGTCACGGGCGATGTTGTTGGCACCCACGGACTCGGCCAGGGCCGGGTCAAGAGATTCGGCTTCGGAACCGTTGTTGCGGATCAGTTCCTGTTTGGCGGCCAGCTGGACACCTGCCGGTACCTTGGCGGCAAACGCGGCACCGGACACGCCCAGACCCAAGGCAACGGATGCTGCCAACACACTGATTGTCATGGTTTTTTTCATATTCTCCTGCTCTCCTTGAAACGACGAGGGCCAACCACAGGCTGGCCCTCAGCACGATATGGATACAATACGCAAAGGCGAGCCAATTATGCCCAGCCATAAAGTGCGCCACAAGCACTAAAACATGAACTAGCCACCACGACAAGCGAAAAGCGTGGCATTTCTCTCACAGAATTTGTGCAAAAGCACTACGTTATGCCAAGACATGAGCCGTGCTCATGCCAGGCATTTCCAAAACACATGCTCGCCACCGCGCAGCGGCACCAGCGTGTCGTTGCCGTAGGCGATTTCCGCCGGCACCTGCCAGCTTTCCTTCACCAGGGTGATGGTGTCGCTGTTGCGCGGCAGGCCGTAGAACGCCGGGCCGTTGCAGCTGGCGAACGCCTCCAGCCTGTCCAGCGCGCCGGCGGCCTCGAATGCCTCGGCGTACAGCTCGATGGCGGCATGGGCGGTGTACATGCCGGCGCAGCCGCAGGCGTTTTCCTTGGTGTGGCGCGCATGCGGCGCGCTGTCGGTGCCGAGGAAGAACTTGTCGCTGCCGCTGGTCGCCGCCTTGAGCAGCGCCTCGCGGTGCCGCTCGCGCTTGAGCACCGGCAGGCAGTAGTGGTGCGGACGGATGCCGCCGCTGAACAGCGCGTTGCGGTTCATCAGCAGGTGGTGGGCGGTGATGGTGGCGGCAACGTTGGCCGCAGCACCGGCGACATACTCCGCCGCCTGCCGGGTGGTGATGTGCTCGAACACCGTGCGCAGGGTTGGCAGGCGCTGCAGCAGCGGCTCGAACACGGTGTCGATGAACACCGCCTCGCGGTCGAACACGTCCACGGCAGGGTCGGTCACTTCGCCGTGCACCAGGAGCGGCATGCCCACGTCGGCCATCGCCTCCAGCGCCGCCATCGCGTTGTTCACGTCGCGCACGCCGGCGTCGGAGTTGGTGGTGGCGCCGGCCGGGTACAGCTTGATGCCGTGCACGAAGCCGGACGCCTTGGCCTTGCGCACTTCTTCCGCGGTGGTGGTTTCGGTCAGGTACAGCGTCATCAGCGGCTCGAAGGTGCTGCCGGCCGGGCGCGCGGCCAGGATGCGCTCGCGGTAGGCGGCGGCGGCCTCGACGGTAGTGACCGGCGGCTTCAGGTTGGGCATGATGATGGCGCGCCCCATCTGGCGACAGGTGTCCGGCAGCACCGCCGCCAGCGCCTCGCCATCGCGGATGTGCAGGTGCCAGTCGTCGGGGCGGGTAAGGGTCAGTTGCATGGCAAAACCTTTCTTGAGTAAAAAGCCGGCAGCACTGGCGCAGCCTTATTTGCGGCGGATTACCAGCAGGAAGCGGCCATCCTCGGTGGTGGACGACGCCAGCAGCGCATTGCCGGTCTGACGGCAAAAGGCCTCGAAATCCTTCGGCGCACCGGGATCGGTGGCGATGGCGGACAGCACCTGGCCGCTGCTCAGGCCGGCGAGCGCCTTTTTCGCGCGCAGGATCGGCAGCGGACAATTGAGACCGGACAGGTCGAGGTGAAGATCTGGCTGCATGAAAACTATCCCCTGCCATTACACGTTACAATGAAGCGGTCTATTTTAAGGTGCGCCGGCGGATTGCCCAAGTGCGCAATACCATTATATGTGTGTGATCGCCCTCGCCTACCAGAGTGCCGCCTGCGGGCCGCTGCTGGTGGCGGCCAACCGTGACGAGTATTACGCCCGCCCCACCGCGGCGCTGGATTTCTGGCGCCCGGAGCATCCGGACGTGCTCGGCGGCCGCGACCTGCAAGCCGGCGGCAGCTGGCTGGCGATGGACGTGCGCGGCCGCTTTGCCGCCGTCACCCACATCCGCGAGGGCCACGCCCGCAGCGCGGCGCGCTCGCGCGGCGAGCTGGTCAAACGCTTCGTCAGCGGCAACGAGTCGGCGCTGGAATTCGCCGCCTGGCTCAAGGCCGAGCACGGCCAGTTCGCACCGTTCAACCTGCTGTTCGGCGAAGTCCGCAACCTGCTGCACTTCAACAGCCGCAGCGGCATGCTCAACCGCGTGCCGCCGGGCATCCACGTGCTGTCCAATGCCGACATGAACAGCCGCTGGTTCAAGTGCGAACAGCTGCGCACACGCCTGCAGCAACAGACACGGCCACCGGCGGAAAACGAGGTGCTGCGCTGGCTGAGCGACCCGACCCCGGCACCGGTGGAACAGTTGCCCAATACCGGCGTCGGCCTGGCGCTGGAAAAAATGCTGTCGCCGGTGTTCATCAACGGCCGTGACTACGGCACCCGCGCCTCGTCGGTGCTGATGCTGAACGCACGCGGTGAATTAAGCTTTACCGAAGTCAGCTGGGGACTGGGCGGCCGTGAAAGCGGTCGCCGTCGCCAGAGCATGCGCCTCACTCCCAACAGGAACCCATGATCGTGAAATACCTTGCCCCCGCCCTTGTCATCGCCGTTGCGGCCAACCTTGCGCTGGCCGGCACCCTGGGCAAAGACCGCCCGGTCCACAACAAGCAGAACTGGTACGAGGAAGAAGCCCCGTGGCAGGAAGCCAGCGCGCCGCTACCCGACTATCCGGACAGCTTCGACTGGCGCGAGATCGGGATGCCGGGCGAGGTCAAGCAGCGCGTGTTCATCGACGCCGGCTCGATCCAGATCGGCAGCGATGGCGTTACCCGCTTTACCCTGCGCCAGCTGAGCAGCAAGGGTGCGGAAAACATCAGCCGCGAAGGCGCGCACTGCAACGAGCGCAGCCTGCGCAGCTACGGCTTTGCCGACCCCGAGGGCAAGCGCTGGATCGAATCGACACGCGCCAAGTGGCAGAAGGCCAGCTTTGGCGATCCTTTCCGCCAGACCATGCTGAAGAACCTGTGCCCGGACGGCCTGGCACCCGGCAATGCCGAAGCGCTGCTTACCAACCTGAACAAGCCGGACGCCAAACCGCGCAAGAAGTAAGCGGCCGCCGCCATGAGCACCCCGGCCCGGCAAAACCGGCACGCTACGGATGACACCTGCCCGACCGCGTGCGGCGGCACGGTTTTTTCCGCCGGCGGCGGCGGCACCGGTATAATCTGCCGCTGTTTTTTCAGCCGGGGTGTCATCGTGTCCGATCGTCTTGCCGTATTGCTGCAATACCTGCTGCCCAAGCAGGCGCTGACCGCCTTTGCCGGCCGGATCGCCAACGCACGTGGCGGCGAGCGCACCACGCGCCTGATCCGCTGGTTCGTGCGCCGTTACCAGGTCAACATGGAGGAAGCGGCCAACCCGGACATCGCCAGCTACGACACCTTCAACGCCTTCTTCACTCGCGCGCTGCGCGACGGCGTGCGCCCGCAGGCGGACGCGGCACTGACCTGCCCGGTGGACGGCGCCATCAGCCAGTTCGGCCGCATCGAGCAGGACCAGATCTTCCAGGCCAAGGGCCATCGCTACTCCACCACCGCGCTGCTCGGCGGCGACGCCACGTTGGCCGCACAGTTCGCCAACGGCCAGTTCGCCACCATCTACCTCAGCCCGCGCGACTACCACCGCATCCACATGCCGTGCGACGGCACGCTGCAGCGCATGATCTACGTGCCCGGCGCGCTGTTCTCGGTCAACCCGACCACCGCGCGCGGCGTGCCCGGCCTGTTCGCCCGCAACGAGCGCGTGGTGTGCGTGTTCGACACCGCGTTCGGCCCCATGGTGCTGACCCTGGTCGGCGCCACTGTGGTCGGCAGCATGGCCACCACCTGGCACGGCGTGGTCAATCCGCCGCGCCGCGGTGAGGTCACCGAGTGGTCCTACGCCGGCCAGCACATCACCCTCAAGCAGGGCGAGGAAATGGGCCGCTTCCTGCTCGGCTCCACCGTGGTGCTGCTGTTCCCGCAACACGGCATGGCGTTCAATCCGGCGTGGGCGCCGGCCAAGCCGGTACGCCTGGGCGAGGCGATGAGCACGCCGCGCTAAGACGGCCGGCCCCAACGCAAAACCGCGCGGCGATCACTCGCAGCGCGGTTTTTTCATGCGGCCAACCTTCAGGCCACGTCGGGCAGGCGGTGGAAGCTGGACGGCACGTCGTGCTCGTCACCGAAGCTGACGAACTCCCACGCGTCCGGCGTCTCCAGTAGCACGCGCAGCAGTTTGTTGTTGAGCGCATGGCCGGACTTGTGGCCGCTGAAGGCGGCGATCAGCGGATGGCCGACGATGTACAGGTCGCCGATGGCGTCCAGGATCTTGTGGCGCACGAACTCGTCCGGAAAGCGCAGCCCCTCCGGATTGAGCACGTATTCGTCATCGATCACGATGGCGTTGTTGAGATTGCCGCCGCGGCCGAGACCGTGACTGCGCATGTACTCGACCTCGTGCATGAAGCCGAAGGTGCGCGCGCGGCTGATCTCGTCGATGTAGGAACGGTGGGCGAAATCGATGTGCACCGTCTGCGGCGCACGGTTGAACGCGGGATGGTTGAACTCGATCGACAGCTCGACACTGAAGCCGTCGTGCGGTGCCAGCCGCACCCACTTGTCGCCCTCCACCACCTCGACCACCCGCTTGACGCGGATGAAGCGCTTCGGCTTGTCCTGGTCGACGATGCCGGCACTTTGCAGCAGGAAGATGAACGGTGCGGCGGAGCCATCCATGATGGGCATCTCCGCCGCGGTGACGTCGATCAGCAGGTTATCGATGCCCAGCCCGGCAAAGGCGGACATCAGGTGTTCGATGGTGCCGATACGCACGCCGGTCCCGGAGACCAGCGTCGAGGAGAGGCGCGTATCGTTCACCAGCGAAGGATGCACTTTGACACTGACCGGCTCGGGCAGGTCGGTACGGCGAAACACGATGCCGGTATCGGGCGCCGCCGGGTTCAGGGTCAGCTTCACCCTTTCTCCCGAATGCAGGCCGACGCCGGTCGCGCTGATCGCTTTTTTCAAGGTGCGCTGCAAAATCATCACATGCTTTCAAGCCGTTACAGTGACACCGATTCTAGCACAGCTCGCGCTAGTGCTTTATTGATTGACCGGATACCGACTATAGGTCTGCGCTATCAGTCTGCCTGCTTGCGCAGGAAGGCCGGGATATCGAACGACTCGCTGACCGACGGATCGGAGAAGTCGGCCGGGCCCGTTGCACGACGACGGTTGTTGCGGATCACCGGCGGAATGTCGTAGTCCACTTCCATCGCGATATTGTCGGTGCCGGTCTTCACGATCTTGATGTACTCCGGGCGCTCGTCACGGCCGGTCTGCGGCTTCTGGCCGAGGCCGGTCGCGATCAGCGTCACGCGGATGGTGTCTTCCGGCATGTCTTCCACTTCGGCGGTACCGAACTTCACCTGCGCATCGTCGTCGGCGTACTGGCGGATGATGGACATGATTTCGCGGTATTCGCTCATCTTCAGGCAACCCGGCGCGGTGGAGATGTTCACCAGTACGCCACGGGCGCCTTCCAGCGTGATGTTGTCCAGCAGCGGGCTGGCCACCGCCTGCTCGGCGGCGACGCGGGCGCGGTCGATACCGGAGGCGAAGGCTGAGCCCATCATCGCCAGGCCCATCTCGCCCATCACCGCGCGCACGTCGGCAAAGTCGACGTTGATCAGGCCGGGGCAGGTGATCACCTCGGAGATGCCGGCCACGGCGCCCTTGAGCACGTCGTCGGCGGCGCGGAAGGCATCGCGCATCGATACGTCGTCACCCAGCACGTCCATCAGTTTCTCGTTCGGGATCACGATCAGCGAATCGACGTGCTTCTTCAGCAGCTCGATGCCGTCGCCCGCCACGCGCATGCGCTTGCCTTCGTGGTCGAACGGACGCGTCACCACGCCGACGGTGAGGATGCCCATTTCCTTGGCCACTTCCGCCACCACCGGCGCGGCGCCGGTGCCGGTACCGCCGCCCATGCCGGCGGTCACGAACACCATGTTGGCGCCGCGCAGCATCTCGGCGATGCGTTCGCGGTCTTCCAGCGCGGCGCTGCGGCCAACCTCCGGATTGGCACCGGCCCCCAGACCGCGGGTCAGGTTGTTACCCAGCTGCAGCTTTTGCGCGGCCTTGTTGCGCTTTAGCGCCTGGGCGTCGGTGTTGGCGCAGATAAATTCCACGCCGTTCACCAGATTGTCGATCATGTTGTCGATGGCGTTGCAGCCACCACCACCGACACCGATCACCTTGATCACCGCCTCGGAGGCGGTTTCCTGCATTACTTCGAATACCATGCTCATTTTTTCTCTCCTGTTAAAAGATGAGCGAACCCGAGACCCTGGTCAGGCTCAGAAATTTCCGGCAAACCAGGCTTTCATTTTTTGAAACATCTGTCCTACACCGCCATCGTCCACCTTGTGGTGGGCGCGCGGAGTCATCTGGTCCTTGCCGTACTGCAACAGGCCGACGCCGGTCGAGAAGCGCGGATTTTTCACCACTTCCGACAAACCGCCGACATACTTCGGCACGCCGATACGCACCGGCATGTGGAACACTTCCTCGGCCAGCTCGACCATGCCCGGCATCAGGCTGGCGCCGCCGGTAATCACCATGCCGGAGGACAACACTTCCTCGAAACCGCTGCGGCGCAGCTCCTGCTGCACCAGCTGGAACAGTTCTTCCACCCGCGGCTCGATCACCTCGGCCAGCGTGGCGCGCGACATCTGGCGCGGGCCGCGCTCGCCGACGCCCGGCACCTCGATCATCTGCGCGGCGTCGGCCAGCGCCACCAGCGCCACGCCGTGCTGGATCTTGATGTCTTCCGCTTCCTTGGTCGGGGTGCGCAGCGCCATCGCGATGTCGTTGGTAATCTGGTCACCGGCGATCGGGATCACCGCGGTGTGGCGGATCGCGCCGTTGGTGTATACCGCGATGTCGGTGGTGCCGCCGCCGATGTCGATCAGGCAGACGCCGAGTTCCTTCTCGTCCTCGGACAGCACCGCCATCGCCGACGCCATCGGCTGCAGCACCAGGTCGGACACTTCCAGCCCGCAGCGGCGCACGCACTTGGCCACGTTCTGCGCGGCAGATACCGCGCCGGTGACGATGTGCACCTTGGCCTCCAGCCGCACGCCGCTCATGCCCAGCGGCTCGCGCACGCCTTCCTGGCCGTCGATGCTGTATTCCTGGGTCAGGATGTGCAGCACCTGGTGATCCGGCGGAATGGTCACCGCGCGCGCGGTTTCGATCACACGCTCGATGTCCATCGGCGTCACCTCGCGGTCCTTGATCGCCACCATGCCGTGCGAATTGACGCTCTTGATGTGGCTGCCGGCGATGCCGGTAAACACCTGGTGGATCTTGCAGTCGGCCATCAGCTCGGCCTCTTCCAGCGCACGCTGGATCGCCTGCACCGTGGATTCGATGTTGACCACCATGCCGCGCTTCAAGCCGCGCGACGGCACCTGGCCCATGCCGATGATGTTGATCTGGCCCTCTTCCAGCACCTCGGCGACGATCGCGACGATCTTCGAGGTCCCGATATCCAGACCGACCAGCATGTTCTTGCTTTCTTTAGGTTTGCTCACCTGTCGCTCCAACACTCAAAGCTTGTTTGCTGTTGCCGTGCTTGCCTGGTATTCCGGCATCTTCACGGCAAATCCATTGGGGTAACGCAGGTCGATGTACTCGATGCGATACGGCATGGCGGCCAGGCTGCGCGGCCAGTATTCGACAAACCGCGCCAGCCGCTCCGTCACCGGGCCGCGTCCCAGTTCCAGCATTACCCCGTTATCCAGTTCCATCTTCCAGGCGCGGCGCTCGCTCAACCACAATTGCCGCACTTTCAGCCTGGCCTGTGCCAGTACCGACCCGAACGCGTGCAGGGCCTGTACCATTTCCTTTTCACTGCCCGCCGGCCCGAACAGCACCGGCAGCGGCTGGTCACTGGCCGCATCGAACCAGCGGCCTTCCTTGCTGATCAGACCGCTTTCGCCCCACCGCGCCACCGCGACGTGTTCCGCGATGGTGATCTGCAGGCGGTCCGGCCACGTGCGCCGCACCTGCGCCTCGCGCACCCACGGCAGCTTCTCGAACGCACCGCGCGTCTTGTTGATGTCCAGCGTGAAAAAGGTGCCGGACAGCTCGTGCTGCGCGATGTACTTCAACTGCACCGGTGTCACCTTCACGAACTGGCCGCCAATCGCGATCCGCTTGACCGGAAACAGCGGCGAGTGCGTCAACCACACCCCGGCGCTGTACAGCAACATCAGCAGCGCAGCCAGCAACAGCATGTTCGCCAGCGCGCGCAGTACCGCATGGTTATCCCACATGAGCTGCCGCCAGCACCTGTAGGCACAGATCTTCGTAGGACAGTCCCTCGACCCGCGCCGCCATCGGCACCAGGCTGTGGCTGGTCATGCCCGGATTGGTGTTGGCCTCCAGCAGGTAGATGCCGCCGGCCTCGTCCATCAGGAAGTCGATGCGCGCCCAGCCGCGGCAACCCAGCACGCGGAACGCCTGCAGCGCCAGCTCGCGCGCACGCTGCTCGACGTTGGCCGCAAGGCCGGACGGGCAGCGATACACGGTGTCGTCGCGGAAATACTTGGCCTGGTAGTCGTAGTACTCGGTGGCCGGCTCGATCTTGATGGTCGGGTAGGCCTTGCCGTCGATGATGGCGCAGGTGTACTCGCCACCACCGATGAACTGCTCGGCGATCACGATCTCGTCGTACTGGTGCGCCTCGGCGTACGCCGCCTTCAGGCCGCCGTGTTCCTTCACCTTGGTGACGCCGATGCTGGAGCCCTCGGTGGACGGCTTCACGAAGATCGGCAGACCGAGGCGGGCCTCGATGGCGTCAAAATCGCTGTCGTCGCTCAGCAGCTCGAAATCCGGGATCGGCAGGCCGGCGCCCTTCCACAGCAGCTTGGTGCGCCACTTGTCCATGCAGATCGCCGATGCCATCACGCCGCAGCCGGTATAGGGAATCGCCATGCTCTCCAGCGCGCCCTGCAGCGTGCCGTCCTCGCCGAACGGGCCGTGCAGGATGTTGAACACGCGGGCAAAGCCTTCTGTCTGTAGCGCCGACAACGGCTTCTCCGACGGGTCGAACTTGTGCGCATCGACGCCCTTGCTCTGCAGCGCGGCCAGCACGCCGTTGCCGCTCATCAGCGACACTTCGCGCTCGGCGGAGCTGCCGCCCATCACCACTGCCACCTTGCCAAATTGCTTCATCATGTTTCCTTGCTGCCGCGTGAGCCGCACGCGGCCAACCTTGTCCTGGGTTATGCCTTGCTCGCCGCGACCAGCCGGGCCGGGATGCCGCCGATGGAACCGGCGCCCATGGTGATCACCACGTCGCCGTCACGCACCATGTCGCTGATGGTCTGCTGCATGTCGGCGATCTGCTCGACGAACACCGGCTCCACCTTGCCGCCGACCCGTACCGCCCGCGCCAGTGCGCGACCGTCGGCCGCCACGATCGGCGCCTCGCCGGCGGCGTACACTTCGGCCAGCAGCAGGCAGTCCACGCCGTTCAATACCTTGACGAAGTCCTCGAACAGGTCGCGGGTGCGGCTGTAGCGGTGCGGCTGGAACGCCAGCACCAGCCGCTTGTCCGGAAAGGCGCCGCGCACCGCGGCCAGCGTCGCCGCCATTTCCACCGGATGGTGGCCGTAGTCGTCGATCAGGGTGTAGCTGCCGCCATCCTTGGCCGGCAGTTCGCCGTAGCGCTGGAAGCGGCGACCGACACCCGCGAACTCGGCCAGACCGCGCTGGATCGCCTCCACCTCGGCGCCGCACTCCAGACCGATGGCGGTGGCCGCCAGCGCATTGAGCACGTTGTGGCGGCCCGGCATGTTCAGCGTCACCGGGAAGCGCAGGCCATCGGCCTTGACCACCACGTCGAAGTGCATCTGGCCGGCATCGGCGACCACGTTTTCGGCGTAGACATCGGCGCTGTCATCCAGACCGTAGGTGGTCACAGGCTTTTTCAGCTGCGGCACGATGCTGCGTACGTGCTCGTCGTCGACACACAGCACGGCACGGCCGTAGAACGGCAGGTGGTGGATGAAGTCGACGAAGGCCTGCTTCAGCTTATCGAAGCTGTGGTCGTAGGTGTCCATGTGGTCGGCGTCGATATTGGTCACCACCGACATCACCGGCTGCAGGTAGAGGAAGGAGGCATCGGATTCATCGGCCTCGGCCACCAGGTAGTCGCCGCTGCCGAGGCGGGCATTGGTGCCGGCCGCGGTCAGCTTGCCACCGATCACGAAGGTCGGATCCAGGTTGGCCGCACCCAGCACCGACGCGGTCAGGCTGGTGGTGGTGGTCTTGCCGTGGGTGCCGGCGATGGCGATGCCCTGCTTGAAGCGCATCAGCTCGGCCAGCATCATCGCGCGCGGAATCACCGGCACATGGTTGGCCTGCGCTTCCTGCACTTCCGGGTTGTCGGCCTTCACCGCGGTGGAGGTCACCACCACGTCGGCACCCTGGATGTAGGTGGCGTCATGACCAAAGAAAATGCGCGCGCCCTGCTCGGTCAGGCGCTTGGTGGCGGCGTTGTCGGCCATGTCGGAACCGGACACGGTGTAGCCCAGGTTCAGCAGCACCTCGGCGATGCCGCACATGCCGACGCCGCCGATGCCGACAAAGTGTATGTGTTTGACGCGATGTTTCATGGTGTCTTCTCTTGCTCGGGCCCCGTCGGGCCTAGTCCTATTCGGTATCCGCCAGCGCCTGGCACAGGTCGGCCACTCTGGCCGCCGCGGCCGGCTTGGCCAGCAGGCGTGCCTGTTCGGCCATCTGCAGCAGCTGCGGACGGGTCAGCCCCGCCAGCAGGCTGGCCAGTTGCTGCGGATTCATGTCTTGTTGCGGCAGATGGATGGCCGCGCCATGGGCCGCCATCCACGCCGCGTTGTCGCGCTGGTGCGAGGTGGTGGACACCACCAGCGGCACCAGGATGCTGGGCACGCCGGCGGCGCACAGTTCGCTGATGGTGATCGCGCCGGCACGGCACAGGATCACGTCGCAGTCGGCCAGCAGCGCGGCCATATTGTCGATAAACGGCAGCAGGGTAACGTCGCGGCCAACCTTCAGCCCGGCAACGGCATACGCCTGCTGCACCGCGTCGAAATTCTTGTCGCCGGTCTGGTGCGTGAGCAGCGGCCGCGCCCCGGTCGGCAGCAGCGCCAGCGCCTGCGGCAGGGTGTCGTTCAGCACCTTGGCGCCCAGGCTGCCGCCCACCACCAGCACCCGCAGCGGGCCAGTACGGCCGGCAAAGCGCTCGGCCGGCGGCGTCATCTGTTCGATCTCGGCGCGCACCGGGTTGCCGGTGACCACCGCCTTGTTCAGCCGGGCGGCCTCGCCGTCAAAGCCGCAGGCCAGATGGTCGGCAAACGGCAACAGCGCCTTGTTGCTCAGCAGCAGGCCGGCGTCGGCGTTGACCATCACCAGCGGCTTCCACAGCAGCGCGCCGGCGAGACCGGTCGGCAGGCACACGTAGCCGCCCATGCCCAGAATCACGTCCGGGCGGTGTTCGAACATCAGCTTCAGGCTGCGCACAAAGGCGGCGCCCAGCTGCAGCACGCCTTTTACCGAGCCCGGCAAACCCTTGCCGCGCACGCCGTGGAACGCCAGCCGGATCAGCGGGATGCCGGTCGGCGGCACCAGCCTGTTTTCCATGCCACGCTCGGTGCCGACCCACAGCACTTGCCAGCCGCGCCGTTGCAGCTCGCGGGCAACGGCGATGCCGGGGACGATGTGTCCACCCGTGCCTGCCGCCATTACCATCACCGTGCGTTTAGTCATCTCTTGCTTTCTCTTGCTCCGGACCGTAGCCCGTTATTCCGTTTGGCTGCGGCCAACGTTGGCCGCAGCGTGATTGCTTAAACCTTGCTGTCCGTTTTTCCTTCGCGGCTACCGCCGCTCGGACAAACCGCCGGCTGCGCCGCTACGCGGCTTGCTGCCTTGCGGCAGCCTGATACGCGGCCTTAAACCTTGAAGCCGCGCATCAGGCGGCGGTTTTCATAATCCACGCGCAGCAGCACCGCCAGCGAGGCGAGGTTGCACAACATCGCCGAGCCGCCGAACGACATCAGCGGCAGGGTCAGGCCCTTGGTCGGCAGCAGGCCCATGTTCACGCCGACGTTGAAAAAGGTCTGGATGCCCAGCCAGATGCCGATACCCTGTGCCACCAGCGCCTGATAGTAGCGTTCCAGCTTTTTCGCCTCGGTGCCGATATGGAAAGCACGGCGCACGATCCATGCGTACAGCCCCAGCACCATGCAGATGCCGACAAAACCGAACTCCTCCGAGATCACCGCCATGATGAAGTCGGTATGCGCTTCCGGCAGGTAGAACAGTTTTTCCACACTGCCGCCGAGGCCGACACCGAACCACTCGCCACGGCCGATGGCGATCAGCGAGTGCGACAGCTGGTAGCCCTTGCCGTACGGATCGTCCCACGGGTCGAGAAAGCCCAGCACCCGCTTCAGCCGGTACGGCGAGGTGATGATCAGCAGTGCGATGGCCACCACCGCCATGCCGGCCAGGCCGGCGAAGATGCGCATATTGATGCCGCCGAGGAACACGATGCCCATGGTGATGCTCATCACCACCATCAGCGCACCGAAGTCCGGCTCCAGCAGCAGCAACATGGCCACGAACACGATGGCCACCAGAATCGGCAGGAAACCCTGGCGGAAGCTGTGCAGCTTGGCCGCCTTGCGCACCGTATAGTCGGCCGCGTAGATGGCTGCCGCCAGCTTCATCACCTCGGACGGCTGCAGGTTCAGCAAGAACAGGTTGATCCAGCGCCGCGAACCGTTGACCACCTTGCCGATGCCCGGAATCAGCACCAGGATCAGCAAGAGGCAGGCAAGCAGGAAAAACTCGCCAGCATAGTGCTGCCACCTCGCGGTTGGCACCAGAAAGGTAGCCCCCGCCCCCGCCAGCGCGATGGTCATGTACACCATGTGGCGGAACAGGTAGTGATAGCGGTTGTTGATATCCGGATCGGCCTCGGCATAGGCAATCGACGCCGAGTACACCATCACCAGACTGACCGACAGCAACAGCGCAATCGCCCACATCAGCGCCTCGTCCATCACGGTGATGGCGGTGCTGTGCTGGTAGCGGCGGCGCACGGCGTTCATCACGACAGGCACTCCGCTTGCAGCTGCGCGACGGTATCGACAAATACCTGGGCGCGATGCGCGTAGTTCTTGAACATGTCCAGGCTGGCGCAGGCCGGCGACAGCAGCACCACGTCGCCGCTTGCGGCCAACCTTGCCGCCTCGCGCGTTGCCTGCTCCAGCGTGGTGCAATCGGTCAATGGCACGCCGCAGTCGGCCAGCGCGGCGCGGATGGCCGGCGCATCGCGGCCGATCAGCAGCACGGCGCGGGCGATGCGGGCGCAGGCGGCAGCCAGCGGCGCGAAGTCCTGGCCCTTGCCGTCGCCACCGGCGATCAGCACCACCTTGCGGGTCATGCCGTTCAGCGCCGCTTCGGTGGCACCGACGTTGGTGCCCTTGGAGTCGTCGATGTACATCACGCCGCCGAACTCGGCAACGAACTCGACCCGGTGCGCGAGGCCACGGAAGGTTTTCAGTGCCGGCAACAGCTGTTCGCGCGCGAGGCCGATCGCCTCGCACAGCGCCAGTGCCGCCAGCGCGTTGGCCGCATTGTGCAGGCCCTGCAGCGACATGTCGGCGCAGTCGAATACCGCCTGCCCGGCAATGGCCAGTCGGTAACGGCCGGCCGTCTGTTGCAGTGCGTAATCGGCGTCTTCGCGCAGCGAGAACCACACCACCCGCCGCCCGGCGCGTGCCATGGCGCGGCAGAAGGCGTCGTCGCGGTTCAGCACCTGCACGCCGCCGCCGTTGAAGATCGCAGTCTTGCTGTGCGCGTAATCCAGCAGGTCGTGGTAGCGGTCGAGGTGGTCTTCGGAAATGTTCAACACGGCGGCGGCGTCGGCTGCCAGACTGCGCGTGGTTTCCAGCTGGAAGCTGGACAGCTCGACCACCCACACATCCGGCCGCTTGCCGCCGGCTTCGCGCTCGGCCAGCGCGGTAAGCACCGGCAGGCCGATGTTGCCGCACACCACGGTGTCGAGGCCGGCGGCCGCGCACAGGTGGCCGACCAGGCTGGTAACGGTGCTCTTGCCGTTGGAGCCGGTGATGGCGATCACCCGGGCGCCGCTGCCGGCAATGGCGCGTGCCCACAGTTCCACGTCGCCGACCACCTCGCCGCCGGCGGCGGCAAAGGCGGCGATGGCCGGGCTGCGCACGCTAACGCCGGGGCTGACCATCAGCATGTCGGCGTCACGGAAGGTGGCGTCGCCGAAGGCGCCGAGGCGGATATCCACGCCAAGGTTGGCCGCAAGCGCCGCCGCGCCCGCCGGTGCCTCGCGGCTGTCGGCGATGGTGACGCGCGCGCCGTGCGCGATCAGCCAGTGCGCGGCGGAGACGCCGGTGTCGCCGCAGCCCACGACGATGATGTGACGGTTATCGAAGCGCATCACGTAGTCCTCACCGCAGTTTCAGGGTGGCGAGGCCGGCCAGTACCAGCATCATGGTCACGATCCAGAAGCGCACCACCACCTGGGTTTCCTTCCAGCCCTTCAGCTCGTAGTGGTGATGCAGCGGCGCCATGCGGAACACGCGCTTGCCGGTGAGCTTGAACGAGGCGATCTGGATCATCACCGACAGTGCCTCCATCACGAACAGGCCGCCCATGATCAACAGCACGATCTCCTGCCGTACGATCACCGCGACGGTGCCCAGCGCGGCGCCCAGCGCCAGGGCGCCGACGTCGCCCATGAACACCTGCGCCGGGTAGGCGTTGAACCACAGAAAGCCGAGGCAGGCGCCGCAGATGGCGGCGCAGAACACCACCACCTCGTGCGCACCCGGCACGAAGGGCATGCCCAGATACTTGGAGAACACGGCGTGGCCGGCAACGTAGGCGAAGATCGCCAGACCGGCGGCCACCATCACCACCGGCAGCGCGGCGAGGCCATCGAGGCCGTCGGTGAGGTTGACCGAGTTGGAGGTGCCGACGATGACGAAGTAGGTCAGCACGCAGAAGCCGATGCCGCCCAGCGGATAGATCACGTTCTTGAAGAACGGGATGATGAACTCGGTGGAGGCCGGCAGCTTGGCGGTGGTGATCAGGAACACGCCGGCGGCAATGGCGATGGTCGATTGCCACGCCATCTTGAAACGGGCGGAGACACCGTTCGGGTCCTTGTACACCACCTTGCGCCAGTCATCGTAGAAACCCAGCGCGCCGGTGCCCAGCGTCACCGCCAGCAGCAGCCACACGTACTGGTTGGACAGGTCGGCCCACAGCAGGGTGGTGACACTCATCGCCAGCAGGATCAGCGTGCCGCCCATGGTCGGGGTGCCGGTCTTCACCAGGTGCGTCTGCGGGCCGTCGCTGCGTACCGCCTGGCCGACCTTGAGTTCGGTCAGCTTGGCGATCACCCACGGCCCCAGCCACAGCGAGATCACCAGCGACGTCAACGCCGCCATCACCGCACGCAGCGTGACGTAGTTGAGGACGTTGAAAGCCCGGATGTGGTCCTTTAGCAGTTCAGCCAGTAACAGCAGCACGTTTAGCCCTTCCCGTTTTCTTGTTGTTGTGGGGTTACCAGATGGGCAACGACCCGTTCCATGCGCATGAAGCGCGAACCCTTGACCAGCACCGTGCTGGCCGGGGTCACCACGGCATCCAGCCGCGCCAGCAGCGCGGCGATGTCGTCGAAATACTCGGCGCCGGCACCGTAGGCGTTGGCCGCATGGCGGCTCAGCTCGCCCAGGCACAGCAGCTGCTCGATGCCGCGGGCACGGGCGTGGGCGCCGACTTCGGCGTGCAGTGCCGGTGCGGTGTCGCCCAGCTCGCCGATCTGTCCCATCACGAAGATGCGCGGTGCCGGATAGGCGGCCAGCACGTCGATGCCGGCCTTCATCGAATCCGGATTGGCGTTGTAGCTGTCGTCGATCACGGTGGCACCGTTGGCGGCGCGCTTGCGCTGCAGGCGGCCCTTGACACCGGCAAAGGCGGAAAGACCGGCGGCAATGGTGAGCAGCGGCACCTCCAGCGCCAGCGCCACCGCAGCGGCGGCCAGCGCGTTGCGCACATTGTGCTCGCCGGCGGCTGGCAGCTCGATCGCCTGCTCGCCTTGCGGGCAGACCAGCACGAAGCGGCTGGCATCCGGCAGCAGAACAATATCGCGCGCGCGGACATCGGCACCGGCCGATAGCCCGAAACGCACGCAACGGCGGCGGCCAGCAGCAGCAGCGAACAGCGCCCGCTCGCTGTCGTCGGCGTTGATGATGGCGACGCCGTCGGCAGTCAGCCCCTCGAAAATCTCGCTCTTGGCGCGGGCGATGTCGGCGGTGCCGGCAAAGTGGCCGGCGTGCGCGCGCAGCGCATTGTTGACCAGCGCCACCTGCGGCCGCGCCAGGCTGGTGAGGTAGCGGATCTCGCCGTGGTGGTTCATGCCCATCTCGATCACCGCGTAGCGGTGTGCGGCGGTGAGCGCCAGCAGTGTCAGCGGCAGGCCGATGTCGTTGTTGAAGTTGCCGGCGGTGGCGTGCACCGCGGCGTCACCGGCATGGACGCGCAGGATGGCGGCCACCATTTCCTTGACCGTGGTCTTGCCGTTGGAGCCGGTGATGCCGATGCGCTTCACGTCCAGACGCGCGCACCAGGCTGCGGCCAGGGTGCCCAGCGCCAGACGGGTGTCATCGACACGGATCACGCTGCCGGCGGCCGGCGCGAAGTCGCGGCGCACCAGCGCGTAGGCGCCGCGGGCCAGCACCTCGGGCACGAAGTCGTGCGCGTCGAAGTTGTCGCCCTTCAGCGCCACGAACAGGTCGCCGGCCTGCGCCGCACGGCTGTCGGTGACCACGCGGTTGAACACGGCGTCGCTGCCGGCCAGTGTGCCGGACAGGATGCGGGCGGCCTCACTCAGCGTCAGCATTGTGGGCCCCCCAGGCAGTGAGCGCATCTTCGGCAACGCGGAAATCGGAGAACGGCTGCTTCACGCCGGCAATGTCCTGATATTCCTCGTGGCCCTTGCCGGCGATCAGCACCACATCGCCGACGCGCGCCTGCAGCACCGCCCAGTGAATGGCGGCGGCGCGGTCGATTTCGACATGGCCCGGTGCCTGCATGCCGGCGAGGATGTCATTGATGATGGCCTGCGGGTCTTCGCTGCGCGGGTTGTCGCTGGTCACCACCGCCACGTCGGCGATGCGCTCGGCGATGCCGCCCATCAGCGGGCGCTTGCCCTTGTCGCGGTCGCCGCCGCAGCCGAATACGCAGTACAGCTTGCTGTCGGCAGGGCGGATCTCGGCCAGGGCAGCCAGCGCCTTGTCCAGCGCGTCCGGGGTATGGGCGTAATCGACCACCACCAGCGGTTCCAGGCTGCTGCCGATGCGCTGCATGCGGCCGCGTGCCGGCTGGATCTTGCCCAGCACGCGCGCGGCGTCGTCGAGGGTCACGCCGTTGGCACACAGCACCGCCAGGCAAGCCAGCATGTTAGCTGCATTAAAACGCCCCAGCAGCGGGCTCTTGATCTCGGCCTCGCCCCACGGCGTGGTCACGGTCAGCTGCAGGCCGTCAAGGTTGGCCGCAAGGCTCAGCGGACGAACGTCGCCCTGCTCCAGGCCGTAGCTGATCACGCGGGTCTTGCTGGCGTCGATGCCGGCGGCCAGGGTACGACCGAAGGCGTCGTCGGCATTGATCACCGCGTGTTGCAGCCCCTGCCAGTGGAACAGCTTGGCCTTGGACGCACCGTACTCCTCCATGGTGCCGTGGTAGTCGAGGTGGTCGCGGGTCAGGTTGGTGAACACTGCGCTGCGGAAGGCCACGCCGTTGACGCGGAACTGGTCGAGGCCGTGGCTGGACACTTCCATGCTCACCACGCTGGCGCCCTGGCGACGGTATTCCGCCAGCTTCTGCTGCACGGTGACCGGATCGGGGGTGGTATGGGTGGCCTGCGTCAGCTCGCCGTAAAAACCGTTGCCGACGGTGCCGATCAGCGCCGCCTTCTCGCCCAGCAGCGCATAGGCCTGCGCCAGCCAATGCGAAATCGAAGTCTTGCCGTTGGTACCGGTGATGCCGATCACCGCCATGTCGCGACTGGGGTAGCCATAGACGTGGGCGGCGACGATACCGGCACGCTCGCGCAACTGCGGCACCGCCAGGTTGGGCACCTGCCACGCCGGATTCCACTGGAAGCCGTCGGCATCGTCCCACAGCACCGCGGCGGCGCCCTTTTCCAGCGCGGCGGCGATGAAGTCACGGCCGTCGCTGTACTCGCCACGGCAGGCAAGGAACACGTCGCCGGGGAATACGCGGCGGCTGTCCGCCTCGACGCGGGAGATGGCGACGCCCAAACCCTGCAACACGGCAGGGTCCCAGTCAGGCAAGTCGATCAAGCTTGTTTTCATGTTTCTTCCCGCACTTCCGAAATCTGGTGTTCCGGAATCAATGTATTGTTGGAGGGAGCATCCGGCTCGACCCCCAGGATTCGCAAACTGCCGGCCATGATGTTGGAAAACGCCGGCCCGGCCACCGCGCCACCGTAGTAGGCACCGGCACCCGGTTCATCAATCATCATCGCCACGATCAGCCGTGGCGTGGTCGCCGGCGCAAAACCGACAAACAGGCCGATATGCTTGTTGGCCGCATAGGCGCCACCGACCAGCTTGCGCGCGGTACCGGACTTGCCGCCAACGTGATAGCCCAGCACCTGCGCGCGCACCGCGGTACCGCCCTCTTCGGTCACGGTCACCATCATGTCGCGCATCTTTTTAGCCGTGCCCGGCTTGATCAGGCCCTTGCCCGGCAAGGGCACGCTCAGGCGGGTAAACGACACCGGCAACAGCGCACCGCCATTGGTGAACACCGTATATGCACGCGCCAGCTGCAACAGGCTGACCGACACGCCATAACCGAACGACATGGTGGCCTGCTCAATCGGGCGCCAGTTCTGCCAGTCGCGCAGGCGACCGGCGCTTTCCCCCGGAAAACCGGTCTGCGGGCTTTGCCCGAAGCCGGCCTGCCGGTAAAACGTCCACATTTCCTCCGGCGAGAACATCGCCGCCATCTTCGACGAACCCACGTTCGACGATTTCTGGATGATCTGCGTCACCGTCATCACCGGCTTCGGGTGCGTATCGCGCACCGTGGCCGGACCGATGCGGTAGGTCTGGGTGTCGAACACCGTGTCCGGCGTCACCTTGCCGGCATCCAGCGCCATCGCGATCGGAAACGGCTTCATGGTCGAGCCGGGCTCGAACATGTCCACCACCGCGCGGTTGCGCCGCATTTCCGGCTCCAGCACCGCACGGTTGTTTGGGTTGTACGACGGGGTGTTGGCCAGTGCCAGCACCTCGCCGGTACGGGCATCCAGTACCACCACGCCGCCGGCTTTCGCCTTGTTCACATCCATCGCCGCCTTCAGCTCGCGGTAGGCGAGGTACTGGATGCGCTTGTCGATCGACAGCTGCAGCGTCTGGCCGTCACGCGGCGGCTCGATCACCGCCAGGTCTTCCACGATGTGGCCGCGGCGGTCCTTCAGCACCGTGCGGCTGCCGTGCCGGCCGGCGAGCATCTTCTCGCGCGTCAGCTCGAAACCTTCCTGTCCCTTGCCGTCCACGCCGGTAAAGCCGACCACGTGCGCCAGCATCTCGCCGGCCGGATAGTAGCGGCGGAATTCCTGCTGCTTCGCCACCCCCGGGATCTCCAGCGCCATCACCTGCTGCGCCAGCGCCGGACTGATCTGGCGCTTAAGGTAGACGAACTCGCGCTTGTTGTCCGACAGCTTGCGCTTCACTTCATCCAGCGGCATTTCCAGCAGCCGCGCCAGCTGCTGTAGCTTGGCGGCCGGCACCGTGCGCAGATCCATGTCTACCGGGCTGGCCCAGATCGACTGCACCGGGGTGCTGATCGCCAGCGGCTCGCCGTTGCGGTCGGCAATCTCGCCGCGATTGGCCTCCAGCAACAGCGTGCGGCGGAAGCGCGCATCGCCCTGGTTCTGCAGGAAATCCTGCTGCACCACCTGCAGGTAGATCGCCCGTGCCAGCAAGGCCAGCAGCAGCAGCCCCAGCAAGGAAAGCACCACGGAGACCCGCCCTGGCGCCAGTCGCATCGCCGGCTTCAGGTTCTGCTGGTAGCGCGGCGTGTACACCCGTCTCATCGCACGCCCTCAGGCGTGATCACATGCACTTGGCGCTGGCTCGGCGTCAGCATCTGCAGGCGCGCGGCGGCAGTCTTTTCGATCAACGCATGCGCGCCCCAGGTGCTCTGTTCCAGCGTCAACTGCCCGTACTCCACATCCAGCTGGCGCGCCAGCTTCTGTTCTTTTTCCAGCTCGTAATACAGCTTGCGCGCCACATGGGTGGAACTCACCACCGATATCGCACACAGGACCAGCAGCAGCAGCAGTACTGCATTCAGCTTGTTAAGGCTCACTTTGCGCCCTGCCACTGCCCGCCGATGCGCTCGGCCACGCGCATGATTGCGCTGCGCGAGCGCGGATTGGCGGCCACTTCCGCCTCGCCGCAGCGGACTGCCTTGCCCACCGGCCTGATCGCCGCCTCGGGAATGTCGCAGGCACGCACCGGTACCCACGAGGGCAGCTTGTCGGTGGTGCTGGCATCGCGGATGAAATTCTTCACGATGCGGTCTTCCAGCGAGTGAAAACTGATCACCGCCAGGCGGCCGCCTGCGGCCAACCTTGCCACCGTTTGCGGCAGGATTTCCTTCAGCTCGTCCAGCTCGCGGTTGATGTAGATCCGGATCGCCTGGAAGGTTCGCGTCGCGGGGTCCTGACCCTGTTCGCGAGTACGGACGTTTTTCCCAACGAGCACAGCGAGCTCACGCGTCGTTTCGAGGGGACGTTCAGCCCTGTGCGCAACAATGGCTGCTGCGATCTTGCGAGCAAACCGCTCTTCACCATAAGTCTTGATAACCTCTGCAATATCCGCCTCGTCAGCCGTGGCCAGCCACTGCGCGGCCGTCTGGCCGCGGGTGGTATCCATGCGCATGTCCAGCGGCGCGTCAAAACGGAAGCTGAAACCGCGGCGTCCGTCGTCAATTTGCGGGGACGAAATCCCCAGATCCATCAACACACCGTCGACCTGGGCCACGCCCAGCGCGTCCAGCTCGGCGGCAAAGGCGGCAAAGCCGTTGTGCACGATGGTAAAACGGCCATCACTGGCCGCCAGTGCGGTGGCGACCGCAATCGCCTCCGGGTCCTTATCGAAGGCGATCAGCCGGCCCGTCGGGCCCAGCTGCGACAAAATCAAGCGACTGTGGCCGCCGCGCCCGAAGGTGCAATCAACGTAAACGCCATCCTTGCGGATGGCGAGCGCCTCTACGGCTTCGTCGAGCAGCACCGTGCGGTGAACAAAAACTGCGTCGGTCAAAGTGTGAAATCTCCAAGGTGCTGCGCCAGTTCGGCCGGATCAAGCGCCAGCGCAGCATTGGTCTGCTCGTCCCACTGGGCGGCATCCCACAATTCAAATCGGTTACCCATCCCCACCAGCGCCACTTCCTTGTCCAGCTTGACCAGCTCGCGCAGCCGCGCCGGCAGCAGGATGCGGCCGGCGGCGTCCATCTCCAGCAGGTCGGCGTGGCCGAGCATCAGGCGCTGGTAGCGCTTCAGGGCCGGATTGGCGGCCGGCAGCTTCAGCAAGCGCTCTTCCACCGGTTTCCAGTTGGCTTCGGGGTACAACAGCAGGTGCTCGGACGATTCCAGCGTGATCACCAGGCGATGGCCGAACGCGGACAACAGTGTCTCCCGGTGCTTGGCCGGAATGGCCAGACGCCCCTTGCTATCGAGAGAGACAATGCTTACGCCGCCGATCATTTTGTTGTCACATCACCTGAAATTAATGCGCTGACACTCCACAATTACCCACATTGCCCCACTTTTCGCCACTATAGGGAAACGACATCAGCCGGTCAATATTGATTTGTGGCATTTCGCCTTTCGCGACAAAGACTTAGAGCAGGTCAAAGCAAAGGGAAAACAAGAGAAATCAGCGGCTTACAGCATCCTCTGCAGGCAGAGTGTCAANCCAAATACGGGGCGCCCGCTGTTTTTACGGGCTTACGCCAGCTTCTGCTTCAGGATTTCCTGCACCTGCGCCGGGTTTGCCTTGCCTTTGGACGCCTTCATCACCTGTCCGGCCAGCGCGTTGAGCGCCTTTTCCTTGCCGGCGCGGAATTCTTCCACCGCTTTCGGGTTGGCGGCCAGCACCTCTTCCACCATCTTCTCGATGGCGCCGACATCGGACACCTGCTTCAGGCCATCGCGCTCGATGATGACGTCTGCAGACAGCTCGCTGTCCCACATCGCATCAAATACCTGCTTGGCCAGCTTGTTGGACAAGGTACCGTCGGCAATGCGTACCAAGAGACCGGACAAGCGTTCGGCATTGATCGGCAGCTCGGCGATGTCCTTGCCCTCGCGGTTGAGGCGCGCGGCGACGTCGCCGCCCAGCCAGTTGGCGGCCAGCTTGCCCTGGCCGGAGGCCGTCGCCACCGACTCGAAATAGGTGGCCAGCGCGCGGCTGCCGGTCAGCACCGCCGCGTCGTACGGGGTGACACCGAAAGCGTCGACAAAACGCGCCTTCATCTGCGCCGGCAACTCCGGCATCTCGCTGCGAACGCGCGCGATCTGCTCGTTGCTGATGCGCACCGGCAGCAGGTCCGGGTCCGGGAAGTAACGATAGTCGTGCGCGTCTTCCTTGCTGCGCATCATGCGCGTTTCACCGGAATCCGGATCGAACAGCACCGTCGCCTGCTGCACCTTCCCGCCGTCTTCGATGGTTTCGATCTGCCACTGCGTCTCGTACTTGATCGCCTGCTCCAGGAAGCGGAACGAGTTCAGGTTCTTCACCTCGCGGCGGGTGCCGAATTCGGCCTGGCCGAACGGGCGCACCGACACGTTGGCGTCGACGCGGAAGCTGCCTTCCTGCATGTTGCCGTCGCAGATGCCCAGCCAGGTCACCAGCGTGTGCAATGCCTTGGCGTAGGCGACCGCCTCTTCCGCCGAACGCATGTCCGGTTCGGACACCACCTCCAGCAGCGGCGTGCCGGCGCGATTGAGGTCGATGCCGGTCATGCCGTGGAAGTCTTCATGCAGCGACTTGCCGGCATCTTCTTCCATGTGCGCGCGGGTGACGCGGATGGATTTCTCCTCGTCGCCGACCAGGATGTTCAGCTTGCCGTGTTCGACGATCGGCAGCTCCATCTGGCTGATCTGGTAGCCCTTGGGCAGGTCGGGGTAGAAGTAGTTTTTGCGGGCAAACACGTTCTTCTGGTTGATGGTGGCATCCAGCGCCAGGCCGAGGCGGATCGCCTTCTCCACCACCGCCTTGTTCAGCACCGGCAGCACGCCAGGCAGCGCCAGTTCCACCAGCGAGGCCTGGGTGTTCGGTTCGGCGCCGAAGGCGGTGCTGGCGCCGGAGAAAATCTTGGAAACGGTGTTGAGCTGCACGTGCACCTCAAGACCGATAACGACTTCCCATTTCATGTTTGGAAAATCCTTCTTGTTTTAAAGGTTGGCCGCAGGCTGCGGCCAACCTTTGTTGATCGCGTAATTACAGGGCTGGGGCCTTGCCGTGCCAGTCGGTGACCTGCTGGAACTGGTGCGCCACGTTCAGCATCTTGGCTTCGGCAAAGTAGTTGCCGATGATCTGCAGCCCGACCGGACGGCCGTTGTCGCTGAAGCCGGCCGGCACGCTCATCGCCGGCAGGCCGGCGAGGTTCACCGACAGCGTGTAGATGTCGGACAGGTACATCTGCACCGGGTCGCCGGACTTCTCGCCCAGATTGAAGGCGGCGGTCGGCGCCACCGGGCCCAGGATCACGTCGCAACCGGCAAAGGCGGCCTTGAAATCGTCGGCGATCAGGCGGCGAATCTTCTGCGCCTTGATGTAGTAGGCGTCGTAGTAGCCGTGGGAGAGCACGTAGGTGCCGACCATGATGCGACGCTTCACCTCGCTGCCGAAGCCTTCGGCGCGCGACTTCTCGTACATGTCGACCAGGTCCTTGTACTCGCTGGCGCGGTGGCCATAGCGCACGCCGTCGAAGCGCGACAGGTTGGCGGAGGCTTCCGCCGGCGCGATCACGTAGTAGGCCGGAATCGACAGCCGGGTGTTGGGCAGGCTGACCTCCACCACCTCGGCACCCAGCTTCTTCAGCTCGCTCACCGCGTTGTCGATGATGCGGCCAACGTCGGCGGCGAGGCCGTCGGCGAAGTACTCGCGCGGCAGGCCGACGCGCAGGCCGGCCAGCGGCTGCGCCAGATCACGACTGTAGTCCTCGCGGGCGCGCTCCAGGCTGGTGGAGTCGCGCTCGTCGAAGCCGGCGATCACGCTCAGCATCAGCGCGCAGTCCTCGGCGGTCTGCGCCATCACCCCACCCTGGTCCAGCGAGCTGGCGTAGGCGACCATGCCGAAGCGCGACACCACGCCGTAGGTCGGCTTGATGCCGGTCACGCCGCAGTGGCTGGCCGGCTGGCGGATGGAGCCGCCAGTATCGGTGGCGGTCGCCGCCGGTGCCAGCCGCGCGGCGACGGCAGCGGCGGAACCGCCGGAGGAACCGCCAGGGATGGCGGCGAGATCCCACGGATTGCGCACCGCGCCGTAGTAGCTGTTCTCGTTGGATGAGCCCATCGCGAACTCGTCCATATTGGTGCGGCCCAGCGTTACCAGCCCGGCGGCCTGGCACTGCTCGATCACGTGCGCGTCGTAGGGCGACACGAAGTTGTCCAGCATCTTCGAGCCGCAGCTGGTCTTCCAGCCCTGCTGGCAGAAGATATCCTTGTGCGCGATCGGCACGCCGGTCAGCACACCGGCCAGGCCTGCGGCACGGCGCGCATCGGCGGCGGCGGCTTCAAGCAGGGTCTTGTCACGGTCAACGGTAATGAAGGCATTGAGCTGCGGGTTGAGCGCGTCGATACGCTGCAGGTATCCGGTGGCCAGCTCGACGGCAGAAACCTGCTTGTCGGCCAGCTGTTGCGACAATTGTTTTAGCGTAGCGTGAATCATCGTGTAGAGAGCTTCCGTAGAGAGGGCCTGCCTCGGCGGCAGGGCAGATACGGCAAAGGTTGGCCGCAGCGGCTTATTCGATGACTTTCGGCACCAGGAACAGGCCGTTTTCCACCTGCGGCGCCACCGCCTGGCACGCCTCGCGCCGGCTCGGCTCGGTGACAACGTCCTCGCGCAGGCGCAGGCTGACATCCTGCGGGTGCGCCATCGGCTCGATACCGTCGGTATCGACCGCCTGCATCTGTTCGATCAGGCCGAGAATACCGTTCAACTGGCGGCTTACCGCGTCGATTTCGGCGTCCGTCACCGCGATGCGGGACAGGCGCGCAATGCGTGCAACATCCTGATGGCTCAACGACATGGCGTCCTCGTCAAAATCCTTAATATTTCAAGCTTTGTAGGGTATCATAATTGGTTACTTAGGGCCTGTTAACACTTGCTTTTATCGCAGCGGCCGGTTTTGCCCGGATGCAGCGCGCGAAAAACGGCCCGCCGCAGGGTCATTCCCTGCCAGGGCCGTTTGACAAAGCGATGCGCCGGGCAAAACCGGCCCCGAAGGGCAGGCTGGATCAGCCATCAACTGCGGCGTTGTCGGGTTTGCACTTGGAATAACCAGGCGCGGCACCCTCCGCCTTGCATTTGAAGGCTTCTCCAGCCTGCGCTGCGACAAAACAAGTGTTAACAGGCCCTGGCCCAAGAACCAAGGGGCCAGGCCTGCTTGGCAACCGGGGCCGCAACCGGCAGTGAATCTTTACCTGTCGGCCCGGTCCCAAACACGATTTAATTACGCGTGCCGCCGTTTTCGATAAGGCAACGTTCAAAAACATTTCAGGACCGACCCCCATGCTCCGCTCGCTCACCGGATACTTTTCCAACGACTTGGCTATCGACCTCGGTACGGCCAACACCCTGATCTACATGCACAACAAGGGCATCGTGCTGGACGAACCGTCCGTGGTTGCCATTCACAATGATGCTCCCAGCAACAAGAAATCCATCCTTGCCGTCGGCCTCGAAGCCAAGAAGATGCTGGGTCGCACGCCGGGCAGCATCCAGGCCATCCGCCCGATGAAGGACGGCGTGATTGCCGATTTCACCGTCACCGAGCAGATGCTGAAACAGTTCATCAAAAAAGTCACCCCCAACCGCTTCTTTACCGCCAGTCCGCGCATCGTGATCTGCGTACCGTGCGGCTCGACCCAGGTCGAGCGCCGTGCAATCAAGGATTCGGCGCTGGCCGCCGGCGCCCGCCGCGTCGAGCTGATCGAGGAAACCATGGCCGCCGCCATCGGTGCCGGCCTGCCGGTGGAAGAGCCGACCGGCTCGATGGTGGTGGATATCGGCGGCGGCACCACCGAGGTCGGCGTGATCAGCCTGGGCGGCGTGGTGTACTCCAATTCGGTACGCGTCGGCGGCGACAAGTTTGATGAAGCCATCATCAATTACATCCGCCGCAACTACGGCATGCTGATCGGCGAAGCCACTGCCGAGGAAATCAAGAAAACCATCGGCTCCGCCTTCCCCGGCGCCGAAGTGAAGGAAATGGAAGTCAAGGGCCGCAACCTGGCCGAGGGCATCCCGCGTGCATTTACCGTGTCCAGCAACGAGATCCTGGAAGCGCTGACCGAGCCTTTGAACCAGATCGTGTCCGCGGTGAAGATCGCGCTGGAACAGACCCCGCCGGAACTGGGCGCCGACATCGCCGACAAGGGCATGGTGCTGACCGGCGGCGGTGCGCTGCTGAAGGACATCGACCGTCTGCTGGCCGAGGAAACCGGTCTGCCGGTATTCATCGCCGAAGAACCGCTGACCTGCGTGGTGCGCGGCTCCGGCAAATCGCTGGAAAAGATGGACAAGGTCGGCACCATTTTCACCAGCGTTCCCTGATTTCCTGACCAGACGTCACCCCGCAAGGGGTGACATTGTGCTGCATGAATTTTGCCAACACCCCCAGCTTTGCCAACCAGGGACTGCCCCCCGGCGGTCGCCTGTTCCTGTGCGTGCTCGCCTCGCTGGCGCTGCTGGTCGGCGACAGCCAGTACGGCCTGATGGAAAAGGCGCGCGATGCCATTTCCGTGGTGCTGTACCCGCTGCAGCGTGCGGCCAACGTGCCGCTCAACCTCACCATGCAGGTCGGCGACTTCTTTACCGCACAGGCGGCACTGAAGCGCGAGAACGACGCGCTGCGCGAACGCGACCTGATCCAGTCCTCGCACCTGATGCGCATGTCGTCGCTGGAAAAGGAATTGCAGCAGCTGCGCCAGCTCAATGCACTGGCGGCGCAGCCGTCGCATGCCGGCGTGGTGGCCGAAGTGCTGTACACCGGGCGCGATCCGTTTGCCTATCGCCTGATCATCGACAAGGGCAGCAGCAGCGGTGTCGCCAGCGGCCAGGCCGTCATCGACGAAAACGGCCTCATCGGCCAGGTGACGCGCGTGCAGCCGCTAAGCGCAGAAGTCACCCAGGTGATCAACCGCCACTACATCGTGCCGGTAATGATCCAGCGCACCGGCCATCGCGCCCTGCTGTACGGCTTCGGCGGCGGAGTGGAAGTGCGCTACCTGCCGATCAGCACCGACATCCGCGAGAACGACCTGCTGGTCACCTCCGGCATAGACGGCGTCTATCTGCAGGGCATTCCGGTGGCACGGGTGAAGCAGATCGACCGTCTTGGCGGTGCCGCCTTTGCCCGCGTGCGCAGTGAGGTGATCGCCGGCGTGCAGTCCAGCCGCTTCGTGGTGATCATGCCCAACCGGCACCTGCCGGTGGCACCACCGGTGGCGGAAGCCCCTGCCGACACCGCCAAGGCCGACAAGAAATCACCATGATGCGTGACACCCTCCACTCCGGCGGCCATGCCTGGCTGCGCCATTGTCGCCAGCAGGCCCGACCATCATGAACTACGACCGCCCGCAAGAACTGCTCAAACCGGTCAAGCGCCACTTCATCACGCTGACCTTTGCCGTCGCACTGGTGCTGGAGCTGCTGCCCCTGCCGCAAGGCTCCAATCGCTGGCTGCCCGATTTTGTCGCGCTCCTGATCCTGTACTGGAGCATGAACCAGCCGCGCCGCATCGGCATCGGCATGGCCTTCGGCATCGGCCTCCTAGCCGACGTGGTATCCACCGGCATGTTCGGCCAGCATGCGCTGGCCTATTCCGTCGGCGCCTACCTGATCCTGCTGCGCCAGCAACAGCTGGTGATGTTCAACCTCGGCCAGCAGACACTGGTGATCCTGGTACTGATGCTGCTGATCCAGCTGCTGATGGCGATTGCACGCTGGAGCGTCGGCGCCGCACTGCCCGGCCTCGGCTATTTCCTGCCGGCACTGATCGGCGCGCTGCTGTGGCCGCTCTTGACCAAGCTGATGCTGCTGCCCTACCGCAGTGAACGGCATTAGGCGCCATGAAACAAGCCGCACGCCTGAAAGACCCGCAAACCGAAGAGCGTCAGCTGTACTGGCGGCTGCTGGTCGCCTATCTGTTCATGGTGCTGATGCTGTTGCTGCTGGTGGCGCGTTTCGTCTGGCTGCAGGTATTCCAGTACGAGCACTTCACCACCCTCGCCCAAAACAACAGCATTTCGCTGGTGCCGGTACAACCCAACCGCGGCCTGATCGTCGATCGCAACGGCATCGAGCTGGCACGCAATTACGCCTCCTATACCCTGGAGCTGACCCCGGACAAGATCGACAACCTGGATGCCACCATCAGGGCACTGGGCCGGATTGTCACCATCACACCGCGCGACCTGAAACGCTTCCAGAAATTCCAGTCCGAATCGAAGGACTTCGAGCCGGTGCCGCTGCGCCTGAAAATGGATGACATCGAGGCGGCCAGGGTTGCGGCCAACCTGTGGCGCTTCCCCGGCGTCGAGGTCAAGGCGCGGCTGTACCGCGACTACCCGTACAAGGAGCTGACCAGCCACGTGCTCGGCTACATCGGCCGCATCGGCCCGCGCGACAAGGAACGCATGGCCGAAGACGAGAATGCGGCCAACTACCGCGGCGCCACCCACATCGGCAAGCTGGGGCTGGAAGCGGTGTACGAGGGCGAGCTGCACGGCCAGAACGGCTTCGAGGAGATCGAGACCGACTCCGCCGGCCGCGCGGTGCGTTCGCTACGGCGCACCGCGCCGGTGCACGGCAACACGCTGCAGCTGGCGCTGGACATCCACCTGCAGGATGTCGCCGACAAGCTGTTCGGCGCCCGTCGCGGCGCACTGGTCGCCATCGACCCGCAGAACGGCGGCGTACTGGCGCTGCTGTCCAAGCCCAGCTTCGACCCCAACCTGTTCATCGACGGTATCGACAGCCAGAGCTGGCAAAGCCTGAACGAAGACTGGCAGCGGCCGCTGATCAACCGCGCCATCCGCGGCATGTATCCGCCCGGTTCCACCTTCAAGCCCTTCATGGGCATGGCGGCACTGCACGCCGGCGCCATCGGCCCGAACGAAGTCCGTCCGGCACCGGGCTACTTCACCCTGCCCGGCTCCAGCCACCAGTTCCGCGACTCCAACCCGCGCGGCAACGGCTCCGCCAACCTGGCCCGCGCCATCGCGGTATCCAGCGACACCTTCTTCTACAAGCTGGCATGGGACATGGGCATCGACCGCATCCACCCGCTGCTGGCGCAGTTCGGTCTCGGCAGCCGTACCGGCATCGACCTCGATGGCGAGGCGGTCGGCGTGCTGCCGTCAAAGGAGTGGAAAGCGCGGCGCTTTGCCGGCCCGCGCTACCGCAACGAACACCGCCGCTGGCTGCCGGCCGACGTGGTCAGCATCGGCATCGGCCAGGGTTTCAACGCCTATACCCCGCTGCAGATGGCCAATGCCACCGCAGTCCTGGCCAACAACGGCCGTGCCTTCCACCCGCACCTGGTACAGAGCATCACCGACGCGCGCAACGGCAGGACACGCCTGATCGAGGCCGCACCGTACAAGCAGCTGCCGTTCAGGCAGCAGCACTACGACTACATCAAGCAAGGCATGCAGGCAGTGATGCAGCCGGGCGGCACCGGCGCCCGCCTCGGCCAGGGCCTGCAGTACTCGATGGCCGGCAAGACCGGCACCGCGCAGGTGGTACAGATCAAGCAGGGCGCCAAGTACAATGCCGGCGCACTGGCCGAGCAGCACCGCGACCACTCATGGTTCATCGCCTTCGCCCCGGTGGAACAGCCGAAGATCGCGGTGGCGGTAATCGTGGAAAACGCCGGCTTCGGCGCCGCTGCCGCGGCGCCGATCACGCGCGCGCTGTTCGACTACTACCTGACCGGCAAGCTGCCGGACGACATCCGCAGCCAGCTGGAAACCTTCCCGCCCTCGGTAACAGGAAAGCAAGATGCAAGTGTCGCTCATTAAGCGCCTCAGCCGCACCATCATGGACCCGCTCGACGGCTGGCTGCTGGCGCTGCTCGCCGGCGTGTTCGTGCTGAGCATGGTGGCACTGTTTTCCGCCTCCAACCAGAGCTGGGCCAAGATCGACAACAAGCTGGTCTATACCGTGCTGTCGCTCATCATCATGTGGCTGCTGGCACGGCTGAGCCCGCAGACGGTGATGCACATGGCGCTGCCGCTGTATGCGACCGGCATACTGCTGCTGGTCGGCGTCGAGCTGTTCGGCATCACCGTCAACGGCTCCACCCGCTGGCTGAATATCGGCATCGCCCGCATCCAGCCATCCGAAATCATGAAGATCGCACTGCCGATGATGCTGGCGTGGTACTTCCAGAAATACGAAACCACGCTGAACTGGCGCCACTACGTGGTGGCCGCGGTGCTGATCGTGATTCCCGGCCTGCTGATCCTGAAACAGCCCGACCTCGGTACCGCCACACTGGTGATGGGCGCCGGCTTCTTTGCCCTGTACTTCGCCGGGCTGTCGTGGAAAGTCATCATCGGCGGCGGCATCACCTTCCTCGCCAGCCTGCCGGTAGTATGGAACCTGATGCATGATTACCAGCGCAAGCGGGTGCTGACCCTGATCGACCCGATGGAAGACCCGCTCGGCGCCGGCTATCACATCATCCAGTCAATGATCGCCATCGGCTCCGGCGGGGTATGGGGCAAGGGCTGGCTGGCCGGCAGCCAGACCCATCTCGACTACATCCCGGAGCGCACCACCGACTTCATCTTCGCGGTGTATTCCGAGGAGTTCGGCCTCGCCGGCAACCTGCTGCTGCTGGCGCTGTACCTCGGCATCATCAGCCGCTGCCTGCTGATCACCGCGCGCGCGCCGACGCTGTACGGCAGGCTGCTGGCCGGCGCCATCACGCTGTCGTTCTTCGTCTACGTATTCGTCAACATGGGCATGGTTGCCGGCATCCTGCCGGTGGTCGGCGTACCGCTGCCGTTCTTCTCCTACGGCGGTACCGCCACCGTATCGCTGGCCATCGGCCTTGGCATGCTGATGGGCATCGGCAAGCTGCAACGCCGCTAGTTTGGCCGCAAGTTGTTCTAAGCCACATGACCGATGGCACACCCGGGCGCGGCATGCTACGCTGGCCGCCATGAAACCCGATCCCTCGTTGCCCTTGGTCTACGCCTGTTCCGGCTGTTCCAGTGCCGCACAGCTGGCCAACCACTTTGCCCTGCGTCTCACCCGCGCCGGCCATGCCGAGATGTCCTGCATCGCCGGCGTCGGCGGCCAGGTGCCGACACTGCTGCGGCAGGCACGCAGCGGCCGCCGCATCCTGGCGCTGGATGGCTGTCCGCTACGCTGCGTGCAAGGCTGTCTGCGCCAGGCCGGGCTGCAGGCCGACCACAGTATCGAGCTGTCCGACCACGGCGTGATCAAGCGCAAGCATGCCGATTTCGACAACGCCGATGCCGAGCGGCTGTGGCCGCTGATGGTGACGGCAGCACAGGCACTGCAGCAGGATGCAGACGGGCAGGCCCCCGCCCAGGCCGGCCGCATCAAGACAGCCAGCGCCACAAGCCATACACCACGAAGCCACTGATGATTGCCGCCAGCGTATGGCGGCTGAAGAACGCCACCGCCGCCGCGGCAAGCGTGCCGGGCAGGTAGGCATTGCCCGGAGACAGGTCAATGGCGCCCTGCGGCGCCAGCGCCATCGGCACGATCAGCGCAGTCAGCACCGCCGCCGGCACATAATGCAGCGCACGCGACAGCCAGGCCGGAAAGCTCAGCTTGTGGCCGAACACCAGAAAACTCAGCCGGATGCCGTAGGTGACCACGACCATGCCGGCAATGGTCAGCAGCAGTTGCAGGCTCATGTCGTCTCCTTCATCTCAGACTTGCTGCTCGTCGCCAGCCGCTCGGCCAGCACGCCGCCGGCCACCCCGGCCAGCGCCGCCAGCATCAGCCCCAGCTTGAACGGCAGCTCACGCGCCAGCAGCGCCACCACCCCGGCCTGCAGCGCCGCCACCAGCACCGGCCGCTTTTTCAGCTGCGGCGCGACGATGGCGGCAAAGGTGGCCACCATCGCGAAATCCAGCCCCAGATCGGCGAGGCCCGGCACGCTCTGCCCCAGCAGCACGCCGATGATGGTCCACAGCTGCCAGTTGCCGTACATCGCCAGTGACGAGCCCAGCCAGTACCAGGCACCGTCGAACTCGTTGTCCTGCTGCCGCAGCTGGTGCTCGACCACGGCGAAGGTCTCGTCGGTGAGCCAGAACGCCAGCGACCAGCGCCAGCGCGCCGGCAGGTGGCGGGCATAGGGCAGCAGCGTGGCGCTGTACAGCGCGTGGCGCAGGTTGACGACAAAGGTGGTCAGCCAGATCACCGGCAGCGCCGCGCCGCTGCCGATCAGGCTGACGGCGACGAACTGCGACGAGCCGGCAAACACCAGCGCCGACAGCGCCAGCGTCGCCCACGCCGGAATGCCGGTGGCGATCGCCAGCGTGCCGAAGATGACGCCGAACGGTGCGGCGCCGACCAGCATCGGCAGCGAATCGCGGGCACCGGCCAGCAGCGGGGGAAGTCGTGGCGACATGCTTGCTCCACAGTAAAAGGTTGGCCGCATTATAGGGTCATCGCCCGCGGCGGCGTCTTGAACGATGTTGCGGCCAACCTTGCACCCGTATCACGGCACCGCAATCAGGCCCTGCGACATTTTGCCGCAGCCGGCCACGGCAACTGCATGCTACGCTCGGCGCCACCGTAACCACTACCCGGACATCATGAAAAAACTTGCCCTTGCCGCCCTTGCCGGCCTGTTGTCGCTCCCCGTCCTCGCCCACGATTACAGCGTCGGCCCGCTCAATGTCGGCCACCCCTACAGCCGCGCGATGCCGGCCAGCAGCCCGACTGCGGCGGTGTTCATGACCATCAGCAACAGCGGCGGCGCCGACCGGCTACTGGCGGCCAGCACGCCGCAAGCGGCACGCGCCGAACTGCATCAGCACATCAACGACAACGGCGTGATGCGCATGCGCGAAGTTGCCGGCGGCATCGCGCTGCCGGCCGGCGGCACCGTCACGCTGGCACCGGGTGGCCTGCACGTGATGCTGCTGCAGGTACCGAAACAGGCGGTCAGCGGCGACCGCTTCCCGCTGCAGTTGCAGTTTGAAAAGGCCGGCAAGGTCACCGTGGAAGTGAAGGTGGAAAGCGGCATGGCCCCCGTCCATCCTGCCGGCCACTGAGCCGCCCGCCATCACGCACCACCCGCCCCGCCCGTCCTTGCGGCCAACCTTGCTCAGCCAGGGTTGGCCGCAGACTTTCTCCGGCACTGTCAACAAAGCGCAACATTGCCATTGGCATAATTGTTTTTCATATTACATCCCCATACACTGGAGCAATAACTCCAACCCGTGGGAACTGTTCATGAAAATATCGCAACAACTTGGCCTGCTGATCGCACTGGCCATCGCCGGCCTGCTGAGCCTCGCCGCCACCAGCCTGCTGCAACTCGACCGCCTCCATGCCGAGCTGGAAAACATCAGCGACAACGCCGTACCGAGCATACAAACCCTGGCCACCCTCGACAGCGCACTGAAGGAGCAGCGTATCTCGCTGCTGGCGCATATCGTCAGCAACGACGATGGCAGAATGAGCGAGATCGCACAGGCCTTTGCCCAGAGCAGCCAGCAAGCCGCCGCCGCGCTGGACAAATACGCGCCGATGATCGTCAACGAGCAGGATCGCGACTATCACCGCAAGCTGAAGGAAGGCCTCGCCGAGCTGAACCGTGCCTATGCGCCGATCCTGGACGCCTCGCGCAACAACCGCAAGGAAGAAGCACAGCAGCTGGTACGCGACGTGCGGGAAACCGCCCTGCGCATCAACGACCTTGCCAGACAGCATATCCAGTTCAACCAGCAACTGGCCGACAACGCCAAGCAGCAGGCCATGGAGATCAACCGGCAGGCCGGGCTGATTGCCGCCGCAGTGGCCGCGGCAGCCATCCTGCTGCTCTGTATTGTCGGCTGGCGCATCTACCGCCAGGTAGTGGGTAGCGTCAGCCGTGCACAGCAGAGCATCGGCCATCTGGCCAAAACACTGGATTTCAGCACCCGCTGCGAGGTACAGGGCAAGGATGAAATCGCGCAGATGCTGACCGCCTTCAACCGGCTGGTCGCCAGGCTGCAGGACAGCCTGCGTACCGTCATCAGCGCCACGCGCGAGGTATCGCAATCGGCCACCGAGCTGGCCGGCTCCGCCAAACAGGTTGCCTCCGGCTCTACCGCACAGAGCGAATCCGCCGCCACCATGGCGGCGGCACTGGAGCAGGTCACCGTCAGCATCAACCATGTTGCCGAGCGGGCCCACGAGGCCAACAACCTGGCGCAGGATACCGGCGAGCGCGCGCAGCAGGGCGAGCAGGTGATCGGCGGCACTACGCAATCCATCGAAAGCATCGCCGGGGCCGTCGGCAGCGCCTCCGATGAAATGGAGCAATTGGCGGAGCGTACCCGCGAAATCGCCACCGTGATCAGCGTGATCCGCGATATCGCCGACCAGACCAACCTGCTGGCACTGAATGCGGCCATCGAGGCCGCCCGTGCCGGCGAGATGGGCCGCGGCTTTGCCGTGGTCGCCGACGAGGTACGCAAGCTGGCCGAGCGCACCTCGCTGTCGACACAGGAAATCGCGCAGATCATCAACGCGATCCAGAGCGTGTCCGGCGCCGCCGCCGAACGGATGCAGGGCGTCGTGCTCAATGTGGAAAGCGGCGTCGGCGAGGCAATCAAGGCACACAGCACCATGCAGTCGATTTCCGATGTCGCCGGCCGCAACCGGCATCTGGTCGGCGAAATCAGCAGCGCCATCCGCGAGCAGGGCAGCGCCGCCAACAGCATTTCGCAGCAGGTGGAAACCGTGGCGCAGATGGCGGAGGAGAATTCCGCCGCCGCCAGCCACGTCACCGAACTGGCCAACCGTCTGCAGGAGCTGTCGCAGGACATGGAGCACGAAGTATCGCGGTACCGCGTCTGAGCCGGTAGCGCACAATGCAAAAGGGCCGCCCGGTCGGGCGGCCCTTGTCATTACCGGCGCTATGCTTACTGGCCTTGCTGCATCAGGCGGCGGGTAGCCAGCGCGGTGTCGGCGTAGTCGGTGAACACGCCGTCGACACCGGCGGCGAAGAACAGGCGGTACTCTTCCGCCGGCCGGTCCATGAAGTTGGCCGCAAGGTGCTTGGCCTCGTTACGGAAGGTGTAGGGATGCACCACCAATCCCAGCTTGTGCGCGTCGCGGATCACGCTGTTCGGCTCCAGCAGTGTCATGTCGCGCTGGTCGATCACCTTGTCGCCGTTGACGTCCACCGCCTTGCCGGCCTTGCCGGTCATCGCCTGCCAGCTGATCAGATACGGTTTCCACGGGCCGATGCCGTCGGCGAAGGTGCGGATTTCCTTCAGTCCGGCCGGGGTCAGCATGTCGGCGTAGGTACGCGCGTCGCCGGCGACCACATGGTCATAGGGACGGACAGTATCGATGCTGCCGTCCGGGCGCACGTCGTTGGCGTCGAGCAGGTACACCAGCTTGTTCGGAGTCAGCTGACGCAGTTCCTTGAGGTTGGCCGCCTCGAACGACTGGATGAACACCGGCGCATTCTTGCGGTTCAGCCGGTATTTGGCCAGCATCGCCACCAGCGGTTTTTCCAGCGCCAGGCCCAGCTGCCGGTGCCAGGTCGGGTGCTTGGTTTCCGGATAGATGCCGATGTCGCGGCCCAGCTCCTGCGACTTCTGCGCACGCAGCGCCAGCACTTCATCGAAGGTCGGAATCAGGAACTGGCCGTCGAAGGCCTTGCTGCGGTCGCCGCGCGGCTGCACCGCGCGCAGGGTCTTGATCTCGGCGAGGGTGAAGTCGCTGGCAAACCAGCCTTCTTCTTCATTACCATCCACCTTCAGTGTGCGCTTGCGCGCGGCGAATTCCGGATGGCGGGCGACGTCGGTGGTGTCTTTCAGGTTCGGCTCGTGGCGCGCGATCAGCACGCCGTCCTTGGTGCTGACCAGGTCCGGCTCGATATAATCGGCGCCCAGCGCGATCGCCTTGGCGTATCCTTCCAGGGTGTGATCCGGCAGGTAGCCGGAGGCGCCGCGGTGCGCCACCACCAGCGGCGGCTTGCCGTCCAGTGTCGGAAACGGGGACGGGGCGGCGGCCAGCACCGGCCCCGACAGCAGGATGACCAGCAACGGCAGGCGCAAAGACATGGTTTTCATTGACTACACTCCCTGAACAGCGTCTATGTGAAATCGCGGCTGCCAGCGTGACAGAACAACATGACATTTTATTGACCGAAATATGTAACGGCGATGACTCGGCTACCACCCTGCCCGCGCCGGCACCCGATACTGCCAAGACATGCATCCATTCCTGACAAGATTCCAGCTGCGCCCCGGCCTGTTGCTGGTGGTCATCCTGCTGGTCGGTCTGGCCGGACTGTGGCAACTGGCCAACAACGCCGCCGACAAGGTCGACGAGGAAATCGCCACCCTCACCCGCAAGAGCCTGGAGCGGGAATTGCTGCGCCAGCGCAAGACGCTGAGTCAGACACTCAACGATTACGCGGTGTGGGACGAGATGTACCGCCAGAGCCAGGCGCCGCAAATGGACAAGACCTGGCTTGCGGCCAACCTTACCGGCTCGGTGTACCAGAATCTGGATGTCGATCTGGCGCTGCTGATCGACGCCGGCGGCGGCGTGCTGTACGCGCTGGACCGCGGCGTGGCCAGCCAGCAGCCACAGCAGCTGCTGGCACTGGGAACACGGCAGTGGCGGAGCCTGCTGCGCCAGGCCGACCGCTATGATCGCAAGCGGACCGATACCGGCCCCAATCTGCTGCTGCGCCTGCAGCGCGGCAATGCCCTGAGCGGCCAGCCGCAAAGCGTCATCTATCTGGTGGCGATCCAGCGCATCGCGCTGGAGTCCGGCGCCTCACCCGACGGCCGCGCCCGCTACCTGCTGTTTGCGCGTGCGCTGGACTCGCATCTGCTGCAGGAAATGGCGGCCAACAACTCGCTGCACCGGCTGTCATTGAACTTCTCTGCCACGCAGCAACACAGTGCGGCGCTGGCGCTGGAAAACAGCCAGGGTCAGGTCCTGGGGCTGCTGGAGTGGGACAATGAACGCCCCGGCGACGCGGTACTGCAGCGGCTGCTGCCGCAGAGCCTGCTGCTGCTGGCCGCCATGCTGCTGCTGGCCGCGCTGATCGTGCGTGCCGGCTACCTGCAACAGCAGGCCAACGTGCGCCGTTCGCAGCGGCTGGAGCAGCAAGGCCGCGCGCTGCAACAGCTGGTGGCGGCACGGCATGGCGAAACGCAGGTGCTGCAGGAATACATCGACGAGATCCTGCCGCTGCTGGCGCAGACCCTCGGCGCCAGCCGTGTCAGCGTGTGGCAGTTCAGTGCCGACCAGCAGAGCCTGCTCTGCCTTGCCGGTGTCGATACCGGCGACAGCCTGCGTTTCAGCGGCGACGTGCTGCAGCTGGAGCAGCACCCCGACTACTTCGGCGCGCTGCGCGAACAGCGCTACCTCAATAGCGTGCAGCCGCTACAGGACGAGCGGCTGCTGTCGCTGCGCGCCCATCTGGCGGAGCGCGACATCAGGGCCTTGCTCGACGCCAGCATCATGGTCGGCGGTCTGCGGCACGGCATCATCTGTGCCGAGAGCCGCACCCGCCACCGCGCCTGGCAGCAGGAAGACATCAATTTCATCTGTTCTGCCGCCGACATCATCGCACTGGTGATGGAATCCTCAGCCCGGCTGCAGGCCGAGGGCGAGCTGTACCGCCAGTTCTACTATGACCGCGCCACCGGCCTGCCCAACCGCACGCGGCTGCAGATGCAGCTGGACGAGCTGATCCAGCAGCGCGAAAACAGCCAGGCACGCCAGCGGCCGGTCGGCTGCATGATGCTGTCGCTGGAAGGCCTCGCCAACATCAACGAGCTGTACGGTCGCGACAGCGGCGACCAGCTGATACGCCTGCTCGGCGAGCGCCTGGAAAAGCTGGCGCGCAACGGCGAGATGGTGGCGCGCCACGCCGACAACCGCTTTGCCATGCTGCTGCTGGACGAGGACGAACTCGGCATCAGCCGCCGCACCGACGAGGTGTGCGACCAACTGCGGCAACCGCTGCTGCTGCAGGAGCAGCAGCTGTTCCTGCGCCTGAGCACCGGCCTCAGCATCTATCCGCACGACACCATCCATGCCGACAGCCTGCTGGAGCACGCCGAACTGGCGCTGCAGGTCTCGCGCAACGACCCGGCCGGCAACTGGGTGCGCTTCCGCCCAGAGATGAACGACAACTGGCGCCGCCGTCACCACATCCAGAACGATCTGCGCCAGGCGGTGGCACGCGGCGAGCTGAGCCTGCACTACCAGCCTTACGTATCGCTGAAGAACGGCCGCGTTGCCGGCGCCGAGGCGCTGGTGCGCTGGGAACATCCCGATCTGGGCCGCATCCCGCCGGGCGACTTCATCCCGCTGGCCGAGGAAACCGGGCTGATCAAGGACATCGGCGAGTGGGTGCTGGGCGAGGCCATCCGCCAGGCGGTGCAGTGGCGCGCGCGCTACCTCAGCCAGTTCGTGATCTCGGTCAACGTGTCGCTGGTGCAACTGGAGGACGCGCGCTTTGCCGCAGTGGTTGCCAGCCAGCTGGCCACCCACCACCTGCCCGGTGACGCGCTGGAACTGGAAGTGACCGAGGGCTTGGCACTGCGCAACACGCCGACCATCGACAGCAACCTGCACAAACTGCGCGCGCAGGGCATCGGCATCGCCATCGACGATTTCGGCACCGGCTACGCCTCGTTCAGCTACCTGCGCCGCTTCCCCGCCGAGAAGCTGAAGATCGACAAGCAGTTCCTCGACCAGGTGCCGGACAGCAGCGGCAGCAGCAATCTGGTGCGCATGATCGTGGCGATGGGGCACACCCTCGGCGCCTCGGTCACCGGCGAGGGCATCGAGAATATCCGCCAGGCACGCTTTCTGGCCGAGCATGGCGGCGATTACGCGCAGGGTTACCTGATCAGCCGGCCGCTGCCGGCGGGCGACATGGAGCGTTTCCTGATCGATAATCCGGCGCTGGAACTGTAGCCGCAGGCGGCACTATCAAAAAATGTAAGCAAACGTTGTAAAGATGTAACATGGTGCAAAGCAGCATTGTCGGACAATCACGCACCATGCTTCCCCAAGGTAGCGGCTTGATGCACACTGGCCCTGCGCTTGCACCGCTGCCTCCACGCACAGCGCCAGGTTTACACAGCTAGCCGGGTGATGGAGGAGAAAACACAGCTCTTCAAAGAGCCGCGACACAACAACACAGAGATTTGCGAAGCAAGGCAGCGGTGCAGCGTCCCTTCGGGTTTCCCCCTTCCGTATTCGGCATTACCATGGCCTTTTTGCTTGCGGCCAACCTTCATGACCCCTGACACTTCCCCGCTGTTGCCCGTTGTCGCCATCCGCTATTGCACCGGCTGCCGCTGGCTGTTGCGTGCCGCCTGGATGGCGCAGGAACTGCTGACCACCTTCGAAAAGGAACTCGGCGAAGTCGCGCTGCAACCCGGCAGCGGCGGCGTGTTCCAGATCCGCGTCGACGGCGAGCTGCTGTGGGACCGCGCCTGCGACGGCGGCTTTCCCGACATCAAGCAGCTGAAACAGCTGCTGCGCGACCGCATCGCACCGGACAAGGGTCTCGGCCACAGCGAGCGCGGCGGCTGACACAAGGTTGGCCGCAAGGTGAGCACCCAGCGCAAGATCATCCACATCGATTGCGACTGCTTCTTCGCCGCGGTGGAGATGCGCGACAACCCGGCGTGGCGCGACATCCCGCTCGCCGTCGGCGGCCAGCCGGGGCAGCGCGGCGTGATCGCCACCTGCAACTACGAGGCACGCCGCTACGGCGTGCACTCGGCGATGCCGTCGTCGCTGGCGCTGCGCCGCTGCCCGGCGCTGTTGATCGTGCCGCCGGACTTTGCCCGCTACAAACAGGCCAGCCTCGCGGTGCAGGCGATCTACCACCGCTACAGCGAACTGGTCGAGCCGCTGTCGCTGGACGAGGCCTATCTCGACGTCAGCGGCCAGCCGCACTGCCACGGCAGCGCCAGCCTGATGGCGGCAGAAATCCGCGCCGCCATCCGCGACGAGGTCGGCATCACCGCCTCCGCCGGCATCGCCCCCAACAAGTTCCTGGCCAAGATCGCCAGCGACTGGAACAAGCCGGACGGGCAATGGCTTATCCGGCCGCAGGACGTCGCCGCCTTCGTCGAGACCCTGCCGGTGGAAAAGATCTGGGGCGTCGGCGCCGTCACCGCCGCCAAACTGAAGGCACAGGGCCTGCACAGCTGCGGCGACCTGCAGCGGCTGCCGCTGCTGGAGATGCTGCAGCGCTTCGGCAAGTTCGGCAAAACCCTGTACGACCTGTCGCGCGGCATCGACCACCGCGCGGTGGAACCCTCGCGCGAGCGCAAATCGGTGAGCGTGGAGGAGACCTATCCCCGCGACCTGCCCGATCTCGCCAGCTGCGAGGCCGAACTGGAACCACTGCTGGCACGACTGGCGCAGCGCCTGCAGCGCATCGGCTCGCCGCCGTTTCGCGGCCTCAACGTCAAGATCAAGTTTGCCGACTTCAGCCAGACCACGGTCGAGCTGGCCGGCCAAACGTTGGCCGCAGACGTATTCCGCCAGCTGCTGCACACCGGTTTCGCCCGCGGCAACAAGCCGGTGCGCCTGCTCGGCGTCGGCGTGCGCCTGCGCGAGGACAGCCCGGCGGCGCAGCAGCTGCCGCTGTTCGAAGAAGGGCTGCCGTAGACGGCAAAACAGCCATCCGCCGCGAGGCTGGATGGCTGCCGGGTGACACCGCCGCGGTCGCTCAGTGCGGCAGGAACTTGCGCAGTGCCTGCTCGCGGTCGTGCCACATGCGCGCCACGCTGGCGCGCTGCGCCAGCCGCTCGTGGTACTGCGGCGGCAAGGGCAGGCTGGCCAGCGGGTCGTGGCCCAGCAGCGTGCTGCCGAGATCGCCCAGATGCGGCAGCGCCACCGCCAGCGCGATGTCGGCGACGCTGAAATCGTCGCCGCACAGCCAGTTGCCCTCCGGCACCATGCGCCGCGCCAGTGCGGCGGCACCGCGTGCCAGCTTGGCCGCAACCTCGGCCTTGTCCTGCTCCGTCAGCGGGGCACCGAACAGCACATGGCGCACCAGCGGCGCACTGGGGGCGATCAGGTAGTGCTCGATCAGCAGCGCCAGTTCGCGGGCGCGGGCGCGACCGTTGGTCGACGGCGGCAGCAACGACAGCGTCGGGTAGGCGTCCTCCAGCCACTCCACGATGGCGCCGGATTCGGCCAGCCTGAAGCCGTTGATGTCGACGTAGGGAATCTTGCCCATCGGGCTGGCCGCCAGCACCGCCTCGTCCTGCGACGGGCGCTGCAGCCGTTCCTCGAAGTTGACGCCCTTTTCGAGCAAGGCCACCTTGACCTTGTTGTACCAGGGCGACAGCGTGGAACCGTACAGGGTGATCATGCGGAAACTCCAGTGATTGCCGGTGGCGGCATTATGGCATCACTTGGCCGCGCTGCGCGCCGTCGCCCAGCGCGCGATGGCCTGGCGGATCACCGGCAGCCCTTCGCGCGCCACCTTCTCGCCTTCCAGCATCGCCGCGCCGCGCTCGTCAAAATCGGCGGAGCCGATGTGCAATACCCGCGGCCGCAGCGTGACGTTGGCCTGCTTCAACTCCTGCGCCAGCGCCGCCTGGCTCATGATGTTGAGGCTCTGGTCGAGCAGGCTGAGGAAGCCGAGCGCGCTCTTGCCGCTGGGTTTGGCCGAGATGTCGACCGCGATCACGATGTCGGCACCCATCTCGCGGGCGGCAATCACCGGCACCGGGCTGGTCAGCCCGCCGTCGACATAGCGGCGGCCGTTGATGGTCACCGGCTGGAACACGTTGGGTATCGCCGCCGAGGCGCGCACCGCGGTGCCGGTGTCGCCGCTCTTGAGCACCACCCGCGCGCCGCTGTCCAGATCGGTGACCACCGCGCCGAAGCGGCGCGACAGCTGCTCGATCTTCTTGCCGTCCACCTGCTGGTTGACCAGCGCCGCCAGCTTCTCGCCCTTCAGGAAGCCGGAGGTGGAAAAGGTGAAGTCGCGCAGGTCGCTCTCGTTGATGCGCAGCGCACGGTAGCGCAGCGCTTCGCCGTCGACGCCGGAGGCATAGATGGCGCCGACGATGCTGCCGGCGCTGGTGCCGGTGATGATGTCGGGCACGATGCCGTTCTGCTCCAGCACGCGGATCACGCCGACGTGGGCGAAGCCCTTGGCTGCGCCGCCGCCCAGCGCCAGCGCGATTTTTGGTTTCGGTGCCGGTTTCGGCACCGAAACCGGCGGGGTCGGCGTGGTACACGCCGCCAATAAAAAAATTGCAGCACTGGCTGCAATTCTGGATACAGACCACATGGGCAAGGCTCTCACTGCTTGGGTGGGGAACGGGTGAACTCGATCACCTGGCTGCCGTCCGCCAGGATAGTCGGTTTTTTCTTCGGCTGCGCCTTCCAGGCGTGGCCGTACAGCACTTCATAGCTTGCCGGCAGCAGGCCGTCGCGACGCCGCGTTTCGTAGGCGTCGCAGATCCGCTGCCAGGTGTGCTTGCCCATCAGACCGCGATTGCGGCCGGCAGTTGCATTGTGGGCACCGATCGCCTTCAGATCGTGCATCACCTCGCGCACGCTGTCGTAGGTCATCACGATCTTTTCCATGTCCATCACCGGCTCGGAGAAGCCGCAGTGCATCAGCGCATCGCCCAGATCGTGCATGTCGATGAACTGGTTGACGTGGGTGGCGCCGTCCACCGCGCCGAAGGCGGCACGCAGCTCGGTCAGCGTGTCCGGCCCCAGCGTCGAGAACATCACCATGCCCTCCGGCTTCAGCACGCGCCGGAATTCGGCGAACACGCGGTCCGGCACGTTGACCCACTGGATCGCCAGATTGGACCAGATCATGTCGACGCTGTTATCGGCCAGCGGCAGGCGCTCGACATCGGCGCACAGCTGCCACGGTGCCTGGCGGCGGAACAGGCGGCCGAGCATGCCCTGGCCGTCGCGCTGCTTCTCGCGCGATGCGCACAGCATGCCATGCGCCAGGTCCAGCTCCAGCACCCGCGCCTGCGGATAACGCTGGCGCAGCATCGCCGCGCCGTAGCCGGTGCCGCTGCCGGCGTCGAGGATCACCGCCGGTTGCAGCTTGATGTAGTCGAGGCGCTCGGCCATGCGGTCGGACACCTCGCGCTGCAGCACCGCGGCGGAGTCGTAACTGGTGGCCGCCCGCTCGAACGAGGCGCGAACGCGGTCTTTGTCGGTGTAAAACGCTTCGCTCATGCGTGCTGTTCCAGGTGTAGTCGCAGGGCTTCGACAAAGTCCGTTTCATGCGACAGAAACGGCGCGTGCGAAGCCTGGGGAAAGTCGTAAAAAGTGGCGTCGGCCAGCTGCTCAGCCAGCCAGCGCCCGGCCCCGATCGGGGTGATCGCGTCGCGCGCGCCGTAGAACAGGCCGACCGGACAGGCGATGGCCGGTGCCAGCGCGCGCGCATCGGCGTGCAGCAGGCAGTGCAGCGCCGGCAGCAGGCCCTGCGGCCGGCCGTGGGCAAACAGCTGCGCCTTGAGCGCCTTCAGCGTGTCGCGGGCCGCCGGCGCGCCCATCATCTGCAGTGCGAGAAAGCGCTCCAGCGTCAGCTCGAACGCGGTGTCGAGATTGGCGCCGACGCCCTCAATCGCTGCGCGCGCCTGCGCATGCGGCCAAGCGTCGTCGCGCACGAAGCGCGGGCTGGTGGCCACCAGCGCCAGGCTGCGCACCTGCTGCGGATGCTGCGCCGCCCAGTGCTGCGCGATCAGGCCGCCCAGCGACCAGCCGAGCACATGCACCGGCAACGGAAAGTGGCCGGCGAGCGCGTCGGCAATCGCCGCCGCGTCAAACTGTGCGGCCGCGGCGCTGGCGCCGTGGCCGGGCAGATCGACCAGGTGCAGGCAGAAGTCGGCTTCAAGGTTGGCCGCAACGCGCTCGAACACGCCGCCGTGCAGCCCCCAGCCGTGCAGCAGCACCAGGTCCGGGCCACGGCCGCGGGATTCTATAAACAGGGTCATCGACTAGTGCAAATGGGGCAAAACCCGATTTTCGCAATAGCGCACCGGGAAAGAAAGCCCGTTGCACTCATGCCGGCTGCGGCAGCAAGCCGTCGCCGGCATGGGCCAGCTCCTGCTGCATGCCGGCCAGCCGCGGCCAGTCCAGCTCCGCCGCCGGTGCCGGCCGCGCAAAGTAGTAGCCCTGCAGCCGCGGGCAGCCGAGCTGGCGCAAGGTCTGCACCTGCAGCATGGTTTCCACCCCTTCCGCCACCACCTCCAGCCCCAGTGCCGCCGCCAGCGCCAGGATGGCGCGCACGATGGCGGAGGATTCCTCGTGGCAGTGGATGTCGCGCACGAAGGCCTGGTCGATCTTGAGCACGTCGAAGTGGTAGCGGTGCAGGTAGGACAGCGCCGAGTAGCCAGTGCCGAAGTCGTCCAGTGCCAGGCAGATGCCGCGCTCCTTCAGCTGCCGCATCACCTCGATCGCCACGTCCGGCACGTCGATCAGCGCGCTTTCGGTGATTTCCAGGTGCAGGGTGCCCACCGGCAGTGCGTGCTGCTGCATCAGCTCCTGCAGCCAGCCGACCAGCCCCGGATCGTGGAAGTGCGCCGAGGACAGGTTGATGTGCAGGCATACCGCATGGTCGATACGGCCGCTGCCATACCACTGCGCCAGCTGTGCGCAGGCATGCTCGATCATGTAGCGGTCCAGCTTCAGGATCAGGCCGCTTTCCTCCGCCATCGGCAGGAAGACGCCGGGTGCGATCAGGCCGCGTTGCGGGTGGTGCCAGCGCACCAGGGTCTCGAAACCGGCCAGCCTGCCGCTGTGGCTGTCCACGATCGCCTGGTAGTAGGGCACCAGCTCGTGGCGGTTTTCCAGCGCGTGGCGCAGCTCGGCTTCCAGTGCCAGCTGGTCGGCCTGGTCACGACGCAACTCGTGGTTGAACAGGGTATAGCCGTGGCGGCCGCGCTGCTTGGTACGGTACATCGCGTGGTCGGCGTCGCGCAGCAGGTCTTCCGCGCGCGAGTAGTGTTCCTTGTCGGCCAGCACCAGGCCGACACTGACGGTGGTAAACAGCTCGCGCCCGGACAGCATGATCGGGCGCTCGAACTCGCCAACCAGGCTCCGCGCCAGCCGCTCGCACTCTTCCAGCGAATCGATGCCGGACAGCAGCACTGCGAACTCGTCGCCGCCAAGGCGGGCGAGAAAGTCGGCGTAGCCGAGGCAGCTGCGGATGCGCTGCCCGGCCTCGGTGAGCAGGTGGTCGCCGGCGAGGTGGCCGAGGGTGTCGTTGACCAGCTTGAAGCGGTCAAGGTCAATGAACACCACCGCGAAGCGCTGCGCCGGATCGAGCTGGAACTGGTCCCAGTTGCGCTTCAGCACGCGCGAGAAGTAGCTGCGGTTGGGCAGCTTGGTCAGCGGGTCGTGCAGGCTGTCGTGCTGCAGCTGGGCGTTGACGGCATCCAGCTCGTTGGTGCGCTCCAGCACGCGCTGTTCCAGATCGGCATAGGCGCGCTGCAGGTCGTCCAGTGCCTGTACCCGCGCCAGCGCGCTGCCGATGTGGTTGGCGACGAACTCCAGCAGTTCCTGGTCGCGGTAGGAGTAGTGCACGCCCGGCTCGTAGCTCTGCACCGCCAGTACGCCGCGCAGCTCGTTGCCGCTGTACAGCGGCACGCCCAGCCAGCTGACCGGCGCCGCGATGTCGTGATCGTCACCGGCCAGCAACGTGTGGCCGGCCGCTTCGGCCAGCAGCAGCGGCCGGCCGCTGTGCAGTACCTGTTCCAGCAGGCCGCGACCGGGGCGCTGCGGCAGCGGGTCGGTCAGGTACAGGTCGGAACAATAGGGAAAGCTCAGCTCGTTGCGCACGCTGTCGTGCAGACACACCATGCAGTTGCTGGCGTCGATGAATTCGGACAGCAGCCGGTGCAGACCGACGAAGAAGGCCTCCATCGACAGGCTGGTATTGGAGATGTCGCCGATACGGAACAGCACGCTCTGCAGCTGCTCGGTACGCTTGCGCTCGGCCACCTCGGCATGCAGACGGATATTGATGCCTTCCAGCTCGGCGGTGCGCAGCCACACCTTGTGCTCCAGCTCGGCGCGGTGCGCCAGCCGCTCCAGCGCGCTGGCGATATGGTGGGCAATGAACAGGAAGGCATTCTGTGCCGCAGCATCGAAGCGCTGCTGCACGTCATAGCTCTGCACCACCACCGCGCCAACCGCCTTGCCGGCGGCATCCAGTAGCGGCACCCCCATCCACCACGCCGGCATCAGCCCGGACATCACCACGCCGTACTGCCGGCGCAGCTTGTCGATCTCGACGCCCGACAGCAGCATGAAGGCGTGCTGGCGGCACAGCCAGGCGGTCAGCGACAGCGCCTGCCCGCCGCAGGGAAACACCTCGTCCGGCCGCGGCGGCCGCGGCTCCATTACGTCGGCGAAATAGGGAAAGCGCAGCGTGCCGCCGTCCTCGTCCAGCAGTGCGATATAGAAGTTGTCGGCCGGCATCAGCCGGCTCACGGCGCGGTGCAGACGGGACAGGAAGTGTTCGACGTTCTGCGACTCGCTGGCGAGACGGTTGATGTCGAGCAGGATGTTGTGGGTGACGCGCGCCGCACTCAGGTCGTTGCGCAGGCGGGCGCTGGTCAGGTGTCCGGTCAGCAGCAGCGCCAGCTGCGCGGTACGCCTGTTGACGGTACCGCCATGCCAGAACAGAAAGCCGAGCGGCTGCTCATGACTGCCCAGTACCTGGCAGCAGATCGCAGCATCCAGCAGCGGGAGCGGGGCATCCGCCTTGGGCGTCGGCAGGGCGGACACATCCCCCCGCTGCGCCAGGCAACGCCACACTTCTCCCGGTTTTCCCCAAATGCTTGCCCCGACGGGTTGCTGCCAGCAAAACAGGAAATCCAGGGCAGCTTCGGCGGCGTCTTCGGGCGGAAACAGAATATCAGCCGTGCTATTCATACGATTTTGGTTGAGCCCACTACGCGGCCACGCATCGCAACCGCGATTTTATTGTTATGGGGCACACCGGGCAGGGCAACGACAGCGGCCGGGTCAGCGCAACAGCCTGACCAGCGCCTGTGCCAGTTGTGAAACATCCTGTCCGGAATGCGCCGCCGACAGCGACACACGCAAACGCGCGCTTCCTGCCGGCACCGTGGGAGGCCTGATGGCGGGAACCAGAATCCCCAAATCCTGTAATGCTCCTGCCACCTGCACGGCAGCCTCGTTGCCGCCAATGATAATCGCTTGAATTGGCATACGGGAAGGGCAGAGCCGGAAAGAAGTTTCCGCCAGCGCGGTGCGCAGTGCCGAAACATGTTGTTGCAGCACGCGGCGGCGCCACGATTCCTGCCTGATCAGTTGCAGGCTGGCCAGCACCGCAGCCGCCTGTGCCGGTGGATGGGCGGTGGTAAAAATATAGGTACGCGCCGCGTTTACCAGCCAGTCGATCAGCTGGCGGCTACCGGCGACGAAGGCGCCGGCCACCCCGGCCGCCTTGCCCAGTGTGGCCATGTACACCACGCGCGGATGCTGCAGCGCGTGCAGGGCCAGCGCGCCGCAGCCGTCGCCGAGGATGCCGAAACCGTGTGCATCGTCGATATAAAGCCATGCATCATAGCGCTCCGCCAGCTGCAGCAGTTCCGCCAGCGGTGCCTCGTCACCTTCCATGCTGTACACCGCATCCACCACGATCAGCCGCGATTGCGCAGGCGTGTTTTGCAACAGCTGCGCCAGATGCGCCAGATCATTGTGGCGAAAGCGCTTGAATTCGGCGCGCGACAGCTGGCAGGCGTCGTTGAGCGAGGCGTGGTTGAGCTTGTCGGCGAAGATGGCATCGCCGCGACCGACCAGGCTGCCGACCACACCAAGGTTGGCCGCATAGCCGGAGCCGAACAGCAGCGCCGCCTCGCAGCCGACAAACTCGGCCAGCGCCCGCTCCGCCTGCTCCTGGATGGCGAAGTGGCCGGCCACCAGTGCCGAGGAACCACCGCCGACGCCCCACCTTCCGATCGCCTCGCACATCGCCGCCTTCAGCGCCGGATGATTGGCGAGGCCCAGGTAGTCGTTGCTGGCGAAGGCCAGATAGTCGCGGCCGCCGATGCTGACGCGCGGCCCCTGCGGGCTGTCCAGTACCGCACGCTGGCGCAGACAGTGTCCGGCCTGCAGTTGCGACAGCGCGCCGGCGAGTTGATCGGGACGCATGCGGCCAACCTTTCCTTAGCTTGATTGATGAAAAAAGCACCCGCCGGCGGCAAGGTGCTTTTCGATGATGCCACGGCAGTATCGCCTAGGCGCAGCCGATCGAGAACAGGCTCTTACAGCGGCTGCAGGCCCAGCTTCTCCATCAGCGCGCGGTCGGCGTCGACGTCCGGGTTGCCGGTGGTCAGCAGCTTGTCGCCGTAGAAGATGGAGTTGGCACCGGCCAGGAAGCACAGCGCCTGCATCGCTTCCGGCATCTCGCGGCGTCCGGCCGACAGGCGGATATAGCTCTTCGGCAACGTCAGCCGCGCCACGGCGATGGTGCGCACGAACTCGGTCCAGTCCAGCGACTCGGCGCCGTCCAGCGGCGTGCCGGTCACCTTGACCAGATTGTTTACCGGCACCGACTCCGGCTGCGGGTCGAGGTTGGCCAGTTGCAGGATCAAGCCGGCGCGCTGCTCGCGGGTCTCGTTGAGGCCGACGATGCCGCCACAGCACACCGACAGCCCGGCACCGCGCACCTTGCCCAGCGTGGCGAGACGGTCTTCATAGTCACGGGTCTGGATGATGTCGGCGTACTTGTCCGGCGCGGTGTCCAGATTGTGGTTGTAGTAGTCGAGGCCGGCATCCTTCAGCTTCTCGGCCTGGCCGTCTTTCAGCAAGCCGAAGGTGGCACAGGTCTGCAGGCCCAGCGCCTTCACCCGCTGCACCATGTCCAGCGTCTTTTCCAGGTCGGCATCCTTGGGGCCGCGCCAGGCGGCACCCATGCAGAAACGGCCGGCGCCGTTGGCCTTGGCGTGGCGCGCGGCGTCCACCACCTCGTCCACCGTCATCATCGGCTGGTTTTCCACCGCCGTTTCATGGTGTACCGACTGCGGGCAGTAGCCGCAGTCCTCCGGACAGCCGCCGGTCTTGATCGACACCAGCGTCGACAGCTGCACGCGGCTGGGGTCGAAGTGCTGGCGATGGACCTCGGCGGCACGGAACACCAGTTCCATGAACGGCAGGTCGTACAGCGCCTCGACTTCCTGCCGGCCCCACAGTGCGGATTCGGGATGCGGGGTGGCGGAACACTGGAATTGGATGGTGGCCTGGGTCATGGTGGGCTATCGTCACTGTCTGAGAGTCAAAACTGGGCGAATCTTGCGCGAGGGCCGACCATGCTGTCAAACGCGATTGCGTCGTTACTTAACAATTGCCTTGTTTTTGAGCAGCACTGCCAGCTGTGCGGCCAACGTCCGTGTGCCGGTGGCGTCTGTCCGGCCTGTGCCGCCGCGCTGGCGAGCCCCGCCGCCACGCGCTGCCCGGTGTGCGCCGCGGCGGCGGCCAGCAGCCTGGTGCCCTGCGGCCATTGCCTGCGCAGGCCGCCGGCATTTGTGCGCCTGCACGCCGCCTACGGCTACGACTACCCGCTCGACGGCCTGATCGGCGCCTGCAAATACGGCCGCCAGCCGGCATTGCAGGGCGCGCTCGCCAACCTGTTACGGCAGCAGCTGCAAAGCACGCACGAGCGGCCGGAAATCGACCTGGTGGTCGCGGTGCCGCTGGCGCCGGCACGGCTGGCGGAACGCGGTTTTAACCTGCCGGATGCCCTGGCGCAGGCAGTCGCTGCTACAATCGGCGGCCGCATCGCCCACGACTTGTGTGTGCGCAAACGCAACACTGCGCCACAGGCCGCGCTCGACCGTCGTCATCGGCTGCGCAATGTACGCGATGCTTTTTGCGTAAAGCGCCGCTGTGACGGGCTTTCCATCGCCATCGTCGACGACGTCGCCACCACCGGCGCCACCCTCGATGCGCTGGCCAAGGCGCTGCAAAAAGCGGGCGCAAAACGGGTCGAAGCCTGGGTGCTTGCCAGGGCCTCCGACCACAAAATTTGACCAACCTGTTGATTTACCGGATTATTCACCCCGCAACGATGTTTACTGTTGTTCTCTACCAGCCGGAAATACCGCCCAATACGGGCAATATTATTCGACTCTGTGCCAACACCGGCTGTGAACTGCACTTGGTCAAACCGCTGGGTTTTCCGCTCGAAGACGCCAAACTGAAACGCGCCGGACTCGACTATCACGAGTACGCCCGCATGGTGGTCCACGAGAACTGGGAAGCCTGTCTGGCCCACCTTGGCCCGCGCCGCATCTTCGCGGCCACCACCAAGGGCGCCACGCGGCACGACCGCATCGCCTTCCAACCCGGCGATGTTTTGCTGTTCGGACCTGAATCACGCGGCTTGCCCCAGGAAATCCTGGACAGTCTCCCGACTGCCCAGCGGGTGCGGTTGCCGATGCGGGCCGAATCACGCAGTCTCAATCTCTCTAACGCTGTCGCCGTCCTCGTGTTCGAGGCCTGGCGTCAACACGGTTTTGCCGGAGGGATCTGAGCCAGTTCACTGAGTTGGCGCAACAGCATAGGAGAGGTTCATGCGACCTTTTTACCGATGGCTGTGGCTTGCGTTCATCAGTGCTGTACTGGTGGCCTGTACCACCGTCAGACCGGCAACTGCCACCCAGACAGCCAAGGTCACGACCAAAAAATCGCCTGCCAACACAGGCGCCTACTTTCAGAATGACGGCCCGGGCAGCAACATCCCGGTTAACCTGGACCTGGTTCCGGACGCCGTTCCCCAGGCAGAACCGCTGATCGCTGCGGCCAACCTGCCCTACACCGCGCTGGGCATGAGCTTCCGCCCGGACAAGAGCGCCAAGCCTTACCGCAAGACCGGCCGCGCCTCCTGGTACGGCAAACAGTTCCACGGGCGCAAGACCAGCTCCGGCGAACGCTACGACATGTTCGCGATGACCGCGGCGCATCCGACGCTGCCGATCCCGAGCTATGCCCGCGTCACCAATGTCAGCAATGGCGAATCGGTGATCGTGCGCATCAATGACCGCGGCCCGTTCCACAAGAGCCGGCTGATGGACCTCAGCTACGCTGCCGCCCATCGCCTGGGCTACATCAACCGCGGCTCGGCCGAGGTGCTGATCGAGCGTGTGTTTCCGGTCACCGGCAGCGAGCGCATCGCCACCAAGCCGCCGGCGATGCAGGCCGCCGCCAGCGATCCGCTGTACCTGCAGCTGGGCAACTTCTCGCGGCTGGCCCGTGCCGAGGCCGAGCTGAAAAAGCTGCTGGCCGACGACAGCCTGCACGACGACAAGCTGGCTATCGTCAATCACGAGGGCATCTACAGCATCCGCATGGGCCCGTTCCAGGGCGACCACGAAGCGCTGGCCGTCGCCAACGCACTCAGCGTGGCGCCGGTGATCACCCGCTAAGCCCGCTGTGCCAGCACCGCCTGCCTACCCCCGCGTAGCCGGGCGGTTTTTCATGGCGACGACGGCAGACTGATGCCGGCCGCCTTGATCACCGCGGCCAGGGTGGCGAAATGGGCGGCGATATCCTGCTCGTGCACGTGGGCATAGCCCAGCAGCAGGCCCTGCTGCGCCGGCGCCGCGCCGCGGTAATAGGCGCTCAGCGGCCGGGTGAGGATGCCCTGCTGCAACGCGGCCTCGGCAATGGCGTGATCGTCGCAGCCATCGGGTAGGCCCAGCACCAGATGCAGGCCGGCGGCGCCGTCATGGATAGGCAGCCGCGCGCCAAAATGCGCGGCGATCGCCGCCAGCAGCGTCTCGCGCCGTAGCGCATAGAGATGGCGCATGCGGCGGATGTGCGACACGAAGTGGCCCTCGGCGATGAAATCCGCCAGCACCGCCTGCGTCAGGTACTGCCCGCCGCGGAACAGCTCCGACAGCCCGGTCTGGAAGCTGGCGACCAGCGCTTCCGGCACCACCATGTAGGCTAGCCGCAGACCGGGGTAAATCACCTTGGAAAAAGTAGCCAGGTAGATGACGCGGCCGTGGCGGTCCAGCCCCTGCAGCGACGGCAGCGGCGAGCGGCCGTAGCGGAATTCGCTGTCGTAGTCGTCCTCCACGATCCAGCTGTCGTGGCGGCGGGCATAGGCCAGCAAGCGCCGCCGCCGCGCCAGGCTCATCACCGCGCCCAGCGGGTACTGGTGTGACGGCGACACGTAGATCAGCTTCGGCGCCCCCAGCCGCGCGCCCTCCTCCACCTGCAGGCCGTCACCGTCCACCGCCACCGGCTGCGTGTCGAGCCCGCTGCTGCGCCACACGCTGTGCACACCCCAGTAACCCGGATTCTCCACCCACGCGCTATCGCCGACATCGCCCAGCAGCAGCGCGATCAGCTGCAACGCCGCGTGCGAGCCGTTGGTGACGATGATCTGTTCCGGCGTGCAGATCACGCCGCGCGAGCTGCGCAGGTAGTCGGCCAGCGCGCTGCGCAGCGCCGGCAGCCCGGGGCCGACGGAGTAGGTCAGCAAGTCCGGCTGCGGCTTGCGCCACTGGCGGTTGTGCAGCCGCATCCAGGTGCGCGACGGAAAGGTGCGCACCTCCGGCACCCCCGGCATGAAGGCGCCCCACTGCTTGTCGCCGGCGCCGGCCTGCGCCACCAGCTGCGTGCCGCGCCGCGAGATCTCGGCCAGGCTGTCGGCGCTACCCCTGGCCGCCGCCGGCTCGCGCCCGGGCAGGAGCTCCGGCCCGGTATCCAGTACGAAGGTGCCGCGGCCAACCCCGGCTGCCAGATAGCCCTCCACCACCAGCCGTTCGTAGACGTGGATCACGGTGTTGCGCGCAACGCCCAGATCTTGCGCCAACTGCCGCGACGAGGGCAGCCGCAGCCCCGGCGGCAGCACCTCCTGCAGGATGCCGTCGCGCAGCAGGCGGTACAGCTGCAGGGTGTTGGATTCGGCGCTGTCGCGGCGGAAGTGCTGTAGCAGCAGGTCGGCCAGCATTTGCTGCCGCGCGATCTGGAAAGGGGAGGACGGGGACGCCATGACAGGAAACCGCGCAGATTGGTTCTATTAAAAAAACAGGATTGGGTCTAATTTTATCACCAATCAGCGCTTACACTGCCGCCGGCTTTTGCTTGCAACAACAATCACGGCTGCCCTGCACTCCCCAGCAACCCAATAACGGTATCGGCGCGTCCGCGCACGGTCACCAGGCAGCCGCCAACGGAGAATCTGATTCAATGAGTGCTTCATCCCCAGGACTGAGCCACGGGCTCAAGGAACGTCACGTCACCATGTTGTCCATCGCCGGCGTAATCGGCGCCGGCCTGTTTGTCGGCTCCGGCCACGCCATTGCCGAAGCCGGCCCGGCAGTGCTGATCGCCTACGCCATCGCCGGCCTGCTGGTGATCCTGGTCATGCGCATGCTCGGCGAGATGGCCGTGGCCTCGCCCGATACCGGCTCGTTTTCCACCTATGCCGACCGCGCCATCGGCCACTGGGCCGGTTACCTGATCGGCTGGCTGTACTGGTGGTTCTGGGTGCTGGTGATCCCGCTGGAGGCCACCGCCGCCGCCACCATCCTGCACGCCTGGTTTGCCGGCGTGCCGCTATGGGCGTTTGCCCTGGGTATCACCGTGCTGCTGACCATCACCAACTTGTTCAGCGTCAAGAACTACGGCGAATTCGAGTTCTGGTTCGCGCTGGTCAAGGTGGTCGCCATCGTCGCCTTCCTTGCCATTGCCGCCGCCGCCATCATGGGCCTGATTCCGGGTAGCCAGACCAGCGGCGTGTCGCGACTGTTTGCCCACGGCGGCTTCATGCCCAACGGTTTCGGTGCGGTACTGGGCGCAATGCTGACCACCATGTTCACCTTCCTCGGTACCGAAATCGTCACCATCGCGGCAGCCGAGTCCGACAACCCGCAGCAGCAGATCACCAAGGCCACCAACTCGGTGGTGTGGCGTATCAGCCTGTTCTACCTCGGCTCGATCTTCGTTGTGACGTCGCTGGTGGCATGGAACGACCCGCTGCTGGCCTCGTCCGGCTCCTACCAGCGCACGCTGGAGCTGATCGGCATCCCCAACGCCAAGGCCATCGTCGATGTGGTGGTGCTGATTTCGGTAGCCAGCTGCCTGAACTCGGCGCTGTATACCGCCTCGCGCATGCTGTACTCGCTGGCCACCCGTCGCGATGCGATGCAGATGTTCAACAAGACCGCCGGCAACGGCACGCCGCAAAACGCGGTGCTGGGCTCGATGGTGGTGGGCTTCCTGATGGTGATCGCCAACTATCTGGTACCGGAAGCGGTATTCAACGTGCTGCTGGCCACCTCCGGCGCCATTGCGCTGCTGGTCTACATGGCGATCGCCATCTCCCAGCTGCGCATGCGCAAGCAGCTGATTGCCCGCGGCGAGAGCCCGGCCTTCAAGATGTGGCTGTTCCCGTGGCTGACCTGGGCGGTGATCCTGTTCATCGCCGCGGTGCTGGTGATCATGGCCTTCCGCCCCGACCACCAGATCGAGGTGCTCAGTACCGGCGTACTGACCATGCTGTTGCTGCTGGTAGGCTGGGTCCGCTCGCGCCTGCTGGGCACCGGCTGGCGCCACAGCAGCCCGACACTGGCTGCGGCCAACGCCGGCTGAACCTGCATTTGTCCACGCTTGCCCGTCTGCCCGCTGCAGACGGGCTTTTTTCATGCTGCCAGCACACGGCGCCGGCAAGAAAAAACCCCGGCACGGGCCGGGGTCAATACCTTTGCAGGCTCCTGCTCAGGGAGGTGAAGCAGGACGGTGTGAACACCTGCCTGGTTTGACGGTCTACCCGGGCAAAGTTCCGGCCTCACCACCATTTTCTTCAGCGGCGGCTCCGGCTCCGGCAGCAAACCAGCCCTGTACCTGCTGCTCTACTTCGGCAATACCCGTCTTTTTTGAGCCGGAAAACAGCTGAATGCTGATTTGCGGGTAGTCATGCAGTTCTTTTTTGACCGAGGCTAAGACTTTTTGCTGCTCCTGGCGCGATAATTTGTCGGCCTTGGACAGCAGGATATGTACCGGCCGGCCGGTTTCACGGAAAAACTCGATCATCTTCCAGTCCAGATCGCGTAGCGGCCGGCGCGAATCCATGATCAGTAACAGGCCGATCAGGCTGGTGCGCGACTGCAGGTACTGTCCCAGCAGTTCCACCCAGTGTGCACGCACCGCCTCCGGTACCTCGGCATAGCCGTAGCCGGGCAGGTCGACCAGATAGCGCTCCTGGCCCAGGTCGAAGAAATTGATGTGCTGCGTCCGCCCCGGTGTCTTGGACACGAAGGCCAGCCGGGTACGGTTGCACAGGGCATTGATGGCACTGGATTTGCCCGCATTGGAACGCCCGACAAAGGCGATCTCGGCACGGGTCGGCGGCAAATCCTTGAGGTGATTCACGGTGGTAAAAAAGCGGGCGTTCTGAAAGATCGTCATAGTAGTAAGTGCAAAGTCGGTTGATATAGAATAGCAGGTTTGAAATTGCCATCTTTACAGACTTTACAGATATTTACGCAATCTCTCTTGAGGAGTGACCATGAAACGTAAGATGCTGTTGGCGATCGCTGCCGCTACCCTTGCCGGTAGCGCACTGGCCGCCACCCCAGCTGTGAGCCGTGGCGATGCCGCCAAAGGCAAAGTGATTGCCGAGCAGGTGTGCGCCGCCTGTCACGGTGCCGACGGCAACAGCGTGGCCTCCGCCAATCCGTCGCTGGCCGGCCAGCACGCCCAATACCTCGAAAGCCAGCTCAAGGCCTTCAAGAGCGGCCAACGCAACGACCCGATCATGATGGGCATGTCTGCCGCCCTGTCCGATGCCGACATGAAAAACGTGGCCGAGTATTTCAGCACGCAAAAACTCAAGGCACGCCAGGCCAGCGACAAAACCCTGCTGCCGGCCGGCCAGAAGCTGTACAAGGCCGGCAATCCGGTAACCCGCATTCCGGCCTGTATGGCCTGCCACGGCCCTGCCGGCAAGGGCTTCCCGGCCCAGTACCCGGCCCTGGGCAGCCAGCATGCGGCCTACATCGTCAAGCAGCTGAACGACTTCAAGGCCGGCACCATGCGCAAGAATTCGGTGATGGCGGATGTCGCCATGCGCATGTCCGATGCCGACATGAAAGCGGTAGCAGAGTACATTTCCGGCCTGCGTTAAGCGCAACTTTTTGCTGCTGTCACGTTCCAAAAGGGGGGCCTTCATGCCCCCCTTTGTCGTACGTCAAAACACATGAAACCCAATAAGCCTTCAGCATCAAATCTTTACCATGCCTACGAGCTGTTCAGCTCGATGCGCTTTGCCATCGGCTTGCTGACCATTCTGGCCATCGCCTCGATCATCGGCACCGTGCTCAAGCAGAACGAGCCTTACCCCAACTATGCCTTCGAATTCGGCCAGTTCTGGTTTGTCGCCTTCGAAAAGCTGGGCCTGTACGACGTCTACCACTCGTCGTGGTTTCTGCTGATCCTTGCCTTCCTGGTGCTGTCCACCACGCTTTGCATCATCCGCAATGGTCCGACTTTCCTGCGCGAGATGAAGAGCTTCCGCGAGCATGCCACCGATAACTCGCTGCGCGCGATGCGCCACAGCCGGCAGCTGGCGCTGACGCTGGACGAGCCGCAAGCGATGCGCCTGCTGCAAGGCCACGGCCTGCGCGTGAAGCGCGCGGCGCGCAACGACGGCAGCGTACTGCTGGCGGCGAAGAAGGGGAGCGCCAACAAGCTGGGCTACTTCTTCGCCCACATCGCAATGGTGGTGATCTGCATCGGCGGCCTGATGGACGGCAACCTGCCGCTCAAGCTTGGCGAGCTGACCGGCAGCATCACGCCGGAAACGCGCGACCTGCCGCAGGCGCAGGTTCCACAGCAAAGCCGGCTGACTGCGGCCAACCTGTCGTTCCGCGGCAGCGTGACGGTGCCGGAGGGCAAGAGTGCCGACGTGATCTTCATGAACAGCGGCAACGGCTACCTGGTGCAGGAGCTGCCGTTCATCGTCACGCTGAAGAAATTCCACGTCGACTACTACGGCAACGGCATGCCCAAGCTGTTTGCCAGTGACCTGGTCATCACCGACAAGGACAGCGGCAAGACCTCCGAGCACACCATCAAGGTCAACCACCCGCTGGTGGTCGACGGCGTGGCCATTTACCAGGCCAGCTTCGGCGACGGCGGTTCGCCGCTGCAGCTGAAGGCATGGAACCTGCAGACCCCGCAGGCGGCACCGACCGAGATCAAGGGCAACTCGCTGGGCGCGCAGCCGCTGAAGGTCAACGGCCGCGACTACCGGCTGGAATTCGGCGAACTGCGCGTATTCAACGTGGAGAACACCGGCACGCCGAGCAGCGGCGACAAGTCGCTGGCGCAGCGCCTCAACGATGTGCGCTCGGTGCGGCAGGACACCAAGGACCTGAAGAACATCGGTCCGTCGATCAGCTTCAAGCTGCGCGATCAGCACGGCCAGGCGCGCGAATACCAGCACTACATGGCACCGATACAGCAGGACGGCGCGTGGTACCAGGTGGCCGGCGTGCGCAGCGAGGTATCGCAACCGTTCCAGTACCTGCGCATTCCGCTGGACAAGGACATGAGCATCGCCAGCTTCATGCGCCTGTACGCGGCGCTGAAGAACCCGGCGCTGTACGACGAGATCCGCGCGCGCACCACCGCCAAGGCGATGCAGGGCCAGGCGATCAGCCCGGCGATGCAGCAGCAATTCTCCGACAGCGTGCGCTGGGTGCTGTCGCGCTTTGCCCAGGGCGGCTTTGGCGCGCTGGAGCAGTTCCTCGACGACAAGGTGCCGGCCGACAAGCGCCAGGCGATCGCGCAGACCTACATCAAGATCCTGCAGGGCGCGGTGGTCGATGTGATGGACGTGGCACAGGCCCGTGCCGGCCTGCCAGCGTGGCCGCAGGACGCCAAGCACTACCGCTTCCTGCTCGACAGCCTGGTCAGCGCCAGCGCGCTGCAGGACTACGCGGCGCCGGTGTACCTGGAAATGAGCGGCTTTGAGCAGGTGCAGGCCTCCGGCCTGCAAATGACGCGCTCGCCGGGCAAGAACGTGGTTTACCTTGGTTCGCTGCTGCTGGTGATCGGCATCATCCTGATGTTCTACGTGCGCGAAGTGCGCGTCTGGCTGCTGCTGCAGCGCGACGACACCCGTCTGGCGATGACCTCCAACCGCCACAACCGCGATCTGGACCAGGACTTCGAGCACATGCTCGGCTATCTGAACAAACAGGCTGGAGAAGCATGATGGAAATGGTGTTGCAACAACCGCTGTACAAGCGTCTGGCCGCCGGTGACTGGCTGTACGCGCTGCTGATCATCGTCGCGGCCGGCTACAGCTTCAGCCTGTACGGCAGCGCGATGGACTACTACGAACAGCTGATCCTGGTGGGCAGCAGCATCGGGCTGGTGGCACTGGGCTGGTTCTGGCCGAGCTGGCGCTGGTTTTTCCCGCTGGCCGGGGCGGTGTCGCTGCTGGCGATCCAGCTGTATGACCACAACCTGGCGCGCGCAGCGGAAAGCTTCGGCCTGAAGTACCTGCTGTCCAGCCAGTCGTCGTTCATGTGGATGTGCACGCTGTTCTTTCTCGCCACCGTGCTGTACTGGGCCGGCACCCTCTCCCGCGCCGGCCTGCTGATGCGCATGGGCCGCGGCCTGACCTGGGCGGCGGCGGTGTTCGCGCTGGCCGGGCTGTTCACCCGCTGGTACGAGAGCTACCTGATCGCGCCGGACGTTGGCCGCATCCCGGTCTCCAACCTGTACGAAGTGTTCATCCTGTTCTGTCTGATCACCGCGCTGATGTATTTGTACTACGAGGCCAAGTTCGCGGTACGCCAGGTTGGCGCCTTCGTGCTGCTGGTGATCAGCGCCGCGGTCGGCTTCATCCTGTGGTACACCTTCGAGCGCCAGGCGCACGAGATCCAGCCGCTGATCCCGGCGCTGCAATCGTGGTGGATGAAGATCCACGTGCCGGCCAACTTCGTCGGCTACGGCGCGTTCGCGATGTCGGCGATGATAGGCGTGGCGCAGCTGCTGATCCGCCGCGGCATCCTCGCCAGCCGCCTGCCCTCGGCCGAGATACTGGACGAGGTGATGTACAAGGCCATCGCCGTCGGCTTCCTGTTCTTCACCATCGCCACCATCCTCGGCGCGATGTGGGCGGCGGACGCCTGGGGCGGCTACTGGAGCTGGGACCCGAAAGAAACCTGGGCGCTGATCGTGTGGCTGAACTACGCCGCCTGGCTGCACATGCGCCTGGTCAAGGGCTGGCGCGGCGAACCGCTGGCATGGTGGGCGGTGGTCGGTCTGCTGGTGACCTCGTTCGCCTTCATCGGCGTCAACATGTTCCTGTCCGGCCTGCACTCCTACGGCACGCTGTAACACACCAGGTTGGCCGCATGCGGCCAACCTGGTCACCCCCGCGACCCGGCCCTGTGCCGGGTCGTGGCGTTTGGCGACCGGCTTTACCGTGGCCGCCAATCGTTGCACACTGCCACGCTCAACCCTTCGCCGCCGGACAACACCGGCGACGCCACCATCAGGAAGCACCGATGACCCAGCCACCATTGCACCCCGCCACCCTCGCCGTCCGCGCCGGCGAAGACGATTTCCGCCCGCACGCCGCACTGGCGGTGCCCATCGAGTTCGGTATCGCCCACGGCTACCCGGATGTGGACAGCTGGGAGCAGGTGGCGCGCGGCGAGGTGCCCGGCCCGCTGTACGCGCGCAATACCGCCCACCCCACCAGCCTGGCGCTGGAAGCCAAGCTGGCGGCGCTGGAAGGCGCGGCGGCAGCGGTGAGCTTCGGCAGCGGCATGGCGGCGATCAGCAGCACGCTGATGGCGCTGCTCAAGCCCGGCGCGCGGGTGGTGGCCGGCAAGGACACCTACGGCGGCAGCCACTACCTGTTGCAGCACACCCTGCCGCAATGGGGTGTGCAGGTGACGCTGTGCGACACCACCGACGCCGCCGCCTTCGAGGCCGCGCTGGCCGGCGGCTGCGAACTGCTGTACCTGGAGTCGCCCACCAACCCGCTGCTCAAGGTGCAGGACATCCGCCGCCTGGCCGCCGCCGGCCATGCCGCCGGCGCGCTGGTGGTGATCGACAACACCTTCGCCACCCCGGTGAATCAGAATCCGCTGGCGCTGGGCGCCGACCTGGTGCTGCACAGCGCCACCAAGTTCCTCGGCGGCCACGCCGATGCCATGGGCGGCATCGTCTGCGGCAGCCAGGCGCTGACCGACCGCATCCGCCACTACCGCGAGATCCACGGCGCCTGCCTCGACCCGATGAGCGCGTTCCTGATCCTGCGCGGCATCAAGACGCTGGCGCTGCGCATGCGCCAGCACAACGACAACGCGCTGGCGCTGGCACAGTGGCTGCAACAGCAGCCGGCGGTGGCGCAGGTGAACTACCCGGGCCTGCCGGACCACCCGCAGCACGCCATCGCCCGCGCGCAGATGCAAGGCTTCGGCGGCGTGCTCAGCTTCGAGCTGGCCGGCGGTTTTGCCGCCGTGCGCCGCCTGTTGCCGCGCTGCCAGCTGCTGATCCGCGCCGCCACGCTGGGCACGGTGGATACCCTGCTGGGGGTGCCCAGCACCACCAGCCACGTGGAGTGCAGCGAACAGGAACGCATCGCGCTGGGTATTCCCGGCGGGCTGGTGCGCTGCTCGGTGGGCATCGAAGACATCCGCGACATCATCGCCGACCTGCAGCAGGCGCTGGCCGAGTGAGCACCAGGGTTGGCCGCAAGCGATGAGCTGGTATCTGTACGTGCTGGAATGCCGCGGCGGCAGCCTGTACACCGGCATCAGCAATAACGTGGCCAGGCGCTACGCCGCCCATGTCGCCGGCAAGGGCGCGCGCTACACCCGCAGCTTTCCGCCCGAGCGCATCGCGCTGGTACTGGAATTTGCCGACAAGGGCGCCGCGCTGCGCGCCGAGCTGGCGGTAAAGGCGATGAGCACGGCACAGAAGCGCGCCTGGCTGGCGGCACAGCTGCCCAGGACTTGTTGACGTCTGCTTCACTGAGCACCAAACGCTCCAGAGCCTGTTAACACTTGTTTTATCGCAGCGAAAAACAAGTATTAACAGACCCTAGCCGCAACAGCGCCGCATCAGTGCCTCCAGCGGGCCGCGGGCAAAGCGGCGCGACCAGAGCCGGGCAAACAGCAGCGCGGCCAGGCAATACAGCGCTGCGGCCAGCAGCACCTGTGCCAGTGAACGGCCCTGCAACCAGCCCGTGGCCTCCATCACCCCCATGCCAAGCAGGATATGTGCGATATACAGTGTCAGCGTCTGCCGCCCGGCCGGGGCCAGCCAAGCCAGCAGCGCACCTTGCGGCCAACGTTGCGCCAGCCACAGCGCCGCTCCGATCACCATGCTGGCCACGCCGCCGCCCGCCACCAGGTAAAGCGGCACCGGCGGCACCGGCATTACCCCGAACAGCGGTGCCAGGGCCGGCTGCGGCCACAGCGTACGCAGGGCCCATGACAGCGCGTGGCCGGCCAGGACCGCCAGCACACCACCCAGCACCAGATAACGCTGCACGCGGGTCTCGGCGAGCGGCTGGCGGCTCAGCCACAAGCCGTAGAGCACGAAGCCCAGCCACGGCAATACCGGATGCCAGCCATTGAACAACAGGTTGCGCAGAAAGCCGGCCGGCAGCCAGAAATCGGGATAGCTGTAGTCTGCCCAGTGCCAGCCACGGTCATAATCAAGCATGAACAGCAAGGCAATGAAGCCGGTCGCCAATGCCGCAATCAGCCCCCACAACGCGTATCCCGGCAAACGCAGGCACAGCGCACCGAGCACGAAATACACCGCGTAGTAATGGATGATATCGGCCGGAAACAGCATCACGTTGAGCAGGCCGGCCACCAGCAGGAAAGCGGCACGGCGTACGGTCTGCCGTTGTGCCGCCCACCAGTCCAGATGGCGCGTGGCCAGCCCCAGGCCGATGCCGGCCAGGACCACGAAAGTCGCCGCAGCCCGCCCATGCAGGGCGTCGAAAGCCAGCTGCAGCCAGTCCGGCCCGCCCTGCTCCACACCCATGGCGATACGGAAATTGACCAGTACCATGCCAATCAGCGCCAGGCAGCGCGCCAGATCCAGCCCCTCCAGTCGTGCCGTTGTGTTGCGCATCGTCACCTCTCCAGTTCGCGCCCGGCAGTTTGCCGGATAGCTGCCGCAGCGTAACCCGACACGGCGCCGTGCGGCAGGGAACAACATTCATGCAGCGACAGCCATGCTAACGCCATGACAGTAAAATAAAAAGACCTGCCTGGCCTACCGGCCGCAGCTCATGCTCGCCTTGTATCCATTCCGGCATTGCATACCGTGGTAGCCGCGCATCGCCGTGCCCGCACCACGGCAAAAAGGGCAAGCCACCGGCTTGCCCTTGCACATTTGATTGCGGCCAACGTTGGCCGCAAGCCCGGACTCAATACGCGAAGCGCTGGCGCAGCTCTTCCAGGTTCAGCTCGCGCAGGATGCTTTCCTGCCGTTCGCGCGCGCTCTTTTTCGCGCCGCCGACCTTCTTGGCGATGATCAGCTCGTTCTTCATCGAGTGCTCCCAGCCCACCAGCTCGGTGACGGTGACCTGGTAGCCGCGCGCTTCCAGCTGCAGGCAGCGCAACACGTTGGTGAGCTGGCTGCCGAACTCGCGGGTGTGGATCGGGTGGCGCCACAGCTCGGACAGCGCGGTCTTGCCGAAGGTCTCGTTCTTCTTCCGGCGCAGCACGGCGGCCACCTCGGCCTGGCAGCACGGCACCAGCACGATGTACTTGGCGTCCTTAGCCAGCGCGAAGCGGATGGCGTCGTCAGTGGCGGTATTGCAGGCGTGCAGCGCGGTGATGATGTCCACCTGCGGCGGCAGCGCGTCGGAGGTGATGGACTGCTCGACGGTGAGGTTGAGGAAGCTCATGCCCTCGAAACCCAGCCGCTGCGCCAGCTCCACCGACTTGTCCACCAGCTCCTGCCGCGTTTCCACGCCGTAGACGTGGGCGGCGGCCTTGTCCTTCAGGAACAGGTCGTAGAGGATGAAGCCGAGGTAGGATTTGCCGGCGCCGTGGTCGGCCAGCGTCAGGCTGCCCTTCTCCGCCAGCACGTCGGCCATCAGCGGCTCGATGAACTGGTACAGGTGGTACACCTGCTTCAGCTTGCGGCGGGTGTCCTGGTTGATCTTGCCGTCACGGGTAAGGATGTGCAGTTCTTTCAGCAGTTCGATCGACTGCTGCGGTTTGATTTCGGGGATCAGGCTCATCGCGGTGTCCGTATAAAAAGGTTGGCCGCAAGCACGGGCTTGCGGCCGGAAGCATGGCGCCAGGCGCGGCCGGTTCAGTGGCCGGCGGTCTGCTGCAGGCCGGCCGGCGGCGTCCACTGCCAGTGGCTGCGCCAGGCGCCGACCACCAGATTGGGATACTCGGCGCGGCCGAGGCTGCCGTTGTAGCGCCCCAGCGCGCGGAACAGGTTGCCGCGCTCGATGTCGAGGTAATGGCGCAGGATGGTGCAGCCGTAGCGCAGGTTCAGCGTCAGCTCGAACAGGTTGTGGCCGCTGGCGCCGATGCTGCGCACCCAGAACGGCATCACCTGCATCAGGCCGCGCGCACCGACCGGCGAGATCGCGTACTTCTTGAAGCCGCTCTCGACCTGGATCAGCCCCAGCACCAGCTGCGGGTCGAGTCCGGCGCGCGTCGCCTCGTACTGCACTGCGGTCAGCAGCCGCTCACGCAGCCATTGATCCGGGATGCGTTTTTGCAGCCGCCGCGACATCTCCGCCAGCCACGCCGCGCCCTCGTGCGGGTTGTCGAACACCAGCCGTGGCGCGTTGATGTCGGCAATGCTGCGCGACATCGCCGACGCCACGTTGGCCGCCAGCGCCTCTTCGCGCTGCGCGCCCGCCCACGCCGGCACGGCGGCCAACGTGAACAGCAGCAGGCAGGCAAGGCGCGGCGCGTTCATGGCCGCAATCAGGCCAGCTTGCCCAGCACGAAGTCCAGCACCGCGTCCGGCGCCACCGGCGTGGATTCGGCATCGCGGCGATGCTGGTACTCGACCTTGCCTTCCTTCAGGCCGCGATCGCCGATGGTGACGCGGTGCGGTGCGCCGATCAGCTCCCAGTCGGCGAACATCGCGCCCGGGCGCTCGCCGCGGTCGTCGATGATCACGTCCACGCCCTTGTCCTGCAGGCCGGCGTACAGCGCGTCGGCGGCGGCCTTCACGCCCTCGGAGCGGTCGTAGCCGACCGGGCAGATCACCACGGCAAACGGCGCGATCGCGTCCGGCCAGATCATGCCCTTGTCGTCGTAGTTCTGCTCGATGGCGGCGCCGAGGATGCGGCTCACGCCGATGCCGTAGCAGCCCATCTCGAAGTGCTTCGGCTTGCCGTCTTCGTCGAGGAAGGTAGCGTTCATCGCCTTGGAATACTTGGTGCCGAGGTAGAACACGTGGCCGACCTCGATACCGCGCTGGATGTCCAGCACGCCGTTGCCGCACGGCGACACGTCGCCGACCACCACGTTACGCAGATCGGCCACTTCCGGCTCGGCGCAGTCGCGGCCGAAGTTGGCGCCGGTGTAGTGCTGGTCGTCCTCGTTGGCGCCGATCACGAAATCGGCCATCTTGGCCACGGTACGGTCGGCGATCACGCGGCCGCTAAAGCCCACCGGGCCCAGCGAGCCAGGGTTGGCGCCGAAGGCGTCCTTGATCACGGCCGGCGCGGCGAAGGTCAGCGGCTTCTTGATGCCGGCGATTTTCTCTGCCTTCACTTCGTTCAGCTCGTGGTCGCCGCGTACCAGCATCAGCACCGCCTCGCCCTTTTCGCCTTCCACCACCACCGCCTTCACGGTTGCGGTGATGTCGATGTTCAGGAAAGCCACCAGCTCGGCGATGGTCTTCACCTTCGGGGTGTGCACCTTCTCAAGCTTGGCCGCAGCAGCCGGACGCTCGCCGGCCGGGGCTACCGCTTCCGCCAGTTCGATGTTGGCGGCGTAGTCGGAGGTCGGGCAGTAGACGATGGCGTCTTCGCCGGTTTCGGCGATCACCTGGAATTCGTGCGAACGGTCACCGCCGATGGCGCCGGTATCGGCCGCCACCGCGCGGTAGGTCAGGCCCAGACGGTCGAAGATGCGGCAGTAGGCGGCGAACATGTTGTCGTAGCTCTTGCCGGCGTCTTCGGCGCTGCGGTCGAAGGAGTAGGCATCCTTCATGGTGAACTCGCGGCCGCGCATCACGCCGAAGCGCGGACGGCGCTCGTCGCGGAATTTGGTCTGGATCTGGTAGAAGTTCTTCGGCAGCGCGCGGTAGCTGCGCAGCTCGGCGCGGGCGATGTCGGTGACCACTTCTTCCGAGGTCGGCTGGATCACGAAATCACGGTCGTGACGGTCCTTGAAGCGCAGCAGCTCGGCACCCATGCTGTCGAAGCGGTCGGTTTCCTGCCACAGGCCGGCCGGCTGCACCACCGGCATCACCATCTCGATGGCGCCGGCGCGGTTCATTTCCTCGCGCACGATGTTCTCGACCTTCTTCAGCGAACGCAGGCCCATCGGCATCCACGAGTAGACACCGGCGGCGACCTTGCGGATGAAGCCGGCACGCAGCATCAGCTTCTGGCTCACGATATCCGCGTCGGCGGGGGCTTCTTTCTGGGTGGAGATGAAAAACTGCGAGGCGCGCATGGTGTTGGTTATCCTTGAGATTTCGGCGAAATAGCGCTGATTGTAGCCGTTTAGGGCAGACGGCGGAAAGGTTGGCCGCAGCTGCGGCCAACCTTGCAATTGCGCTACCGGTGATGCGCCGGACGGCTACACCCAGCCCAGCAGCCCGGCCACGGCGCCGGCGCCCAGCAGCCACAGCGGGTGCAGGCTGGTACGCCAGGCGATCAGCGCGCTGACGGCGCACAGCAGCCACGCGCTCCAGCCGGTGTTGGCGATGCCGGCCAGCAGCCAGGCGCCGCCCAGCACCAGCCCGATCGACAGCGGCGCGAAGCCGCGCTGGATGGCGTGGCACAGCTTGTAATCGCGGAAACGCTGCCACAGTCTGGCGACGTAGAAGCTGAGGATCGAGGACGGGCCGCAGATGCCGATCAGGCTGATGGCGGCGCCGGGCAGGCTGGCCATCTGCCAGCCGACCAGGCTGGCGATCAGCACGTTCGGCCCCGGTGCCGACTGCGCGATGGCGAACAGCGCGGTGAATTCCGCCGCCGTCATCCAGCCGTGCTCGTTGACCACCATGCGCAGCATTTCCGGCACCACCGCGTTGGCGCCGCCGACCGCCATCAGCGACAGCTGGCCGAATACCAGGAACAGGGCAAGCAGCATCGCGCTCATGTCGGCTCCTTCTGCAGGTGCCAGGCCAGCGTCACCGCCAGTGGCACCATCACCAGCAAGATCGGCAACAGCGGCCAGTGCAGCAGGCCGATGGCGACAAAGGTGGCCACCGCCAGCGCGATGCACCAGCTGCTGCGCTCCAGCCTGGCGGCCAGTCGCAGCCCCATGCCGAAGATCAGGCCGGTGGCCGCCGGTGCCAGCCCGGCCAGCACCTGCTGCAGCGCCGGCAGGCCGCGGTACTGCTGGTACAGCGACACCAGCAGCATGGCGATGCAGAACGGCGCCAGCAGCAGGCCGCTGAACGCCAGCAGCGCACCACTGGCGCCGTGGAAGCGGCCGCCGACGGCGACGCTGAGGTTGACCACGTTGGGGCCGGGCAGGATCTGGCCGAGACCGAGCAGCTCGGTGAATTCGGCGTCGCTCAGCCAGCCTTTGCGCAGCACCAGCATGTGGTGCACCAGCGGCAGCACGCCACCGAAGCCGATGATGCCGATGCCGAAAAAGCCGGTGAACAGCTCGCGGCGGGTGGGGATGTTGTGTGTTTCCATGACCGGTAGCGTAGTGCGGAAGCGGAGGTGGCGACAAACGAGTTTTTCCGACTTCGCTTGTGCGCTATGCTCACAAGCATGAACCGGCGACTTCCCCCTCTCAATGCCTTGCGCGCCTTTGAAGCCGCGGCGCGCTGCGGCAGTTTCAGTGCCGCGGCGGAGCAGCTGCATGTGACCCACGGCGCCATCAGCCGCCAGATCAAGCAGCTGGAAGAATGGCTGGGGCTGGCGCTGTTCGACCGCGTCGGCAAGCGCGTGCTGCTCACCGACAACGGCCGCCAGTACCTGCCGGTGTTGCAGACCGCGTTCGACAGCATCGCCACCGCCACCGAGCGGCTGACCCAGGGCCGCACGCGGCAGTTTCGCATCAACGCCACGCCGACGCTGGCGATGCACTGGCTGCTGCCGCGGCTGACCCGCTTCCAGCTGCGCCATCCCGGCGTCGAGCTGCGGCTGGCGACCTCGGACACCATCATCCACGACCAGCATGCCGATTTCGACATCGCCCTGCGCCGCGGCCATGACCACTGGCACGGCTTCGTGTCGCACCCGTTCCTGACCGAGCACGAACAGCCGCTGCTGAGCCCGGCGCTGCTGGCAGACAAGCCGCTGGCGACGGTGGCCGACCTGGCGCGGCACACGCTGCTGCACTCGGAAACGCGGCCGGTATCGTGGGAGCGCTGGCTGGCGGCGGCAGGCAGCCCGGCGCTGCAGGCGGCGGCGCACCAGCACTTCGACCACTACTATCTGGCGCTGCAGGCGGCGGTCGATGGCCTGGGGGTGGCGCTCAGCGCGCAGCCGGTGACCGACGCGCTGATCGCCAGCGGCAAGCTGGTGGCGCCGCTGGACGGGCCGCGGGTGAAGGCGCGCGGCTATTCCTGGGTGCTGCCGCTGACGCTGGCGGAAGACCCGCTGTGCGCCGATTTCTGCGCCTGGCTGGAGGAAGAAGGCGGCAATTAACCTTGCCGCCTGTCGCATCGGCTCTACACTGCGCCCACAATTGCGCTACAAAAGCGGGCGCCGCGTGGCACATTGCAGGGCACAAGAGTAAGCTTCGCGCTCACCCGCGGTTCGCGATACTGCGCTGCAACATCCGTGGCGGCGTCACCCACCAAAAAACACACAAAATCATGCAGGCTCAAAATAAACAGGCGCTGGCCGGTATCACGCTGGCGGCGCTGGGCGTGGTGTACGGGGACATCGGCACCAGCCCCCTCTACACCCTGAAAGAATGCTTCGGCCCCCACCTCGGCCTGGCGGTGACGCCGGCCAACGTGCTGGGCATCCTGTCGCTGATCGTCTGGGGCCTGATCCTGGTCGTGTCGCTGAAATACCTCAGCTTCGTGCTGCGCGCCGACAACCGCGGCGAGGGCGGCATCCTGACGCTGATGGCGCTGGCGCGGCGTTGCGTCGGCCCGCGCGGCTGGATGCTGGCCGCCATCGGCCTGATGGGCGGTGGCTTCTTCTACGGCGAGGTGGTGATCACGCCGGCCATTTCGGTGCTGTCGGCGGTGGAAGGGCTGGAGGTGATCACCCCCGCGTTCAAGCCCTATGTGCTGCCGCTGGCGCTGGCGGTGCTGATCGGTCTGTTCCTGATCCAGAAGCATGGCACCGCCAGTGTCGGCAAGCTGTTCGGCCCGGTGATGATGCTGTGGTTCGCGGCGCTGGCCGCGCTCGGCGTGCTCGGCATCCTGCGCAATCCACAGGTGCTGGCGGCGCTGAACCCGCTGTGGGGCATCGACTTCCTGTTCAGCCACGGCGCCATCGGCTTCCTGGCGCTGGGCTCGGTGGTGCTGGCGCTGACCGGCGCCGAGGCGCTGTACGCCGACATGGGCCACTTCGGCGCCAGGCCGATCCGGCTGGCGTGGTTCTTCTACGTGCTGCCGGCACTGCTGCTGAACTACTTCGGCCAGGGCGCCGAGATCCTCGCCAGCCCGGAGGCGCGCGCCAACCCGTTCTTCCACCTGGCGCCGCAATGGGCGCTGCTGCCGCTGGTGATCCTGTCCACCTGCGCCACGGTGATCGCGTCGCAGGCGGTGATCTCCGGCGTGTTCTCGCTGACCCGCCAGGCGGTGCAGCTGGGCTACCTGCCGCGCATGGAAATCACCCACACCTCCGACAACGAGATCGGCCAGATCTACATCCCGTTGATCAACTGGGGCCTGCTGGCAGCGGTGATCATGGTGGTGATCATGTTCCAGAATTCCAGTGCGCTGGCCGGTGCCTACGGCATCGCCGTCACCGGCACCATGGTGATCACCTCCATCCTGGTGTGCACCGTCGCCTGGCGCGGCTGGAACTGGCCGCTGGCACTGGTGGCGCCGCTGCTGGTCGCGCTGCTGGTGATCGACCTGCCGCTGCTCCTCGCCAACGTGGTGAAGATCCTGGCCGGCGGCTGGCTGCCGCTGCTGATCGGCATCGGCGCCTTCATCCTGATGACCACCTGGAAACAGGGCCGCAAGCTGCTGATGCAGCGCCTGAACGAGATGGCGATCCCGCTGGACGGCTTTGTCGAGAACATGGAAGCCTACCCGCCGGAGCGGGTGCAGGGCACCGCGGTGTTCCTCACCAACTCCACCCACGGCGTGCCGCACGCGCTGCTGCACAACCTGAAGCACAACAAGGTGCTGCACGAGCGCGTGGTGCTGATGACCATCCGCGGCGAGGACATCCCCTATGTCGAGGAAGACGAACGGGTGGAAGTCCTGCAGCTGTCCGACAGCTTCTGGCGGGTGATGGCCTACTACGGCTTCAAGGAAACGCCGGACGTGCAGCAGATCCTCGACCTGTGCGCGGCGCAGGGCCTGGCTTTCGAGCTGATGGACACCTCGTTCTTCCTGTCGCGCGAGACGCTGATCCAGACCGAACGCGAAGGCCTGTCGCCGTGGCGCGAAACCCTGTTCGTGTGGATGAGCCGCAATGCACTGCGCGCCACCGACTTCTTCCAGATCCCGACCAACCGCGTGGTGGAGATGGGCGCGCAGGTCGAGCTGTAAGAACCACCCCTTTCAAGGTCTTTGCAAGCCAAGTCGGGTAATCTCCTGGTTTTCTGAAATCAGGGGGCAGGATGGTCTGGCAAGCAGTCGTGGAAAGGTTCGAGCAACAAGCACCAGCAAGCGTGATGGCACACCTGCTGCTGGACAAGGCACTGCCCGCAGGCTGGACCGATGAAGTATTCGAGCAGCATCGCCAGCGCCAGTATCCACGCGAATTGTTGTTTTCCACCGTGGTCGAGCTAATGATGCTGGTGGTGCTGGGGCTGCGCCCATCACTGCACGCCGCCGCCCGCAAACTGCACGAACAACTGCCTTCGTGGTGCAGCCTTGCCGGGCCACACCCTGGTGGTTTACGACCCCGACAGCGAGTTGGTGTGCGAATATCATCGCCTGCGAGGATGCGCATCAAAGCGTGCGCATGGGGGTGGCGGCGCTGATTCAGAGCGCCCAGACACAGCAAGTATGGATCGGCAATCGGCATTCTGTACCCAGACCATCCTGCAGGGCCTGAGCATGCGCGGCGCGAGCTTCATCGTGCGCGAACACGCGCGCCATCCCAGACTGGCCGAGTCCGGCGCCTGGAGTGCGTACTCCAAAAGCGTGGGTCCAAACTCAGCGCACCCAAAAGCTACGTAGAGGGCAGCATCGCGCACGCGCGTGGCAACCGCCAGGATTCTCAAGGCCTCGAAATCAAGACCTTGCAAGGGGTGGTTCTAACGGATTGCCGGGCCGGTGATGCCGTCAAAGCCCAGCCCGAACAGTACCTGCAGCTCCTGCTCCTGCATCACCCCTTCGGCGATCACACCGAGGCCGATATTGTGCGCAATATTGCACACCCCCCTCAGGAACACCTGGTTGCCAGCATGCTGGTGGATGTCCTGCACGAAGCTGCCGTCGACCTTCAGATAGTCGATACCCAGGTCGTGCAGCTGCCCGATCAGGCTGAACTGGCGGCCAAAGTGCTCGATACCCAGCTTGCACGGCAGCTCGGCCAGCGCCAGGCACAGCGCACGGAACGCATCGAAGCGCGGCACGATACCGGCCTCTGGCATCTCCAGCCACAGCCGTGCGGCGCTGTGGCCGTGCTCGCGGATCTGCGCCACCAGCTGGCGCAGGAAGTCCTCGCTGGCCAGCGATTCCGCCGCCAGATTGACGGCGATGCCGGGGCAGTCCGGCTCGGTCGCCAGCTGCCGCAGCGCCATCGCCACCGCCGCCAGATCCAGCCCCGCCACGCGCCGGATACGGATCGCCATCGGCATGAACTGGCCAGCCGGCAGCCATACCTCACCTTGGCGCAGGCGCAGCGGCGCCTCCTCGTGCAACAGCGCACCATGGCGGTCGCGCACCGCGAAACGCACCAGGCACAAGCCGTCGCCCTGCAGCGCCTGATCGAGCATGCCGCCCCACACTTCCGCGGTCGGCGCCAGCGGCTTGTCGACGTTGCTGCCGGCCATCTCGATACGCACGCCGGCGGCAAACTCGGACTGCGCCAGCGCCTGATCCAGCCGCGACATGATGTCGCGCACGGTGTCGCCGTCGCGCAGGTCGGTTGCCGCCATCGCCAGGGCGACTGGCTGTGCGGCAAAGCTGCTCAGCAGCGCGTGCAGCTCGTCGTGCAGCTGCTGCAGGCTGGCGGCCTCGGCCTGGCTCGCCGGCAACAGCAGCGCGAAATCGGCGCCGTTGAGGCGCCCGGCCTGGCTGTCGACACCGAAGCGCTGCGCATCGCGCAGCACGGCGCCGAACTGCCCCAGCATCTCGTCGGTCAACGGCCGGCCCAGCTTGCTGTTGATGTCGGCCAGCGCCTCGATGCGCATCAGCAGCAGCACGCCGCGCTCGTCTTCACTTTCCTGCAGGCCGGTACCGAGGCGCCCCATGAAGAACTGGCGGTTGGCCAGCCCGGTGACGCTGTCGAAGTTAACCTGGCGGCGCAACACCTCCAGCCGCGCGGCCTCTTCTTCGAACATCATCTTGACGCGGGTCACCATCGCATTCATCGCCTGTGCCAGCCGCCCCATTTCCGGGCCTGGCGGCTCGGGGATGGTGACGAAGCGGCGCTGGGTAATCGCCTTGGCCTGGTTGACCACGCCCAGCAGCTGCTTGCGGATGGTATTGACGCCGAAGGAGCCGATGGCGCCCACCGCCAGCCCGGCGATCAGCACCCAGAACGACACCTGCAGCGCGCCTTCCCACAGCGAGGCGTAGGCGTAGCCGGCCTCGCTCTCCACCTCGATGGAGCCGGCCTGCATCCAGCCGCTGCTGACCATCGCCCGCGCCGGTGTCGGCGCCAGGGTGAAGATATTGCGGAACCACGCCGGTGCGCTGCCGGATTGGTAGGCATTGACGCGCTGCACCCGTGGCTTGCCGTCGGCGCCGACCCAGGAAATGCGGCGGAAGTGGCCCTGATCGAAGGCGGCGTTGATCAGCGTCTCGCCCATCGCCGGATCGGCCTGGTTCTGGGTGATCAGCAGCGCCAGCGAGTTGGCCGCATCGGCACTCTGCGCCGCCAGCTGCTGCTGCAGATAGTTGCGGGCGTTGAACAGATTGGCGGTCAGGCTGCCCGCCGCCGCCAGCACCACCGCCGCCACCACCAGAAACCAGAGCTGTTGAATCAGGGAAACGCGTTTCATCGGTGCCGCTTTCAGGTAATGAAGCCTTCGGCCTTCATTTTGTCGATCAACTGTCGCCAGCGGGTCAGCCGGTCGACACTGGAATTGGGGGCCGCACCCGCACCGACCCAGATGCCGTCGGCGTTGAAGCTGAACACCGGCTGCAAGTCGCCGCGCTGCGAGGCCGGCTTGATGCCGGAAATCAGGCTGTCCAGCACCAGCGGCTCGGCCGTCGGTTCGGCATAGTATGTCAACACCATGTGCGCCTGGGTGATGGGACTGGCCGGACCGCCGATACGGGCACGGACATAGACCATGCGCAGCTTCTGCGGCGCCACGCCCAGCTCACGCAGGGTGAAATACTTGGCCAGCGCAAAGTCCTCACAGTCGCCGGCACCCTTGGCCATGCTTTCCAGTGGTGTCGCCCAGTAGTCGGCCTGCCGCCACAGCTCCGCATCTTCAATGTATTTCAACTTCTGATTAAAGAATTGATTTACACTCTGTATCCGGTTGATCTCATTGCCATCGCGACGCAGTTGCAACAGCAATTGCTGCCAGTCGCGGTAAACGCGCAGCGCCTGAATGCCGTACAGCTGCTGCACCCGCTCCGCGCTCAGCTCCGCCAGCACCAGTCCGGCCAGAGCCGGCAGCAAAAGCACTGCCAGCAAGGCTTTCCGCCAACACCGGAGCAGCGTCGCCGCACAGACTGCGATCTTGTGAATGGAGCTGTTGCCAAGCATGCGGGCCGTGACCTGTGTGGAAATCCGCCTATCTATATCGTCAATGGTGAACTATGTTTCCCTTGACACTGCTTAAATCACTTCCGACAATACATTGTCTTACAAGTAATATTGAATTACTTGCAACTGTCCGATTAATAATTACTGGCATGTCGAGGCTATCATGAACTTCTGCCGCAACCACCTCTACGGTTGTACCCTGGCCGCATTATTGACCATGGTTATCCCTTCCACATCCTTTGCACTCGAATTAAAGGATGCCATCACACAAACGGTGCAGAACAACGCGGAAGTCGGCATGAAGTGGTACAACTTCCGCGCCACCGCGGAAGAGAAGGGCATCGCCAGCGCCGGCTTCTTCCCAACCGTCGACCTCAGCTACAACACCGGCCGTGAACGCCTGCGCGAACCACTGGCAGACGGCTCCGTCGCCAGCAGCTCGTTCAGCCGCCACGGCTACACCGCCACGCTGAACCAGAACCTGTTCCAGGGCTTCATGACCGTGAACCAGGTCAAGCAGATGGACTATACCAGCCGCGCCCGCTATTTCGAGTACCTGGCCGCCACCGAACAGCAGGGTCTGGAAGCGTCGCGCGCCTTCATCGACGTGGTGCGCTACAGCAAGCTGGTCGAGATCGCCGAAGACAACTACGCCATCCACAAGGGCATCTACGAACAGATCCTGCAGCGCGTGACGCAAGGCGTCGGCCGCCGCGTGGACCTGGAACAGATCAATGGCCGTCTCGGCCTGGCCGAATCCAACCTGATCAACGAGATCTCCAACCTGCACGATGTCTCGGCACGTTACGCCCGCATCATCGGTGCGGCACCGCCGGCCGAGCTGAAACTGCCGGTGCTGGACCTGAGCCTGCTGCCGGCCGGCGACCAGCTGATGCTGCTGGCGGACAAGCACAACCCGATGCTGCTGGCTGCCCGTTCCTTCTACCGAGCGGCCGAAGCGGATGTCCGCGTCCGTCGCGGCGCCTTCTCGCCGACACTGGACCTGCGCGCCACCAAGGACGTCACCAATAACGAGGACGGCATCAGCGGCCGCAATTCGCAGCAGGCGGTGGAACTGGTGTTGAACATGAACCTGTTCCGTGGCGGCGCCGACCGCGCCCGTCTGGCCTCCTCCGCCGAGCGCCAGAGCGAAGCCGAGGCACTGGGCATCAAGGCCTGCCGCGACATGCGCCAGCAGGTCAGCATCGCCTACAACGACGTATCGAAGCTGAGCAGCCAGCTCGACGCGCTGCGCCAGCACCAGCTGTCCACCGAAAAGGCGCGCGACGCCTATCGCCGCCAGTTCGACATCGGCCAGCGCACCCTGCTCGACCTGCTGGACAGCGAAAACGAGCTGTTCGACGCCCGCCGCGAGCTGCTCAACGCCGAGCTGAACCAGCAGCTGGCGATCTACCGCGTGCTGGGCGAATCCGGCCGCCTGCTGGAGGTGCTGCAGATCAAGCCGCAGGACAGCTCGCTGGCCAGCGTCGACGACCTGACCGTGCCGGCCTGCCCGTCCGACTACACCCCGGCCTCGCCGCTGGACAAGAGCAAGATAGCCGCCAAGTCCTTCACCGACGACACCATCGTCGCCAAGACCACCCCGTCGGCCATCGAGCGCAATGTCTCGGTGAACGTGCAGGTCCAGTTTGACCTGGATTCGGCGCGCATCCGTCCGGAAAGCAATGCGACCCTGGACCAGCTGGCCAGCACCCTGCTGATGCCGGAACTGGGCAGCAAGCGCTTCGTGGTGGAAGGCCACACCGACACCACCGGTGGCGCCAGCCACAACCTGCCGCTGTCGCAGCGCCGCGCCGCCGCGGTACGCGACTACCTGATCACCAAGGGGGTGCCGGCGGACCGTCTGGACAGCGTCGGCTACGGCAGCAGCAAGCTGCTGCCTAACCTGGCCCCGACCGATCCGAGCCACCGCCGCGTGGTGGTGACCTTCCAGGAACAGGCGCCGATGGGTGCGGTGAAGCCGAAGGCCGCCATCAAGCGTCGCGTCGCCAAGCCGAAACCATAAGTAAGGTAGTACGCCCAACGCAAAGTGGCCGGTTCATCCGGCCACTTTTTTTACGTCCGCCGCGCGGGCGGTCGGCGCGGGCGCTACGGGACCCGCATGGCCGGGAACACCCGTGCCGCATTCGCTGCCGTCGCGGCGGCGATGTCGGCCAGCGGCACGCCGCGTAGCGCGGCCAGCACCGCCGCAATGCGAGGCAGGTTGTCCGGCGTGTTCGGCACCGCCGGTGCCCACTCCGGCGGGATGTCCGGACCGTCGGTCTCCAGCACGATCGCCGACAGCGGCAGCGTTGCGGCCAACCTGCGGATGCGTTGCGAGCCCTGGTAGGTCATCGCGCCGCCAAAACCGAGGCAGAAACCCAGCTCGATGAAGGCATTCGCCTGCTGGACGCTGCCGTTGAACGCGTGCACCACGCCGCCGGGCACCTTATGCTGGCGCAGGTATTTGAGGATGCGGTCGTGCGAGCGGCGCGCGTGCAGGATCACCGGCAACTCGAAGCGGCGCGCCAGCTTCAGCTGTGCCTGCAGCCAGTATTCCTGCTGCTGCGGATCCAGCCCCGGCACAAAGAAATCCAGCCCGCACTCGCCGACCGCGACCGGACGCTGCCGCGTCAGGTAGTCGGCCAGCAGTGCCAGGTGCTCGTCCCGATGCTGCGCCAGATACAGCGGATGCAGGCCGAAGGCGACATCGACGCCGAACTGTTCCCGCATCGCCAGCACCTCGTCGAAGGTGTCCGCCATCACCGCCGGCACGATGGCATGGCTGACGCCGCCGGCGCGCGCCTGTTGCCACAGCTGCGCACGGTTGGCCGCAAACTCCGCCGCATCCAGATGCAAGTGGGTATCGACAAGTGACATGGGGAATCCTGTTCCGGATGGATAAGCACGCCGCCGCGGCGACGTCCGCAGCGGGGCGCGAGCCGCGTAGCCTCATCGGGGCGTGGCCGCAATCCGCACCCTGCGCTGTGTTTATAGCCGACCGTAAGCGGCCACATATTGGAGAAGGCCAGTACCGCACGGCGAAAAGCGGACAACAAAAAACCCGCATAGCCTTGCGCTGTGCGGGTTTCTGGACTTCCTTGAACTGCTCTGGACTTTTTCGTGGCGTGGCCTCTATCGGGCGAATTCAGGGAGTAAGTGCAACGGCGGGCAGGTCTGGAGGATGGGGGTGAGATGAG
>NZ_BMYP01000013.1 GCF_014652335.1 Vogesella fluminis | reverse complement strand
TCAATTTCTATTGCAGATAGCGACATGGGGTTTCGTTCTATTGGGAGTGTGTGGGTTGGTGGCGTCTAACGTTGAAGCTGAGTCGCGAGTTGCATTCCCACAAGTGCACAGCGGAGCGGGACGACCGTCAGTGGCTAGCCACTCGCATGGCTAATGGGTTGGCAATGATAACGGCAAATGCCATTAGGGCAAAATTGATTGATTGTCTGGTTCGTCTGGCATCAATCCTTGCGACCAACCTCTGGGCGTTTGAGTAGTCACGACAAGCCATCCACCCATACGCTGTGGCATCATGCCGCTCCACCGCAAGCGACGGTCGCCGGCAAGCAAGGTTGGCCGCAAGCCCCAGCGCATACCAGCCGCAACAACGGTTTGCCATCGCACCCGTAATAAGCATCCCAGCAGTAAAGGAAACCCCATGCACACCTTCGGCCTGTTCGTGCTGACGGCGCTGGCCGAGATCGTCGGCTGCTATCTGCCGTGGCTGTGGTTGAAAAAGGGCAGCTCGCCGTGGTTACTGCTGCCGGCGGCGGCGAGTCTCGCGCTGTTCGCCTGGCTGCTCACCCTGCATCCGGATGCGTCGGGGCGCATCTATGCCGCCTACGGCGGGGTGTATGTCAGCGTGGCGTTGGTGTGGCTGTGGGCGGTGGATGGTGTGCGGCCAACCTTGTGGGATGTGGCCGGGGTCGGGCTGTGCCTGGCCGGCATGGCGGTGATCATGCTGGCGCCGCGCTCATGATTTATTCCGATCGCGGGCAAAAAATCGTGTAAAATCCGCACCTTCCGTTCTGTTGTGCCCGTTGTTCCGGGGCTGTCATGTCGACCATTACCGACCTTAATTATCTCAAGATCGTGCTGGAAACCGCGCTGTTGACGGCGCAGGAGCCGCTTACCGTCGGCCAGCTGAAAAAGCTGTTCACCGAAGACGTCAAGGCGGCGCTGATCAATGACATCCTCGACGAGATCCGGCAGAACTGGAAGGGCAGGGGCGTGGAGCTGGTCAAGCTCGCCTCCGGCTGGCGCTTTCGGGCGCGCGCCGAGTTCACCCCCTACCTTGCGCGACTGACGCCGGAAAAACCGCCGCGTTATTCGCGTGCCGTGATGGAAACACTGGCCATCATTGCCTATAAACAGCCGGTCACCCGCGGGGATATCGAATCCATCCGCGGCGTGTCGGTGTCCACCAGTGTGATGCAGACCCTGCTGGAGCGGGGCTGGATCGAAGTGATCGGGCATAAAGACGTGCCCGGCCGTCCTGGGCTGTACGCCAGCACCCACAAGTTTCTCGATGATCTGGGTTTCAACACCCTGCGTGACCTGCCGCCACTGGCGGAGCTGGGCACGCTGGTGTTGCCGGAGCAGCTTGCGGCCAACGTGGATGAGGACGGTGAAGTGCCCCTCGCTGATGAGGCGCCCCAAAATACTGAACAGGAATCATGATGTCTAAAGGACAACGCAATCACGCGCGCCAACCCGTCGCCCGCGTCCGTGGCCAGGAATCCGGCCAATCCCGCAACCCGTCCAGCGATCGCCCGGCTTTCGGCGGCAAACCGCTGCAGCCCAAGGCCCCGGCCAGCTTCAACCCGCGCAGCACGCCTGCTGCGGCACCAAGCGGCAAGCCACTGCCGAAAACCGTGCTGAAAACCCGTCGTGACGGCAGCACCTACCCCGCCGATGCCCGCAACGTGGCCCCGGCCGCGCAGAGCCGCCGCGACGGCAGCACGCAGAACCCGGACAGCCGCCGTGGCAATGCCGGCCGTGGCGAGGCCGCATTCAAGCACGAGCGCCAGTTCGGCAACAAGAATTTCGCGGTTCCGGGCGGCGCGCCGTCGCCGGACGGCCGCGGCAGCAACGAGTTCGGCAAGGCGCGCCGCGAGGCGCCGGCGGTGAAGGTGCCGCGTGCCAAGAAACTGGCGCTGCGTGCGCCGAAGCAGGAAATCGCCGAGCGCTCCGCCCGTCTGCGCGAAACCCGCGTCGACTACAGCAATATCGAGCCGGTGCGGCTGCAGAAGGCGCTGGCCGCCTCCGGCGTTGGCTCGCGTCGCGAGATGGAAGAGTGGATCGAGGCCGGCTTCATCACCGTCAACGGCAAGAAGGCGGAGCTTGGCGACAAGGTCGGTCCGCAGGACCGCGTGACCGCTAAGGGCAACCCGATCAAGCTGAAGTGGGCCGACCGCCTGCCGCGCGTGATCATGTACCACAAGCAGGAAGGCGAGATCGTGTCGCGTGACGACCCGGGTGGCCGCGTCACCGTGTTCGACCGCCTGCCGCAGGCCAAGTCCAGCCGCTGGGTGGCGATCGGCCGTCTCGACGTCAATACCTCCGGCCTGCTGCTGGTGACCACCAGCGGCGAGCTGGCCAACCGCATGATGCACCCGAGCTTCGAGTTCGACCGCGAATACGCGGTGCGCGTGCTGGGCGAGCTGACCCGCGAGCAGATGAAGGAGATGACCTCCGGCATCGAACTGGAAGACGGCACCGCCCACTTCCAGCGCATCAGCGAGCAGGGTGGCGCGGAAGAGGGCGCCAACCGCTGGTACAAGGTGGTGATCCGCGAAGGCCGTAACCGCGAAGTGCGCCGCATGTTCGAGCACTTCGGCATTTCGGTCAGCCGCCTGATTCGCGTCCGTTTCGGCAATATCGGCTTGCCACCGCGCCTCAAGCGCGGTCAGTATTACGAGCTGAACGAGGCCGAAGTGGCAGCGGTGATGAAGTGGGCTGGTCTGACCTCCACCGGCCAGATTAAGGTACGCGGCGGCGACGCGGCCAAGTAAGCCTGTTGCCGGCCATCAACGCCTCCTGCTCCGGCCGGGGGCGTTTTTTCATTCCGGGATGTATACATGAGCAAAGCCTTTACCCGCGAGCAGGACGACGAGCACGACGACGAGCTGCCGGCGGAACAGCGGCTGCCGGCCGCGAGCAAGAACTACATCACGCCGGCGGGCTGGCACCGCCTGCGCGAGGAGCTGAACCAGCTGGTCAAGCACGAGCGCCCGCACATGACGCAGGTGGTGAACTGGGCGGCCAGCAACGGCGACCGCTCGGAAAACGGCGACTACCTGTACGGCAAGCGCCGCCTGCGCGAGATCGACCGCCGCATCCGCTTCCTGACCAAGCGGCTGGAGATCGCCGAGGTGGTCGATCCGGAGCTGCGCGAGGCCACCGACCAGGTGTTCTTCTCGGCCACGGTGCTGATCCAGCGTGGCCACGGCGGCGAGCAGCTGCTGCGCATCGTCGGCGTCGACGAGATCGACCTGGCGCGCGGCCACATCAGCTGGATCTCGCCGATCGCGCGCACGCTGATCAAGGCACGCGAAGGCGATACGGTGTTCTTCCGTGGTCCGGACGGCGAGGAGGAGATCGAGATTCTGGAGGTGCGCTACGAGCGCATAGCCTGAGGGGCGGGGAGGGGGCGCTTGCGGCCAACGTTGGCCGCATGGCGTGTCAGCTGCGCGGAATGTCGGACTTGCTGAGCAGGCTCATCGCCTGGTTGACCTTGAGCCAGCCTTCGGTGGCGTCCTGGCCGGCCTCGGCAAACGCCTGCATCAGCAGGCGCGCCTGTTCGCGGTGCAGCGCGTCCTCCAGCTTGCGGCCTTCCTCGGTCAGGCGCAGCTCCTTCACCCGCTTGTCGTGGCTGGCGGTGTCGGTGGCGATCAGCCCCATCTCGATCAGCTGCCGCAGCGGAATGTTGATCGCCTGTTTGGTGACGTCGAGACAGGCCAGCAGGTCCTTGACCGACAGCGCGGGATGCAGTGCCACGAAGAACAGGATGCGGTGATGCACCCGCGCCAGGCCGCGCCGCGCCAGCATTTCGTCCGGCTTGTCGGTAAAGGCCTGGTAGGCATGAAAAAACGCCTTCATGGCGTCGCGCAAAACAAAGGATTCGGGCAGGGAAATCATGGTTGACGTAAAGGTCATTAAGCGTTAAGTTGGTCAAGCAGTTTGACTAATAAAAACCTGTCTTCCCGAGGAGAGTAACATGTTTTCAGAGCGCGTCGAACGCCTGTCCGGCTCACTGATCCGCGAGATTCTGGCCGCGGCGCAACGCCCGGAAGTGATCTCGTTTGCCGGCGGCCTGCCGGCTGCCGATTGCCTGCCGGCACTGGATTTCAGCGGCGTACCGCCGCATCTGGCGCAGTACGGCACCAGCGAGGGCGAACCGGAACTGCGTGAGCAGATCGCACGCGAGGTGGCCCGTATCGGCCTGCAGTGCGACCCGTCGCAGGTGCTGGTGCTGTCCGGCTCGCAGCAGGCGCTGGACCTGGCCGCCAAGCTGTTCATCGATCCGGGCACACCGGTCATCACCGAAGGCCCGACCTATCTCGCGGCCCTGCAGGTATTCAAGCTGTTCGGTGCCGACATCACCACCGTGCAGCAGGTAGACGGCCAGCTGCCGGCGGCCACGCTGGCCGCGGCGCTGGACAGCAGCAAGGCGCGCTTGGCCTACCTGATCCCGACCTTCCAGAACCCGTCCGGCGCCTGTTACAGCGTGGACACGCGCAAGGCGCTGGCCGAGGTGATCGACGCCGCCGGCACCGTGCTGATCGAGGACGACCCGTACCGCGCGCTGTCCTACGACGGCGACGCGCCGGCCCCGCTGGTCACCCACCTGAAATCGGCGTCGTGGATCTACTGCGGCTCCTTCTCCAAGACGCTGGCACCGGGCTTGCGCATCGGCTACCTGATCGCCTCGCCGGACCTGATGCCCTACCTGCTGAAGCTGAAGCAGGCGGTGGATCTGCACTCCAACCGTCCGGGCCAGTGGTTCATCAGCGAATGGCTGAAGAGCGGCAACTACCCGGCGCATCTGGCCGGCTTGCAGGCCAAGTACAAGGTTGGCCGCAACGCGATGCAGGCCGCGCTGGAGAAGCATTTTGCCGATCTGGCCGACTGGCAGGTGCCGCAGGGCGGCCTGTTCTTCTGGCTGAAGCTGAAAACCACGCGCGACACCCGCGAGCTGCTGAAGGTGGCGCTGGGCGAGCACAACGTGGCGTTCATGCCCGGCGAGCCGTTCTACGCCAACCAGGCCGACGGCATCGGCCGCCTGCGCCTGAACTTCAGCCACGCCACGCCGGAGCGCATCGAGGAAGGCGTCGCCCGCCTCGCCAGGCTGATCCGCGATACGCAGTAAGCCGGTTGCAGGGCTGGTCAAGCAACAAGGCCTCGCGCACGCGCGAGGCCTTGTTCGTTTTGCCTATGCGGACATCAGCCTCTACTCTCGGTCTGCAGCTTGGCAACCAGTGGTGCCTTGTCGGCAGTGCGACGGCCCTTGCTGGCCTTGGCCCAGTACGGATAGAAGAACAGGTAGTAACCGGTCAGAATCAGCCAGAACAGGGTGATGCCGGCCAGGATCATCGCTGTGTAGCTGGTAACCTTGCCAAATACCATGAAGGAATGCACATCCATCCACAGTTGGTCGCCGCGTAGGCCGTCGTTCAGCACCTTGCCGTTGATGGCGTCGATCTGCAGCTCACGTGGGGAGCTGAACTCGGAGGTCTGCTCCAGGCGCACTTTCCACATGCGCTTGCCGGGGCGCAGCTCGATGCGGTTGATGTCGTCCAGCGACTTGGCTTCTGGCAGCTTGAGCGCCAGCACGATGTTGGCGATCTGTTCCGGCGGCAGGAACTGGCTGATCTCGCCCTTCTCGCCCTTGCGCGAGGCTGGCTGCAGGTATTCCAGGTCTTTCTTGAAGGTGATGAACAGACCAGACAGGGTGGTAACCAGAATGACCAGACCGAGAAACACCGACATCCATTTGTGCGTGAAGCGGGCAAAGCGGGCGAAGCGGGCTTGCCACTCGGGCTTGCCGTTGCGCGGTGGTATGACTTAAGACTTGTTCAAAGCATAAACTCCATATTTTATTAATAATGATAACTATTGTTATTTTAGTTTATGAAAAGCTGCCATATGCTGTCAATCCGCCATCCGGCGGATGGTTTTGGGCCGCCTGACGCGGTACACAAAAGGCGGCTTCGGGCTAAATCGGGGGAGAGGTAAGCTTGGCGCAGTAAATGGCGGACAGAGTCCGCCATCCGGCAGTAGGTGGGGCAAGTGATGTGGCATGGCTTTGTGTGAAACATGCCAGGCGAGCGGCTGTGACTGCAGATGATCTGACAGGTGCGGGTGGCCGCGCCCGGCAATGCATGCCCGGCGCCTGATGGTGACGGGGATCTGCCATGGCGGCCGTCGGTCCATGTCGGCTCAGGACTTGCCGTCATGGACCCATGGCTTGACAAGTGTGCGGCCAACCTTTGGCCACTGTTACGGGCGGCTTATTCCTCATCGTCGCCGTGGTGCAGCGCGGCGTCCACTTCCTTGCGGTGCAGGTGCGGCGCGAACAGCTCGATGAAGGTGTAGGCGTAGCCGCGCAGGTAGGCGTCCTTGCGCAGTCCGATCTTGGTCACCGAGGCGTCGAACAGGTGGCTGGCGTCGCGCGCCTGCAGCCCGATGTCGCGTTCGGCCTCGAACGCCATGCTGGCGATGATGCCGATGCCGAGGCCGAGCTTGACGTAGGTCTTGATCACGTCGGTGTCGATCGCGGTCAGTACCACGTTCGGCGTCTTGCCGATGCTGGTGAAGGCCTGGTTGATCTTGGAGCGGCCGGCAAAGGCGAAATCGTAGGTGATGATCGGGTGCGCGACGATGTCGTCCAGCGTCAGCGGCCGCTGCAACGCCAGGAGCGGGTGGCCGTCCGGCGCCACGATGCTGCGGTTCCACTCGTAGCAGGGCAGCATCGCCAGTTCCTTGTACAGCGAGATGCCTTCGGTAGCGATGGCAAGATCGGCCTCGCCGGACACCACCATGTCGCAGATCTGCGTCGGGCTGCCTTGTTTGATCGACAGCCGCACTTTCGGGTAGCGCTGCACGAATTCGGCGATCACCTTGGGCAGTGCGTAGCGGGCCTGGGTGTGGGTGGTGGCGATGGTGAGCGCACCTTCCGCTTCCTTGGAGAATTCGTCGCCGACGCGCTTGAGGTTCTGCGCCTCGCGCAGGATGCGCTCCGAGATGCGCAGCACCTCCTTGCCCGGCTCCGACACCGCGACCACGCGCTTGCCGTTGCGGATGAACACCTGGATGCCGAGTTCGTCTTCCAGCAGGCGGATCTGCTTGGAGATGCCCGGCTGCGAGGTGTGCAGCTTTTCGGCCGCTTCGGACACGTTCAGGCCCTGCTTGGCGACTTCGACCAGATAGCGTAACTGCTGGAGTTTCATGGCGCGCTCCTTAAAACCTAAAGTAATTAAATACTAACACAATATTCTTTTCGGCTTTAAGGGCTTTCGCTACCATGGCAGACTTCAGACCGAACGCCCATGGAGGCCCCACGATGAGCCTTGCCGACAAGCTAGCGCATACCGAAGCCCTGCTCGATACCATCGCCCGCGACCACTTGCCTGCCGCGCTGGCCAACAGTTTTGGTGCCGAAGACATGGTGCTGATGCACCTGATTGCCAGCCGCAACCTGCCGATCGGCATTTTCAGCCTCGATACCGGGCGCCTGCCGGTGGAAACCTACACCCTGATGCAGCAGGTCGGCGAGCGTTACCCCGGCCACCCGATCCGTGTCTACTATCCGGATGCGGCGGCGCTGGAAGCCTACGTCAACCACAACGGCATCAATGCCTTTTATAACAGTGTCGAGTTGCGCAAGTCCTGTTGCCACATCCGCAAGATCGAGCCGCTGAAGCGCGCGCTGACCGGCCTGTCGGCATGGATTACCGGCTTGCGCCGTGAGCAGTCGCCGACGCGGCAGGATCTCACCGACCGCGAGTTCGACGCCGACAACGGTCTGATGAAGTTCAACCCGCTGATCGAGTGGACCGAAAAAGAAGTGTGGGAATACATCCGCGCCAATGATGTGCCCTATAACAGTCTGCACGACAAGCATGTGCCGTCCATCGGTTGCGCGCCCTGTACCCGGCCGATCGCGGTGGGCGAGGACATCCGTGCCGGTCGCTGGTGGTGGGAAAATCCGGAATCGAAGGAATGCGGCCTGCACGTGAAGGCCAGCCCGCTGAAACGCCCGAATGCCTGAAAGGTTGGCCGCAAGCCGTGCGGCCAGCCCCGCTTGAGGAAACAGAAGCATGTACAAGTACGATGAAGTGGATCACCGCCTGCTGCGCGAGCGTGTCGAGCAGTTTCGTGATCAGACCCGCCGCTACCTGGTCGGTGAGCTGTCCGAGGACGAGTTCCGCCCGCTGCGGTTGATGAACGGCCTGTACATCCAGCGCCATGCGCCGATGTTCCGCATCGCCATCCCGTACGGCCACCTCGCCAGCCGCCAGTTACGCCGCCTTGCCCGCATTGCCCGCACCTACGACAAGGGCTACGGCCACTTTACCACCCGCCAGAACATGCAATTCAACTGGCCGGCGCTGGAGCGCGTACCCGACATCCTGACCGAACTGGCCGAGGTCGAGATGCACTCGATCCAGACTTCCGGCAACTGCGTGCGCAATACCACTACCGACGTATTTGCCGGTGTCGCCGCCGACGAGCTGATCGACGGCCGCGCCTACTGCGAGATCATCCGCCAGTGGAGCACGCTGCATCCCGAGTTTGCCTACCTGCCGCGCAAGTTCAAGATTGCCGTCTCCGGCAGCGTCGAGGACCGTGCCGCTACCCTGGTACACGATATCGGCCTGCACGTGGTGAAGAACGACGCCGGCGAGGTGGGCTTCCGCGTGATCGTCGGTGGCGGCCTGGGCCGCACGCCGATGGTCGGCAAGGTGATCCGCGAGTTCCTGCCCACCCGCCACCTGCTGACCTATCTTGACGCCATTCTGCGGGTGTACAACCGCTTCGGCCGCCGCGACAACAAGTTCAAGGCCCGCATCAAGATCCTGGTACAGGCGCTGACTGCCGAGGGCTTTGCCGCCAAGGTGGAGGACGAATGGGCGCACCTGAAGGACGGCCCAGCCACATTGCGTGACGAGGATATTGCCCATTACGCCGGTTTTTTCAGTGACCCTGCCTACGAAACGCTTGCGGCCAGCCCGCCCGAACTGACCGACGCGCTGGCGCGCGACCCGGCGTTCGCACGCTGGGTGGCACGCAATACCCACGCGCACAAGCAGCCTGGCTACCGCTCGGTGGTGCTGTCGCTGAAGAAGACCGGCGTGCCGCCCGGCGACATCACGGCCGAACAGATGGACGCCGCCGCCGACTGGGCCGACCGCTATGGCTTCGGCGAGTTGCGGGTATCGCACGAGCAGAACCTGATCCTGCCGGACATCCGCGAGCGCGACCTGTTCGATGTCTGGCAGCTGGCGCGCGCGCACGGCTTTGCCACCCCGAACGTCGGCCTGCTCACCGACATCATCTGCTGTCCGGGCGGCGACTTCTGTTCGCTGGCCAATGCCCGCTCCATTCCGGTGGCCGAGGCGATACAGCGCACCTTCGACGACCTCGACTACCTGTTCGACCTGGGCGACATCGACTGCAACTTCTCGGGCTGTATGAACGCCTGTGGCCATCATCACATCGGCAACATCGGTATTCTTGGCGTTGATAAAAATGGCGAGGAGTGGTACCAGATCACCCTCGGCGGCAGCCAGGGCAACCACACCGCCATCGGCAAGGTGATCGGGCCATCGTTTGCCCAGGCCGATGTGCCGCTGGCATTCGAAAGAATCATGGCCCTGTACGTCGAGCAACGCCTGGCGGGCGAGCGCTTCATCGAGACCGTGCGCCGCATCGGGCTGGAGCCATTCAAGGAGCGCGTTTATGCAAAATCTCATTAAGAACAACGCGGTCACGGAAGATGCCTGGCGCCTGATCCGTGCGGACGACGAAAGCTATGGTGCGGCAGAGGACGTCATCCTGCCGCTGGCAATCTGGCTGGCGACCGATACCTCGGCCCGCAGCGGCCAGACTGCAGTCTGGCTGGCACCGGATACCGACCTGGCAGTACTGGCGCCGCAGCTGGCACGGCTGCCGCTGGTGGCCATCGATTTCCCGGCCTTTACCGATGGCCGCGGCTACAGCCTTGCCCGCTTGCTGCGCGAGCGCTACGGCTATCAGGGAGAGCTGCGCGCCATTGGCGACGTGCAGCGCGACCAGCTGGCCTATCTGTCGCAGGTTGGCTTTACCGTGTTCGCCATTCGCGGTGACCGGCCGGCAGAGGCGGCGCTGGGCGGCTTACATGATTTCAGCGACCAGTACCAGTCGACGGTACGGCAGCCGGAGCCGTTGTTTAAAAGACGCACTTCGCGTTGAGTTGTTGCTTGTTGACAACTCAAACCATGGTTTTCGATAAAATGCACGCCATGTGTGTTGCTTTTTCTGTCGTATTTCATCGCGCTAAAAGTTGACATGGTAGTCATCGGCTACCTATAGTCACTCCAACTATCTGGCAACGGATGAATTTCGCGTTTGTCTTAAAGCTTGACGTACCGTGCTTGTCATGAGCAGTCTTGCGTAGCTGGCAGACTTATCCAACAAAGAGGAAATGCTATGAATAAATCGATCAAACTGAGCGCACTGGTTGTTGCCATGATGCTGTCCAGCGGTGCCTTCGCTGCCAAGTCCGGCTATGCCACCGACGGCGCGCTGGACAACGTGGCTCGCAATGCCTACGGCGAATGCTGGAAAGACGGCTACTTCAACAAGGAAGCCAACGGTCTGGTTGAGTGCGGCGACAAGGAAGCTCCGAAGCCGGTTGCTGTTGCACCCGTTGCTCCGGCCCCTGCCGTGGTTTCCCAGATCAAGTCCTTCACCCTGTCTGCTGCCGGCCTGTTCGCCTTCGACAAGACCGTGATCACCTCCGGCAACGCAGCGCTGGATGGCGTGGTTGCCGAGCTGAAGGGCGACAAGTACCTGAAGTCGGTTGCCATCGTCGGCCACACTGACTACATGGGCGCCGAAGCCTACAACCAGAAGCTGTCCGAGCGTCGTGCCAACGCCGTGAAGGACTACTTGGTTGCCGGCGGCATCCCGGCCGAGAAGATTACCGCTTCCGGCGCTGGCGAATCGCAAGCCAAGATGACCGAGCAGTGCTCGAAGATCAAGGCTCGCACCCAGCGTATCGCCTGCCTGGAGCCGGATCGTCGCTTCGAAGTGACTGTCGAAACTGCCAAAGAAGTGAAGATGTAAGTCTCGCTTCCTGCCAGAAAGCCCCGGCTCCTGCCGGGGCTTTTGTTTTTTGGCTTTGGGCTGGCGCGGCTCAGGGTGGCTGGTTAAAATCACTGTTTGTTTCTTTTCGAGCACGACTGTCCATGCGAGCGTTCCTGGGCGACCCGCGTCGCCATGACTTGTTGCCCTGTGCGCTGACCATCGGTAATTTCGACGGTGTCCACCTCGGCCATCAGAAGATGCTGGCCCGCTTGCGGCACGAGGCCGCCGCCCGTGGCCTGCCTACCGCGCTGCTGACTTTCGAGCCGCACCCGCGCGAGTTCTTTGCCCGCAGCCAGCCGCCGGCGCGGTTGTCGGTACTGCGCGACAAGCTGCAATTCCTAGCGGAAGAAGAACGGGTCGACTACGTGTTTGTCTACCGTTTCAACCGTGCCTTTTCGCGCATGCCGGCCGAGTTGTTTGTGCGCGAGGTGTTGCTGCGGCAGTTGCAGACCCGCTATCTGCTTATCGGCGATGATTTCCAGTTCGGTGCCGACCGCAAGGGCGATTTCGGGCTGCTCAGCGCCTGTCCCGATTTCGTCACCGAGGCGATGCCGTCGGTGCTGGTGGCCGGCGAGCGCGCGTCCAGCACGCTGGTGCGCGAAAGGTTGGCCGCAGGAGATCTGGGTGGCGCGGCAATGCTGCTCGGGCGGCCGTACCAGATCAGCGGCAAGGTGATGCATGGCCGGAAACTGGGGCGTACCATCGGCTTCCCGACTGCCAACGTGCACCTGCCGCATCTGCGCCCGGCGCTGCAGGGGGTGTTCGTGGTGGAGGTCGATACGCCGCAGGGGCGGCTCGGCGGCGTGGCCAGCCTCGGCAAGAACCCGACGGTCACCGACAGCCAGCACTATAAGCTGGAGGTGCATTTGTTCGATTTTCACGGTGATCTGTATGGCCAGCGTGTTTCGGTGCACTTCCTGAAAAAATTGCGCGATGAAGCGCGTTATGATGATTTGAACGAGCTGGTGGCGCAGATTGAACGTGATGCCGCCAGCGCCAGAACCTATTTGACCAGTTTGCAACGAGATCAGGCATGAGCATCGACTATCGCAAGACCGTAAACCTGCTGGATACCCCGTTCCCGATGCGGGGTGATCTGGCCAAACGTGAACCCGCTTGGCTCAAGCGCTGGACCGAACAGCAGCGCTACCAGAAACTGCGTAAAGTCGCTGCCGGCCGCCCCAAGTTCATCCTGCACGATGGCCCACCGTACGCCAACGGCGACATTCATATCGGCCATGCCGTCAACAAGGTGCTGAAGGACATCATCGTCCGCTCCAAGACCCTGTCCGGCTTCGATGCACCGTACGTGCCGGGCTGGGACTGCCACGGCCTGCCGATCGAGCTGATGGTGGAAAAACTGCACGGCAAGGACATTCCGGCCGCCAAGTTCCGCGAACTGTGCCGCGAATACGCGCACGAGCAGATCGCGCGCCAGAAGAAGGACTTCATCCGTCTGGGCGTGCTGGGTGACTGGGACAACCCGTACCTGACCATGGATTTCAAGACCGAGGCCGACATCGTGCGCACCCTCGGCAAGGTTTACGAGAACGGTTACCTGTTCAAGGGCGAGAAGCCGGTGCACTGGTGCATCGAGTGCGGCTCGGCGCTGGCGGAGGCGGAAGTCGAATACGAAGACAAGACCTCGCCGGCGATCGACGTCGGCTTCAGGGTGCTGGAAGGCGACAAGTTGGCCGCGGCGTTTGGTCTTGCGGCCAACGTTGACGATGTTCGTGCCGTGATCTGGACCACCACGCCGTGGACGCTGCCGGCCAATCAGGCGGTGTCGGTCAATGCCAAGCTGGTGTACCAACTGATTGCCACCGCCAAGGGCAAGCTGCTGCTGGCGAAAGATCTGGCCGAAGCCACGCTCAAGCGCTACGGCATCGAGGGTGAGGTACTGGCCGAAACCAGCGGCGACAAGCTGGAACTGATCCGCCTGCAGCACCCGTTCTACGACCGTCAGGTGCCGATCATCTGCGGCGAGCACGTCACCACCGACGCCGGTACCGGCCTGGTGCACACCGCGCCGGCGCACGGCCTGGAAGACTTCCAGGTCGGCCAGCAGTACGGCATCCCGGTGGACAACCCGGTGGCCGACAACGGCCGCTACAAGTCCACTACCGGGCTGTACGCCGGCCTGTCGGTGTGGGAAGCCAACCCGAAAGTGATCGAGACGCTGGTCGAGCAGGGCGCGCTGATCCATCAGGAAAAGCTGCTGCACAGCTACCCGCACTGCTGGCGCCACAAGACGCCCATCATCTTCCGTGCCACCGCGCAGTGGTTCATCGGCATGGACAAGTCCGGCAAGGACAGCGAGGTGCTGCGCGAGCGCGCCAAGCACGCGGTGGACAGCACCGAGTTCTTCCCGGCCTGGGGCCGTGCCCGTCTGGAAGCGATGATCGGCAACCGCCCGGACTGGTGCGTGTCGCGCCAGCGTAACTGGGGCGTGCCGATGACCTTCTTCGTGCACAAGGAAAGCGGTGAACTGCATCCGGATTCCGCCGCGCTGCTGGAACAGGTGGCGCAGCGCATCGAGCAGCAGGGTATCGAAGCCTGGTTCAGCCTCGATGCCGCCGAACTGCTGGGCGACGATGCGGCCAACTACCGCAAGCTCTCCGACACCCTCGACGTGTGGTTCGACTCCGGCTCCACTCACTTCGCGGTGCTGAAGCAGCGTCCGGAACTGGCGTGGCCGGCCGACCTGTACCTGGAAGGCTCCGACCAGCACCGCGGCTGGTTCCAGTCGTCGCTGCTCACCGGCTGCGCCACCATCGGCCGCGCGCCGTACCAGCAGCTGCTGACCCACGGCTTCGTGGTCGACGGCAAGGGCCTGAAGATGTCCAAGTCCAAGGGCAACGTGGTGGCGCCGCAGAAGGTCAACGACAGCCTCGGCGCCGACATCCTGCGCCTGTGGGTGGCCTCCACCGACTATTCCGGCGAGCTGGCGATCTCCGACGAGATACTCAAGCGCGTCACCGAGAGCTACCGCCGCCTGCGCAACACCTTCCGCTTCCTGCTGGCCAACCTGTCGGATTTCGATCCGATGGAGAACGCCGTGCCGTACGAGCGCCTGGCCGAGATCGACCGCTACGCGCTGCTGATGGCCAAGGAAATGCAGGAGAAGGTGACTGGCGAGCTGTATCCGCGCTACGCCTTCCACCACGCGGTGCAGGAAATCGTCAACTACTGCTCTGAGGATCTGGGTGCCTTCTACCTCGACATCCTCAAGGACCGCCTGTACACCACCCAGGCGGGCAGCCACGCACGCCGCAGCGCACAGACCGCGCTGTACCACATCACCCGCAGCCTGCTGCTGCTGGTGTCGCCTATCCTGTGCTTCACCGCCGACGAGGCGTGGGAAGTGCTGGTTGGCAGCGACGAGGAATCGCCGCTGTTCCACGTGTGGCACGAGTTCCCGCTCACCGGCGAACAGCAGGAAGCGGACCTGGTCGGCAAGTGGCAGGCCATCCGCACCTTCCGCGCGCAGCTGAACAAGGATATCGAGGCGCTGCGCAGTGCCGAGCAGCTCGGCTCCGCGCTGCAGGCCGAGGTCGATGTGGTGGCCGACGAAGTGCTGTTCCCGCTGCTGACCAGCCTCGGCGACGATCTCAAGTTCGTGCTGATGGTGTCGTGCGTCAGCGTCAGCGAAGGCAGCGCGCTGAGCATCACCGTCACGCCGTCGGCGCACGCCAAGTGCGACCGTTGCTGGCACTACCGCAGCGACGTCGGCAGCCATGCCGGCCACGGCAATGTCTGCGGTCGTTGCGTTGACAACATCGATGGCAAAGGTGAGGCCCGTGTCCACGCCTGACGTCGAACTGCAAACGGCAGCGCCGGCCACGGCGCTGCGTGACAGCCTGAAGTGGTTCGTGCTGGCGCTGCTGATCATCGTGATCGACCAGCTCAGCAAGATCCACTTCAACACCAGCTACCAGTTCGGCGAGTACCGCGCGGTGATTCCGGGTTATTTCGGCTTCACCCTGCTGTACAACCCGGGGGCGGCGTTCAGCTTCCTCGCCGATGCCGGCGGCTGGCAGAAGTTCTTCTTCACCGCGCTGGCCTTCGTCGTCTCCGGCTGGCTGGGCTGGCAGATGGTGAAAGGGCGCTTCAGCACGGTGATGAGCCTGGCGGCGTCGTTCATCATCGGCGGGGCACTGGGCAATGTGATCGACCGTCTGCTGCACGGCCACGTCATCGATTTCATCCAGGTGCACTACTACAACAGCTGGTATTACCCGGCCTTCAACCTAGCCGACAGCTTCATCTGCGTCGGCGCCGTGCTGATGGTGATCGACAGCTTCCGCCACCCGCAACCATGACGACAACGTTGGCCGCAGCCTTGCGGCCAACCTTTTAGCTACTGAAGGATACCCGATGACGAAGACCATCATGCTGGCCAACCCGCGCGGTTTCTGCGCCGGCGTCGACCGTGCCATCGCCATCGTCGAGCGTGCGCTGGAAATCTACGGCGCCCCGATCTATGTCCGCCACGAGGTGGTGCACAACCGCTTCGTGGTCGACAAGCTGCGCGACAAGGGCGCCATTTTCATCGAGGAGCTGCAGGACGTGCCGCCCGGCGCCACCCTGATCTACTCGGCGCACGGCGTGCCGCAATCGGTGCGCCAGGAGGCGGAAGCCCGCGGTCTGACGGTGTACGACGCCACCTGTCCGCTGGTGACCAAGGTGCACGTCGAGGTGAAGCGCATGCACCAGGCCGGCATGAGCATCATCATGATCGGCCACAAGGGCCACCCCGAGGTGGAAGGCACCATGGGCCAGGTCGAGCACGGCATGTACCTGGTAGAGACGGTCGACGATGTCGCCACGCTGCAGCTGCCGGACGAGTCGCGGCTGTCCTATGTCAGCCAGACCACGCTGTCGGTGGACGAGACCCGCGACATCATCAACGCGCTGAAGGCGCGCTTCCCGCAGATCAGCAGCCCGAAGAAGGACGATATCTGCTACGCCACGCAGAACCGCCAGGATGCGGTGAAGCTGTTGTCCGACGAGTGCGACATCGTGATCGTGGTCGGCTCGCCGAACAGCTCCAACTCCAACCGCCTGCGCGAAGTGGCGGCCTTGCGCGGCGTGACTGCCTACATGGTCGACAACGCCACCCTGCTGCAGCAGGCGTGGTTCGACGGCAAGCAGCGTGTCGGCGTCACCGCTGGCGCCAGCGCGCCGGAGGTGCTGGTACAGGCGGTGATCGAGCAGATCCGCCTGTTCGGCGCCACCAGCGTCAGCGAGCTGAACGGGGTGGAGGAGAGCATCGTGTTCGCGCTGCCGCCCGGCCTGCGCGAGAAAAAGGACGGCACCGGCGCCTGACGCGCGCGCCCGCCCACCCGCAACCCGGCCACCGACAGGTGCCGGGTTTTTTCATGGCCGCGGCCGGTCGCACCGGGCGGCTCTTGAAGAATCTGCGCCTGCCGCCATCTTGTCCTCTGTTATCAACTCTTCATTCAGACATAGCCATGAGCGCACAGAAAGAAACCCTGGGTTTTCAGACCGAAGTCAAACAGCTGCTGAAACTGATGATCCATTCCTTGTACTCCAACAAGGAAATCTTCCTGCGTGAGCTGGTGTCCAACGCCAGCGATGCGGCCGACAAGCTGCGTTTCGAGGGGCTGAACAATGCCGCCCTGTTCGAGAATGATCCCGAGCTGAAAATCCGCATCAGCATCGACCAGGATGCCAAGACCATCACCATCGCCGACAACGGCATCGGCATGAGCCGCGACGAGGTGATCGCCAACATCGGTACCATCGCCAAGTCCGGCACCAAGGCCTTTTTCGAGCAGCTGTCGGGCGACGCCAAGAAGGACGCCAACCTGATCGGCCAGTTCGGTGTCGGCTTCTACTCCGCCTTCATCGTCGCCGACAAGGTCACGTTGACCACCCGCCGCGCCGGCGCTGCGGCCAGCGAAGGCGTGCGCTGGGAGTCGGCCGGCGAGGGCGAGTTCACGCTGGAGCCGGTGGACAAGGTTGGCCGCGGCACCGAGATCGTGCTGCACCTGAAGGACGGCAACGAGGACTTCCTCAACGACTGGTCGCTGAAGCGCATCGTGCGCACCTACTCCGACCACATCTCGATCCCGATCGAGATGAAGAAGGGCAACAGCTACGGCGAGAACGGCGAAGTGATCGTCAGCGACGATTTCGAAGTGGTCAACGAAGCCTCCGCGCTGTGGACCCGTAGCAAGAACGACATCACTGACGAGCAGTACCAGGAATTCTACAAGCACGTGGCGCACGACTTCACCGAGCCGCTGGCCTGGAGCCATGCCCGCGTCGAGGGCCGCCAGGAGTACACCGAGCTGTTGTACATCCCGTCGCGCGCGCCGTTCGACATGTGGGACCGCGACCGCAAGCAGGGCGTGAAGCTGTACGTGCGCCGCGTGTTCATCATGGAAGACAGCAACAAGCTGATGCCGCAATATCTGCGCTTCGTGCGCGGCGTGATCGACAGCAACGACCTGCCGCTGAACGTGTCGCGGGAGATCCTGCAGGAATCCAAGGACATCGACGCCATCCGCGCCGGCTGCGTGAAGAAGGTGCTGGGCCTGCTGGATGACCTCGCCGCCAACAACCAGGACAAGTACGCCGCGTTCTGGAAGGAGTTTGGCCAGGTGCTGAAGGAAGGCGTCGGCGAAGACTTCGGCAACAAGGAGCGTATTGCCAAGCTGCTGCGCTTCGTGTCCACCGCCAGCGAAGGCGATGTGCCGGACGTGGCACTGGCCGACTACGCCTCCCGCATGAAGGAAGGCCAGGACAAGATCTACTTCATCACCGCCGACAGCCTGTCCGCGGCGCGCAACAGCCCGCACCTGGAGGTGTTCAAGAAGAAGGGTGTGGAAGTGTTGCTGCTCACCGACCGCGTGGACGAGTGGGTGACCGGCTCGCTGACCGAGTTTGACGGCAAGCAGCTGCAATCCGTCGCCAAGGGTGCACTGGACCTGGGCGCGCTGGAAGACGAGGCCGACAAGGCCGCGCAGAAGCAGGTGGAAGAAGCTGCCAAGCCGGTGGTGGAGCTGGTGCAGAAGGCGCTGGGCGAGCGGGTGAAGGACGTGCGCGCCACTGCCCGTCTGACCGACAGCCCGGCCTGCCTGGTGGTGGGCGAGCACGACATGAGCGCGCACCTGGAGCGCATGCTGAAGGCCGCCGGGCAGCCGGTACCGGAAGGTGCCAAGCCGACGCTGGAGATCAACCCGGAACACGTGCTGGTCAAGCGTCTGGCCGCGGAGAACGATGACAGCCGCCGCGAAGACCTGGCACATGTGCTGTACGATCAGGCGCTGCTGGCCGAGGGCGGCAAGCTGGAAGACCCGGCTACCTTCGTGAAGCGTATCAACAAGCTGATGCTGGAGTTGTCGGCCTGATCCGGCGCATTGCGGCCAACGTTGGCCGCAGTGGCTTGCCCCTTGCAAACCGTCCTGCCTGCTGGCAGGGCGGTTTCTCATTGGGGGGCGGCCAGTGGTAGTGGATGCAGTGCCGGCGGCGTGTGGCGGTCGGCGTGCTTAGCGCGCAACGGCGATGTAGGCATCGCCGGGGTAGTGTGCACTGGACAATCCCAGTGCCGATTTGAACGTCACCATGAAGCGGCGGCCAACCTGGCGGATGGCAATGACTTCGTAGGCGACGGTATGGTCAAGACGTTGTTCGGTGATGCGATCACCTGGTTGCAATTCCTGGATTTTCATTCAATTCCTTGTTCAATTCTTAATGTCAGCGGCGGTAGTGCTGTGGAGCACCTTCCGGGCGCGCTGTCGGGTGGCGGAAGTTGATCCGTCCCTTGCTCAAATCATACGGTGACATTTCCACGGTGACGCGATCGCCCATCAGCACGCGGATACGGTGCATGCGCATTTTGCCGGAGCCGTAGGCGAGGATTTCCACGCCGTTGTCCAGCAGTACACGAAAGCGCGATTCAGGCAGCATTTCGGTAACGACACCTTGCAGTTCGATCATATCTTCTTTAGACATTGTATTCTTTCGGGTAGCTGGTTCCGTGCCCGGTCGTCAGACCATGCACCAAGGCCCGTTCATGAGCGGCATGAACGGGAAAGAAATGTGAAACCGTGTTGGGGAGTGTCGCCTGCGAGGTAGGGCAGGGCAGGCAAAAACAGACGGCAGCAGTACGAGAACAGTGCCAGCAAGACGGAAACAGATCGCACTATACCGCTAAATACATGATTTGTCAGTTTTTTGTGCCACAGAATGTCCGGCTCGGGTCCGCCGGTGTACCCCTCGCCGGAAAAAGCGGCCGGTTGCCACCTTGGCATCCCGCCGCTTTTGACGGACTGGTTCTAGCTGGATAGCTGCTTCATGGCACTGCGAAAGCGCGCATGCGCGCGTGAAACGGTGGAGAGGCTGATATCAAGTTGACGTGCGGCGGCATAACCGGTCATGCCGTCGATTTCCATCAGGCAGACTGCTTCGCGGGATTTTTTCTTCAGGCCGATCATGTCCGCGATGCGTTTCATTTGTTCCAACCGCATGATGATTCTCCTTGCTGGATAATAGGCGACGGTGCATGCCTGATATAAGCTTAGTCCGTATTGGCCGAATTGCCATGCTGACATGGCACAAGCTGCTTACGCCGGTGGCAGCGTGTCGCTGAAGCTGGCGCGCTGCTGCAGGCGCAGCGCCAGATCGGCCAGGTTCGGATGCAGCGCTCGCCAGTCGAAGCCGGTAAAGCGGAAGTCGAGGTAGCCGAGGCAGCAACCGACGCTGATGTCGGCAATGCCATAGCTGTCGGCACAGCACCAGTGGCGCTCGCCGAGGTCGTGCGCCAGGGCGGCCAGACCACGGACGATCTTGTCGTGCTGGCGGTTGATCCAGTCGGCGCTTTGCAGTGCCGGCGGGCGGCGCTGCTCGATCACGATATTGGCGGCGGCATCGCAGATGCCGTCGGCCAGCGCCTCCCAGCGGCGGGCTTCGATCAGTTGGCGGCGCTCCTGCGGGAACAGGCGTGCCACCGGGGAAATGCTGTCCAGGTATTCGACGATGACGCGCGAATCAAACAGCGTGCTGCCGTCGTCCAGCAGCAGGACTGGAACCTTGCCCAGCGGGTTGAATTCGGCGATGCGGCTGCCGGCGTCCCAGGGCATGTCCAGTTCCAGCGGGCAGTCAATCTTTTTCTCGGCCAGTACCACGCGCACCTTGCGTGCAAACGGGCTGGTCAGTGAGGCAATCAGTTTCATGGTGGTGTGTGCCTGGAGGCGGGGTCACGAGGTGGTATGGTAAGCGCAGTATCAGCAACGGCTGGATGAGCGTCAATCCCGCCGTCGCCGGATGCGGGCTTATTGCAGCTCGATGCGGCCGCTGACATTGAGCTGGATGCTGCTTTTACCCGGTTGCCATTCCGGAGTGGTCACCTCGGCCACCGCATCGGCCGTCATCGCCTTGGCGCGCATCAGCAGCGGCGGCATGTTGGGCTGGCTTTCGCCTATGGTCAGCTCGCGTACCTGCTGTTGCGGCTTGCCCAGTGCCTTGCCGGCGGCGGTGGCCTGCTGCAGCAGCAGGGCAATCGCTTCCGGAATCAGCGTCTGCTCGGTGGCCTTGCGCGTGCTGTCGGCAACGCTGAACTGCACGCCCTCCAGCAGCATGTATTTCTGCAGCTGCGCGATCAGCTCGGCGGCGGCGGCAAAGTCGCGGCTGTGCAGGCGGATGTCGGCGCGGCCTTGCCAGCCGCTGATCTTGCCGCTTTTGTCATAGCCGGGCCAGCTATGGTAATTGCCGCTGCTGATGGTCACTTTCGGGTAGCCGGCGGCGTCGGCCTTGGCGCGGTTGAGGGCGCGGTTCAGCTTGTCGGCCAGCTGCGCTGCCTGTGGCTGGCGCTCCTGGATATACAGCGTCGCGTTCAGCTGGTCATTGGGCAACTCGCGCTGGGCGCTGGCACTGAGGTTGAGGAGGGTAGCGGGCTCGGCCGCCTGGGCCGGTGCCAGCTGGCTCAGCAGCAGGGTGACGCCGAGCAGCAACGGACGGGAAGAACGCAGGAACAGGGACATGATGGGCCTTTCGCGATGAAAACAGCGCTGTGACTGTGGCGATGCGTGATGGTTGCAATCGTACCGGCTCATTATGGCATCCGGATGTGGTGCCGGCGCCTGTTTTGCGGCCAACCTTGTGATGAAAAAGCACGGCCCGCGGGCCGTGCTGTCGGGTGCGCTCGCCGGTTTCAGCCCAGCAGCAGCGCGTCGTCGTCGATCTGTTCGCCGCGGGTCTTCTCGAACATCGCCAGCAGGTCACTGACCTGCATCTGCTTGCGCTGCTCACCGCTGACATCCAGCACCACGCGACCCTGGTGCAGCATCACGGTACGGTGACCGTGATCCAGCGCCTGGCGCATGGAGTGGGTGACCATCATCGCGGTGAGCTTGTTTTCCTGCACGATGCGGTCGGTCAGCTCCAGCACGAAGGCGGCGGTTTTCGGGTCTAGCGCCGCGGTGTGCTCGTCCAAGAGCAGGATGCGCGACGGCTGCAGCGAGGCCATCAGCAGGCTGACCGCCTGGCGCTGGCCGCCGGACAGCAGGTCGATGCGGTCGGCGAGGCGGTTTTCCAGCCCCAGCTTCAGCATCGCCAGCTTGTCGCGGAACAGCTCGCGCTGCTCGGCGCGGATGGCTCGGCCAAAGCCGCGGCTACGGCCGCGATGCCACGCCAGCGCCATGTTTTCCTCAATGCTGAGGCCTTCGCAGGTGCCGGCCATCGGGTCCTGGAACACGCGCGCCACCATGCCGGCGCGTTGCCACGCCGGCACGCGGGTGACTTCCTGCTCGTCGATGTGCAGGCTGCCGCTGTCAACGAACAGGTCGCCGGAGATTGCATTCAGCAGCGTGGATTTGCCGGCGCCGTTACTGCCGATCACGGTCACGAACTGGCCGGATTCGATGGTCAGCGACAGGCCGCGCAGCACCGGATTCTCGATCGGGGTGCCGGGGTTGAAGGTCTTGAACAGCTGTTCGGCACGCATCATGATGCTTTACCTCCTTTGCGGCGCAGTTTGGCTTTCAGTTGTGGCAGCACCAGCGCGCCACCCACCAGCAGCGCGGTGATCAGGTTCAGGTCCTGCGCCTGCAGGCCGATGAAGTCGGCGTTCAGCGCCACCGCGATCAGCAGGCGATAGAGCAGGGCGCCGATGATGGTGGCCAGCGTGATCACCCACAGCTTGCGCGACGGCAGCAGGGTTTCGCCGATGATCACCGCGGCCAACCCCACCACGATGGTGCCGACGCCCATGGATACATCGGCGCCGCCCTGGGTCTGCACATACAGTGCGCCGGCCAGCGCGATCAGCGCATTGGACAGCGCCATGCCGGACAGCACCATGCGCTCGGTGGCCACGCCCTGCGCCCGCGCCATGCGCGGGTTGGCACCGGTGGCGCGCATCGCGAGGCCGGTCTGCGACGCAAAGAACAGGTCCAGCGCGATCTTGGCGGCGACGATGATCACTGCCAGCACCGCCGGCTGCACCAGCCAGCTGTTTTCCAGCGCCTCGCCGATGAACGGCGCGAACACCGTCGGCGAGCCGATCAGCGGCATGTTGGGCGCGCCCATGATGCGCAGGTTGATCGAGTACAGTGCGATCATCACCAGGATGCTGGCCAGCAACTGCAGGATGTTGAGGCGCACGTGCAGCCAGGCGGTGACCAGGCCGGACACGGCGCCGGCCAGCGCGCCGAAGCCGCAGGCCAGCCACGGGTCGTGGCCGCCGGCGATCAGGGTGGCGGCGACGGCGCCGCCCAGCGGGAAGCTGCCGTCGGCGGTGAGGTCGGGGAAATCAAGGATGCGGAAGGAAATCAGCACGCCCAGCGCCACCAGCGCAAAGATCAGACCGATTTCCAGGGCACCCATCAACGCGATAGGGGTCATGGCTTACCTGCAATAACAAGCGCTCCTGTGCGCCAATCGGTAATCGGGCATCGCGGAGCGCGGGGTGAACAAGGTTGGCCGCAACGGTGGCTGCGGCCAACGTTGGCATTACTTGATGATTTCCTTGGCTTCCTTCAGCAGCGCCGGCGACAGGGTGACGCCCTGTTTTTGCGCCGCGCCCTGGTTCAGCGTCAGCGACAGCTTTTCGCCGACCTGCGGTGCGATGGCGGCGGCTTTCTCGCCCTTCAGGATGCGCACCACCAGCTTGCCGGTCTGGCGGCCGATGTCGTAGTAGTTCTGGCCCAGCGCCGCGGTGGCGCCACGCTTCACCGAATCGGTATCGGCGGCCACCAGCGGGATCTTGGCCTGCTGCGCCACGCCGACCAGCGACTCGTAGGTCGACACCACGTTGTTGTCGGTGCTGGTGTAGATCACGTCGACCTTGCCGATCAGGCTCTTGGCGGCCGGGGCCACGTCCACGGTGCGCGGTGCCGGGGCTTCCACCAGCGTCATGCCGCGCTTGGCCAGCTCGGCCTTCAGTTCCTTGGCCACGATCACCGAGTTGACCTCACCCGGGCTGTACACCATGCCGACGCGCTTGGCGCCCGGCCTCACCTTGCCGATCAGGTCAACCTGCGACGACAGCTTGAGCATGTCGGAGACGCCGGTGACGTTGCCGTTGCCGGCTTTCCAGCTCTGTACCAGCTTGGCGGCGACCGGGTCGGTGACCGCGGTGAACACCACCGGAATGCTGCGGGTACCGGCGACGGCGGCCTGCGCGCTTGGCGTGGCGATGGCCACGATCACGTCCGGACCGTCACCGATGAACTTGCGGGCGATCTGCGCAGCGGTGGCCGGATTGCCCTGTGCGCTCTGGTACTGGTATTTGATCTGCTTGCCGGCCTCGAAGCCGGCAGCCTTCAGCTCGTCTTCCACTCCCTTGCGTGCGGCATCCAGCGCCGGGTGTTCCACAATGGCGGTGACGGCGACCGATTTCATGTCGGCGGCAGTGGCGAACGGGCTGAGGCTGGCGGCCAGCAGTGCGGCCAGGGCGGTGTGGCGAGGGAGGTGCATCATGGCGATACCTTTGTTCTGGATGGTATTGTTGGTTTGGTAGTGCGGCTTTTGCGCAATGATATTGCAAAGTGACGGTAATTTCAGCTTGTGCGACGCAATAATATTTCAAATACTGTATCCAAGAGAAGCAATCTGCCATTACTTGGGGCATTGCGAAATGAAAAGGCCCCATAACGGGGCCTGGGCGCTGTTTGCTATCAAAATGGGCAGGGCGACGGCTCAGTCCAGATACTCGTTACCGGGCAGGGTCAGGAAGTCGATGAACTCGTCGCTGCTGATCAGCAGGTCGAACAGCTGCGCCGCGTCCTCGAACTGGCGGCGCCAGCGGCTGCCGTACTCGGCGCGCAGCTTGTTGATCTCGTCGGCGGCCAGGTCGCGAAACAGGCCCAGCGTCACCTTGCGGCCGTCGTCCAGCACCCCCTTCGGGCTGCGTATCCATTGCCAGATCTGCGAGCGGGCGATCTCGGCGGTGGCGGCCTCTTCCAGCAGGTTGTGGATCGGTACGCAGCCGTTGCCGCTGAACCAGGCGCCGAGATACTGGATGCCGACGTTGATGTTGTTGCGCAGGCCGTGCTCGGTGATCGGCGTTTCCGGCTGGAAGTTGAGCAGGTCGGCGGCGGTGATCAGCACGTCGTCGCGCTGGCGCTGCCACTGGTGCACGGCACTGCCCAGCACGCTGCGGAAGGCCTCGTGCGCCAGCGGCACCAGCGCGGGATGGGCAACCCAGCCACCGTCGTAGCCGTCGCGCGCGTCGCGTTCCTTTTCGGCGCGGATTTCGGCCAGCGCCAGCTCGTTGCTGCTGGGGTCGTGCTTGATCGGGATCAGCGCCGACATGCCGCCGATGGCCGGCGCGCCACGCTGGTGGCAGGTCTTGATCAGTTGCAGGGTATAGGAGCGCATGAAGGGCACGCGCATGGTGATGCGCTCGCGGTCGGCAAGACAGAACTCGCGATTGTGACGGAAGTGCTTGATGCAGCTGAAGATGTAGTCCCAGCGTCCGGCATTGAGCCCGGCACTGTGTTCGCGCAGCTCGTACAGGATTTCGTCCATCTCGAAGGCGGCGAGGATGTTCTCGATCATCGCGGTGGCCTTGATGCTGCCGCGCGGCAGCTGCAGCAGCTCTTGGGCGTAGATGAAAATATCGTTCCACAACCGCGCCTCGAGGTGCGACTCCAGCTTGGGCAGGTAGTAGTAGGGCGCGCGGCCAACCTTGTGCAGCTCGGCGGCACTATGAAAGTACGACAGCGCGAAATCGAACAGGCCGCCGTTGACCATCTGGCCGTCGATCAGCAGGTGCTTTTCCGGCAGGTGCCAGCCGCGCGGGCGTACCATCAGCGTGGCGATGTCGTCATTGAGACGGTAGTGGCGGCCGTCGTGGCCGTGGTAAGCCAGCGTCTTGCGCCAGGCGTCGCGCAGGTTGATCTGGCCCTGCAGCTGGTTGTCCCAGCTCGGGCATTGCGCATCCTCGAAATCGACCATGAACACGCTGGCGCCGGAGTTCAGCGCGTTGATCATCACCTTGCGCTCGGCGGGACCGGTGATTTCGACGCGGCGGTCGTGCAACTCGGCCGGCAGCGGCGCGATCTGCCAGTCGCCCTGGCGGATGGCGGCGGTTTCCGGCAGGAAGTCGGGCAGGGTGCCGGCATCGAGGCTGGCCTGGCGCTGCTGGCGCCGCTGCATCAGCTCGCGGCGTTGCGGCTCGAAGCGGCGATGCAGCGTGGCGACAAAGGCCAGTGCCTCGGGGGTAAGGATACCGGCAAATGTGCTGGTGACCGGGGCGTTGATGTGTACGCCTGGCGGCAGGACCTGCGTCATGGGTGTTCTCTCCTGTGCTTGTCGGGTGGTGGCGGCAAGTTTCTGTTTTTATTTATGATCCTGCTTAGCAACTGCTTGCTTTGCGATGGCAGTTTAGCATGCGGCAGTACGGGAAAATCCGGTAAGATCGCGAAACATATTTTACTTTTTGTGAGGTAATGCCCGGTGCTGAAGCAGATGGAAACCTTTGTCGCGGTGGTCAATCTGGGCAGCCTGTCGGCGGCGGCGCGGCAGGAGAGCGTGGTGGCGGCGATGATAGGCCGGCGCCTGGATGCGCTGGAGGAGCGGCTGGGGGTCAAGCTGCTGGTGCGCACCACGCGCAGCGTGACGCTGACGCAGGAGGGCAGCGCCTTTTTCGAGGATTGCCAGCGCATCCTGGCCGAGTTGGCCGAGGCCGAGGCGGCGGTGGCCTCCGGCAGCGGCCGTGCCCGCGGCCACCTGCGGCTGTCGGCGCCGGCCGGTTTTGGTCGCCGCCACGTGGCCCCGCACATCGCCTCCTTCCAGCAGGCGCATCCCGATCTGCGCGTCACGCTGGATCTGTCCGACCGGCTGGTGGATCTGGCGCGCGACCGCATCGACTGCGCCATCCGCATTTCCGATCTGGCCGATTCCTCGCTGGTGGCGGTGCGGCTGGCGGAAAACCGCCGCGTGGTGGTGGCATCGCCAGCCTATCTGGCGCGGCACGGCATCCCGCATACGCTGGAGGATCTGGCCGGCCACAACTGCCTGTCGCTGGGTGAGAGCCAGAGCCGCGGCTGGACCTTCAAGGTCGACGGCGAGCTGCTCAACCTGCGCGTGCGCGGCGTGCTGGAGTGCAACGATGGTGCAGTGCTGCACGACTGGGCGCTGGCCGGGCTGGGACTGGCGTGGCGTTCGTTGTGGGAGGTAAAGGACGACCTGTCCGATGGCCGGCTGGTGACGGTGCTGGAGCGCTTTTCGTCGCCGGATTATCCGGTGTATGCGGTGGTGCCGCAGCGGCGCTTCCTGCCCGGGCGGGTGCGGTTGTTCATCGACTACCTGAAGGAGCGTTACAGCAGCCCCGGTTACTGGGACTGACGGGACAGGCTTGCGGCCAACCTTGGGGTGGCTGGTCCGCGATTGCGGGGCGGGGACTGGACAGGCGGGCGGCACGCACCGGTGCGGCCGCCCGTTGGGTAAGGTCAGGGTGTTTCCGCCGACAGGGTGCGGTTCTTGCCGGCCAGCTTGGCGCGGTACATGGCGCCGTCGGCACGTTCGATCACGTCGGTGTCGCATTCGCCAAGGTGCCACTGTGCGACGCCGGCACTGAAGGTCACTACCAGCCGGTCCTGATTGGCGAGGAAGAAGTTCTTGGTCAGCTCGCGCTGCAGGCGCTGCACCAGTTCGATGGCTTCGCTGATGCCGGTATCCGGCAGCAGCACCACGAATTCCTCGCCGCCGAAGCGGGCGACGATGTCCGAGCTGCGCATTGAGCGATGCATCAGCTCGACCAGATACTTGAGCACATCGTCACCGGTCAGGTGGCCGTAACGGTCGTTCAGCTGCTTGAAGTTGTCGACATCGATCAGTGCCACCGACAACGGCTGACCACTGCGCTTGGCGCGGCTGATCTCGCGTTCGAAGTGTTCTTCCAGGCCGCGGCGGTTGTAGGCGCCGGTGAGCTGGTCTTCCTTGATCTTGGCACTGGCCGCTTCCAGCGCCTGCTCCAGTTCGCTGATGCGCTGCTGCGCGCTATGCACCTCGTTGCGTGCTGCCAGCAGTTCGCCATGCGATTCACTGAGGTTGGTCTGCATGTCGGCAGTATCGCTCAGCAATGACTGCAGGATGCTGTTCAACTGGTTGACGTCACGGGTGCTACGGATGTTTTCGCTGTGGCTGTGCAGGCGTTGCTGGAAATCGCCGGTGCTGTTGCTCATCAACGACAGCTTGTCGAGGAAGGTATCCAACAGTGCGCGCAGCGAGCTGGTGGCTTCGTCCAGCGAATGCTTCAGCTTGCCCTGTTTGTGGATCACTTCCTTGAGGCTGGCCTCCAGCTGATAGATGTGCTGGATCGAGATGTTGGGCTGCGCCAGGATCTGCTGCAGACCGCTGATCTGACCGACCAGGTAGCTGTCAGACTGGTTCAGCTCGGCAACATTCTGCAGCATCAGCTGCATCAGGTTGGACAGCCCGGTGACCAGCCGTTCGTCGTCCTGCGCCTGCAGTTCGAGGCGGATCAGGAAGCCGCGCAACTGCGGGAAGAAATTGTCGATATCGTGGCTGCTGCTGATGCTGGCCAGTGCAGTGCGGGTATCGCTGAAATGCTGCGACAGTTCCGGATAGTGCACCAGTCGCGGCTCGATGCCGAACTTGAGGGTGTAGTCGAAAATGTCCTTCCATACCTGGCTGCGGTCGCCATCGTTTGTCTCGTGGACAGGCGTAGCGACGGTGGTCTCGGTATTGTTGCGGGCGGTACCGGTTTCTTGTTCCTCGTCCTGGCCGGCGGCGGGCTGCAGCCAGCTTTTCACCAGGTTGTGCAGTTTTTCGTTGAGTTCGTCCGGGGTGTTGCCGAAGGACAGCAGCACCCGTTCCAGTGCTGCCTGCTTGTAGCTCTGGCTCAGGGCCGGGTTGCGTAGCTCCCAGGCCTTCATCAGGTCCTGCAGCAAACTGCCCCAGTTTTGTGTCAGCTGGCGGTTGCGGCTGTTGAGATCGGCCAGTTCCAGCGTCAGCTGCGGTACCAGTTCCCATTTTTCATCGTCGATGGCGCGACGCAGCTTGGCGATGGCGATCTTGGCGGAGGCGTCTTCTGCCGGCAGGCTCTCGTAGGCGCGCAGCAGCAGGTCTGCCAGTTTGTTGGTGCGGGCATCGACGGGGATGCCCATGATTTCGCTGTAAACGCGTTCGAAATTGTCGGGAGTCGGGAGGAGTTTGCGCTGCGTCAGCTGTTTCAGCGTCTCGCGCGCGGTGTCGATTGGATTGTGCGTCGTCATGGACCAGACCCTGGAGCTTTTATAAGCAGCCATTATGTTTTTGAGCCTGCAGTGAAGGTCAAAGCCGGTGCGGCTATGGAGTCTCCGAGGCTGTGCTATTGTCCAGCAACTGAAAAAACACCTCGTTGTTACGGATCATACCAAGTTCATTACGCGCCCGCTCTTCAATTGCGGCCGATCCTTGCTTCAGGTCGCGTACTTCCGCATCAAGTGCGGCGTTGCGGCCAACCAGGACTGCGTTGGCCGCACGTTGTTCCTCGACCTGGGAGTCGAGTTGCCAGACCCTGAGCCAGCTGCCCTTGCCTAGCCAGAGTGGCCATTGCAGGGCAGCGATCAGGACAATCAGCGTCAGGGTCAGCCAGCGCATTGCTTATTTCAGGTGGTAGAAGGCAGCACGGCCCGGGTACCAGGCGGCATCACCCAGTTCTTCTTCGATACGCAGCAGCTGGTTGTACTTGGCCATGCGATCGGAACGCGACAGCGAGCCGGTCTTGATCTGCATGCAGTTGGTGGCCACGGCCAGGTCGGCGATGGTGCTGTCTTCGGTTTCGCCGGAACGGTGGCTCATCACGCTGGTGTAGCGCGAGCGCTTGGCCAGGTCGACGGCCTTCAGCGTTTCCGACAGGGTACCGATCTGGTTTACCTTCACCAGCAGCGAGTTGGCGAGGCCGCCTTCAATGCCTTTGGCCAGGATCGCCGGGTTGGTGACGAACAGGTCGTCGCCGACCAGCTGCACGCGCTCGCCCAGACGCTCGGTCAGGATCTTCCAGCCGTCCCAGTCGTGCTCGCTCATGCCGTCCTCGATCGAGATGATCGGGTACTTGTTGGCCAGCGTTTCCAGGTAGTCGGTGAGCTGCTCGGAGGACAGTGACAGACCTTCGGCGGTCAGGTGGTACTTGCCGTCCTTGTAGAACTCGGAGGAGGCGCAGTCCAGTGCCAGCATCACGTCCTGGCCGGCAACGTAACCGGCGGCGTCGATGGCTTCCAGAATCAGCGTGATCGCTTCTTCGTGGCTGGTCAGGTTGGGCGCAAAGCCGCCTTCGTCGCCGACGGTGGTGGCGTAGCCCTTGCTGTCGCACAGCTTCTTCAGCGCGTGGAAGATCTCGGCGCCGCAGCGCAGTGCTTCGCGGAAGGTGGAGGCGCCGACCGGCAGGATCATGAATTCCTGGATGTCGAGGGTGTTGTTGGCGTGGGCGCCACCGTTGATTACGTTCATCATCGGTACTGGCAATGCCATCGGGCCGGCACCACCGAGGTAGCGGTACAGCGGCAGGCCGGCGTCTTCGGCGGCGGCGCGGGCCACGGCCATCGATACCGCCAGCATGGCGTTGGCGCCAAGGCGGGATTTGGTTTCGGTGCCGTCCAGCTCGATCAGGGTCTTGTCGATGAAGGCCTGGTCGGAAGCGTCGAGGCCGATGATGGCTTCGCAGATTTCGGTGTTGATGTTTTCAACGGCTTTCAGTACGCCCTTGCCGAGGTAGCGGCCTTTGTCGCCATCGCGCAGTTCCAGTGCTTCCTTCTCGCCGGTGGAGGCGCCGGACGGTACAGCAGCGCGGCCCATCACGCCGGAGTCCAGCAAGACGTCGGCTTCAACTGTCGGGTTGCCACGGGAATCGAGGATTTCGCGGGCAATCACGTCGATGATCGAACTCATGAATGTTTCCTTCAAGGGGTCTAGGTTAGTCAAACCGGAATACGGTGCGGCCAACCTTGCAACAGGTTGGCCGTGAAATCAACCTGTTACAGCGTTTGTTCGGCAAACGGCTGGCCCTTGACCAGCGCATCGATCTGCTTGAGCGTGTGCAGCAGCTCTTTCATGCGCGGCAGCGGCCAGGCGTTGGGGCCGTCGGACATGGCCTTGGCCGGGTCCGGATGGGTCTCCATGAACAGGCCGGCGATGCCGGTGGCCACCGCGGCACGCGCCAGTACCGGCACGAATTCGCGCTGGCCGCCGGAGCTGGTGCCCTGGCCGCCGGGCAGCTGTACCGAGTGGGTGGCGTCGTACACCACCGGGCAACCGGTCTCGCGCATGATCGCCAGCGAGCGCATGTCGGACACCAGGTTGTTGTAGCCGAAGGAGGCGCCGCGCTCGCAGGCCATGAAGCTGTCGGGGTCGAGGCCGGCTTCCAGCGCGGCTTCGCGTGCCTTGTCGATCACGTGCTTCATGTCACCCGGCGCCATGAACTGGCCCTTCTTGATGTTCACCGGCTTGCCGCACACGGCGACGGCGCGGATGAAGTCGGTCTGGCGCGCAAGGAAGGCCGGGGTCTGCAGCACGTCGACGACGGCGGCAACGTGCGGCACCTGTTCCTCGGTGTGCACGTCGGTCAGCACCGGCACGCCGATCTGGCGACGGACTTCGTCCAGGATGCGCAGGCCCTGTTCCATGCCGAAGCCGCGGAACGACTTGCCGGAGGAGCGGTTGGCCTTGTCGAAACTGGACTTGTAGATGAAGTTGATGCCCAGTTCGCTGGCGATTTCCTTCAGCTGACCGGCGGTGTCCAGCGCCATCTGTTCGCTCTCGATCACGCAGGGACCGGCGATCAGGAACAGCGGGTGGTCAAGACCGACTTCGAATCCGGCGAGTTTCATGGTGTGTGTCCTTCAGCTGGAAACAGGGTTGGCCGCAGTGCTGCGGCCAACCCTGGATGGCATCAAGCCTTGGCTGTATCAGCCTGGTAGGCGAGCGCCGCTTTGACGTAGGCGATGAACAGCGGGTGGCCGTCACGCGGGGTGGAAGTGAATTCCGGATGGAACTGGCAGGCGAAGAACCAGCGGTGGTTGCCCAGCTCGATGGTTTCCACCAGCTTTTCGTGGCCGGCGGACAGGCCGCTGATGGTGAGACCGGCGTCCGACAGGCGGCCAACGTAGTGGTTGTTGACTTCGTAGCGGTGACGGTGACGCTCGGTGATCTCGGTGCTGCCGTACACGCGTGCCGCCAGCGAACCGGCGGCCAGCTCGCACTGCTGGCTGCCCAGGCGCATGGTGCCGCCGAGGTTGGAGTTCTCGTCGCGGGTTTCGATCTTGCCGTCGTGGTTGACCCACTCGTCGATCAGTGCCACCACCGGGTAGTCGGTGTCGAGGTCGAACTCGGTGGAGTTGGCGCCAGCCATGCCGGCCACGTCACGGGCGTACTCGATCAGCGCGATCTGCATCCCCAGACAGATGCCGAGGTAAGGGATGTTGTTCTCGCGGGCGAATTTCACCGCCTTGATCTTGCCTTCCACGCCGCGCTTGCCGAAGCCGCCCGGGACCAGGATCGCGTCCATGTCCTTCAGCGATTCGGCGCCGTCACGCTCGATCTCTTCCGAGTCGACGTAGATGATGTTGACGTTGGTGCGGGTGTGCACGCCGGCGTGTTTCAGCGCCTCGGTCAGCGATTTGTACGATTCGGTCAGGTCGACATATTTGCCGACCATGGCGATGTTGACCGCGTGCTGCGGGTGCTCGATGGCGTCGATGATGCCGTTCCACACCGTCAGGTCCGCTTTCGGCAACTCCAGCTGCAGCTGTTCGGCGATGATGTCGTCGATACCCTGCGCGTGCAGCATGCCCGGTACCTTGTAGATCGAATCGGCGTCGTAGCAGCCGATCACCGCGTTCTCTTCCACGTTGCAGAACAGCGCGATCTTGCGCTTCTCGTCTTCCGGCAGCTCGCGGTCCATGCGGCACAGCAGGATGTCCGGCTGGATGCCGATTTCGCGCATCTCCTTCACCGAGTGCTGCGTCGGCTTGGTCTTGATCTCGCCGGCGGTGGCGATATAAGGCACGTAGGAGAGGTGCACGAACAGGGTGTTCTTGCGGCCGTGGTTGGAGCGCATCTGGCGGATCGCTTCCAGGAAGGGCAGCGATTCGATGTCGCCGACAGTGCCGCCGATTTCCACGATGGCCACGTCCACGTCACCGGCGCCTTCGCGTACTTTCAGCTTGATCTCGTCGGTAATGTGCGGAATCACCTGCACGGTGCCACCCAGGTAGTCGCCGCGGCGCTCCTTGGTGATCACCGATTCGTAGATCTGGCCGGTGGTGAAGTTGTTGCTTTTCTTCATCTTGGCTTTGATGAAGCGCTCGTAGTGACCCAGATCCAGGTCGGTTTCCGCACCGTCTTCGGTCACGAAGACTTCGCCGTGCTGGAACGGGCTCATGGTGCCCGGATCGACGTTGATGTAGGGGTCGAGCTTCAGCATGGTGACTTTAAGCCCGCGAGACTCAAGGATAGCGGCGATGGACGCAGCGGCGATGCCCTTGCCGAGGGAGGACACCACACCGCCGGTTACGAAGATGTACTTGGTCATGGGAATGCAACTCTGTTGGAATCTGTGATTTTAACCGAAAGCCGCACTTTTTTGAATGGGAAATGCTATGGCGGCCTGCTGTTTGTCTGTAACCGTTCGGCCGGTGTCGCATGTGGCGGATGGTGCATATTTCGTGATGCACGCGACAGTTCCCGTTGCTGTCCGTGTTGCATGACAATTAAAGCGTGCGCATGGCGGCGCCTTGTTGTATGATTGCGGATTCTTTTGGCCGCTCAAGCATGGCGGGTGATACTGTCGGGGTTACGGCAGGGCGCCGTCTTGTCGAATGGCTTCTTAATATGGTATAAGTTCATTTTTATACCGGCTTTTGGGAGTGATGAACCATGGCGCGTGTTTGCAAAGTCACCGGCAAGCGTCCGATGACCGGGAACAATGTGTCCCACGCCAATAACAAGACCAAGCGTCGTTTTCTGCCTAACCTGCAATATCGCAAGTTCTGGGTAGAGAGCGAAAATCGTTGGGTGCGTCTGCGTATTTCTAACGCAGCACTGCGTACCATCGATAAGGTAGGCATCGACGCCGTTCTGGCCGACCTGCGTGCTCGCGGCGAGCTGTAATTTTTCGACCGACGAAATCGACAATAAGGAATAGCCATGCGCGACAAGATCAAGCTGGAATCGACCGCAGGTACCGGTCATTTCTACACTACCACCAAGAACAAGCGTACGATGCCTGAGAAAATGGAGATCAAAAAGTTTGATCCCGTTGCTCGCAAGCATGTTCTGTACAAGGAAATCAAATTGAAGTAATTCAGTCTGGTTGTCTTGTTGAAAAAAGCCCTTTGATTCGTCAAAGGGCTTTTTGTTTGGTGTTTGCGCTTATCGAGCAGCAAGGACACGCTGCGGCCAGGGTTGGCCGCAGCGTGTTTTCATTTGCCGGGCAGGTCGATGCGCAGGCCGCGCGCCAGCGGCGACAGGCCCAGAGCGTAGCGCACCACCTCCTGTTTCAGCCTGCCGGGGCGGTTGGCCAGCTTCAGCGCCAGATTGCGCAGCAGGCGCAGCGGTGGGGCGCTGTTGCCAAAGCCGTAGCAGAAGGCATCCATCAGCCGCTGCATGGCGTGGTTGGGCAGCATGCGCTGGCGCTGGTAGCGCTGCAGCAGCGCCGGTGCCGCCGGGTCCTGCCCTTGGCGGAAGGCCTCGTGCAGCAGCGCGGACAATGCCTGCACATCCTGGAAGCCGAGGTTGACGCCCTGGCCGGCCAGCGGATGGATGGTGTGTACGGCGTCGCCGGCCAGCACCACGCGGCCGCGATGGTACTGCTGCGCGTGGCGGCGGGTGAGGGCAAAGCTGCCGCGGCTGACCAGCTGGCGCAATACCGGCAGCCGGGCGGGGAATTCGCGCTGGAAGGCGGCGATCAGCGCCGCTTCGCTGAGGGTTTCCAGCTCGCGTACCCGTGCCGGCTGGTGATACCACACCAGCGACGCGTAGTCGCCGGGTAGCGGCAGCAGCGACTGCAGGCCGTTGGCGGTGAAGCGCTGCCAGGTGATGTCGCGCTCGCCGCCCTCAATGGCGAAGGTGGCGACGAAGGCGTGCATCGGGTAGTCGTGGCTGTTGATGCCGATGCCGGTCAGCCGGCGCGCGGCGGACTGGGCGCCGTCGGCGGCGACCACCAGCCGGGCGGCAATCCGGCGACCGCTGCCCAGCGTCACCAGGCAGTGATCGGCCTGTTCGCTCAGCGATTGCAGCCGGTCGGGGCAGATCAGCTCGATATTGCCGTGCTGCGAGAGCGCCTGCTGGCAGGCCAGCTGCACGATGCGGTTCTCGATGATGTGGCCCAGTTCCGCCTCGCCCAGCCCGGCGGCGTCGAACAGCGTGCCTTCCTGCTCGTCGTTTTCCCATACCAGCATGCGCCGGTACGGCGTGCTGCGCATCGCCTCGATATGCGGCCAGGCGCCGATGGCGGCCAGCAGTTGCCGCGATGCCGGGCTGATGGCGGACACGCGCAGGTCCGGCGCGCTGGCCGGATCGAAGACGGCGGGGGGCTGTTGTTCTAGTACCACGATACGGCGGCCGCTGTCGGCCAGTGCCGCAGCCAGCGCCGCACCGACCATGCCGCCACCGACGATGAGCAGATCTGCTTGTTCAATCATGTGTAGCCTCTTGTCCTGAAGAAAAACGGGATTGTGGCGCCGCCTGTTGCGGCCAACCTTGGTCCTAATCAGATCCCGTCCAGCGCGGCCTGCAGCCGCGGAATGATGAAGGAGATAAAGGTCTGGTGCTTGCGCGGCATCGGCTGGTGATAGGCAAACACCAGGAACACCGGCCAGCCGGCGGCGCGCCACTGCGGCAGCACCGCGACGATATCGCCTTTTTCCAGCAGTGGCCTGGCCATGTAGCTGGGCAACAGCCCGATGCCGTGTCCGGCCTGGATGATGCTGGACACTACCGCGTACTGGTCCACTACCAGCGACGGACAGATATTGAGGGTGGTGCTGGTGTCGTCGCAGGCCAGCCGCCATTCGCTGCCCTGCTTGCCGTAGTAGGCGTTGCTGATCAGGCGGTGCTGGTGCAGCTGCTCGGTGCTGGCGGGGGCCGGGTGCTGCGCCAGATAGGCCGGGCTGGCGTACAGCGCCTCCCACACCAGCCCCACCGGGCGTGCCACCAGCCGGTCGTCATGGACATTGCGTGTGCGCAGGGTAAAATCCAGCCCCTCGCCGACCGGGTCCTGGATGCGGTTTTCCACGATCAGCTCGATGCGCAGCGCCGGGTACAGCGTGGTCATCTCTGCCAGCAGCGGCCCCAGCAGCTGTTGCGCGAGGCCGGCGGAGCAGCCGATGCGCAGCACGCCTTCCACGCTGTCGCGCGCCTGTTCGATGTCGTGACGCACGCTGTCCAGCAGTTCGCGCAGGCGGGTGGCGTGCGCGGCCAGGCGCTGCCCGCTTTCGGTGAGCGCCACGCGGCGGGTATTGCGCAGCACCAGCACGGTGCCCAGCTCCTGTTCCAGTTCCTTGATCAGCTGGCTGATGCGGCTCTTGGCGCAGTGCAGCGCCTCGGCGGCGGCGGTGAAACTGCCATGCCGGGCAAGGGCATCGAAAGCAAGCAGTGCGTCAGGAGAGAGGGTGGGTGTTGTTTTCATTGCAGAACAATCTGTTTAGCATTCCTTGGTATCCAGTAGTGTAACGCGGGATTAAGCTATCGTTCACCTCGCTGTCATGGTTTCGCAACCTGCGCGACGGTTGATGCACTCCAGTGTGACCTATGGCCGACCGCCCATGTCGGCCATTTTTTTTGCAGCCGTGCCGGCTGAGACGGAAAATCATGTTGCCTTATATTGCCTTGACCACGGCCATGCTGCTGTGGGCCAGCTCCTTCATTGCCCTGAAAACGGTGTTCCAGGTATTCGACCCGCTGTTCGTGCTGTTCTGCCGCATGGTGATCGCCACCGCGCTGTTGCTGCCGCTGATGGCGTGGCAGGGCACGCGCTGGCACTACCGCGCCGGCGACTGGAAGTGGATCCTGCTGCTCGGCCTGTGCGAGCCGTGCCTGTATTTCCTGTTCGAGGCGCAGGCGCTGCTATACACCAGCGCCTCGCAGGCCGGGCTGATCACCGCCACGCTGCCAGTGCTGGCCGCGCTCGGCGCGCTGCTGTTCCTGCGCGAGCGCCTTGGCCGGCGCGCCTGGTGCGGTATCGCCATCTCGCTGTCGGGTGTGGCGTGGCTGACGCTGACCAGCGAATCCTCGGCCGCGGCGCCCAACCCGCTGCTGGGCAACACGCTGGAGTTCCTCGCCATGGTCTGTGCCACCGGTTACGTGCTGATGGCAAAGAAGCTGTCCAGCCGCTATTCGGCGCTGGCGATCACCGCGATCCAGACGGTGATGGGCTGTGTCTGGTTCGGCATCAGCCTGCTGACGCCGTGGGCCAGCTGGCCGCAGGCGTTCCCGGCCGATGCGGTGTTCTGGGTGGTGTACCTCGGCGCCTTCATCACCCTTGGCGCCTACGGCCTGTACACCTGGTCGGTGTCCAAGGTGCCGGTGGCGATGGCGGCGGCCTTCATCAACCTGATTCCGGTGTTCACCCTGCTGCTGGCCGGCCTGCTGCTGGGCGAGCGCCTCAATGGCTGGCAATGGCTGGCCTGCCTGCTGGTGCTGGGCGGGGTGATGCTGAGCCAGAGCGGGAAGGCGGCCGATACTTGAGGGTGCCTCGAAAAACCCTGGTTTCCAAGCGAGACAAGGCGCGAACGATAAATTTCGACGCAGCATAGTGTGATATGTAAGGAGAAATTTTTCGTGAGCAACGCAGTGTCGCAACGAAAGCGGGAGTTTTTCGAGGTGCCCTTGAGTTTGCCCCCGCCGGGCGATAGTGTATTACCCTTGCACGTTGGCATTACTCACCGGTGAACCTTGATGACGCCTTATCTTCTTCCGGCACTTGCCGCCACTTGCTGCCTGTTGCTGCCGGCACTGGCCCACGCCCAGGCTGCACATGGCACACCTGTTGCCGAACCGGCCAAACATGCCGAACCGGCCAAACATGCCGAACCGGCCAAACATGCCGAACCGGCCAAACATGCCGAACCGGCCAAACATGCCGAGCCGGCCAAGCACGCCGAACCGGCCAAACATGCCGAGCCGGCCAAGCACGCCGCGACGTCCCATGAGGCGCTGCCGCCGTCGATGCGGCCGTTGTCGCCGCCGGTGCGGGTCAATCATCCGCCGCGACGCCTGCCGCAACAGGCCGTTCCCTATGCCAAACCGGCAGCGAAGCAGCATCGGACGCAAGCGCCGCGGCCAACGGCGCTTGCGGCATCGTTGCGTGCGGCCACGGCCCTTGGCAGCCGCCTGCTGCCGCATGACCGGCACCACGACAAGTCGCCGCGGCTGGCGGTGCTGGCCTGTGCCGACGGTGCGCCGCGCCACGGCGCGCAGGGCGCGCTGTACCTGGTGCAGAACCCCGGCAACCAGCTGCTGCTGGGCGAGGAGGGCGTCAGCCACGCGGTGCGCCAGCTGCATACGCCGCTGCTGCTGGTGCTGGCCAGTGCCGACTGCAAGGCGGTCAACACCGCGCGCGGCGATTTCTCGGCGCTGCCGCTGGCCGAGCAGCGCACGCTGCTGAGCATCAATGTCGACAAGGGCGGCACGCCGCTCTCGGCGCAGCTGGACAACCTCGACAACCAGGTCGAGGCGGCGGTGCTGCACTACGGCGGCGAGGTCGAGGCCGGCCGGCTGTCGGTGCTCGGCGCCTACTACGATGCCGCCGGCCAGCTGGGCCAGCGCGGCCAACTGGTGGTGACCAGTATCAACGGCGAGCGCGACAAGGCCGTCATCGCGCGCCTGCTGCGGCAACGGGCGGTGTTCAATGCCGCCACCGGCATCGGCACGCCACTGGCCGGCGCCGGTCACTGAGTCCTGCGGCGCCTGAGGCGATTGCGGCCAACCTTGGGCACAAGGTTGGCCGCAATGCCTTGTGGCGTAGCTCACGCCTGCAGTGACGGCGCGGCTGTACTACGCTACACAGCAACAGTCAGCCGAAAGTCCGCGCCATGTCCGCCTCTGCCCGCCGCATCCTGAAACGACGCCTCGCCCGCTATCGCCGCGACATCCTGCTGGCGCGGCAGCAGCTGAGCGCAGCCGACAATGGCGAGGCGCTGCACCGGCTGCGCATCGGCCTGCGCCAGTTGCGCAGCCTGCTGCGCGGCCTCAGTACCTTGCCGGGTGCGGCGCCGTTGCTGCGGCTGTCGGCACAGTTGCGGCAGCTGGCCTGCGCCGGCAATGACTGGCGCGACCGCGAGGTACGGCTGGCGCTGCTGCAACAGGCGGCCGGCGAGGCCGACAGCAAGGCCTTTGCGGCCTGGCGCCGGCGCGAGGTGATGGCGCTGCAGGCCGGGCGACTGGACTTGCAGCAGCAGGCGATGGTGCTGGACCAGCTGCTGCCGGCCTTGCGGCGCGCCTGCATTCCGCTGCTGGCGCGCCGCAACCGGCGTCTGCGGTGCACGCTGCGGCGGGCGCTGTTGCAGACGCGGCGCCGCTACCGCCGCGCGCGACGCGACTGGCAGCAGCAGCCGGACGATGCCCTGCTGGCGCACCGGCTGCGGCTGTTGGCCAAGCGGCTACGCTACCAGATCGAGGCCGGCGGCAAGCTGCTGGGCCGGCGCTGGCAGCGGCGGGCGCGACGTGCCCGCGACTGGCAGCAGCGGCTGGGCGATGAGCGCGACCGGCAGTTGCTGCTGCAGAGCATCGAGCATGATCGTATTCCGCTGCCGGCGGCGGCGCGGCGCTGGCTGGAGCAGGGCGCGAGCGTCCATCCTGCTGGTCTGCCGCCGGCGGCCGGCTCGTGCTGAGCTGCCCTGGCATGCTTGCGGCCAACCTTGTCGCGGCCGGCACCCGGCCTGCCGTTCACTCGCTTTTTTTGGCACGCGGCTTGTGCGGCGCAGTGGTCGGCAGCCCTTGCTGGATGCGGTGCAGGCGGCGGCGGATGTCGTCGGTATCGAGCCAGATGTCCTCGCCGCGGAAGATGCGCTCCAGCTCCTCCGCGCTGAGAAAGGGCATGCACACGTGGCGCATCACCTTCTCGAACCACTTGCCGCTGGCCATCACCTGCGCCTGCTGCTCGTTGCCCTTGCCGATCAGCGCCGACGAGTAGTTGTGGAACATCAGCTGGCAGGTGTCGTGCACGATCAGCTCGTCGCCGGCGAGGAAGATCAGCGCGCCCATCGAGTAGGCGCGCGCCTCCAGGATGGTGATCACATGCGCCGGGCTGGCGGCGATGTTGTTGATGATCTGCAGCCCGGTATCGAAATTGCCGCCCTGGGTGTTCAGGTGCAGGAAAATGATGTCGGATTCGCTGGTGCTGCGCAGCGTGTACAGCAGGTCGGTGTAGTGGATGGGCGCGCCGATCTCGCCGGACAGGTAGAACGAGATCTGGCGGATCACGCCCTGGGTTTCGTAACGGCGGAACAGCGGCACCTTCCTGTCGTCTTCGTCTTCATCTTCCTGTGCGGCGCCTTGAATGATGTATGAATGGTGCATCGTGACTCCTCACTGGTGCCGGGGAACGGCCTGAGAACCTGTTCAAGTTCTTATCTGGATAGTAGCCGGCGGCTTGTGCTTTTGTTGGCGCGTTGCCGGGGGGGCGGGATGTGCCGGCATGATGGTTGCGGCCAACCTTGCGGCATGCCGGGGCGCCGATTGGCGAATCCGCAGGCATGCAGTAAGCTGAACCATGTTGCCAGCATGGCGGATGAGGAACGGGATGAAACAGACACTGCGACGCGGGCTTGGCGTGCTGCTGGCGATGGCGTGGCCGTGGCCGGTGATGGCGCAGCAGCCGGTCGCGCTGCACTACTACGAACGGCCACCGTTCATGGTGCGGCAAGGCGATGGCAGTGCCGTCGGGCTGACTGCCGATCGCGCACGGCATGCCATGGTTCGTGCCGGTATCCCCTTCCGCTGGGTATTGACGCCGGCCAAGCGCCAGCTCGGGCTGTTGCGTGCCAATCGCGGCCACGATTGCGCTGTCGGCTGGTTCCGTACCCCGCAGCGGCAGGCCTATGCGCTGTACAGCCGCGCCATCTACCAGGATCGCGGCGTGGTGCTGATCGCGCGCAGCCAGTTCCGGCTGCCGGCCGGCAGCACGCTGGAGCAGGTACTGGCCGATGAGCGTCTGCACCTGCTGTACAAGGACGGGCTGACCTATGGCAGCTATGTGCAGAGCAAGCTGCGCATGGCCAGGGCCGATATCAACTACACCGCCATGGAGCAGCCGCAGCTGCTGCGCATGGTGGCGGCCGGCCGCGCCGATGCCATGTTCGCCACCCGCGAAGAGGCGGAGATGCTGCTCACCAGCGGTGAAACCGGTCATGGTGCGCTGCGATTGCTGGCGTTTCCGGATGTCGGCGCCGGCGATACGCGCCACATCCTGTGCAGCCGCCGCGTCGGCGATGCGCTGATGCAGCGGCTGGATGCCGCCATCGCTACCGAGATCCGGNCAATTTTCCCCGCAACGGTTGCTGCCGCGCCGGCTGGTGGTGCGGCTACATGTCCAGCCGGGTAATACGGGTGCCTTCCAGCGTCAGGTTGGCCATCAGTCCGGCATTGGTCAGCACGAAACCGATTACCGGCTGTGTTGCGGTGTTGAGGTCGATCTCGCCGTTGGCGCCGATATTGAGCAGCGCGACAGAGGCGTCGGCACCCACAGTCCAGCCGCTGCCGCTGCGGAATTTGCCGAGCGCATCCTGGGTCATGAACAGGAAGATTACCGCCTTGGATTGCGCGCCGATCTGCCAGCCGAAGGAGCCGCTGACGGTCTGGTAGTAGCCGGCGGGCTGGCCTTCCATGCGCAGCGCGCCCCTGCCGTACTCGGCGCCCACCACCAGCCCGGCGGCGATCACCGACGGGAATACCAGCACGCCCTTGGCCTTGGCCACCAGCTCCTGCGAGCCGCGCACATTGCCGTACAGCCTGGCCAGGGTGCGGTCATAGGCGCTGTCGATCTCGCGTTTTTCGCTGGCGATGCCGGCGGTGTCGCGCCCCGGCTGCGTGGTGGTGAAATGGCCGCCGCCGGTGGTGGTGCAGCCGGCCAGTAGCGACAGGACGATGCCGAGTGCGAGGCCTGTTTTGCGAACTTGCATGATGTTCTCCTGATGGCCTGCCGCCCGGTTTGCGGCAGTACGGGCTATTGCCGTGCCGGGCCGGGTAACAGGATTGCGGCCGGCAGAGGAGCCGCCGCGCTGTCGTTTCCTTTCGTTGTTATAGGTGATGGTGGCGACCGATATGCGGCTGATTCGGCAAGCAGGGCTGCGGGACATTGCCTGGTATTTCATGTCGGGCCGAGCCTTGGGCGGTTGATGCCCGTTTGGTCGCGGCGGCCGGTTTCACCCGGAGGCGGGCATGGAAAACGGCCCGCCGCAGGATGATTCCCTGCCGAGGCCGTTTGAGGGTGCGATGCAGGCAGGTGGCTACCGGCATCCCTTGTAGCGGTGTGGCACCTGTTCACGATCTGCCGTCCCCTGGCGGTCCTGTGCCGGAACCGGCCGGAAAATGCCGGTTGACACGACGCCGGCCGTATTTCCTGGCCAATGCCGTTTTGCCGGGCCTGGGCTTGCGAGATCGTGAGCGGGTTCCTAGCGCACGACAGGCTTGTAGCGGATGCGCTTGGGTTTGGCGCCTTCTTCGCCGAGGCGTTTCTTCTTGTCGGCCTCGTACTCCTGGTAGTTGCCGTCGAAGAAGGTCCACTGCGATTCGCCTTCCGCCGCCAGGATGTGGGTGGCGATACGGTCGAGGAACCAGCGGTCGTGGGAGATCACGAACACGGTGCCGGCGAATTCCAGCAGCGCGTCTTCCAGTGCGCGCAGGGTTTCCACGTCCAGGTCGTTGGACGGTTCGTCCAGTAGCAGCACGTTGCCGCCCTTGAGCAGGGTCTTGGCCAGGTGCAGGCGGCCGCGTTCGCCACCGGACAGCATGCCGACCTTCTTCTGCTGGTCGCCGCCCTTGAAGTTGAAGCGGCCCAGATAGGCGCGGCTGGACATCTCGAAGCGGCCAACGTTGAGGATGTCGAGACCGCCGGAGACGTCGTCGAACACCGTCTTGTCGCCTTCCAGCGTGTCGCGGTGCTGCTCGACGAAGGCCATCTGCACGGTCTGGCCGATTTTCACCGTGCCGCTGTCCGGCTGTTCCTTGCCGGCGATCATCTTGAACAGCGTCGACTTACCGGCGCCGTTGGGGCCGATGATGCCGACGATGGCGCCCGGCGGCGCCTTGAACGACAGATTGTCGATCAGCAGGCGGTCGCCGAAGCCTTTCGACACACCGTCGAATTCGATCACTTCGTTGCCGAGGCGTTCGGCGACAGGAATGAAGATTTCCTGGGTCTCGTTGCGCTTCTGGTGTTCGAAGCTGGACAACTCCTCAAAGCGGGCCAGACGTGCCTTGGATTTCGCCTGACGGCCTTTCTGGTTTTGGCGTACCCACTCCAGTTCCTGCTTCATCGCCTTCATGCGCGCGCCTTCCTGCTTGCTTTCCAGCTCCAGGCGCGCTTCCTTCTGCTCCAGCCAGCTGGAGTAGTTGCCTTTCCACGGGATGCCTTCGCCGCGGTCCAGCTCCAGGATCCATTCGGCGGCATTGTCGAGGAAGTAGCGGTCGTGGGTGACGGCGACCACGGTACCGGGGAAGCGCACCAGGAACTGCTCCAGCCATTCCACCGATTCGGCGTCGAGGTGGTTGGTCGGTTCGTCCAGCAGCAGCATGTCCGGCTGCGACAGCAGCAGCTTGCACAGTGCCACGCGGCGTTTTTCACCGCCGGACAGCGGGCCGATCTTGGCGTCCCACGGCGGCAGGCGCAGCGCGTCGGCGGCCAGCTCCAGCTGCAGCTGCACGTTGTCGCCGGCGCCGGCGGAGATGATGGCTTCCAGCTTGGCTTGTTCTTCGGCCAGCGCGTCGAAATCGGCGTCTTCTTCGGCGTAGGCGGCGTATACCTCTTCCAGCCGCTTCTGCGCGCCCATCACGTCGCCCATGCCGCTTTCCACTTCCTCGCGCACGGTCTTGTCAGGGTCGAGCTTTGGCTCCTGTTCCAGGTAGCCGATCTTGACGCCGGCCAGATGCTGCACCTCGCCGTCGTATTCCTTGTCGACACCGGCCATGATGCGCAGCACGGTGGATTTGCCGGCGCCGTTGAGGCCGAGCAGGCCGATCTTGGCGCCGGGGAAGAAGCTTAAAGAAATATCTTTAATGATCTGGCGTTTCGGGGGAACGATCTTGCTCACGCGGAGCATGGACATCACGTATTGAGCCATAGCTTGTGCTTGTATTCCTGCTGGATTGCGATAGGGAGATGAACCGGAGAAGTGTAGCAAATTCGGCGCATCCGTGCCGTGCGGCCAACGTTGGCCGCAGCGGGCTCAGAACAGCAGCGCCAGGATGAACACGCCGAGCATGGCGAAGGCGCAGGCGATCTTGGCGACGGTGCCGGCCAGAAAGCCGAGGAAGGTGGCGGCGCCGACGCGGCTGGCCTGCGGCAGGTTGCGGCGCACGATCAGTTCGCCGGTGATGGCGCCGAGCACCGGCCCGGCAATGGCGCCGACCAGGCCGAAGAACAGCCCGACCAGGCCACCGAGCAGCGCGCCGATCAGTGCCTCGCGGCTGGCGCCGCTTTTCCGGGCGCCGAGCAGGCTGGCGACGCTCTCGATCACCATGCCGGCCACGGCGAGCAGGACGATGGTGGTCAGCGGCCAGAAGCCGACGTGCACGAAGTTGCCGTTCCACGCCGCCAGCAGGAAGCCGGCGGCGAGCAGGCCGAGGCCGGGCAAGGCGGGGTAGATGGTGCCGGCAAGGCCGGCCAGTACCAGCAGGATGGACAGCAGATACCAGAGCAGGGACAGATCCATGGGGCTTCCGAAGGCAAAGGGAGACAGACAAAGAAAACGGCGCGGGGCAGAAGTTCCGCCTGCGCCGTGTGTTGTGGCCAACCTTGCGTTCAGCTGCCGTATTCCTGCAGCAGGGTTTCCTGTGCACAGCGGCCCTTGCCGCGCGCCATGCGCCGGCGGTAATGGCCGTCAGGCTGCATCTCCCAGGCGTTGGTATTGTCGTCGAGGTAGATGCGCAGGCCTTCCTTCATGATGCGGCGCTTCAGCTTGAGGTCGAGAATCGGCACGCAGGTCTCGATGCGGCGGAAGAAGTTGCGCCCCATCCAGTCGGCGCTGGCGATGTACATGTCCTCGGCCTTGTCGTTGTAGAAGTAGAACACACGGGTGTGTTCGAGGAAGCGGCCGACGATGGAGCGCACGGTGATATTCTCCGACAGCCCTTCCACGCCGGGGCGCAACGCACACACGCCGCGGATGATCAGGCTGATCTTGACCCCGGCCTGGCTGGCGCGGTACAGCGCCTGGATCACCTGCGGCTCCAAGAGCGCGTTCATCTTGGCGATGATCTGCGCCGGCTTGCCGGCCTGGGCGTGGGCGATCTCGCGGTCGATGGCGCCGATGATCATGTTGTGCAGCGTGAACGGCGACTGGTACAGGTGCTTCAGCTCGCCGGCGCGGCCGAGGCCGGTGATCTGCACGAACAGGTCGTTGACGTCGCCGGCGATCTCTTCGTTGCAGGTCAGCAGGCCGAAATCGGTATACAGCCGCGCGGTGCGCGGGTGGTAGTTGCCGGTGCCGAGGTGGGCGTAGCGTTTGAGCTGCCCTTCCTCGCGGCGCACCACCAGCAGCATCTTGGCGTGCACCTTGTAGCCGAACACGCCGTACACCACGTGGGCGCCGGCGTCTTCCAGCCGCGATGCCCAGCTGATGTTGGCCTCTTCATCGAAGCGTGCCATCAGTTCCACCACCACCGTCACCTGCTTGCCGGCGCGGGCGGCGGCGATCAGCGATTCCATCAGCACCGAGTCGGTGCCGGTACGGTACACCGTCATCTTGATGGCGACCACTTGCGGATCGGTGGCGGCGGTGGTGAGCATGTCGATCACCGGCTGGAACGACTGGAACGGGTGGTGCAGCAGGATGTCGCCCTTGCGGATGGCCTCGAACAGCGGTGTCTTCCTGGCCAGCACCGGCGGCAGCGTGGCCTCGAACGGCGCGAATTTTAGGTCCGGGCGGTCGACCTTGTCCGGCACCTGCATCAGGCGCACCAGGTTGACCGGGCCGTCGACGCGGTAGATGTCCTGCTGCTGCAGGTTGAAGGTGTGCAGCAGGAATTCTTCCATGTGCGTCGGGCAGGTGTCGGCGATCTCCAGCCGCACCGCGTCGCCATACTGGCGCTGGCGCAGTTCGCCCTGCAGCGCGGTGCGCAGGTTCTTCACGTCGTCGTCGTCGACGTTGAGGTCGCTGTCGCGGGTGACGCGGAACTGGTAGCAGCCCTTCACCGTCATGCCGGGGAACAGCTCCTGCACGTGCGAGTGCAGGATGGAGGACAGGAACACGAAGCTGTGCTGGTTGCCGCCGCACAGCTTGGCCGGCAGCTTGATCACGCGCGGCAGGATGCGCGGCGCCTGCACGATGGCGATGCCGGATTCGCGGCCGAAGGCGTCGGCGCCTTCCAGCTCGATGATGAAGTTCAGGCTCTTGTTGAGCAGTTTCGGGAACGGATGCGACGGGTCCAGCCCGATCGGGGTCAGGATCGGCATCAGTTCGCGGAAGAAGTAGTCGCTGACCCAGGCCTTCTGTTCGCTGTCCCACTCGTTGCGGCGCATGAAGATGATGCCTTCGGCACGCAGCGCCGGGAAGATTTCCTCGCGCAGCAGGCGGTACTGTTCGCGCACCAGCGCATGGGCGGCTTCCGACAGCCGGGTCAGCACCTCGGCCGGCTTGCTGCCGTCGGCGAGGATGCGATCCGGGGTGACTTGTGCCGCTTCCTTCAGCCACGCCACCCGCACCTCGGCAAACTCGTCCATATTGGACGACACGATACAGAGGAATTTCAGGCGCTCCAGCAGTGGCAGGCGTTCCTCTTCGGCCTGCGCCATCACGCGGCGGTTGAACTCGATCAGGGCCAGTTCGCGGTTAAGCAGGTTTTCGTGTGTCGTCGGCATTTTATGCATTGGTACTGGTGCGGGAGTAAAAAAAAGCCCTCACGGGGAGGGCGCGGTCGTTTGTTACTGCTGCGGCGTGAAGCCGGCAACCTGATCGGCCCCCTGGCCGAAGAAGTAGGCTTCCAGCTGCGCGGCCAGATACTGGCGGGCGCGGGCATCAGCCAGGCTGAGGCGGTTTTCGTTGATCAGCATGGTCTGGTAACGCAGCCAGCCCTGCCACGCCTCCTTGGAGACGTTTTCCAGAATGCGCTGACCCAGTGCGCCGGGCAGCGGCGGGAAGTCCATGCCTTCGGCTTCGCGACCGAGCTTAACGCAGTTGACCATTCGTGCCATGGTGAATTCCTTGAGAAGTGTCGAAACGATAGAGACTAATTGTGTCACAGAGATGACAGGTCACCAAACTTTGTGCCGCCGCCGCCGTTTACAAGGCCTTGATCAGCACTTTGGAGCGGCGGTTGTGGTTGTACAGCTCGCGGCGTGACTGCGGCAGCTGCTCGATATTGGCCGCAACGAAGCCGCGCTCGGCAAACCAGTGCGCGGTCTGGGTGGTGAGGATGAACAGCGCCTTGTAGCCGTACAGTCGCGCGCGCTGCTCCACGTGCTGTACCAGCAGGTCGCCGAAGCCGCTGTTGCGGCGGTCGGCACTGACCGCAAGGCAGGCCAGCTCGGCCATGCCGTCTTCCGGGAACGGCAGCATGGCGACACAGGCAGCGATGCGGTCGTCGTGTTCCAGCACCGAGTAGTTGCGGATCTGCATTTCCAGGTGTTCGCGGCTGCGCTTGATCAGGATGCCCTGTTCCTGCAGCGGGCGGATCAGCGCCAGGATGTCGCCGACGTCCTCGATGCTGGCCTCGCGGATCTTCACCAGCGAGTCGCGCGCGATCATGGTGCCGGTGCCGTAATCGGTAAACAGCTCGACCAGCAGCGCGCCATCCTCGTTGTGGCTGATCAGGTGCGAGCGCACCACGCCTGCACGGGTGGCGCGGATGGCGTAGGGCAGGCTGACGCGGACTTCCTCGCTGTCAATGCCGCGCTGGAGGATGGCTTCGGCCTGTTCTGCCGAGATGGCGCTGTGCAATACGCCGTCGGCATCGACCAGGCCGTGGCCCTGCACCAGGAAGATCAGCTTCTCCGCCTTCAGCTCGATGGCGGTATGGCAGGCCACTTCTTCCATGGTCATGTTGAAGGCTTCGCCGGTGGGCGAGTAGCCGATCAGCGAGGTCAGCACCAGTTCGCCGCGGTTGAGGCGCTCGTTGATGGCTTCGGTGTCGATCTTGCGCACGCGGCCGCTGTACTGCATGTCGACGCCGTCGATCACGCCCAGCGGCTGTGCGGTGACGAAGTTGCCGCCGGCGACGCGCAGGTGGGCGCCGTGCATCGGCGAATTGGGCATCCCCATCGACAGGAAGGCTTCCAGATCGTGGCGCAAGCCGCCGACCGCCGATTTCACCGCCTCCAGCGTCGGGCCGTCGGTCACGCGGCGGCCCTGGTGGAAGTGGCGCGCAATGCCGCGCAGGCGCAGTTGCTCGTCGATCTGCGGCCGTGCGCCGTGTACCAGCACGATGCGCACGCCGAGGCTGACCAGCAGGTTCAGGTCCTGCGCCAGGCCGTACAGATTGCCGTGTGCCAGGCACTCGCCATTGACGGCGACGACGAAGGTTTTGCCACGAAAGGCGTTGATGTAAGGCGCCGCCTCGCGAAAGGCGAGCACGAAATCAGGGTGCAGCATGATGGGTCCCACCGGTAGACAGCCACAAAAGCGCAAGATTAGCAGGAATGATGGCTTTATAGACAGTGCCGCTGGCAGCGTGCGCGCGGTGTCGCCGGTGCCTGGGCGGACAGCGGCCAAGGTTGGCCGCAACGCCCGTTCGCCCCGGCCATGAAAAAGCCGGGCGCCTTGCGGCGGCCCGGCCTTGGCGGATGGCGGCAAAGACTCAGGACGGGGTCTTCTTGAGCATGATCTGCTGCACCTTGAGGATGTTCAGCGCCTGGTTCAGCTGCACGTCGCTGGCGGCATCGCCGCTGCCGTTGCTGTCGCCGTTTTTCGGCTTGTCACCGGTGCTGGCCGGTTTGGTAGCCGGTTGGGCGGCCGGCTTGCTGCCTTCGGCCGCCTCGTTCGGGTTCTGCAGGTGGCGTTCCAGGTCGGCTTCGCGCACGCGCAGCGAGGCCAGCGCCTCGTTGCCTTCCTCGACCACGATGTCCGGCACGATGCCCTTGGCCTGGATCGAGCGGCCGTTGGGAGTGAAGTAGCGCGCGGTGGTCATCTTGATGCCGCCGTTGTTGGCCAGCGGCAGCACCGACTGCACCGAGCCCTTGCCGAAGGTCTGGGTGCCGACGATCAGCGCCCGTTTGTGATCCTGCAGCGCACCGGCGACGATCTCCGAGGCCGAGGCGGAGCCGGCGTTGACCAGCACCACCAGCGGCACGTTCTTGATCGCCGGCGGCACCTTGGCGTAGTCGCTGGCACCCTTGGTGCGCTGGTAGTCGCGCGGGTTGGCGTACAGGCGCATCTTGGAGTCGCTGGCGCGGCCTTCGGTGTACACCACCAGCGCGTCCTGCTGCAGGAAGGCGGCGGAAACGCCGACGGCGCCGTGCAGCACGCCGCCCGGATCGTCACGCAGGTCCAGCACCATGCCCTTCAGCGGTGCCTTGTTGTCCTTGTACAGCTGGGTCAGTGCCTGTGCGAAGTTCTCGACGGTGTGCTCCTGGAACTGGGCGACACGGACGTAGCCGAAGCCCGGCTCCAGCAGGCGCGACTTCACGCTCTTGGTCTTGATCACCGCGCGGGTGAGGGTGAACACCAGCGGCTTGGATTCGGTCTTGCGCGCGATGGTCAGCGTCACCTTGCTGCCCGGTGCGCCGCGCATTTTTTTCACCGCGTCATTGATCGACAGGCCGCGCACCGGGGTGTCGTCGATCTTGACGATCAGGTCGCCGCTCTTGATGCCGGCCTTCTGCGCCGGGGTGTCCTCGATCGGCGCAACCACCTTGACCAGGCCGTCTTCGGTGCCGATCTCGATGCCGAGGCCGCCAAACTCGCCCTGGGTGCCCTCGCGGAATTCCTTGAATTCTTCCGGATCGTAGTAGTCGGAGTGCGGATCCAGGCCGGACAGCATGCCCTTGATCGCCTCGTTGATCAGCTTCTTGTCCTCGACCGGCTCGACGTAGTCCTGCTTGATGCGGCCGAACACCTCGGCAAAGGTGCGCAGCTCGTTCAGCGGCAGGATGCCGTTATTCTTGTCGGCAAAGGCCTGGATGCTGATGGTGAGCGCACCGCCCACCAGGGCACCGGTGGTCAGCAAGGCAAGTTTGCGTAAGCGGGGAGAGCTCATGGTGTGTGTTCCGTTCGTACGGGCTATCGTGCCCAGGACTGTGGATTGATCGGCCGGCCCATGTGGCGCAGCTCGAAGTAAAGACCGGTTTCGCCGCTTTCCAGGCTGCCGCTGGCGCCGAGCACGTCGCCGCCGCGGACCGTGGCGCCGTTGCCGCGCACCATGGTGGCAAAGCCGGTATAGACCGTCATGTAGTTGCCACCGTGATCAATGATCATCGCATTGCCGAAACCGCGCAACCAGTCGGCGTAAACCACGGTGCCGTCGGCAACCACACGTACCGGGCTGCCGGGGGCGACCTTGATGAACAGGCCTTTCCAGCTGGCGCCCTCGCCGCGGCGCGCGCCGAAGCGGCCGCCGATTTCGCCGGCGACCGGCAGTTTCAGCCGGCCCTGCAGGCTGCGGAAGGCGTTGCCGGACAGGCTGGCATCGGCCACCTCATCCACCGTTTCGACCCTGGCCGGGGCTTTCGGTTCTGCCGGCAGCGGCTTGCCCTGTTTTTTCGCGTCGGCGATCTGCTGGCGGCGCTTCTCTGCGGCCAACCTTGCCGCCTGCTCACGCGCTTTTTTTGCCTGCGCAGCCTTGGCAGCGGCGGCGAGCTGGCGGCGGCGGATGTCGGCGTTGATGCGCGCGATCAGTGCGCTCAGTTCGCGCTCGTCTTCCTTCAGCTGCTGCAGTTTCTGCTGCTGGTTGCGGATGGTGCTATCCAGCTGGCTGACCTGCTGGCTGTGCTGGTTACGTGCCTGTTGCAACCGGCGTTTTTCCTGCACCTTGGCGCTGGACAGGCGCCCCAGGCGTACCAGCTCGTCTTCGACGCGCTCGCTCATCGCCTGCAGTTGCACTTCCTGGTCGCGTAGCGTCTGGATCAGGTTTTGCTGCGCACGGTGGATGTGGGTGTAGTAGGTGAGATCGCGCGCGCTCCGGTTCGGGTCCTGGGTGTTGAACATGATGGCCATCGCATCCTGCTGGCCGCGCTTGTACTCCGCCGCCAGCAGGCGGCTGACACGTTGCCGTGTCTCGGCCACCTTGATGCGGATGGCCTGCAGCTCGGCCTGCAGCGTGTCCAGCTGGCTGCTGCTGGCATCCTGCTTCTTTTCCAGCTCATTCAGTACCTGATGCGTGGCTTGCAGCGCCTGCTCGGACTTGACGATTTCACCGGCGGTTTGTTGCCGCTCGGCTTCCTTGCGTGCGATGTCCTGCTGCAGGCTGCTGATTTCCTTGCGCACGTTGTTGAGATCCTGCTGTGGCGCAGCCTCCGTCGGGGCGGCTTGTGCCACGCCGCACAGTGCGCCGAGCAGGCTGAGCATCAGGCGTGCGTTCACTGGAATTCGATCAGCGAATGGCCGGTCATCTCGGCCGGTTGGTCAAGGCCCATCATCGCCAGCAGTGACGGGGCGATGTCGCGCAGCGCACCGCCTTCCCTGATGGAGGCCTTGCGGCCAACGTACAGGAACGGCACTTTCTGTAGCGTGTGCTGGGTGTGCGGCTGCTGGTTCTGCTGGTCGAACATCTGCTCACAGTTGCCGTGGTCGGCGGTGATCAGCACCTCGCCGCCGGTGGCCAGCATGGCGTCGACGCAGCGCTGCACGCAGCTGTCCAGCGTCTCGACGGCCTTGACTGCGGCGTCGAACACGCCGGAGTGGCCGACCATGTCACCGTTGGCGTAGTTGCAGATGATGGCGGCGTACTGGCCGCTTTCGATGGCGGCGACGATCTTGTCGGTGACTTCCGGTGCGTTCATTTCCGGCTGCAGATCATAGGTGGCCACCTTGGGCGACGGTACCAGGATGCGGTCTTCACCGGGGTAGACTTGCTCCTCGCCACCGTTGAAGAAGTAAGTGACGTGCGGATATTTCTCGGTTTCGGCGATGCGCAGCTGCTTCAGGCCCAGGCCGGACAGGTATTCACCCAAGCCGTTGTGGATCTTCTGCGGGGCGTAGGCCACTGCGTGCTTGTAGGCTTCGCCGTAGCTGGTGAGGCTGGCGTACAGCGCGAATTTGGGCTGGCGTACGGCAAAGCCGTCGAAGGCCGGGTCGGTCAGTGCGGTGGTGAGCTGGCGCGCACGGTCGGCGCGGAAGTTCATGAATACGGCCACGTCGCCGTCCAGCATCTTGACCGGCTCGCCGATGACGGTGGGTTTGACGAATTCGTCGTTCTCGTTACGGGCGTAGGCGGCGGCCAGTGCCTGCAGGGCGGTATCGGCGTGGAATTCGCCTTCACCTTCCACTACGGCGCGGCAGGCACCTTCCATGCGTTCCCAGCGCTTGTCGCGGTCCATGGCCCAGTAGCGGCCGGTGACGCTGGCGACGCGGGCGTGCGGGCACTCGGCCAGCACGTCCTGCAGGCGCTGCAGGTAAATTTCGGCGCTGCGCGGCGGGGTGTCGCGACCATCGAGGAAGGTGTGGACGGCGATGTGGCCAACCCCGGCGGCCTCGGCGGTACGGATCAGCGTGAAGATGTGGTTTTCGTGGCTGTGCACGCCGCCGTCGGACTGCAGACCCATCAGGTGCAGGGTGCTGCCGTTGGCCTTGGCGGTGGCGATGGCCTGCGCCAGTACCGGATTCCGGGCAAAGGTGCCGGCTTCGATGTCGCAGTCGATGCGGCTGATGTCCTGCTGCACGATGCGGCCCGCGCCAATGTTGAGGTGGCCGACTTCGGAGTTGCCGAACTGGCCGCCGGGCAGGCCGACATTGTGTTCGGAGGCGTCGATGGTGCCGTAGGGGTAGCGTGCCTTCAGCGCGTCCCAGTTCGGGGTGTTGGCGGCGAGGATGGCGTTGTCTTCACCTTCCAGGCGGTGGCCGAAGCCGTCGAGAATCAGCAGTAGAACGGGCGTTACCTTGCTCATAAGTCTTCCGTGCGGGCGATCGTAAGGGTGCATGCAGGCTGGCGGCATGCAGGACTGACAGGGATAGTATTGTATCGTGCCTTGCCTGTCAGTGCCGCTGGCTGTCCGTGTTGGTAGGCCGCATCCTACATGCCGTTACCTGCCGCCGGCCAGCTCAGCGGCCCTTCTTGCGGCGGATGTACAGCGTCTTGTGCACGCGGGCCACCAGCTCGCCCCGGCTGTCCGTCACGTCTATCTCCAGCTCCGGCAGGTATTTGCCGCCGCCGGTCGTGGCAGCACGAATCCGGTCCAGCAGGGTGTCGTCGATGCGAAAACGCGCGGTGACCACACCCTTGCCCGGCTTTACGTAATCCACGCGGCCGGCCTTGTCCCATACGATGTAGTCGTTACCGAGGTTTTTCAGCAGCATCAGCATATAGAACGGGTCGGTCATCGAATACAGGCTGCCGCCGAAGTGGACGCCGACATAGTTGCGGTTGGTCAGCCCCAGCCGTAGCTGGACATCGGTTTCCTTCCAGTCCGGGCTGATGCGGCGCACCCGGACCCCGGCGCCGAGAAAGGGCGGCCACAGGTTGAAGACGAACTTGGCGAGGCGATGGTTCATGGCAGTGTTTAAACGGCTGTTTGAATCGGACTATCGTCACGGTAATGGCCGCCGCCGTCAAGCCGCCAGCCGCCCGCTTCAGAACGGCAGCTCGCGCTGCCGCCCCGGCTGCTGGCCGACCATGACCGTGGTGTCGCCTTCCGCCAGCCGGATGTGCAGCAGCTCGCCGGCGCGCAGTTGTGCCGCGGAGCGCACCACGGTGCCGTCGTGCTGCTGTACGATGGCGTAACCGCGCTGCAGCACCGCCTCCGGATTGATTGCGGCCAACGTTGCCTGATGCCGCGCCAGTACCAGTTGCCGCTGCTGCCAGTACCGGTGTATCTGCTGCCGCAGCTGCTCGCCGCGCTGTGCCAGCACCTGCTGCCAGCGGGCGAGGTCGGGACGGGTGCGCTGCAGCCGGTGCTGGCACTGCTCCAGCTGCCGCTGCCGCGCCTGCAGCAGCTGGCTGCAGGCGCGTGCCAGGCGTAGTTGCTGCGCCTGCAACAGCTGGCGCTGACGCTGCAGCCGCGCGCCGGGGTGTTGCAGGCGGCGGCCGAGGAAGTCCAGCTGTTGCGATTTGTCGGTCAGCAGCCGCCCCAGCGCCCGTTCCAGCCGGCGCTGCGCGTAGTCGACGCCCTGCTGCAGCGCCTCGCGGCTGGGCGAGGCCAGCTCGGCGGCGGCGGTCGGGGTCGGCGCGCGGTGGTCGGCGACGAAATCGGCGATGGTGGTGTCGGTCTCGTGGCCGACGCCGCTGATCACCGGCAGCGTGGAGCGGGCGATGGCGCGGGCGACGACTTCCTCGTTGAACGCCCACAGGTCCTCGATGCTGCCGCCGCCGCGGCAGACGATCAGCAGCTCGACCTCCTGGCGCAGGTTGGCCGCATCGATGGCGGCGGCGATCTGTGCGGCGGCGCTGTCGCCCTGTACCGGTGTCGGGTACAGGATCAGCGGGATGCTGGGCATGCGCCGGCGCAGGGTGGTGACTACGTCGCGCAGCGCGGCGGCGGCCGGCGAGGTGACGATGCCGATGGCGGCGGGGTGGCCGGGCAGTGTTTTCTTGTGGCGATTGTCGAACAATCCTTCCGCCGCCAGTTTCGCCTTCAGCTGTTCGAAGGCCTCGTACAGGCGACCGAGGCCAGCCGAACGCACCATGTCGACGTTGATCTGGTAGTCGCCGCGCGCCTCGTACAGCGACACCGTGCCGCGCAACTCGACCTGCATGCCTTCCTGCAGCCGGAATCCCAGTCCGCTCAGTCGGTTGCGGAACATCACGCAGCGGATTTGCGCACGCTCGTCCTTCAGCGAGAAGTAGGCATGGCCGGATGCGGCCAACGTCAGATTGGAAATTTCACCGGCAATCCACAGCGGCGGCAGGCCGCTTTCAAGCAAATCCCGCGCCATGCGGTTGAGCGAGGTGACGCTGATGACGTCGTTTTGGTGTTGGCTGAAAAGCATGCTTGTCAAGTCATCCACAGGCAGGTTGGGGCAGAGGGGAGTGTTGATTGTTTATCTCAATACATAGCCAGGGCATGAATAAATAAACTAAAAATACATATTAATCAATTACTTGCATGGTTTGTGGCAATAGTGTTGCCGTAATGTCCGGCCAGCAAGGGCAAGGCTTTACGGTGCCGGCGGCGGGGTTGTCCACAAAGTTATGCACAGGCGCTGTGGGTGAACGGGTAATTCCCTTGTAAATTCGCGACTTAGCACCGCAGTCTAAAGTGCAACATCATGACGGCGGCCAAGCGCAGCGGTTGCAGACGACAGCCCGAGCCGATAAAGTCTCGGCCTTGGATAACGCCTGAGGAATTGCCCGTGTGGTCAATCATTGAAGCGGCCGGCTGGCCGATCTGGACCATCATTCTTGCGTCGGTGGTGGCATCGACCATCGTGCTGGAGCGTTTTTACAGCCTGCGCGCGGCGTTGATCATACCGCCAAACCTGCTGGCGCAGACGCTGCAGGAGTATCGCCGTGCCGCGGTGAGCCAGAGCATGCTGGCCGAACTGCGCGACCATTCGCCGCTGGGCCGGCTGTTCGCCGCCGGACTGCGCCAGTTTGGCAACAGCCGCGAGGTAATGAAAGAGGCGATCGAGGACGAGGGCCGCGTGGTGGCGCACCTGCTGGAGCGCTATCTGACCATGCTCGGCACCATCGCCGCGATGGCGCCGCTGCTGGGCCTGCTCGGCACCGTGATCGGCATGATCGAAATCTTCGGCTCGCAGGCGCCGGGCGGCACCGACCCGCGTGCGCTGGCACACGGCATCTCCGTGGCGCTGTACAACACCGCCTTCGGCCTGATCGTGGCCATTCCCAGCATGTTCTTCTACCGCCACTTCCGCGCCAGGATCGACGGTCTGCTGGTCGAGATGGAAGCGCAGGCGGTGCACCTGCTGGAAGCGGTGCACGGCGAGCGTCGCGGCGATTGAGGCGGACGATCATGAACTTTCGCCGCCACCGTCATCGCGAAGAGCCGGAAATCAACTTCATCCCGCTGATCGACTTGCTGCTGGTCATCCTCATTTTCCTGATGGTAACCACTACCTACGCCCGTTTTTCCGAACTCGAAGTCAACCTGCCGCAGGCCAGCGGTCCGGCGGAGATGCAGAAGGATAGCCGCCTGCGCGTCGATATCAGCGCCAGCGGCAGCTACGCGGTCGACGGTCAGGCGGTGGCCGGCAGCGACGTGGCCCAGCTCGGCGAGCGCCTGAAGCGCGAGGCCGGGGGCAAGAACCCGGCGCCGGTGGTGGTGATCAATGCCGACGCCAAGGCCAGCCACCAGGCGGTGGTGACGGTGATGGAGGCGGCCCGCCTCGCCGGCCTGCTGCAGCTCACCTTTGCCACCCAGCAGGGGACGCCGTGACCCGGCTGGAGCGGCACTGGTTTCAGCCGACCTGGTGGATGACAGCCCTTCTGGCCTTGCCGGAAGGGCTGTTTGCCCTGCTGGCGGCGCTGCGGCGCACGGCCTATCGGCAGGGCTGGTGTCGGGCGAACCATCTGCCGGTGCCGGTGGTGGTGATCGGCAACATCAATGTCGGTGGCGTCGGCAAGACGCCGCTGACGCTGGCGCTGCTGCAGGACTTTGCCCGGCTGGACGTGCCGGTGGGGGTGATCAGCCGTGGCTACGGCGGGACGCACCGCCAGCCGACGCTGGTGACGCCGCATAGCACTGCCGCCGAGGTCGGCGACGAGCCGCTGCTGCTGGCCGCCAGTGGTGCGCCGGTGGTGGTCGGCCGCGATCGCGTCGCCGCCGGTCGTCACCTGCTGGCGCTGTATCCGCAGACCCGTTTCATTCTCAGCGACGACGGCCTGCAGCACTACGCGCTGTGCCGCACGCTGGAGATCGTTGTGCTCGACGGTAACCGCGGCGTCGGCAATGGCCACCTGCTGCCGAACGGCCCGCTGCGCGAACCGGTGTCAAGGTTGGCCGCAGCCGATGCGCTGGTGATCAATGGCGAGTCGTGTACCGGCCTGCGCCTGCCGTTATCGGTACCGCAGTTCCGGCAGCGGTTGCAGGCCGGCGATTTTGTCCATGCCGCCGGCCAATTGCCGCCGCGCACGGCCGCCGCTTTTGCCGGCCAGCGGGTGGTGGCCATGGCCGGCATCGGCCATCCGGAGCGCTTCTTCCGCACCCTGTGCGAGCTGGGCGTGGAACTGGCGGCCACGCACGCTTTTCCCGACCACCACCAGTTCGTCGCTGCCGATCTGCCGCAGGATGCTGACGCGGTGATCGTCACCGCCAAGGATGCGGTTAAGTTGCAGTGCATCAATCATGCTAGACTATGGGTTCTGCCGGTTTCGGCCCGGCTGGAGCCGGACCTGGCCGCGTGGATTCTGTCCCAACTGGAACGAAAAAATGGACGCAAAATTTCTTGAAATCCTGGTTTGCCCGCTGTGCAAAGGCCCGCTGGTCTACAACAAGGGCGCGCAGGAGCTGATCTGCAAGGGTGACCGCCTGGCCTACCCGATCCGTGACGGCATCCCGATGATGCTGGAAGGCGAAGCCCGCGAGCTGGCCGCCGAGGAAGAAGTGAAATGAACGGCTTTGTGGTGGTGATTCCGGCGCGGCTGGCCTCCAGCCGCCTGCCGGAAAAACCGCTGGCGGACATCGGCGGCAAGCCGATGGTGATCCGCGTTGCCGAGCGCGCGGCGCAATCGGCCGCCAGCCGCGTGATCGTGGCCACCGACGATGCCCGCATCGAGGCGGTCTGCCGCCAGCACGGTGTCGAGGTGCTGCTGACGCGCGCCGATCACCCCAGCGGCACCGACCGGCTGGCCGAGGTTGCCGCGCTGCTGGCGCTGCCGGACGACACCATCGTGGTCAATGTGCAGGGCGACGAGCCGCTGATCGACCCGGCGCTGATCGACCGCCTGGCCACGCTGATGGCGGCGCGCGCGGTGCCGATGGCCACTGTGGCGCACGCGATCCACGACGCCGCCGAGATGTTCAATCCGAATGTGGTGAAAGTGGTGCTCGACCGCCACGGCAAGGCGCTGTATTTCAGTCGCGCGCCCATCCCCTATGCCCGCGACGCCTTCGCCGCCGACAAGACACAGCTGCCGCCCGGCCTGCCGGTGTATCGCCACATCGGCATGTACGCCTACCGTGCCAGCCTGCTGCACACTTACGGCAGCCTGGCCCCGGCACCGCTGGAACAGTTCGAGGCGCTGGAGCAGCTGCGCATGCTGTGGCACGGCTACGACATCGTGGTGGAGTGCGTGGCCGAGGCGCCACCTGCCGGTGTCGATACGCCGGAAGACCTGGCGCGGGTGCGCGCCTGGTTTGCGGCCAACCTTTCCGGATAACACAACGAAGTTAACGAAGGGAGTTTAGAGAGATGAAATTGATCCTGTTGGGCGCTCCTGGCGCCGGTAAAGGTACCCAAGCCAACTACATCCGCGAGAAATTCGGCATTCCGCAGATTTCGACCGGCGACATGCTGCGTGCGGCGGTCAAGGCGGGCACGCCGCTGGGTGTGGAAGCGAAAAAGATCATGGATGCCGGTGGCCTGGTGCGCGACGACATCATCATCGGTCTGGTCAAGGAACGCATTGCCGAGGCCGATTGCGCCAACGGTTTCCTGTTCGACGGCTTCCCGCGCACCATTCCGCAGGCGGAAGCGATGAAGGAAGCCGGCGTCGACATCGACTTCGTGGTCGAGATCGACGTGCCGGACGAGAACATCATCGACCGCATGTCCGGCCGCCGCGTGCATGTGGCTTCCGGCCGCACCTACCATGTCAAGTACAATCCGCCGAAGGTGGAAGGTATCGATGACGAAACCGGTGAGGCACTGGTGCAGCGTGACGACGACAAGGCGGAAACCGTGAAGAAGCGTCTCGACGTTTACCACGAACAGACCGAAGTGCTGGTCGGCTTCTACTCGCGGATGGCCGCCTCCGGCGATGCCAAGGCACCGCAGTATGTGAAGATCGACGGTACCCAGGCGGTGGAAACCGTGCGCGACAACGTGCTGGCGGCACTGGGCGCCTGAGCGCGCTAGCGTTGCAGGCAGGAAAAAAGGCAGCTCGGGCTGCCTTTTTTGTCGCCTGCCGTCCAGATCTTACTGTTCCGGCAGCCGGATCGGGATGCGCTTCTCGCGCACCAGCCGGTCCAGCGCCTCGATCACCAGCGGGTCGAACTGGGTGCCGCAACGGCTGTTGATGTAGCTCATGGTGTCGCCCAGTGTCCACGGCTCCTTGTACGGCCGCTTGTGCAGCAAGGCATCGAATACGTCGACGATGGCGACGATGCGTGCCGCCAGCGGGATATCCTGCCCGGCCAGGCGGCGCGGATAGCCGCTGCCGTCGAAATATTCGTGATGGCCGCCGGCGATATCGGCCCCCAGTGACAGATAGCTGGTGCCCTCCACCAGCAGGCTGGCCTTGCGCAGGATGTTGGCACCGATGGTGGCATGCTGCTCCATGATGACGCGCTCTTCCGGATCCAGCTTGCCAGGTTTGAACAGGATGTGGTCGGGAGTGCCGACCTTGCCGACATCATGAAGGATGCTGGCCATGCCGATCATCTCCATGAATTGCGGTGTCAGCTGCTCCGGATAGACGCCCATGCTTTGCAGTTCCCTGGCAATGGCATCGCTGAGCCGCTGCACGCGCAGCACATGCTCGCCAGTGTCGGAATCGCGGAACTCGGCGAGATCGGCCAGTGCCACTACCGTGGCCTCCTGGGCGCTGACCAGTTGCGAGTACAGATACAGGTTGTCGTAGGCGGAGGAAATACGCTGGCAGAACACCTCCAGCAGGTTGCGCTCCACGTCTTCCAGTGGCCACGGCGGCTCGAAGTGGACCACGAATTCGCGGCCGTTCTGTGCCGTGATGTACAGCACGTCGTAGGGGTGGCGGTAGATGGTGCGCTTTTCGGCCAGCGCGTCGTTGATTGCCTGCTGCAGCTGCGGAAAGGTGGCCAGCGGGGCGCCGCCGAGCAGTACCTCGAATTCGCCGGTGGCGGCCAGCACTTCCAGCTTCGGCCGTCCGGCGCTGGTGGGCGTATTTTCCATGCACAGCACGCCGTCGGTGCCGACATCGAGAATGGCGCTGATCTGCTTCAGCACGCCGGAGGCAAATTCCTTCAGCGAGCGCAGCTGGTACAGGTCGCCGGCGCCTTCCAGGATCTTGCCCAGGCCCTGGCGGTTTTTTTCGATGGCGACCAGGTTTTCATAGGCGCGCAGCGAGGCGATGACGACGGTGAACAGCTTCTGTACTGTCAGCTCGGTCTTGGTCTTGTAGTCGTTGATGTCGTAATTGAGGATGACGTCCTGTTCCGGCGCCTGCCCGGGCTGGCCGGTGCGCAACACGATGCGGGCCAGGCTGTTGCCCAGCTCTTCTCGGATGCGGTGTACCAGCTTGAGGCCGGCGTTGTCGGTCTCCATCACCACGTCGAGCAGGATCAGCGCGATATCGGGATGCTCGCGTACCAGCTCGAAGCCCTGCTGTGCACTGTAGGCATTGAGCAGCGTCAGTGGCCGCTCCTTGTAGCGCAGGTCCTGGATCGCCAGCCGGGTAGCGGTATGGACATCCTTTTCGTCGTCAACAATCAGTACTTTCCAGGGGCGCAAGGGCGGGGGTGTGCCCTGTGCGCTGCTGCTGTCGTCAATCAGCCAGTCATTGTTATTGTCGAGATTCATCTTGTGCCGCCCCCTTTAGTTGGCCGTTTCAGGTGCCGTACATGGCAGCACCAGAATAAAAGATGTGCCTTCCCCGACGGTGCTGTCAACCCGGATCGTGCCGCCCAGCCGCTTGAACACGATATTGAACACGATGTGCAGGCCCAGGCCGCTGCCGCCATCGCCGCGGCGGGTGGTGAAGAAGGGCTCGAAGATGCGTTTCAGGTTTTCCGGAGGAATCCCCTTGCCGTCGTCGGTCACCGATAGCCGGATTTTCTGTCCGGCCAGCGTATCGACACAGATCCGGATGCGGCCTTCGGCGTCGTCGTCGTAGGCGTGCAGCAGTGCGTTCATTACCAGGTTGGTCAGTACCTGCGACAGGGCGCCGGGGTAACTGTCCATCTGCAGCTCGGGCAGGCAGTCGATATCGATCTCCACCTTGCGGTGGCGCAGCCTGGGGCGCAGGCTGGTAATGATTTCGCCAATGTAGTGTGCGATGTCGAACTGGCGGCGCGCTTCGCTGGTCTGGTCGACGGCGACCTGCTTGAAGCTCTGGATCAGGTTGGCCGCACGTTCGGTATTGCTCAGGATCAGCACGGTGGATTCGCGGGCGTCGGTCAGGTAGCGCTCCAGCTCGCTTTTTTTGATCTGGCCGCTCTGGAACTGCTGCCCGACCTGGCCGGTGATCAGTGCCAGGTGCGAGGCGGCGGTGAGGGTGATGCCGACCGGGGTGTTGATTTCGTGTGCCACACCGGCCACCAGTCCGCCCAGTGATGCCAGTTTTTCGGTTTCCACCAGTGTGTTCTGGGTGTCCAGCAATTGCCGGTAGGCGACTTCGGCGCGTTCCTTTTCCGCAATGGCGGCCTGCTCCGCGCCGCGGCGCAGGCCCAGCTCGCGGCTGATCTTGTGGATGATCAGGTTGACGCCGCCGACCAGCTCGGCGTATTCGCTGTAGCGGCTTTGCGGCAGGCAGCGGTCGGCCTCGGCTTCCAGCCTGGCGGCACCCTGCAGCGCTTGCTGCAGCTCGTGCAACGGCGAGAACACGTAGCGTTTCAGGCCGGCGATCAGGATGATGAACAGCAGCAGGTTGATCAGTAGTGCCTGCACGACCTGGCGGGTCAGCTCGTTGGCAAGGCGGGTGGCAATCTTGCCGCGCGACAGGTACACCGTGATCTGGCCGAGATTGTTGCGCTGCTGGTACAGGATGGGCAGCAGCAGTATTTCGTCATGTGGTGGCGGTGCTGCTTTGGCCAGCGAGGTGATGCGGCCGTCCGGGTTGCGCATGCGACCGAAGAACAGCCCGGCATCGCCTTCCACCATCAGGCCGACCACCGCCGCCGATTTCAGCTCCGCGTCCAGCGTCAGGCGGATGAACTGGTCGTCCAGCTGCCACACCCCGTGTGGCAGCGACAGCGCCAGCCGCTCCTGCAGGCCCTGCTTCAGCAGCAGGTAGTCGCGTTCCTCGGTGTCACGGGCGGCCTCGTAGCTCAGGAAGCCGGTCAGGCCCATCACGATGGACAGTACCGAGATGATCCAGATTGCCAGCCGGCTTTTTATGCTGTTCATGTCGTTACCTTGTGCTGATAAAGCGTTGATCATGGTAACGCAGCCGCTGGCGCCCGGTGTACTGTTGCAGCGGTTTTTTCAGCCGCCGCTGGCGGTGCGGTGCGGCAAGGGGATTTTTTGCAGGATCAGGCCGCCCAGGATCAGCGCCAGGCCGTTGAGGGTGGAGGGCAGGATCTGTTCGCCGATCAGCAGGTAGATCAGCAACAGCGACAGCAGCGGCGACAGGAAGATCAGGTTGGCGATGCGTGCGGTGCTGCCGGTCAGCTTCATCGCCGCCAGCCACAGCGCGAAAGTGAAGCCCATCTCCAGCGCGCCGACATAGGCGGCGCCGGCGATGCCTTGCCACGCCACCGCGCCCAGCTCACCGCGCCACAGGCACCACAGCCAGGCCAGCGGCAGTGCGAACAGGAAGTTCAGCGTCAGCCCCAGCACCGGCTCGCGCCGGTCGCGGGTATTGAATAGCCAGTAGCCGGCCCACAGCACGGTAGAGGCCAGCGCATAGCCGACACCGGCCAGATTGCTGAATTCCAGCGCCAAAGGTTGGCCGCGGGTAGCGATCACCAGCACGCCGGCGTAGCAGACCAGCGCCGCCAGCGCATCCTGCGGCCGCGGTTTCTGCTTCAGCACCGGGATGGCGAGCAGGGTCATGGTCAGCGCCCAGGTGTAGTTGAGCGCCTGCGCCTCCTGCGCCGGCAGCAGGTCATAAGCCTGGAACAGGATCAGGTAGTAGACGAAGGGATTGACCGCGCCCAGCAGCAGCGAGCGCCGCCAGTGCTGGCGCAGTGCCGGCAGCAGCTCGCCGAGGCGGCCCTGCCAGGCGAGGATGGACAGCAGCGACAGCAGCGAAAAGGTACTGGCGTACAGCACCAGCTGCGCCGGGCTGAGGTGCTGCAGGCTGATCTTGAAGGCGGTGGCCACGGTGGACCAGGCGAGCACGGCGCCGAGGCCGTAGAGGTAGGCTTTTTGTTGCGAGGTCAAAACGGGGGCTTTCTGTGGTGGAGATCGTGGTCGCTGCCGGCGAGTTGCTGGTTGAGCAGCTGCTGCATCAGCGGCAGCGTGCTGCTGGCGCGCAGGCCGATCGGGCCACCGGCGTCGGCCAGATAGCGGTCGCCGGCGCTGGCGTGCAGCCATACCGCGTTGCCGGCGGCGGTGGTCTCGTCCTGGCCTTGTGCCAGCAGCGCGGCGATGCTGCCGCTGAGGATATCGCCCTGGCCGGCACTGGCCAGCGCCGCGTTGCCGGCCGCACACAGCCGGTAGTAGCCGTCGGGGCCGCAGAGCAGCGACCCGGCGCCCTTGAGCACGGCGATCACGCCAAGCTTGGCCGCAAGGCGGCGCACCGTGGCGAGGCGATCCTGTTGCATGCTAACGGTGCTGCAAGCGAGCAGGCGCGCCGCCTCGGCCGGATGCGGGGTGATCACCGCCGGGCGCGGCCGCTGGCGCAGCTGTTGCTGCAGGGCATCGTCGCCGGCCAGCAGGTTGAGCGCGTCGGCATCGAGCAACAGCGCGCCTGGATGGGCCAGTACGCTGGCGAGGATGCGGTGCGCCTGCGGGCTCTGGCCGAGGCCGGGGCCGATGGCGACCACCTCATCGGCGGCGAGGCTGCTGTTGCCCAGCGGTGCGATCATCAGCTCCGGCCACAGCGGGTCCAGCGCCAGTCGTGCATCCAGGCTGTGGATGCGCACCTTGCCGGCCCCCAGCGCCAGCGCGGCGCGACCGGCGAGCAGCGCGGCGCCACCCATGCCGGCGCAGCCGCCGATGATGCTGACGCTGCCGAAGCTGCCCTTGTTGCTGTTGTGACGGCGCTTAAGCGACGCAAGGTTGGCCGCAAGTAGCTCGCCCTGTGCCGCCGGTACCAGCGCCGGCGGGCAGTCGAGAGTCAATAGCTCGACGCTGCCGCTGTAGTCGCGGCCGTCGGCGGTGAACAGCCCAGGCTTGTGGCACAGCAGCGCCAGGGTATGGTCGGCGGGGAGGGCTGCACCCTGCACGCAGCCGCTCCAGGCATCGAGGCCGCTGGGTACATCCAGCGCCACCCGCGGGCAGGGCAGGGCGTCCAGCGCGGCGAGGTCTGCCTGCCAGCCGGCGTCCAGCGGCCGGTTCAGCCCGGCGCCAAACAGGCCGTCAATCAGGACTTCGGCCGGTGGGAGCGCGGCCAGTGCGCTGTCGAGCCGGCCGCCGGCGGCGAGGTACTGCTGCCCGGCCGCCTGCGCGGCGGCAGTGATAGGCGGCTGCGGTTGCCACACGCCGACCACGTAATCGGCCAGCAGCAGCCGCGCCGCGATCAGCGCGTCGCCACCGTTGTTGCCGCTACCGGCGGCGAACAGTAGCTGGCGTGGCGGCGGGTAGTGCTGGCGCAGCCACTGCGCGATGGCGGCGCCGGCGCGGGCCATCAGGTCGAGGCCGGCTTGTGCCGCCTGCTGCTCCCACTGCCGCAGCGCGGCGGCGTCGATCAGCGCGCGTTCATTCGCCGGCATGGTGACTCTCTCCCCAGCGCGGTAGCAGCTGGTGCGGTACCGCCAACTGGTCGAGGATGCGCGCCACCACGAAGTCGACCATGTCGTCGATGGTCTGCGGGTGGGTGTAGAAACCGGGTGACGGCGGCAGGATGCAGACGCCGAGGTGGGCCAGCTTGAGCATGTTTTCGAGGTGGATCACCGACAGCGGTGCCTCGCGCGGTACCAGTACCAACTTGCGCTGTTCCTTCAGCATCACGTCGGCGGCGCGTTCGATCAGGTTGTCGCTCATGCCGTGCGCCACCGCGGCGAGGGTGCCCATCGAGCACGGGCAGATCACCATCGCGTCGGCCGGGTTGGAGCCGGAGGCGGGCGGCGCAAACCAGGCCTCGCGCCCGAACACCGCCAGCTGGCCGTCGGCGGCCTGGTAGCGCTCTTGCAGCCACTGCTGGAAGGCTTCCGGGCGTGAGGGCAGCGTCAGGTTCATCTCCTGTTTCGCCACCACCTGCGCCGCCTGCGAATACATCACCCACACCCGCTTGCCGGCACGCAGCAGGCACTCGATCAGGCGCAGGCCGTAGGGCAGGCCGGAGGCGCCGGTGAGGGCGACGGTAACGGTGTCAATCTTTGTCATGCACTTGTACCAGATGGCTTGCTATCAGACCGTTGGCCGCGCCGCTAAGCAGGGCGGCCAGCGCCAGCGGCGGGAACAGTACCAGTATATTGTCGTATGGAATCAGGAATAGCCTGACCAGCAGCAATTGTCCCAGCAGATGGGCTTGTGCTGCCAGCAGGCTGTGGCTGACCAGGCTGAAATGGCGCTCTGGCAGCACCCGGCAGGCGCCCAGCAGCAGCAGGCTGGCCAGCGCGCCGCCGAGGCTGAGCCAGAAGCCGGGGGTGAACAGGCTGCCCAGCAGCAGGCCGGCGCCGATGACGCGCAGCAGCGTGACCCACACTGCGGCGCGCCAGCCAAGGGTGTGCAGCGCGAACAGGGTCATGATGTTGGCCAGCCCCGGCTTGACGCCGGGTAGCGGCGACGGGATGGCGGCATCAACCATGCCCAGCGCGATGGCCAGCGCGGCCAGGCTGGCGATGCGGTGATCGTCGGCGCTGGCTTGCAGCGTGCGTTCAGTAGGCGAGCGAGTCATGGGCTTGTCGCGGGCCGGTCAACTCGATGCTGACGCGGTTGGGCAGGCACACGGCGATGTCGCCGTTGTGGCGCAGCCAGCCCTGCTGTACGCAGTACTGGCGCGGGCCAGGGTCGCGGCGGATGCGGGCCTGGCCATTGTGAATCTCGATTTCGGTCAGCCCCAGCGGGCCGCGGGCGACATGGAGCCGGTTCAGGCGCAGCGGCAGGCGGACGGTTTCGGTGCCGTTCTGGCGCACGATGACACTGTCTGCCTCGCCGGCGTGACGGCCGAGCTGCAGGAAGGCCGCCAGCAACAGTGCGCACAGTGTCAGCAGCACCAGGTAATCACCGGCCTTGAACATCGCCGCTTATTTTTTGATGGGTAGTTGGCGATGGCGCAGCAGGACCTGTTCGCCGGCAAAGGCCTTGGCCAGTTGTTCGGCGAGGTAGACCGAGCGGTGCTGGCCACCGGTACAGCCGATGGCGACGGTGACGTAGCTGCGGTTGTCCTGGCGGAAGCGCGGCAGCCAGCTTTGCAGGAACTGGCAGATGTCGGCCAGCATCTGCGTCACGCTGGCCTCGCCTTCGAAGAAGCGGCAGATCGCCTCGTCCTGGCCGGTCAGCGGCCGCAGCGCGACTTCGTAGTAGGGATTGGGCAGGCAGCGCACGTCGAACACGAAGTCGGCGTCCAGTGGCAGGCCGTGCTTGAAGCCGAATGATTCGAATACCAGCGTCAGGCAGTCGGCGTCGGCATCGACCAACATCTTGACCCAGGCGCGCAGCGCGTTGGCGGACAGGTGGCTGGTGTCGATGCGGTGTCCCAGTTCGTGGATGTGCTCCAGCATCTCGCGTTCGAGGCGGATGCATTCCTCCACCGTCAGGCCGTTGCCGGACAGCGGGTGGCGGCGCCGTGTTTCCGAAAAGCGCTGTACCAGCACTTCGGTGGTGGCTTCCAGATAGATCAGGCGCACATCGACCTGCAGCGCTTTCAGGCTGGTCATTACCTGCGGCAATGCGGCCAACGTTGGTGCGGAGCGGGTGTCGACGCTGATGGCGACATGCTGGTAGCCCTGTTCGCTGTACAGCGCCACCACGTCGGTGAGCATGGTGGCCGGCAGGTTGTCGACGCAGTAGTAGCCGTTGTCTTCCAGCAGGCGCAGGGCGACGGACTTGCCGGAGCCGGACAGGCCGCTAATCAAAATCAGCTGCATGTTCCTGGTCCCGTAGCAGGTTGGTGTGGCGGTCTATGAATTCGCGGGTACTGTCGATGCCGCGCAGTTGCAGGATGTAGTTGCGCACCGCGGCCTCGACCAGTACTGCCAGGTTGCGGCCGGCGGCTACCGGCAGGATTACCTTGCGCACGGTGACGCCGAGGATGTCCTGTGTTTCGGACTGGATGTTGAGACGGTCCAGCGTCTGCATCGCCTGATCGTTGGCCTTCATCAGGTGGATGATCAGCTTCAGCACCTTTTTCGGGCGCACCGCGGTTTCGCCGAAGATGGTGCGGATGTTGAGGATGCCGAGGCCGCGCACCTCGAGGAAATCGCGCAGCAGGACCGGGCAGCGGCCTTCCAGCGTTTCCGGACCGATGCGGTACAGCTCGACCGCATCGTCGGCAACCATGCCGTGACCACGCGAGATCAGCTCCAGTGCCAGCTCGCTCTTGCCCATTGCCGAATCGCCCATGATCAGCACGCCGATTTCCAGTACATCCAGGAACACGCCGTGCATCACAGTGGACACCGCCAGCGCGCGTGCCAGATAGATGCGCAGCACATCCATCAGATACGGGCTTTCCAGCGGCGTACTCATCAGCGGCACATTGTGGCTCTGGCAATAGTCGCGCAGCAGATTGGGCACCGGCTGCGCATTGGCGACGATCACCACTGCCATGGTGCGATGGAACAGCTGGTCCAGCGCGGTCCGTGCCGCGGCCTGTTCCAGCTTGTTCAGGTATTCCACTTCCGCGAGGCCAAGGACCTGGACGCGGTTGGGGTGGATGAAGTTGAGGTGGCCGACCAGTGCCTGGGTTGGCCGCTGTTCATCATTCGAAATCAGGTTGTCGGAGCCGGAGCGGCCGGCGACCCAGCTCAGGTTGAGCTTGTGCTGATTGTCCTGGTACAGGCGGCGAACACTGATATTAGGCATGGTCTGGGGTGTCGGAAATCAGGTCAAACAGTTTCTGCGCGTCGCAGGTGGGATCGTTCATCTGCTCGCGCAGCGCCTTGCTGGAGAAGCGTTGTGCCAGTTCGGACAGTACCTGCAGGTGGATGTCGGTGGCCTGCTCCGGTACCAGTAGCACGAACAGCAGCGAGACCGGTTTGCCGTCGGGGGCGTCGAACGGAATCGGCGCCTTCAGGCGGATGAAGATGCCGGTGGCCTCTTTCAGGCCCTTGATACGGCCGTGCGGGATGGCAACACCTTGTCCCAGGCCGGTGGAACCGAGTTTTTCCCGGGCAAACAGGCTGTCGAAGACATCGCTGCGCGCAATGGCGTGACTGTTCTCGACCATCAGGCCGACTTGTTCGAAGAGTCGTTTTTTGCTGGAAACGTCCATGTCGGCAATGACGTTGTCCATGGAGAGTATTTTACTGATCAAGCCCATAATGCCATTTGCCCGAAAAAATCGAGGGCCATTCTACGCCGAGTCCGCGGAATACCATAGCGGAAAGCGCAGGATGATCGTCAGGAGAAAAAACGGTATCCAAAAAAAGAACGGATAAGCAAGCAGTGCTTGCATTATCCGTTTTTTGTTCGGCAAATCCTGATCAGAGCGACGCTTGCTCTTGCGGTACCGGGGCGCGATGCTCGACCAGTTTTTCCTTGAATTTCAGTACCTGACGGTCCAGTTTGTCAGTCAGCAGGTCGATGGCCGCATACATGTCCGCTTCGGTGGCTTCGGCATGGATGTCCTTGCCTGCCAGATGGACATTGACTTCGGCTTTCTGTACCAGTTTGTCGACAGACAGTGTCACACTGACACCGATCACATTGTCGACATGGCGGGTAATGCGTTCCAGTTTGCTTTCGATGTAGTCACGAAGCGCCGGGGTTACGTCGAGGTGGAGGCCGGTAATCTTGAGGTTCATACCCTAACTCCTTCTGTTGGTGCCATATCCGGATCGGGCATGGCGATCTTGTTATGAACAACCTAAAAAATCTTGCGCTGGCTGACCGGCGGTATCTGCATGGCTTCACGATACTTGGCTACGGTACGTCTTGCAACCTGTATGCCCTGCGCGACCAGCCTGTCGGCAATGGCGCTGTCAGACAGCGGTTTGTTGTGGTCTTCCGCATCGATGATCTGCCGGATCAGTGCCTTGATCGCGGTGGCGGAACATTCGCCACCACTGTCAGTATCGACCGAACTGCCAAAGAAATATTTGAGTTCGAACAAGCCACGGCTGCACAGCAGGTATTTCTGCGTGGTGACACGGGAAATGGTTGACTCATGCAGGCCGAGTTCCTCTGCGATGTCTCGCAGGATAAGCGGGCGCATGGCCACTTCACCTTGTTCAAAGAACGCTTGCTGTCTGTCAACGATAGATTCTGCCACTTTCAGGATGGTGTCAAACCGTTGTTGAATGTTTTTTACCAGCCAGCGCGCCTCTTGTAGCTGGCCGCCCAGATTATGGCTGCCGCCCTTCTGTTGTAACATGCCTGCATACATCTGGTTGACGCGTAGCCTGGGCAGGGTGCCCTGGTTGAGGCGCGCCACCCAGCGCTGCTGGCGTTTCACCACCAGGATGTCGGGCGCGACGTAGTGGGTCTCGCCCTGGTCAAAGCCGCTGCTGGGGCGCGGCCGCAGGCTGGCGAGCAGCGCGTGCGCGGTTTTCAGCTGCTGCTCGTCGATGGCGAGCAGCTTCTTGAGTTTGGTGAAGTCGCGGTTGCCCAACAGCGGCAGGTGCTGCTGCACCATGTCCAGCGCCAGCTGGCGCACCGCAGCCGGTGCGCTGTGTTGCTGCAGTTGCAGGCTGAGAAATTCGCTGAGGTTGCGGCTGCCGATGCCGGTCGGCTCGAACTGGGTCAGCAGCTTGCGCAGGCACTCCAGCTCGTCGCCTTCCACTTCCAGCTCCAGTGGCAGCTCGGCGGCGATGTCGTCCAGCAGGGTCGGCAGGTAGCCGTCGTCGTCCAGCTCGTCGATCAGTAGCGACATCAGCGCCTTGTCGCGCTGGCTGAGCTGGGTTTCGCCCATCTGCGCGGTCAGGTGCTCGCGCAGCGACGGCCGGCACGGGGTGTTGAGAATGGGGTCGAACTCGTCGTCGTCATCGTTGCGGCTGCTGCCGCTCCCGCTGCTGCCCCAGTCGCCGAGCAGTTCGCCGTCGTCGCGGTTGCTGTCCGTTTCCGGTCGCTCCGCCTCGCTGCCGCTGTCCGCCGCCGGGGTGTCGCCGCCGGGTGTCAGCACCGGCAACGGGCTGTCGGGCTCGTCGTGGCTGTCGCTGTCGGCGCGCTCCAGCAGCGGGTTTTCCAGCAGGTAGCGCTCCAGCTCGGTACTGAGGTCCAGCGTCGACATCTGCAGCAGCTTGATCGATTGCTGCAACTGGGGGGTGAGCGTGAGTTGCTGGCTGGTTTTGAGCTGGAGGGTCTGTTTCATGGCTTACAGATGAAAGTGTTCGCCCAGATACACCTGGCGGACCTGCTCGTTCAGTACCAGCGTTTCCGGCAGGCCGGAGGCGAGCACGCTGCCTTCGGAGATGATGTAGGCACGGTCACAGATGCGCAGCGCTTCGCGCACGTTGTGGTCGGTAATCAGCACGCCGATGCCGCGTTCCTTGAGAAAGGCGATGATCTTCTGGATGTCGATCACCGCGATCGGGTCGACGCCGGCAAACGGCTCGTCCAGCAGGATGAAACGCGGGCGGGTGGCCAGCACGCGGGCGATTTCCACGCGGCGGCGTTCGCCACCGGACAGCGCCAGTGCGTTGCTGTCGCGCAGGTGGCTGATGTTGAGGTCGTCCAGCAGCAGGGTCAGCTCGTTTTCCAGCTCCTCGTCCTTCAGGCCGGCAATCTCCAGCACCGCGCGGATGTTCTCGTCCACCGTCATTTTGCGGAAGATCGACGCTTCCTGCGGCAGATAGCCGAGGCCGAGCCGCGCGCGCTGGTGGATAGGCAGGTGGGTGATGGTCTGGCCGTCGAGGCGGATTTCGCCGGCATCGGCGGCGATCAGGCCGACCACCATGTAGAAGCTGGTGGTCTTGCCGGCGCCGTTGGGGCCGAGCAGGCCGACCACCTCGCCACTGGCGATCTCCAGCGACACGTCGCGCACCACGGTGCGCTTCTTGAAGGTCTTCTTCAGGTGCTGGATGGAAAGCTGGCTAGCTGTCATGGCGTGCCCTGTGCTTTGGGCTGCAGGATCACCGTCACGCGGCCGCTGTTGCCGCTGGCGGCGGTGCCGCCGCTGGCTTGGTAGGTCTCGGTGGCGGTGTTGTAGACGATGACGGCGCCGCTGACCGAGTCCTGGCCGCGCTTGACGCGGGCATTGCCGGTCAGGGTGGCAAGGTTGGCCGCAGTGTTGTAGTGGACGTTGCTGGCGCTGCCTTCGACGTACTCATTGCTGCCGTCGACCTTCTGGCGGAAGGTGACCGGGCTGCCCTGCGCCTGCAGCTGCTGGTTGCCCTGCGCGTCGCGGGTCACGGTCACGCGCTGCGCTTTCAGGTTCAGCGTGCCCTGCACCACCACGACATTGCCCTCCCATACCGTCACGCCTTTTTTCTGGTCCAGCGAGCCGCGGTCGGCGGACAGTTCGATCGGTTTTTCGCTGTCGGCCTTCTCAGCCATGACAGGGGCGCTCAGCACGAGGGCGGTCAGCGCGATCAGCACACTATGGCGCATAGGTAATCCTTACGTTGGACAGCAGGTTCAGCTGGCCGCTGTCCTGCTGGTAAATGAAGCCGGTCGATTTCAGTCGCGAGGTGCCGTAGTCGGCTACCAGCGGCGCGCGGTTGCTGGCGCTGCGCGCCACGGTGTCGACGTGCAGCACCGAGGTTTGCAGCAGGATGGCCGGCGCGGCGGTGGTGGCCTTGCGCTCCCAGCGCACATTATCACTGAAGTCCGCCGTTTTCTGCTGCTTGTGGTAGCGCCCGGCCGCGGCCGTCACCGTGTAGTCGGGGATGCCCTGCAGGAAGACCTCGATGCGCGGCTTGCTGAGATAGACATTCGGATTGCGCGGCAGTTGCCACATCTGGGCCGCCTGCAGGTACTGCTGCGGCCGGCCCTGAGCGTCGAAGCGCTTTGCCGTCAGCCGGTTGATGGTGTATTCCGGGCGGCTCAGGTCGAGCTTGGCCGGGGCATCGTCGCGCTGCATGGTCAGCACGTTGAGCCAGAAGGCGAGCAGAGCCATGCCCAGCATCAGGCCCAGCGGAAACAGGCGGGCGGCGCGGTTCATGCCAGGTAACCGGCCATCAGGCGGTCGTAGTTGCCCTGCGCCTGCAGGATCAGTTCGCACAGTTCGCGCACCGCGCCCTGGCCGCCGCTGCAGCCGGTGACGAAGTGGGCGTGCTGGCGCACGAAGCTGGGCGCATCCGGTACCGCCACCGCCAGGCCGACGCGGCTCATCACCGGCAGGTCGATGACGTCGTCGCCGATGTAGGCGCAGTCTTCGGCGGCAAGGCCGGTTTTGTGCAGCAGCTCGGCCAGTGCGGTGCGCTTGTCGTGCACGCCGGCGTAGTAGTGGTCGATGCCGAGGCCGCGGGCGCGGTGGGCGACGCCGGGCGCGTCGCGGCCGGTGATGATCGCCAGCTGCACGCCGGTGGACTGCAGCATGCGCAGGCCGTGGCCGTCGAGGGTGTTGAACGCTTTCAGCTCTTCGCCGCTGGCGGTGATGAAGATGCGGCCGTCGGTCAGCACGCCGTCCACATCCATGATCAGCAGTCGCGTGCGTTTGGCCAGTTCGGTGATGGTTTGCATGGTGTCTCTCAGACCACGCCTGCCTTGAGCAGGTCGTGCATGTTCAGGGCGCCCACCAGATTGCCGGCGCGGTCGGTGACCAGCAGGCCGTTGATCTTGTGGTGTTCCATTTCGTTGGCCGCTTCGGTGGCCAGACGGTGTGACTCGATGGTGCGCGGCTGGCGTGCCATCACGTCGTCGATGCAGAGACCGGCCAGATCCAGGCTCTTGTCCAGCGTGCGGCGCAGGTCGCCGTCGGTGAAGATGCCGAGCAGGCGGCCGTCGGCGGCGCAAACCGCGGTCATGCCCAGGCCCTTGCGCGTCATTTCCAGCAGCGCGTCCTTCAGGCTGCTGCCGCTGCTGACCCGCGGCAGCGCCTCGCCGCCGTGCATCAGGTCGCTGATGTGGACCAGCAGTTTGCGGCCGAGGCTGCCGCCGGGATGCGACAGCGCAAAGTCTTCCGGCTTGAAGTCGCGCGCGTCGAGCAGCGCCACTGCCAGCGCGTCGCCCAGCGCCAGCGCCGCGGTGGTGCTGGCGGTCGGCGCCAGCCCCAGCGGGCAGGCTTCCTTCTCCACGCCGGCGTCGAGGTGGATGCTGGCCTCGGTCGCCAGCGTCGACTGCGGGCGCCCGGTCAGCGCGATGATGGGCACGCCCTTGCGCTTCAACGCCGGCAGCAGCGCCAGCAATTCGTCGCTCTCGCCGGAGTTGGACAGCGCCAGCAGGATGTCGCGCTCGGTCAGCATGCCGAGGTCGCCGTGGGCGGCCTCCGCCGGGTGCATGAAAAACGCCGGCGTGCCGGTGCTGGCCAGCGTGGCGGCGATCTTGTTGCCGATGTGGCCGGACTTGCCCATGCCGCTGACCACCACCCGGCCTTCGCAGGCCAGGATTAGTTCGACCGCCGCGCTGAAGCTGTCGTCCAGCCGCGACGCCAGCCGGCTAATGGCGGCGGCCTCGATGGCGAGGGCTTCGCGCGCCAGTGCGAGGCAGGATTGTTTTTGGTCATTTTTCATAATGCGCAATTATATCAGCTTATAATCGCCGGGCACCGCCTGGCGGGTGCAAGTTTTGCTTGAGCGCCATTCAATCCCCTATCTGGAGCCGTTTTTCCGATGCACTCCCTGTCTCCCATCGTGTTGGTATTGCTGGTCGCCGTGCTGGCAGTGACCGCGTGCCGCAGTCTGCGCGTACCGCCCATGCTGGGTTACCTGGTGGTCGGTTTCATGGCCGGCCCCGGCGTGATGAGCCTGATCCCGCAGGGCGAGGAGACCGAGTTCCTCGGTGAGATCGGCATCGTGTTCATGATGTTCTCCATCGGGCTGGAGTTCTCGCTGGCCAAGCTGAAGGCGATGCGGCAGCTGGTGTTCGGCATCGGCCTCGCGCAGGTGCTGCTGACGCTGTTCCTGATCGGTGCCATCGTGTGGCGGCTGACCGGCAGCCCGCTGGCCGGCTTTGCCGTCGGCGGCGCGCTGGCGCTGTCGTCGACGGCCATCGTCAGCAAGCTGTTGTCCGAGCGCCTGGAAATGGCGCAGCCGCACGGCCAGCTGGCGATCGGCGTGCTGCTGTTCCAGGACCTGGCGGTGGTGCCGCTGCTGATCCTGCTGCCGGCGTTTGCGGCCAACTCCGACAGCCTGTGGACGGATCTGGGCCTCGCGCTGCTCAAGGTGGTGGCGGTGATGAGCCTGCTGCTGGTGTTCGGCCAGCGCCTGATGCGGCCGTGGTTCCACCTGGTGGCGCGGCAGCGTTCCGGCGAGCTGTTCACCATCAACGTGCTGCTGGTGACGCTGGGCATCGCCTTCCTCACCCAGCTGGCCGGGCTGTCGCTGGCGCTGGGCGCCTTCGTCGCCGGCATGCTGATCTCGGAAACGGAGTACCGCTTCCAGGTGGAGGAGGACATCAAGCCGTTCCGCGACATCCTGCTCGGCTTCTTCTTCGTCACCGTCGGCATGAAGCTGGACATCGGCGTGCTGCTCGACCGTGCCGGCGACATCGGCGTGATGCTGCTGCTGTTGTTGCCGGTCAAGCTGGCGGTGGTGTTCCTGCTGGCGCGGCTGTTCGGCCAGCGTGCCAGGGATAGCCTGAAGGGTGCGCTGGCGCTGGCGCAGGGCGGTGAATTCGGCTTCGTGCTGCTGGCGCTGTCCGGCAATCTGGGCCTGATCTCGTCGCCGGTGGAGCAGTCGGCGCTGGCCGCGATCGTGCTGTCGATGCTGGCGGCGCCGTTCCTGATCCAGCACGCCGAGCGCATCTGCAGCCGCCTGATCAGGCAGGACTGGGCGCTGCAGGCGGTGGATCTGCACCAGATACTGGTGCAGAGCATGGCCAAGGACGAGCACGTGATCATCTGCGGCTATGGCCGCAGCGGGCAGTCGCTGGCGCGGCTGCTGGAGGCGGAGGGCATCTCCTTTTTTGCGCTGGACATGGACCCGGAGCGGGTGCGCGAGGCGGGCGAGGCGGGCGATCCGGTGGTGTTCGGCGACGCCGCCAAGCGCGAGGTGCTGATGGCTGCCGGCGCGATGCGCGCCAAGACGGTGGTGATCACCTTTGCCGACACCCACGCCTCGGAGCGCATCATCCATATGGTGCACGACCTGCGCCGTGACCTGCCGGTGATCGTGCGCACCATCGACGACTCCGACATCACCCGCCTGCGCGAAGCCGGCGCCGACGAGGTGGTGGCCGAGGTGATGGAGGGCAGCCTGATGCTGGCTTCGCATGCGCTGATGGTGATGGAGGTGCCGATGAGCCGCGTGCTGCGCCGCATCCGAGCGGTGCGCGAACAGCGCTACAGCCTGTTCACCGGCTTCTTCCGTGGCGCCAGCGACGAGCTGGACGGCATCGACGACAGCGACCAGCCGCGCCTGCTCAGCGTGCAGCTGGTGGCCGGTGCTCATGCTATAGGCATGCCGCTGGGCGGGGTGAAGCTGGACAGCCTCGGTGTCGGGGTGCGCGGCATCCGCCGCCGCAACGTTCGCCTCGCCCACGTGGGGGCGGATTCGGAATTGCAGGAAGGCGACGTGCTGGTGTTGCTCGGCCGGCCGGCGGCACTGGCGCAGGCGGAGGCGCTACTGCTACAGGGCGATTAAGGCTATCGGGGTATTGATATTTCGCTATATAGATGATTATATAACGGGGTAGCAAATTACCCGGAACATGTCATGAAACTTGCCACAAAACTGCTTTCCGGCGCACTGGTACTGATTGCCAGCAATCTTGCCGTTGCGGGTGATGTCACGGTATCGGCAGCCGCCAGCCTGACCAATGCGTTCAAGGATGTTGCCCAGTCATTCGAGGCAAAACACCCTGGTACCAGGATACTGCTCAACTTTGGCGCCTCCGGTGCCTTGCTGCAGCAGATGTCCAAAGGCGCCCCGGTCGATGTCTTCGCATCGGCAGACCAAGAAACCATGGACCAGGCTGTCAGGCAGGGCCTGGTGGCGGCCAACGGTCGGCGTGACTTTGTCCGTAACTCGCTGGTGCTGGTGGTACCGTTTGACAGCAAACCGGGCATCAGGAATCTCAAGGGCCTGACTCAGGCCGGCGTGGCCAAAGTGGCGATCGGCAATCCCGCCAGTGTGCCGGCGGGGCGCTACACCCGGGCAGCACTGGAAGCGGCCAAGCTATGGTCTGCCGTCAATGCCAAGGCAATCAATACCCAGAACGTGCGCCAGTCGCTGGATTATGTGGCTCGTGGCGAGGTGGATGCCGGTTTCGTGTATGCAACCGATGCGGCAGTGATGCCGGACAAGGTCAAGGTGGCATTTACCGTACCGCTTGACGAAGTGATCAGCTATCCGATTGCCATCAGCACCGGTAGCGCCAACGCCAAGGAAGCCAAGAGCTTTGTCGATTATGTCCTGTCCCCGGCGGGCCAGTCCGTGCTGGGCAAGTACGGTTTCCGGAAGCCCTGAGCCGTACAGAGAGCAACTCGCGCATGGAATCTGTATGGATGGCCTTGGCCCTGTCCCTGAAAGTGGCAGGGCTGGCTGCTGCAGCGACCACCATACTGGGGGTCGCTGTCGGTTTTTTGCTGGCCAGGGCCAGCTTTCCGGGACGCAATGTGCTGGACACCCTGCTAACGCTGCCGATGGTGCTGCCCCCCACGGTGCTGGGCTACTACCTGCTGGTACTGCTGGGCCGGCGCAGCGCGCTGGGAACATGGTTGCTGGAAGAATTCGGCATCAACCTGATTTTTACCTGGCAAGGGGCCGTGATCGCCGCTTCAGTGGTTGCCTTTCCGCTGGTATTCAAGCCGGCACGGGCGGCATTCGAGTCGGTTGACGGCCAGCTTGAGCAGGCTGCCAGGGTATTGGGAACAAGCAACACGGCCGTTTTTTTCCGGGTGACCCTGCCATTGGCGTGGCGTGGCATCCTTGCCGGTGTGCTGCTGTCGTTTGCCCGGGCCCTGGGCGAGTTCGGTGCCACGCTGATGGTGGCCGGCAGTATCCCCGGCAAGACCCAGACTCTGTCGATCGCGGTCTATGAGGCGGTGCAGGCAGGGCAGGATGATGTGGCCAATACCCTTGTGTATATCATTTCCGCAGTCTGTGTGGCGGTACTCCTGACGGCTGGTCATCTGGCCCCCGGCCGTATTGCACGGCGCTGAACGAGGTTGCCCATGCTGTTTGACATTGATATCCGTAAAACACTGCAGGCAGGCAGTCGCAGCTTTGCGCTGAACCTGCAACTGCAGTCCAGCAGCCAGCGCATCGTGATTTACGGGCCGTCTGGTGCAGGGAAGAGCCTGACGCTAAAGGCAGTTGCCGGCCTGCTCAGGCCGGAGCACGGTCATATCCGGCTGAATGGCCGTACCCTTTTTGACCAGCGCGCCGGCGTGAACCTGGCACCGCAGGCGCGCCAGGTCGGCTACCTGTTCCAGGACTATGCGCTGTTCCCGCATCTGGACGTACGCCAGAATATTGCATTCGGCCTGAGCCGGGGCTGGCTCAATCCGCGTACGGGGGTGCGCCACGATGCGGTGGAATACTGGCTGCGGGCTTTTGGCCTGGAAACGATGGCGCACCAGTTGCCGGACGAGCTGTCCGGCGGGCAGCGCCAGCGCGTGGCACTGGCAAGGGCGATTGTCGCCCGGCCACGGGCCCTGCTGCTGGACGAACCGTTTGCTGCACTTGACCTGTCGCTCCGCCATACCATGCGCCGGGAACTGAGCGACCTGCAGCAGCACTTGCAAATTCCCATCGTACTGATTACCCACGACCCGCAGGATGTCGAGATATTTGGTGATCACGTTTTCCAGTTGCGCGACGGCAGGCTGGATGCACAGGAGACGGCCGCCTGCCATTTGCCAGCCAGCGAGGCCCTTGCATGCGGGAACACCACCATCTGCCGGTAAACAGCCCCTCCCGAGATCCGGGATCATTGCTTGAACGTCTGCTTCCATGCAGTCTGGCTGCGGTTTTGCGTGGGGCACAGGATGGAAGCCTGCCGTTTTCACCTGGACGCCGGGAATGGAACAGGGTCTGTTTCCCGGATTGAACTTGCCACTAACTGGTACAAAACATGAGTGTGACTGATAAGACAATCCAGCTGCAGGGCTCGGTGTGGATGACGGTTGATGGTCAGAGCTTTGGCGGAGCCGACCGCATGGCGCTATTGGCCAAGATCGCAGAATACGGGTCCATCACCCAGGCGGCGAAGGCGGCCCGCATGAGCTACAAGACTGCCTGGGATGCCATCGACACGATGAATAATCTTGCGGGAGAGCCGCTGGTAGAGAGGCTTGCCGGCGGCAAGGGCGGCGGCGGTACGCGTCTGACCCGGCGCGGATTGCAGCTGGTGGAGAATTTCCAGTCCATCCAGCATGAACACCAGCTATTTGTCAGTCAGCTGGCGCGGCAGGCAGAGGCCTTGGCCGACGATTACTTGTTGCTCAGAAGGATGGCAATGAAAACCAGCGCCCGTAACCAGTTTCTCGGCAAGGTGGCTGCCGTCAAGACAGGTGCCGTCAATGATGAAGTCGAACTGCGGACGGCCACGGGCCAGACGATCATTGCCATTGTCACCCATGAGAGCACGGAGAGCCTGGGGTTGGTACCCGGAGCGGAAGCCTTTGCCCTGGTCAAATCCTCCGCCATCATCGTGGTCACCGATGATGCGGACGCACATTTCTCTGCCAGAAACAGGCTGCAAGGGGTGGTTTCCCGGATACAGCCGGGGGCGGTGAATACTGAGGTGGTGCTTGACCTGGATGGCGGCGGCAGCCTTGCCGCCATTGTGACCAATGACAGTTGCAATAATCTTGGCCTGGTTGTTGGCAAGTTGGCCGCAGCCATTTTCAAGGCATCCAGCGTGATCGTTGCCGTTCCGGCATAAGAACCTGCTCACGACCTGTTTGTGACTGATATCAATGGGGTTGCAGCGATAAAAACAGCCTCGGCCTGTTTGTTCATGTCCGGATAAATACTGCGTCTCCGGCTGCTGATCCGGTACCGGATGTCTTGGCCCCGGTTGGCCGCTCCGTATCGGAGCGGCCGTTCTGCTTCTGGTGATGGTGCGAGGTGCCGGTTTGCACCGCAGGCTTTTTCACCTCCGGGCCGCTTCAGCACCGAGCCGGCCGCCAGCGTCGCCACAGCGGGGCGAGGCTGCCCTGGGTCAGGCTGACGCCGAGCAGGATCAGGCCGCCGCCCAGCCAGTGGTAGGCGTGGATGGTTTCGCCAAGCAGCAGGCTGGCGATCAGCGCGGTAAACAGCGGCAGCAGGTTCATGAAGATGGCGGTGCGTTCGCTGCCCAGCTGCTGCAGGCCGCGTATCCAGAAGTAGGCGGCGAGGATGGAGGAGGCGATGCCGGCGAACAGCACCAGCGGGATGCCGGCGGCGGGGATGGCCAGGCTGTCGGCGCTGGCGGCCAGCGGGCTCAGCATCGCCACCGCCAGCAGCACCTGGGCGTACAGGTTCAGCCACTGCCCGAACGGCGGCGCCCAGCGCTTGTACAGGATGCCGTACAGCGCGTACGACGCCGAACCGACCAGCATCAGCGCGTCGCCACGGTTGATGCCGCCGGCCAGCAGGCTGGCCGGATCGCCGTGGCCGAGCAGGTACAGCACGCCGGCCAGCGACAGCGCCACGCCGAGCATGGCGGCCGGCGCGATGCGCTGGCGGAACACCACGCCGTTCAGCAGCAGCCCCAGCAACGGGATCAGCGCACAGATCACGCCCATATTGGTGGCGGTGGTGCTGTGCGCGGCGTAGTAGGCCAGGCACTGGTACATCACCATGCCCAGTAGCGCCAGCACGGCCAGCTGCGGCAGGTGCGGGCGCAGCTCGGCGCGGCGGCGCCACAGCGGGCGCGCCAGCAGCGGCGTCAGCACCACGGCGGCGACCAGCCAGCGGTAGAAGGAAATGGCGGCCGGGTCGAACACGCCGGCGGCAGCCTTGGAAACAACGGTGTTGGCGGCCCAGATCAGCACCGCCAGCAGGGGAAACAGTACGGCCATGACAACGCTCCTGCGGCAAGATGGCGCCAGTGTAAGCCTGTCTGTTTTGTTGCTTATAATGCAAAACAGACAAACTCATGCGCCGAATCCGACAACATGCTGCCGTCTTACTCCGCCATCGACCTGCAGCTGCCACCGCCGGCGCCGCTGTACTTCCGCTACGAGCAGTTCATGGCCAATACCGATTTCGAGCCGCACCGCCATCCGTGGGGCCAGATCAATCGCATCAGCCTCGGCCTGCTGGAACTGGTGCTGGACGACAGACGGCTGATCGCGCCGGCCGATTACCTGGTGTGGGTGCCGGCCGAGATGGCGCACGCCGCACACGTGCGACAGGCGATGGACTACCTGTCGGTGTACGTCAGCCCGGCGCTGGCCGCGCGCCTGCCGGATCGTGTCTGTTTGATTGAACAGACGCCGCTGGTACGCGCCTTGCTGGAGGACTTCCGCCAGCGCGAGGTGGCGGCGATGGGCGACGCGTGGGACGTGCGCCAGGCCGAGCTGCTGGTCGAGCATCTGGTGCGCGCCGGCAGCGTCGACAGCTACCTGCCGGACAGCAGCGACCGCCAGCTGCAGCCGATACTGGCCGCCATCCGCGCCACGCCCGGCGACAACACCACGCTGGGCCGCTGGGCGCAGCGGGTGCACAGCACCGAGCGCACGCTGGCGCGGCGCTTCCAGCAGCAGCTGGGGATGAGCTTCGTGCAGTGGCGCAACCGTGTGCGGCTGCTGCAGGCGCTGGCGTGGCTGAAGGAGGGCTGGCCGGTGCAGGATATCGCGGCGCAGCTGGGCTACGGCACGCCGTCGGCGTTCATCGCCATGTTCGGCAAGCAGGTCGGCTTTTCACCGGAGCGCTATCGGCGGCAGATGCGCGGCGAGGGCTGAGAACCTGTTCAATGTCTGCTGCGCTTCGGCGATACGGCGTTGAAAACGGCTTCGGAATGCTCATTGACCCCATGTCAACTCCGCTTCCTCAGCCGTTTTCGCCTTGTCTCGCTCTAGCTCGCGAGACTTTGAACAGGTTCTGAGGCGGCGCGTGCGCGACAAAACCTCTCCGCACAAAACATTGCGGCCAACCTTGTCACCAAGGTTGGCCGCAGTCGTTTTAACGGCGAGCTTACTTGCGGCCGGTGCTGCCGAAGCCGCCTTCGCCGCGCTCGGAAGCGTCGAAGCTGTCGACGATGTTGAAGCCGACCTGTACCACCGGCACGATGATCATCTGCGCGATGCGCTCCAGCGGCTTCAGCACGAAGTCGCTGTCACCGCGGTTCCATACCGACACGAACAGCTGGCCCTGGTAGTCGGAATCGATCAGGCCGGTGAGGTTGCCCAGCACGATGCCGTGCTTGTGGCCGAGGCCGGAGCGCGGCAGGATCATCGCCGCCAGCTTGGGGTCGGCCAGGTGGATGGCCATGCCGGTCGGCACCAGCACCGTCTGGCCGGGCACGATGGTCATCTCGGCGTCGATGGCGGCGCGCAGGTCCAGCCCGGCGGAGCCGCTGGTGGCGTAGGCCGGCAGGTTGTCCTTCAGGCGGGCGTCGAGGATTTGAACGTCGATGGTGGGTTTCATGCGCTAACTCGTTTCATGGACTAAAAGGAAAAGGTTGGCCGCAGCCTGCGGCCAACCTTGTGGGCTTGTGCTTCAGAGCAGGCGGGCCAGGTGGGCGACGATGGCGCGCGCCACCTCGGCCTTGGCCATCGCCGGCAGCGGGTGCTGGCCGGCGTCGTCGAGCAGGGTGACCTCGTTGTCGTCGCTGCCCATTGCCTGCTGCGCCAGGTTGGCGACCAGCAGCGGCACCTTTTTCTTGCGGCGCTTGCTGTCGGCAAACTGCAGCAGGTTCTGGCTTTCGGCGGCGAAGCCGACGCAGAACGGCGCCGCCGGCAGGCTAGCGACGGTGGCGAGGATGTCCGGATTTTCTTCCAGCTCGATCACCGGCAGTGCGTCGCCCTTCTTGATCTTGTGCTCGCTGCGGTTCTTCACGCGGTAGTCGGCGACCGCGGCGACGCTGATGAACACCTGGCTGCGGCCAACCTCGGACAGCACCGCCTGGTACATCTCGCCGGCGCTTTGCACCGGCAGCAGGCGCACGCCCAGCGGCGCCGCCAGCGCGGTGGGGCCGGAGACCAGGGTCACCTCGGCGCCGGCGTCGCGGCAGGCGCGGGCCAGCGCGTAGCCCATCTTGCCGGAGCTGATGTTGGTGATGCCGCGCACGGTGTCGATCGCCTCGTAAGTCGGCCCGGCGGTGAGCAGCACCCGCTTGCCGGCCAGCACTTTCTCGTCGAAGAAACCGTTCAGCAGGTCGAAGACTTCTTCCGGCTCCAGCATGCGGCCGGGGCCGGTCTCGCCGCAGGCCTGCACCCCGTGCGCCGGGCCCCACACCTGCACGCCGTCGGCCTGCAGCTGGGCGACGTTGCGCAGGTTGGGCGGGTTGTCCCACATCTGGCGGTTCATCGCCGGCACCACCACCAGCGGGCAGGTGCGCGCGCTGGCCATGGTCGAGATCAGGTCGTTGGCGGCGCCGTGCGCCAGCTTGAACAGGCAGTCGGCGGTGGCCGGCACGATCACGAACACGTCGGCGCGGCGCGACATCTCGATGTGCGCCATCGCGTTGTCCGGGCGGCTGTCCCACACATCGCTGTACACCGCATTGCCCGACAGCGCCTGGAAGGTCAGCGGCGTCACGAAGCGGGTGGCGGCTTCGCTCATCACCACTTCGACGTGATGGCCGGCCTTGGCCAGCAGGCGGGTCAGCTCGGCGGCCTTGTAGGCGGCGACACCGCCGGTAATGCCCAGCAGGATGCGTTTTTGCGTCATCGGTTCGGCTTTGTGTTGGTTGGCAACAGAGCGCGAATTGTAACGTATTCACCGTCGCCGGCAGCGCGGCATGCACGTGCGGCATCATATAATAGTGATACGTCATTAAAAACCTGCTACATATCATGCTATAGCCCAATAAGGAGTCTGCGATGTCGATTGCCCACTGGCCGGAAGCGGAACGCCCGCGCGAAAAGCTGTTGCAGCGCGGCCCGGCGGTACTGTCCGATGCCGAGTTGCTGGCCATTTTCCTGCGCACCGGCATTCGCGGCTGCTCGGCGGTGGATATGGGGCGGCAGCTGATCCAGCGCTTCGGCAGTCTGGGCAAGCTGCTGGCGGCGGAGCCGGGCGATTTTGTCCGCGGCAGCGGGCTGGGGCCGGCCAAGTACGCGCAGTTCATGGCGGTGAAGGAGCTGGCGCGGCGGGTGCTGGCGGAGGAAATGCAGCTGGGCGATGCACTGTCCAGCCCGCAAGCGGTGCGGCAGTACCTGCGGCTGGCGATCGGCGTGCGCGAGGTGGAGGTGTTCGTGGCGCTGTTCCTGACGGCACAAAACCGGGTTCTGGCGGTCGAAGAACTATTCAGGGGCACCCTCACCGAAACCCGGGTCTACCCGCGTGAAATCGTGCGCCGCGCGCTGCAGCACAATGCCCACGCGGTGATCGTCGCGCACAACCACCCGTCCGGGGTGGCGGAACCCTCCGCCGCCGACCGGGCTTTGACGGCCAGCCTCAAGCAGGCGCTGGCCTTGGTCGATATCAGTTTACTGGATCATTTTGTGGTCACCGGCAGCCACGCCGAATCCCTCGCGGAGCGTGGCTGGATGTAGCAGGCTGCGGCTACCGGCACGCTGCGGCAAAGTTTGTCATGGCTTGTAGCATGTAACCCGGCCCCGCCTTTCGTGACGGAGCGTGGCAGCACCAAGGAGACCATCATGAACATCCTGCGCTTGCTGAATCAGTCCGACTACATCCAGATCAACAACCAGTTGATCAAGCCCGAATTCATGTACGCCTCGGAAGACTACGCCGACGAAGACGACGTGGCGCTGGAGGCCTCGCTCGACGGCAGCGAGTTCACGCTGACCGTGGCCGAGCTGGAGGAGGCGACGCCGCTGTCCGATGGCGGTTACTGGCTGGAGAGTGTCGGTTACATCCGTTTCCTGTCGCAGACCAGCCTGCACTAAGCGCGGCCGGGCCGCGCGGCACCGGGCTGCCAGCTGTCCGCCGAGTGGCGGGTACTTGGCAGCCTTTTTCATGGCGGCGATACTGCGCGCCTCTTTTCGATAACGACAGCACACGAGGGCCGGGTATGAGCAAGGTGGTGGTGGTAGGCAGCATCAATATGGATCTGGTGGCGCTGGCGCCGCGTTTTCCGCAGCCGGGCGAGACCATCACCGGCGAGCGCTTCCTGACCCTGCCTGGCGGCAAGGGCGCCAACCAGGCGGTGGCGGCGCGGCGGCTGGGCGCCGAGGTCAGCATGGTGGGCAAGGTTGGCCGCGACGCCTTCGGCGGCGAGCTGCTGGCCGGGCTGCAGGCGGAGGGCATCGACACCCGCCACGTCGGCGTGGCCGACGGCGTTGCCAGCGGCGTGGCGGTGATCACCGTCAGCGGTGGCGACAACCACATTGTGGTGATCCCCGGCGCCAACCACCAGCTGTTGCCGGCCGATATCGAGGCCGCCGCGGCCACCATCGCCGCCGCCGACGTGATCCTGACGCAGCTGGAAATCCCGCTGCCGACGGTGCGCGCGCTGCTGGCGCTGGCGGCGCGCCACCGCGTGCCGGTGATACTCAACCCGGCGCCGGCGCAGGCCCTGCCGCAGGACATCATCGACGGCGCAGCCTTGCTGACGCCGAACGAGCACGAGCTGGCGCTGCTGCTGCGGCGCGAGGGCGAGAGCATCGAAACGCTGCTGGCCGCGCTGCCGGGTAAGGTGGTGATGACGCACGGCAAGCAGGGCGCCTGGCACGCGCGCGCCGACGGCAGCCTGCACCACCAGAGCGGCTTCGCGGTGACGGCGGTGGACAGCACCGGTGCCGGCGACACCTTCAACGGCGCGCTGGCTGCCTTCCTGCCGCAGGGGGTGGAAACGGCGATGCGGCTGGCCGCCGCCGCCGGCGCGCTGGCGGTGACCCGGGTCGGCGCCCAGGGCGGCATGCCGACGTTGGCCGCGTTACAGGCTTTCCTGGCGGCACAAAATGCGGCAGGAAATTGATCTGGCGCAATTTATCTGCCTGTGCGGGTTGCTAGAGTGGCACCTTTTCATGCCTTATGCATAGGCTGTCATGGAGGTCACAATGGATAAAATCCGCATTGCCATGGTGGGGGCCGGTGAAACCGGGACGCCGCTGCTCAAGCAACTGCTGGCAGCACCGTTTATCGAACTGGTCGGTGTTGCGGAGCTGAATCTCGCGTTGCCGGGTGTCGCGATGGCGCGCGAGGCGGGGGTGCCAGTTACCGACAACTTCATCGAACTGGCCGAGCAGGGCGAACGCATCGACATCATCATCGACCTCAGCGGCTCGCGCAAAGTCCGTGAGGATCTGCGCCGTTTCATGCAGTTTGCTGGTAACGCCCATACCGTGATCATGCATGAGCGTGTCGTCATATTGATGATGTCATTATCAGCAGGCATGCTGGTGCCGACCCGTCACGAGTTGCTGTCCTATTGAGCGTGGTTATCATGCGGGGTAATGGCAGCCTGGTGTGTGTTCACGCTCTGCTGTAGCCGATCCAGCCTGTTTCCCGCTCCGGGGAGGGCGCAAAAAAATACCGCCTCCGTGTCCCGGGGCGGTATTTTTTCTGGCGTGACGACGTCGGGGGTGTGCCGGGCAAAACCGGCCCCGAAGGGCAGGCCGGATAAGCCATCAACTGCGGCGTTGACGGGTTTGTGCTTGGAATAACCAAGCGTGGCACCCTCCGCCTTGCATTTGAAGGTTTCTCCAGCCTGCGCCGTGACAAAACAAGTGTTTACAGGCGGCCCTAAAGTGGGCTGACACGGGTGGTGCCGCCGCCGCTCAGCACCCGCACGCGCTGGCCCTGGCTGAACGGCACGTCGGCTTCCTGCACGATGGACAGCATCTTGCCGCCGTTATCCAGTTTCACCGTGATTTCCAGCGCCGGCTTGGTGTTCAGTGTCTGCTGTGCCGATTGTGCCGCCAGCCCACCGGCGATGGCGCCGACGATGGCGCCGGCGACGGCACCGCTACCCTTGCCGACGTTGCTGCCGGCCAGGCCACCCAGTGCGGTGCCGCCCATGGTCAGCAGTTCGTTGCGGTTGCCTTCCATCAGCACATTTTTGACCGAGATTACCTGGCCGAATTCGACCACATGCGCTTGGCGCATCTGCTCCTTGCTGTAGATCTGGCCGGAGTCGGAGGTATTGGCGCAGCCGGAGGCAAGGCCGGCGGCCAGCAGGGCGATGCTGCCCAGTTGCAGTAGTCTGTGCTTCATGGTGCTTCCTTTCAGGTACGGTATGTCAGCAGTGGTGCTTGCTGCGCAGTGCTTCGGCACATTCGCTGATCAGGCCCGGGCCGCGATAGATCAGGCCGGAGTACAGCTGTACCAGTGTGGCGCCGGCGTTGACTTTTTCCTGGGCGTCGGCACCGGACAGGATGCCGCCGACTCCGATGATGGGCAGTGCGCCGTCCAGTGCCCGCGCCAGGTTGCGGATCAGCTGTGTGGAGCGCTCACGCACCGGCGCGCCGGACAGGCCGCCGGCCTCGTCTTGCAGCGGATGGCCGGCGATCTCGCTGCGCGACAGCGTGGTATTGGTGGCGATCACCGCGTCCAGCCGGTGTTCGGTCAGCAGGCGGGCGATCTCCTGCGTCTGTTCCGTGTCCAGATCCGGTGCGATCTTCACCGCCAGCGGCACGTAGCGGCCGTGCTGGTCGGCCAGTCGCGACTGGCGGTTCTTAAGCGCGCAGAGCAACTCGCCCAGTTCATCGGACTGCTGCAGCTGGCGCAAGTTCTTGGTGTTGGGTGACGAGATATTGACGGTGACGTAGCTGGCGCACTCGTACACCTTGTCGAGGCAGGCCAGGTAATCATCTTTGGCGTGCTCGATCGGCGTGCTGGCGTTCTTGCCGATATTGATGCCGAGGATGCCCTGGAAGCGGCTGTTGCGCACGTTCTCCAGCAGTGCGTCGACGCCCTTGTTGTTGAAGCCCATGCGGTTGATGATGCCTTCGTGCTCCGGCACGCGGAACAGGCGCGGCTTGGGGTTGCCGTCCTGCGGGCGCGGCGTCACGGTGCCGATCTCGATGAAGCCGAAGCCGAGCGCGGCGAGGGCGTCGATGTGGTCGCCGTTCTTGTCCAGACCGGCGGCGAGGCCGACCGGATTGGGGAAGGTCAGGCCCATGGCTTTTACCGGATTGCGGCCAACCTTGCGGCTGAGCAAGCCGGTCAATTGCAGGCGATACGCGGTATCCAGCAGCGACAGGGTGGTTTCGTGCGCGGATTCGGCATCGGTGCGGAACAGCAAGGGGCGTAACAGCGGGTAAAGCATGGGTTTCTCCGAGGTGCGGGCGCAGCCTGCGCCACAACAGGGTTAAAGGATACGGCAGGCGTCGTCAAAGCCGAGGCGCGGCGCGCGCGGGGGCAGCTTGCTGGCATCGCCGTAGCCGAGATTGATCAGGAAGTTGCTCTTGATGGTGCCTTGCGGGAAGAAGGCGGCGTCCACGGTGGCGTTGTCGAAGCCGGACATCGGGCCGCAGTCCAGCCCCAGTGCACGCGCGGCCATGATCAGGTAGGCGCCCTGCAGCGAGCTGTTGCGCATGGCGGTGGACTGGATGGCGGCGTCGTTGCCGGCAAACCAGCTGCGGGCGTCGGTGTGCGGGAACAGGCGCGGCAGTTGTTCGTAGAACTGCAGGTCCATGGCCACAATCACGGTGACCGGTGCAGCCATGGTCTTGTCGCGGTTGCCTTCCGACAGGCAGGGCTTGAGCCTGGCCTTGGCTTCCGGCGATGCGACGAACACCAGGCGGGCCGGCGAGCAGTTGGCGCTGGTCGGCGCCATTTTCATCAGCTCGAACAGCTGGTGCAGGGTTTCCGTGCTGACCGGACGGTCTTGCCAGCTGCTGTGCGTGCGGGCATTGAGGAACAGCTGTTCCAGGGCGGCGTGGCTGATTGGCGTGCTCATGCGGAGGGTCTCTCTACCTGGCGGTGTTTCAGGGAGCGGTGGCCGAGGTCGGCAGCAGCTTGCCTGGCTGTGCGGCGGTCGCGGCGGCGATGTCCTCGCTCTTGCCGCTGGTCTTGGCAATGATGGTGATTGCCACGCGGCGGTTGCGGGCGCGGCCATCGGCGGAGGCGTTGTCGGCTGCCGGCATGGTTTCGGCGCGGCCAATGGCCACCAGCCGTTCCGGTGCAATGCCGTTTTCCATGAACAGGCGCACGATGCTGCCGGCGCGGGCGGCGGACAGTTCCCAGTTGGACGGGAAAAAGGCATTGCGGATCGGGATGTTGTCGGTAAAGCCTTCCACCCGCACCTCGTTCGACACCTGCGCCAGCTGCTGCGCTACCGCCGACAGAATCTGTGGCGAGTTGCCGGTTGGCAGTGCCTGCCCGACCGGGAACAGCGCGGTGTCCTTGATTTCGATGTGGATGCCTTCGTCGTCCTGGCGCATGCTGACCTGGCCGCCCTGCATCAGTGGCGCCAAGCTCTTGCCGATGTCGTCGGCCAGCTGTTTCAGGCGCGCGCGTTCCTGTAAGCGCTGCTGGCCCTCGACCGCGGTGGCGATCGGCTTGGTATCGGGAATCTCGATCATGGTGTTGGCACTGCCGGACGGCGGCGTGGCCTGGATTGCCAGGTTGCCGCTGCGGAAGGCGTCGATCATCGACGTCGACAGCACCCGGTATTTGCCTTCGTTGACCTGCGAAATGGCGTACATCACGACGAAGAAGGCAAACAGCAGGGTGATGAAGTCGGCGTAGGAAACCAGCCAGCGTTCGTGGTTTTCGTGGACTTCTTCCTGTTTGCGGCGTCGTGCCATGAATGCTCCGTATTCCGGGTCAGAAAAAGCGGCTGTCGAATAGTGCGCGGATGCTGCCGGCAAAGCTCACGCCGATGCGCTTGGCAAAGCGGCTGGCCAGGTCGTCGCCGGGGGTAAAATCGACCAGTTCTTCGGCCCGGATCTGCTCGCGGGCTACCGATCCGACCGAACCCAGGTCATCGGCCAGCCCCAGCGCAATGCTGCCGCTGCCCAGCCATACCCGGCCGCTGAAGACCTCGGCGTCGGCCTTCAGCCGGCTGCCGCGCCCCTGTTTCACCACTGCAATGAACTGCTGGTGGATTTCATCGAGCAGCGACTGGTGGATGGCCTGTTGCTGCGGGTCGCGCGGCGAGAACGGGTCGTTCATCGCCTTGTTGCTGCCGGCGGTGGTCAGCCGGCGCTCGATGCCGAGCCGCTCGATCGCCTTGTCGAAGCCAAAGCCGTCCGACACCACGCCGATGGAGCCGATGATGCTGGCCTTGTCGACGTGGATCCTGTCGGCAGCGGCGGCGATGTAGTAGCAGCCGGAGGCGCACACTTCTTCCACCACCACGTGCAGCGAAATGGCAGGGTGCAGTTTTTTCAGGCGGCGGATTTCGTCATTGGCGATGCCGGACAGCACCGGGCTGCCGCCGGGGCTGTTGGCACGGATGATGATGCCCTTGGTGTTGCGGTCGTTGTAGGCGTGCTCCAGACCTTCCAGCAGCCGGCCGCTGGCATTGCTGTCGCTGTCGATGACGCCTTCCAGCGAAACCACCGCGGTGTGCTTGCCGCCCAACTTGCCGCCGTCCTGTTCGTCCTGCCAGAAAAACATCGTCAGCAGCGTGCCGATCAGCAACAGCCACGCCAGCCGGAAGAAGGTCTTCCACTGGCGGGTGCGTTTCTGTTCCAGCAGTGCCGCACCGGCCAGCTTTTCAATCAGCTGGCGCTCCCATCTGGGTTCTTGTTCCATGCTTGCCTCAATCTTGCGCAACGTTGGCCGCAAGGCGCGTCAGGCGCCGCCGGCTTGCGGCAAAGCAAATAGTATATCCGACCCTCGCGCTCGATGATTGCGAGCGACTGCAATGATAGTCCGCGGCAGGGGCCGGCAACACAGTAGCCGTTGTCCGGCAGATACAGCGCGCCGTGCATGCTGCAGACCAGGTAGTCGCCATCGCCGTCGAAGAAGCGGCCTGCCTGCCAGTCCAGCTCCACCGGTACGTGACGGCAACGGTTGAGGTAGCCGTATACCACGCCGCCATGACGAATGACAAATGCGGCTGCCGTCTCGCCGTGCCACCGGATCTCGAAGCGCACGCCCTTGCCGCCATCCTGCAGGGCATCGGTGTTGCAGATCAGCTGCGCTGCCGGATCAGCCATTGCTGCAGATCGTCAAAGACATCGAAAATCGCCAGTGGTTCGCAGTCGAGCAGATCTTCCACCGGATGCGCGCCGTAGCTGACACCGACGCTGAGGGTGGCGGCATTGAGCGCCATCTGCAGGTCGTGGGTGGTGTCGCCGACCATCAGCGTGCGCTGCGGCGCTACCCCCAGCTGTTCGGTAATATCCAGCAGCATCTGCGGATGCGGTTTGGAATGGCACTCGTCGACGGTGCGGGTGGCGAGGAAGTGCGATGTCAGACCGGTGACGTTCAGCGCGCGGTCCAGACCGACGCGGCTCTTGCCGGTGGCTACCGCCAGCAAGTAGCCGGCCTCTTCCAGTGCGGCCAGGCCTTCGGCCACACCATCGAACAGCTCAATGGTCTCGTCACCGGCCAGATAGTGGTGGCGGTAGGCCTGCACCATGTCCTGGTGGCGCGGCTCCGGCAGGCCCGGACACACCACGCGCATGGCGTCGACCAGGCCGAGGCCGATCACGTGGCTGGCGCGCTCGCGCGGCGGGATAGGCAGGCCAAGGTCCTGGCAGGCGGCCTGGATGGAGCGGGTGATGTGGGCGGTGGAATCCATCAGGGTTCCGTCCCAGTCGAACACGATCAGATCGAAACGGGTAGTCATGATTGGGGCAGGGTATCCAGAAAGCGGGTCAGTTCGGGCGGCAGCGGTGCCTGCAGTTGCAGCTCCTCGCCGGTGAGCGGGTGCGGCAGCACCAGGTTGGCCGCATGCAGGAACATGCGCTTCAGACCGTGGCGTTGCAACTCGCGGTTGGCGCTGAAATCGCCGTATTTTTCGTCGCCGGCAATCGGGCAGCCGTTGGCCTGCATGTGCACGCGGATCTGGTGAGTGCGGCCGGTGCGCAGCAGCGCCTCCAGCAGCGTGAAGTCGCGATAGCGCTGCTGCACCGTGAAAATGGTATGCGCGTAGATGCCCAGCGTCTCGTCGACGCGCACCATGCGCTCGCCGCTCGGGGTGTGGAAGCGGTGCAGCGGCAGCTTCACGTGGCGGATCTTGTCCGGCCATTGGCCCAGCGCCAGTGCGAAGTAGCGCTTTTGCGGCACGTCGTTGCGGATCATCTCGTGCAGCTTGACCAGCGCCGAGCGCTTCTTGGCGATCATCAGCAGCCCGGAGGTCTCGCGGTCGAGGCGGTGCACCAGCTCCAGGTAGCGCGCGTCCGGACGCGCCTTGCGCAATTGCTCGATGACGCCGAACGACACGCCGCTGCCGCCGTGCACGGCCACGCCGGCCGGCTTGTTGATCACCAACAGCGCGTCATCCTCGTACACGATCGGGAAATGGGCGCCGGGCACCACCTGGCCGTCACTCGCCTTGGCGGCGAGGCGGATCGGCGGGATGCGCAGTTCGTCGCCTTGCTGCAGGCGCTGCATTGCGTCGGCACGGCCCTTGTTCACGCGGATCTCGCCGGAGCGAATGATGCGGTAAATATGGCTTTTCGGCACGCCCTTGAGCAGGCGCGTCAGGTAGTTGTCCAGGCGCTGGTCGGCACCGTTTTCGTCGACGGTGATGAATGTAACGGAATCTTTGCGAATGTCAGTCATATTGCTTATACTCCGTTGGCTCCTTCGCCTGAAATAATGCGATGTGTAGCACACCGGAAATGGGTCGCAGACAATACTGCCTGTGGCGCTGCTGCGCAACAAAAACCGGCCGGCAGGACATTGGTCCTGACCTGACGCCGGTTGCACCGGGCGCAGCCATGGTTATCTCGCTCACCCCGAAGTAGCGATGTTAATGCATTTGGATGCATGACGCACTCACGCCAGTTTCCCGCTTTCGGGGCGATAAGGCCCGCCCCGAGGCTTCGCAGCAAAATTTGACCCGACGTGGCCACCCGGTTTTGCCTATCCTGCCGCCAAGGCAGGGTGGGTCTGGTAAGCGCCGAAGCATGGCGCAGCAGGGGCCGCGTGCAGAACAAGAAGTTGGCTTGACTCTATCGCAGTTCAGTTGCTCTTTACTCCGACACTTCTTAAACGGCATGCGCTCATTACACTCATTGAGCCGTCAAATACTTGCTGTGCCCCTAGCGTGAGTGCACGCGTAGGGAAATATTAATGAAACGCATGCTTTTTAATGCGACACAGGCAGAAGAACTGCGTGTCGCTATCGTTGACGGGCAAAAGCTCATCGACCTCGATATCGAAACCGTCGGTAAGGAACAGCGCAAGGGCAACATCTACAAGGGCACCATCACCCGGATCGAGCCGTCGCTGGAGGCATGTTTTGTCGACTACGGCACCGACCGTCACGGTTTCCTGCCGTTCAAGGAAGTCTCCCGCAGCTATTTCCAGCAGCACGAAGGCGGCCGTCCGCGTATCCAGGACGTGCTGCGCGAAGGCATGCAGGTTGTCGTGCAAGTCGAGAAGGACGAGCGTGGCAACAAGGGCGCCGCGCTGACCACCTACGTCAGTCTGGCCGGTCGCTACGTGGTGCTGATGCCGAACAACCCGCGCGGCGGTGGCGTGTCGCGCCGCATTGAGGGCGAGGAGCGTCAGGAACTGAAAGACCTGCTGTCGCAACTGGAAGTGCCGGGCGGCATGAGCCTGATCGCGCGCACCGCCGGCATCGGCCGTTCGCTGGAAGAGCTGCAGTGGGACCTGAACTACCTGCTGCAACTGTGGCGCGCGGTTGACAGCGCTGCCGGCGCCCAGGCCGCGCCGTTCCTGATCCTGCAGGAAGGCAGCCTGGTGATCCGCGCCATCCGCGACTACTACCAGCCCGACATCGGCGAAATCCTGATCGACACCGAAGAAATCTACGAACAGGCCCGCCAGTTCATGAGCCACGTGATGCCCAACAACGTTGGCCGCGTGAAGCTGTACAAAGACCCGGTGCCGCTGTTCTCGCGCTTCCAGATCGAACACCAGATCGAAACCGCATTCTCCCGCGCCGTGACCCTGCCATCCGGCGGTGCCATCGTCATCGATCACACCGAGGCGCTGGTGTCGGTCGACGTCAACTCGGCGCGTGCCACCAAGGGTTCCGACATCGAGGACACCGCATTCCGCACCAACCTGGAAGCGGCGGAAGAAATCGCCCGCCAGCTGCGCCTGCGCGACCTGGGTGGCCTGATCGTGATCGATTTCATCGACATGGAAAGCCAGAAGAACCAGCGTGACGTGGAAAACCGTCTGCGCGATGTGCTGAAGCACGACCGCGCCCGCGTGCAGATGGGCAAGCTGTCGCGTTTCGGCCTGCTGGAATTGTCGCGTCAGCGTCTGCAGCCTAGCCTGGGTGAAACCAGTCACGAAGCCTGCCCGCGCTGCCACGGTATCGGCTTCATCCGCGGCATCGAATCCTCCGCGCTGCACATTCTGCGCATCATCCAGGAAGAGGCGATGAAGGAAAACACCGGCGCGGTACACGCGCAGGTACCGGTCGATGTGGCCACTTTCCTGCTCAACGAGAAGCGTGCCGAAATCTACTCCATCGAGGCGCGTCTGGACGTGGCGGTGGTGCTGATTCCTAACCTGCACCTGGAAACCCCGCATTACAAGATCGTGCGCGTACGCCACGACGATCTGGCGGAAGTGGGCGATGCCCCGAGCTATCAGCGCGTCGAAATGCCGGAAGAAGACACCTCGCACCCGTTCGGCCAGGAAAAGCCGAAGCTGGAGCGCCAGGAAGCCGCGGTCAAGGGTGTGACCCCGGCCCAGCCGGCACCGCAGGCCGCCGAACCGGTGACGCCGGTCGCCGCCGCCCCGGTGGTGGTTGCCGAGCAGGGCCTGCTGGCGCGTGTGGTTGGCTGGTTCAAGTCGGTGCTGTCGCCGGAGCCGCAGGTGAGCAAAACCAAGCCGGTGGTCGAAGAGAAGCGTCCGCAGCGTGAAGCGCGCAATCCGCGCCAGCGCAACGGCGAGCGCCGCAGCAATGGCAATGGCCGTCGCGAGCGGGAAGAGCGCACGCCGGGCGAAGGCCGTGCCGAACGCCAGGAACGCCAGCCACGCAACGACAATCGTCGCAACGAGGTGCGCGAAGAAGGTCAGGCGCCGGCCCGTGCCGAGCGTGCGCCGCGCCGTGAACGCGAACGCGAACGCGAACGCGAACGCGAACGCGAACGCGAACCGCGTGAACCACGCGATAACGTGAATGCAATGGTAGCGCGCAGCGATGCCGCAGCCGATGGTGCGGTAAAAGAGCAGCGCGACAATCAGCGCAATGAGCGTCGCCGCGAACGAGAGCAACAGCGTGTCGCCAAGGAACAGCAGGAGGTGCAGGCGCCGGAGCTGGAAACCGAGCAGCCAGCTGTCGATGCCGTGGTGGCGGATGTGGTGGTGACAGAGGCTGCGGTTGCGCCGGAGCAGAGCGAGCGCGAAGCGCGCGAGCCACGCGAGCGTCGTCGCCGTCGCAGCCGTCGTGACCGTCGTGATGACACGGCCGTAGCCGGTGAAGCCGGTGCCGAAGCGTCTGCCGAACAGCAGGCGACCGAGGTGGTGGCCGATGCCGTAGTCGTGGCCGAGGCGGCGCCAGTGGCGGCCGAGGAAGCGGCACAGCCGGTTGCTGCGCTTGAAGTGGCGGAAGCCGAAGTTGTCGAAGCCGTCGTGGTGGCAATCACCGAGCCGGCTGCGCCGGAACTGGTTACCGCCGAGGTGGTAGCGCCTGCGCTTGACGAGGCGGCGCCTGTCGCCGAAATCCAGCCAGAGCCTGCGGCCAACGTTGCGGAAGTGGCGGAAGTGGTGTCCGAGCCGGTGGCGGAAGTGCCTGCCGAGGTCGTAACCGAAGCCGTTGCCGAGGCCGCTGCGGTCGAGGACGTGCCGGCGCCAGTGGCCGCAGTAGTGGTCGAGCCGACGCCAGTAGCGGTGGCCGATGCCGCTGCGACAGCCGGTCTGGTGATGGTGACAACCCGTGCCGCCAGCGAGCTGCCGGAAGTGGTGCAACCTGAGCCGGTGCTGAAGGGTAAGCGTCGTCGTGAGGTGGTGCGCCAGGCGGAAGACGGCGAGGCGCCTGTCGAACTGGTTCAGGTGCAGACTCAAGCCCCGGCTAGCCCGGATGCCTAAGTTGATGCGGACGTCAAGCCCGGAAAATTCTTTTTTCGGGCTTGACGAATCGGCGATCGCTGTCTAAACTGCGCACCTCTTTAGGCAATTCCCTGATAGCTCAGTCGGTAGAGCGACGGACTGTTAATCCGCAGGTCCCTGGTTCGAGTCCAGGTCGGGGAGCCAAGAATCTACGCTGCGAACCACTGGTTCGCGGCGTTTTTCGTTTCTGACTGTCAATCAGCGTCGAATTTTGACCAGCAAACAGCGCCCAAATTTGACCAGGCAAATCAG
>NZ_BMYP01000012.1 GCF_014652335.1 Vogesella fluminis | reverse complement strand
CCTGGAAAACCGGACCGGAGTTCGGCCCTGAAATTTACACCACCTTGACGGACGCTATCGCGTGGGCGGCAAGACAATGCGCCGCGGGCAGGGCTGCCGGCGGCGCATCGGGGAGGGTAGGCCAGGGTTTACTGGCGGATCTGGCCGTCGCCGAGCACGATCCACTTCTGACTGGTGAGGCCGGTGAGCCCCACCGGGCCGCGGGCGTGGATCTTGTCGGTGGAGATGCCGATCTCGGCGCCGAGGCCGTACTCGAAGCCGTCGGCAAAGCGGGTGCTGGCGTTGACCATCACGCTGGCGGAATCCACCTCGCGCAGGAAGCGGCGCGCACGGCCGTAGTCGTCGGTGACGATGGCGTCGGTGTGGTGGCTGCCGTAGTGGTTGATGTGCTCGATGGCGTCGTCGATGCCGCCGACTACCTTGATCGCCAGGATAGGCGCCAGGTATTCGGTTTCCCAGTCGGCCTCGGTGGCGGCGACCACCTTGTCACCGAGGATGCCCTGGGTACGTTCGCAGCCGCGCAGCTCGACGCCTTTTTCCCAGTATGCCGCGGCCAACCTTGGCAGGATGAAACCGGCAAAGGCGGTGTGCACCAGCAGGGTTTCCATGGTGTTGCAGGTGCCGTAGCGGTGGGTCTTGGCGTTCAGCGCGATGTTGAACGCCTTGTCCGGGTTGGCGGTGTCGTCGATGTAGACGTGGCAGTTGCCGTCCAGATGCTTGATCACCGGCACCCGCGCCTCGCGGCTGATGCGCTCGATCAGGCCCTTGCCGCCGCGCGGCACGATCACGTCGACGAACTCGCTCATGGTGATCAGCTCGCCCACCGCGGCGCGGTCGGTGGTTTCCAGCACCTGCACCGCGTGCAGCGGCAGGTCGGCCACGCGCAGGCCCTCGTGCACGCAGGCGGCGATGGCCTGGTTGCTGTTGAACGCTTCCGAGCCGCCGCGCAGGATCACCGCGTTGCCCGATTTCAGGCACAGGCCGGCGGCGTCGGCGGTCACGTTCGGCCGCGCCTCGTAGATGATGCCGACCACGCCCAGCGGCACGCGCATCTTGCCCAGCTGGATGCCGGACGGGCGGTAGCTGAAGTCGTCCATTTCGCCAACCGGGTCCGGCAGCGCCGCGATCTGGCGCAGGCCGTCGGCCATGCCGTGCACGGTTTTTTCCGACAGCGTCAGGCGGTCGATCAGCGCTTCTTCCAGACCGTTCTGGCGCGCGTTTTCCAGATCCACCATGTTGGCCGCAACCAGTTGTTCCAGGTCGCGCTCGATCGCGTCGGCGATGGCCAGCAGCGCCTTGTTCTTCTGGTTGGTGTCGGCGCGGGCGATGGCGCGGCTGGCCTTGCGCGCGGCCTGGCCGACGACGTTCATGTAGTGTTTGATGTCCATGGCTTTGTCCTGTCCTGCGGGCGTTTTCCTATCGTGACAGCGTACCGCACTGCCCGGCTTTCGACCAGTGTCGCGCAAGGCCGGATAGCGCCGTGGCGGCAGGGAACGGGGCGGGCAGCGGCGCCGGCTCGGCATTTCCGCAACGTCCAATTTCACGACCACCGCCGGCAGCGGGCGTGCGCATTGACCTTGTCCGGCAAAGGGCTTAATTTGTCTGACAAGCAACCGCTTGGTTGTTTGGAAGCAGACCGCGCGCCAGATGCGGCAGACACAAGAGAGACCCCCGACATGACCTCGTACCATGACTTCTACCGTCGCTCCATCGATGACCCGGCCGGCTTCTGGGCAGAGCAGGCGCAACGCATCCACTGGCACAAGCCCTTCGATAAGGCGCTGCAGTACGACCAGCCGCCGTTCCGCGACTGGTTCGCCGGCGGCGAGACCAACCTCTGCTACAACGCCGTCGACCGCCACCTGGCCGCGCGCGGCGAGCAGCCGGCGCTGGCCTACGTGTCCAGCGAGACCGGCATCGAAACCAGCTACAGCTACCGCGAGCTGCACGCCGAAGTGACGCGCTTCGCCGCCATCCTGCAGGCGCAGGGCGTGGTCAAGGGCGACCGGGTGCTGATCTACATGCCGATGATCCCGGAGGCGGTGTTCGCGATGCTGGCCACGGTGCGCCTGGGCGCCATCCACTCGGTGGTGTTCGGCGGCTTCGCCTCCGCCAGCCTCGCCACCCGTATCGAGGACGCCACGCCCAAGGTGATGGTCACCGCCGACGCCGGCATTCGCGGCGGCAAGGTGATCGCCTACAAGCCGCTGGTGGACGAGGCACTGACGCTGGCCGGCAGCTGTGCGCCGGGCAAGGTGATCGTGGTCAACCGCGGTCTGACGGAAGCGCCGATGATGAAGCCGGGGCGCGATCTCGACTACGCCGCGCTGGTTGATGCGCACCGGGACGAGCGCGCCGAGGTGACGTGGGTGGAATCCAACCATCCCAGCTACATCCTGTACACCTCCGGCACCACCGGCAAACCGAAAGGCGTGCAGCGCGATACCGGCGGCTACGCGGTGGCGCTGGCGGCGAGCATGGACTACATCTATGGCGGCCAGCCGGGCGAATGCTACTTTTCCACCTCCGACATCGGCTGGGTGGTCGGCCACTCCTACATCGTGTACGGCCCGCTGCTGAACGGCATGACCACGCTGGTGTACGAAGGGCTGCCGATTCGCCCCGACGCCGGCATCTGGTGGCAGCTGGTGGAAAAATACAAGGTCACGGTGATGTTCTCGGCGCCGACCGCCATCCGTGTGCTGAAGAAGCAGGACCCGGCCTGGCTGCACAAGTACGACCTCTCCAGCCTGCGCGCGCTGTTCCTGGCGGGCGAGCCGCTGGACGAGCCGACCGCCAGCTGGATCGCCGCCGAATTGCAGGTGCCGGTGCTGGACAACTACTGGCAGACCGAGACCGGCTGGCCGATGCTGACGCTGTGCAACGGCGTGGAGCCGAAGGCGGTGAAGTACGGCAGTCCCGGCCTGCCGGTGTACGGCTTCAACGTCAAGCTGTTCAACGAGGCCACCGGCGAGGAAGTCGGCCCCGGCGAGAAGGGCGTGATCGGGGTGATCCCGCCGCTGCCGCCGGGCTGCATGAGCACCATCTGGCAGCAGGACCAGCGCTTTGTCGACACCTACTTCAGCCTGTTCCCGGACAAGCTGGTGTACTCCAGCTTCGACTGGGGCATCAAGGATCAGGACGGCTACTTCACCATCCTCGGCCGCACCGATGACGTGATCAACGTCGCCGGCCATCGCCTCGGCACCCGCGAGATCGAGGAAGCGGTCAGCAGCCATAGCGCCATCGCCGAGGTGGCGGTGGTAGGGGTGGAAGACAGCCTCAAGGGCCAGGTGCCGAAGGCGTTCGCGGTGGTGAAGAACCCGGCGCTGCTGGACGATCCGGCGCAGCGTGCGGCGCTGGAGAAGGAAGTCATCGCGCAGGTGGCGGCGCAGCTGGGCGCGATCGCCAACCCGGCGCGGGTGTACTTCGTGAACCAGCTGCCCAAGACCCGCTCCGGCAAGGTGCTGCGCCGCTCCATCCAGGCGCTGGCGGAGGGCCGCGACCCGGGCGACCTGACCACGCTGGACGACCCGGCCGGCATCGAGCAGATCCGGCAGAGCATAGCCCAGGCCTGAGAACCTGTTCAAAGTCTCGCGAGCTAGAGCGAGACAAGGCGAAAACGCCTGAGGAAGCGGAGTTGACATGGGGTCAATGAGCATTCCGAAGGCGTTTTTAACGCCGTATCGCCGAAGCGCAGCAGACATTGAACAGGTTCTGAGCCGGCGGAGCGGCGAGCCGCGACGAATGGCCATACCGGTCTCCGTCGCGGCTTTTTGCTGCCCGGCGCCGGCCGTTTCTGCTGCGTGCGGCCAACGTTGGCCGCACAGCGGCGGCAAAACAGCGGATAATCGCTGCCCGATTCCCTTACTCAGATTGCCGCCATGTCCGACGACACCATCCGCCTATCCAAACGCATGACCGAACTCGGCCTGTGCTCCCGCCGCGAGGCCGACGAATTCATCGAGCAGGGCCTGGTCACGGTCGATGGCGTGGTGGTCGACGTGCTCGGCAGCCGCGTGCGCCCGGATCAGCGCATCGAGCTGGCCGCGCGCGCGCTGAACGAGCAGGCCGAGCGCGTCACCCTGCTGCTGCACAAGCCGGTCGGCTATGTCAGCGGTGCGGCGGAGGTGTCCGGCGAACGCCCGGCGTGGCAGCTGATCAAGGCCGACACCCTGTCGCCGGCCGACCGCTCCGGCTACACCTTTTTGCGCAAGCACCAGCTGCATTTGGCCACGGCCGGTCGGCTGGACGTCGATGCCTCCGGCCTGCTGGTGCTGACCCAGGACGGGCGCGTGGCGCGCAAGCTGCTGGCCGGCGACTGCGAACAGGAACTGCTGGTGTGGATAGACCGGCCGCTGGACGACGCCGGCCTCGCCGCGCTGAAGGCCGGCGTCAACAGCGACGGCGACAAGCTGACCGCGCTGCGCGTCAGCCGCCAGAGCGACAGCCAGCTGTGCTTCGTGCTGCGCGAAGTGCAGCGCCGCCACATCCAGCGCATGTGCGCCGCGGCCGGGCTGCAGGTGAAGGCGGTGCGCCGCATCCGCATCGGCCGCGTGCGGCTGGGCGAGCTGCAGCAGGGGCAGTGGCGCTACCTGACCGAGAACGAGAAATTCTGACGCGGTGCCGCGCGCCGGCTGCATGACAAAACCCCCTGCCGTGGCAGGGGGTTTTTGCTGGGCGCTTCGCGGTGGCGGGTACCGGAAGCAGCAAGGTTGGCCGCATCGCCGCTGCGGCCAACCTTGCGCGCGATCAGCTCAGTCCTTGCGCGCCAGGCGGTCTTCCTCGAACACGGCGAAGGTCTTCTTCGCCGGCTCCACCACCTCCCAGATGCCCTCGAAGCCTTCCGGAATCACGAAGTGCTGGCCGGCGACGATTTCGACCATGCCGCCGTTATCGTCGTGCATGCGCACGCGGCCTTCCAGCAGGGTGCAGAACTCGCACTCGGTGTACTTCACCCGCCACGCGCCGACGCCGCCGGACCACAGCCCGGCGTGGAACTGGCCGGTCGGATCGCTGTAGTGCATCTCGACGGTCTGCTGGCACTCGCCGGCCAGGCGACGCTCCTGCGGTGCGGAAAACGAATCCGGGGTGATGTCCTGCTGATGGAACAGGACGATATCGTTGGCGATGGACATGGCACGCTCCTCTGTAGTCTTATTTTCTACAACGTGTTGATTATGTTTGACACTTTGGCACAGCCGCGCCGCGGCGGCAAGCCGCGGCGCCCGATTGTGATCAAATTTGCCGGGAGCCTCAGCGCCAGTCGCCGCGCAATTCCGCCACCGTCTGCTGCAGCACGGCGGCGCTGACCTCGCTGGCCGCCAGTGCCGGCGCCGCCTTCAGCGCGATGCACGACCAGAAGCGGCGCGGCCAGCTCAGCATCGCCTTGCCGTAGCGGCGCGAGAAGAAACTGCCCCACATGCCGCACAGCGCCAGCGGCACCACCGGCACCGGCGTGCGCGCCACGATCTCCTCAATGCTGGGGCGGAACGGGTTGATCTCGCCGTCGGCGGTGAGCTTGCCCTCCGGGAAGATGCACACCACCTCGCCCTCGGCCAGCGCGGCCGCCACCGCGTCGAAGGCGCGCGTCTTGGCCTGCGGGTCTTCCTTGGCCGGCGCGATCGGGATGGCGCGCGCGGTGCGGAACACGAAGCCGAGCAGCGGGGTGCGGAAGATGTAGTGATCCATCACGAAGCGGATCGGACGGCGCACCGCGCCGGCGAGGATCAGCGCATCCATGAAGCTGACGTGGTTGCACACCAGCACGCAGGGGCCGTGCTCCGGAATCTGCTCCAAGCCGTGGTGACGCACGCGGTACAGGGTGTGGGTCAGCAGCCAGATCACGAAGCGCATCAGGAATTCCGGCAGCAGGCTGTAGATGTAGGCGGCCACCACCAGGTTGAGCAGCGCCGCGATCAGCAGCACCGTCGGGATGCCGACGCCGTTCGCCGCCAGCACCGCGGCAAACGCCGCCGACACCACCATGAACAGCGAGTTGAGGATGTTGTTGGCAGCAATGGCGCGCGAGCGGAATTCCGGCGCCGAGCGCGACTGCACCAGCGCGTACAGCGGCACGATGTAGAAACCGCCGAACACGCCGATCAGCGCGAAATCGGCCATCAGCCGCCAGTTGCCGGCGCTGGCGATAAAGGCCAGCCAGTCCAGCGTGACGGCGGCCTGCGGCGGGGTGGCGAAGTAGAGGTCGATGCCGAACAGGCACAGCCCCAGCGAGCCGAACGGCACCAGCCCCAACTCCACCTTACGCCCGGACAGCTTCTCGCACAGCATCGAGCCGGTGCCGACGCCGAGCGAAAACAGCGTCATCAGCAGCGTGTACACCGTGGCGTCGCCGCCGAGCACGTCGGAGGCGTAGGTCGGCAGCTTGGACAGGTAGATGGCGCCGAGGAACCAGAACCAGGAGATGCCCAGCAGGCTCAGCCACACCGGCCGGCTCTGCTTGGCGTGGCGCACGATGCCCCAGGTCTGGCGCGCGAAGTTCCAGTCTATCGGCAGCGCGGCGGCGGTCGGCGCCGCCGGCGGCATCGCCCGCGCCGCGGCCAGGCCAGCCAGCGCGCAGGCCAAGAGCGCCAGCACGATGCTGATGCGGCTGTCGTCGGCATTGACCAGCACGGTGCCGGCCACCTGGCCGAGGATGATGGACACGAAGGTGCCCATCTCGATCAGGCCGTTACCGCCGACCAGCTCGCCGGGGCGCAGGTACTGCGGCAGCACGCTGAATTTCAGCGGCCCGAACAGGGTGGAGTGCATGCCCATTAAAAAAATGGTGGACATCAGGATCACGCCGTCGTGGCGCCAGAAACCCAGCGCCGCCAGCAGCATGATGGCGATTTCCGCCTGCTTCACCAGCCGCGCGATGGCGGCCTTGTCGTACTTCTCGCACAGCTGGCCGGCGGTGGCGGAAAACAGAAAGAAGGGCAGGATGAACAGCGCCGCCGCCAGCTGGATCATCAGCTCCGGCGCCAGCCCCAGCATTTTCATGCCGTGGAAGTTGATCAGCACGATCACCGCGTTCTTCAGCAGGTTGTCGTTGAAGGCGCCGAAAAACTGGGTGACGAACAGCGGCAGGAAGCGCCGGGTGCGGAACAGGTCGAACTGGTTGGGGTGGTGCGACATGGGGCGGCGGGTCTCGGGTAGGCGATGGCTGCATGGTAAGGCAGCGTGCGCGTTGCGGCCAACCTTTGCCGCCGCGCGCACCTTGTTCTTACAGCGCCGGGGCGGGGAAGGCGATATCCGGCGCCCGCCCGGCGATCAGGTCGGCCAGCAGCCGGCCGGAGCCGCAGGCCATGGTCCAGCCCAGCGTGCCGTGGCCGGTGTTCAGCCACAGGTTGCGGTAGCGGCTGGCGCCGATGAAGGGCACGCTCGACGGCGTCACCGGCCGCAGCCCGCACCAGAATTCTGGCGGCGCGCTGTCGCGCAATTGTGGGAACAGCTGGCGCGTGCGTCGCAGCAGCGCGTCGCAGCGCACTGGGTTGAGCGCGAGGTCGAAGCCGGCGAATTCGGCGGTGCCGGCGATGCGCAGCCGCTGCCCCAGCCGCGAGAACACCAGTTTGTACTGGTCGTCGGTGAGGCTGGTCACCGGCGCGACGCTGTCATCCGGTAGCGTCAGCGTGGCGGAGTAGCCCTTGGCCGGAATGACGGGTAAGGACAGCCCCAGTGGCCGCAGCAGCAGCGGGCTGTAGCTGCCCAGCGCCAGCACGAAGCCGTCGGCGACGATGCGCTCGCCGCTGGCGGTGTGCGCGGCGGCGATGCGGTCGCCGTCGCGCTCCAGGCGGCTGATGACGGTATCGAGGCGGAAGTTGACGCCGGCGCGGCGGCAGAATTCCGCCAGCTGGCTGCTGAAGCGCTGCGCGTCGCCGGATTCGTCCTCGGCGGAGAAATCGCCGCCCACCAGCTGGCTGCGGGCGCTGGCCAGCGCCGGCTCGATCGCCACGCACTCGTCCGCCGTCAGCGGGCGGCGGTCGCAGCCGTAGTCGCGCATGATGTCGGCGGCGTGCAGCGCCTGCTCGAATTCCTTCGCGTCGGTATACAGGTGCAGGATGCCGCGCTGCAGCTGGTCGTAGTGCAGGCCGCCCTGCGGCGCCAGCTCGGCGCGCAGCGCCTGCAGGCAGCTGCGGCTGTACTGCGCCAGGGTGGTGATCGGGCGGATGTTGGCGCGGGTGCGCCGTGCGCGGCATTCCAGCAGGAAGCGCCAGCTCCAGCGCCACAGCGCCGGATCGGCGCGCAGGCGCAGCAGCAGCGGCGCGTCCTCCTGCCCCAGCCACTGCCAGATCTTGCGCGGCGTGGCCGGGTTGGCCCACGGCTCGGCGTGCGACACCGCGATCTGGCCGCCGTTGGCAAAGCTGGTTTCCTGCGCGGCGGCACCCTGGCGGTCGATGACGGTGACCTCGTGCCCGGCGCGGGACAGATACCAGGCACTGGCGACGCCGACCACGCCGGCACCGAGGACGACGATCTTCATGAACGTTCCGGAGTGTAGAAGTGAGGGAAAGCCCGGCAAACGGGCCGGGCTTGGAGCGAGTTCACGATCTGCTGCGCTTCGGCGATACCGCGTTAAAAACGGTTTCGGAATGCTCATTTACCACTTGTAAATTCCGCTTCCTCAGCCGTTTTCGCCTTGTCTCGCTCTAGCTCGCTAGATCGTTAACACACTCCTATGGTAATGGCGCCGTGTGCTGGCGGCCAGTGCCTTGCGGCCAACCTTGGTGGTTTGCGCAAGGTTGGCCGCAGGCTGTTCAGTCCATCAGCTGGCGGTAAAGGTAAACCAGCACCCGCGCCAGCTCCTCGGCGGTCTGTTCCTGGCCGGTATTGCCGCCGTGGCCGCCGCCGCTGGTTTCGAGGAACAGCACCTCATGGCCGAAGGACTGCATGCGCGCCACCATCTTGCGCGCGTGCGCCGGGTGCACGCGGTCGTCCTTGCTGCTGGTGGTGAACAGCGCCAGCGGGTAGCGCGCGTCGGCGCGCACGTGATGGTAGGGCGAGTACGCCGCCAGCGCCGCGCGCTCGTCCTCGTCCTGCGGATCGCCGTACTCGTCGATCCAGCTGGCGCCGGCCAACAGCTCGGTGTAGCGCAGCATGTCCAGCAGCGGCACTTCGCATACCACCGCGTTGAACAGCTCCGGCCGCTGCACCATGCAGGCGCCGACCAGCAGGCCGCCGTTGCTGCCGCCTTCGATGCCGAGGCGCCGCGCGCTGGTGATGCCGCGCGCGATCAGGTCTTCCGCCACCGCGATGAAGTCGTCGAAGCTCACCTGGCGGTTGATGCCCTGCGCCGCCTGGTGCCAGGCGGGGCCGAACTCGCCGCCGCCGCGGATGTTGGCGACCACGAACACGCCGCCTTTTTCCAGCCACTGCGGGCCGAAGTTGTCCATGTAGTAGGGCATCATCGGCACTTCGAAGCCGCCGTAGCCGTACAGCAGCGTCGGCGCGCTGCCGTCACGGGCGAGGTTGCCGCGATGGACGATGAAGTAGGGGATCTCGGTGCCGTCTGCGGCGGTTGCGTGCAGCTGCTCGGCCACATAACCGGTGGCGTCGAAGGCCAGCGGTTGCGCGCGCAGCACTTCCGGCGCTGAACCAGCCAGCAGGTCCAGCCGGTACAGCGCGGCCGGGGTCAGGAAATCGCTGTAGCTGTAGTACAGCAGGTCGCTCTGCCACGGCTGGTCGGCGAACTCGATCACGCCGCCGGTCGGCAGCGGGTTGGCGTGCGGCAGCCAGTCGTCGCCTTGGCGGCGCAGGGTGACGAGGCGGCTCTTCACGTTGTCGATCACGATGATGGCCAAGAGGTGCAGCGTCGCCTCCACCATCTCCACCGACTGCCGCGCACCGGGCACGAACAGCGCGGCGATGCGGCCAACTGTGCCGCTGGCCGCGTCGCAGGCCACCGCCAGCAGGCTGCCGGCGGCGTAGCTCTGCCCGGCCACGTCCCAGTCCTCGGCCAGTTTCACGATCAGGTCGCCGTGGCTGTAGGCCTCGATTTCGCTGCGCGGCGGCAGCGGCAGCGCGGTGAGCGCAAGGTTGGCCGCAACGTGGTAATAGGTCTTGCTGTAGAAGCTGTCGGAGGCCTCGATCATGTCGAACGGCGTGCCGTCGGCATCGAGAAAACGCCACGCCGCCGCCATCATCGCCTCGTCGTTCAGCCGCAGCAGGCACCGCGCCTGTGCCCAATCCTGGCCGCGCGCTAGCAGCCACACCTCGCGCGGGTAGCCGGCGCGGGTCAGCTGCGCCTCCTCCCACGCCGGACACACGAACACGCTGTCCAGGTCGCGCCACGCGATGTGGTTCTTGCCGTAGGGGAAGCTGAAACCGCCGGCGACGAAGGCCTGCGCCTCGACGTCGTACTCACGGCTGACGGTGGCGTCGGAGCCGCCCGGCGTCAGGTTTAGCAGCACGCGCGCCGGCTGCTCGGTGTAGTGCGCAACGCCGTCCAGATACCAGTCCACCTCCTCGGCCGCCGCCAGCGCGTCGATGTCCAGCACTGTCTGCCACTCCTGCGTATTGGCACGGTAGGCGTCCAGCGTGCAGCGGCGGTAGATGCCGCGCGGATGCTCGCCGTCCTGGTGGAAGTTGTACAGCCAGCCGTCGTACTCGGCAAAAAACGGAATCTGCCGCGTATCGCGCAGGTTGGCGAGGATGCTGTCTTTCAGCGCGCCAAAGCGCGGGTCGCTGTCGAGCAGGGTCTGGGTGGCGGCGTTCTGGCGCGCCACCCACTCCAGCGCGGCGTCGTCGTCGAGGCTTTCCAGCCACTGGAAGTCATCGGAAGTGTGATCGGTCATGTCGGGGCAGGCAAAGGTTGGCCGCAAGGGCGGTTAGGCGTGAGGTGCGGTAAATGATTGATCGGGATGCGTTTTTTGTAAATGAAGCCGGCGGGTCGATGCATCTGCCGTGGCTCCGATTCGGGTTGACAGTACGGTTCGGGCAGCTATAACAGCACAGTCGTATGTGCTATCGAGAGGACAAATGTATGTTACATCGCATTTCGCATCGGCTATTGTTTCTGATCACGATCGCCATTCTGGCCTTAAGCGGCGTAGGCGTAAACGCACTCTGGCAATTGAGCGCCAGCAAGCAGGATTTTGTGACCATCAGCCAGGACACCCTGCCTGGCGTCATGGATGTGGCCGGCATGCGCTTCAGTGCCACCAAGTACCGGGCCATGCTGCGGGACCATATCCTGTCAAACACGGAGGACAAGAAGCAGTTCGAACAGAGCCTGGGTACGGCCAGGTCGAATTTCGAGCAGCATCTGGCAAAGTACATCGAAACAGGGCATGGCAGCAGTGAGGATCGTGGACTGACCGACGCCGTCAGCCGTGCGGCAAGCGCCTATTTCTCGGCGGCGAATGAAATCATGCAGCTGTCGCAGGCCGGCCAGATGGTGGAAGCGACGGCGGCGCTGCCCAGGCTGATCCCGCTGAACAACGCCCTCATGGCCACCATTGATGCCCTGTTCAATTCCAACCTGGAAAAAACCAGCGCCTTTGTCGCGGAAAGCGAACACCGCGAAGCCCAGGCGCGGATGCTGACGCTTGCCCTGGTGCTGGGCAGCTCGGCCTTGCTGATCGTGGTGGCGTGGACGACCTATCGTGGCATTATCGGTAAAACCCGGCAGGCGCAGCTGGAGATCGACAGGGTTGTCAGCACCCGCGATTTCTCCCGGCCGGTCTCGGCGGAAGGCAACGATGAAATATCCTTGCTGCTGCAGAAGCTCAACGAGCTGATTGCCGGCCTGCGTGGCGGGCTGACCGAGATTCGCCACGGCGCGGAGCAGGTTGCCGCCGTGTCCGAATCAATGGCCGAGGCGGCAAGCCAGGTAACTGCCAGCTCCCGCACCCAGGCCGACTCGGCCGTTACCATGGCGGCCAACGTCGAGCAGGTCGTGGTCAGCATCAACCATGTTTCCGACCGTACCGGCGAGGCCAGTACGCTGGTATCGATGGCGGGTGACGAGGCCAGGGGCGGCAGGGATGCCGTGATGCTGGTGGTGGAGCGGATCGAGGAAATGGCAAACATGATGCAGGATACCTCCTCCGAGCTGACGCTACTGGACGAGAGCGGCCAGTCAATCAGCACGGTGATGGGGGTAATCAAGGATGTTGCCGACCAGACGAACCTGCTGGCCCTGAATGCCGCCATCGAGGCGGCACGGGCCGGAGAGCAGGGCCGCGGTTTTGCGGTGGTGGCCGATGAAGTCCGCAAGCTGGCCGAACGTACCGCGGCATCCACGGTGCAGATCGCGGACATGGTGACCGATATCCAGACACGCTCGGCATCCGTTGTCGCCCGCATGAAGGCGGCGAGCGAATCGGTGGCGCACGGCATCACGGAAGGCCGCGAAACACGCGATACCATCCAGCGGATTGCGGACGCATCGTCGACCAGCCGGTCGCTGGTGACCGAAATCGCCAACGCCCTGCGTGAGCAGAGCGTGGCCAGCGACACCATCGCCACTCAGGTCGAGCGGGTGGCCCAGATGTCCGAGGAAAATAACCGGGTTGCCGAAAGCAGCAAGAAGCTGGCGGAAGAATTGCAGAAGCTGTCCGGCACGATGCGGCACGTCGTGGGCTCTTATACCCTGTGATGGCGGGGTAGGTGGTGTGTGGGTGACCATCCCATGCCAGGTTGTACGGCAGAATGGAATGGTCATCCATCACCGCATGTTTCCAGCGCCGCCCTGAGATGGTCGATCCAAAGCCGCATCGCCAGCGGCAGGTGGCGACCGCTGGGGTAATACAGATGCAGCCCCGGCATCGCCGGACACCAGTCGGCCAGAATGCGCGTCACCCGGCCGTCTGCCAATGCCGTTGCGGCATAGCCTTCAAACACCAGGGCAATGCCCAGCCCGGCGGCAGCCGCCTCCACCATCAGCGGCTGTTCGCCCAGTGTCAGCTGNCCACCATCAGCGGCTGTTCGCCCAGTGTCAGCTGGCCGTCGGGCTGGATCTGCAGCGCCTCGCCATCCTTTGCCAGTTCCCACGCATACAGCGCGCCATCGTCGAAGCGGTGACGGATGCAGTTGTGCTGCGCTAGCTCGGCCGGGTGCTGCGGCGTACCGTGCCGAGCTAGATAGCCGGGGCTGGCAATCACGGCAAAGCGCATCGGCGGGCCGACGCGTACGGCCACCATGTCGGCCGCCAGGGTCTCGCCAAAGCGCATGCCGGCGTCGAAGCCGCTGCTGACGATGTCCACCAGCTTGTCATCGCATACCAGATCCAGCCTGATGTGCGGATAGCGCTGCAGGAAGGCCGGCAGCAGCGGCATCAGCAGCAGGTAGGCGGCGGTGCGCGGCACGTTCAGTCGCAGCTGGCCCTGCGGCTGGGCGCGGTAATCGTTGACCGACTCCAGCGCGCCGCCGATCTGCGCCAGCGCCGGTATCAGCTGCGCCAGCAGGGCCTCGCCGGCCTCGGTGGCGGTGACGCTGCGCGTGGTCCGGTGCAGCAGCCGCACCTGCAGCCGCGTCTCCAGCTGGCGCAGGCTGTGACTGAGGGCGGATGGTGTCACGCCCAGCTCCAGCGCCGCCGCGCGGAAGCTGCGGTGGCGCGCCACACAGGCAAAGGCAAACAGTTCGGCAAGCGGCGGTGTCATTGGTGAATAAAGCTCATCAAACCATGAAAGATAAGGTGGATTGTTGCATGGAATCCGGCGCCGTAGGCTGCGTGTTCCCGCTGCCCAAGGCAGCCAGACCCCTTGCCAAGGAATATCGTGATGCCGCCACTTGCCTATCAAGTCATTGCCCAGCTGGAAACCAATCCGGAGGTCACACCGCACGACGCGCTGCAGGCGTTGCAGCAGCTGTGCTGGCATGCGCGGCGCGAGCCCGGCTGCCTGCGCTTCGAGCTGCAGCAGGATCGCAAGCAGCCGCAGCAGTTTTTTCTGATCGAAAGCTTTCGTGACGAGGCGGCTTTCGCCGCCCATCACGCTGCCGAACATAGCTGCGCCTATCAGGCGCGGGGGCTGACGCGGTTGGTGCAGCACTGGGTGACACATGTGGTACCGCCGATGCCGCCTGCCGTGGAGGCGGATTCGGCGTACCGGCGCGGTTGGGCGCGCTTGCAGCAGGTGGACGGCCAGGCCGGCGAGCGTGTGATCGCGGCCCTGCAGGACGTGGCGCCTGACCTGGCGCAGTACACCATCGCCTTCCCGTTCGGCGAGGTATACCAGGACGAGGTGCTGACGTTGAAGGAGCGCGAGATCGCCACCGTGGCCGCGCTGGCGGCACTGGGCAATGCCACGCCGCAGCTGAAGGTGCACCTGCATGGCGCGCTGAATGTGGGTTGCAGCCGCGACGAGGTGATCGCCATCCTGACGCAGATGGCGGTGTACGCCGGCTTCCCGGCCGCCATCAACGGCGTGCTGGCGGCCAAGGAGGTGTTTGCCGAGCGTGACGCGGCTAACGCGTGATGGTTGCGGCCAACGTTGGCCGCAGCCTCAGCCGTACACCTTCCAGAAAAACGCCAGCGTCAGCGCGCTGCCCAGCGCCACCACCACGCGCTTGAGCCAGATCGCTGGCAGGCGGCGGGCGAGGCGGGCGCCGGCCACGCCGCCGGCGATGGTGCCTGCCAGCATCACCAGCGCGGCAGGCCAGTCGACGATGCCGGCGACGATGAAGGTCACCACCGCCACGCCGGAGATCACGACCGACAGCCAGGTTTTCAGCGCATTCATGCGCGTCAGCGTGTCCAGCGCGAACAGGCTGTACAGCGCCAGCATCATGATGCCCATGCCGCCGCCGAAGAAGCCGCCATACACCGATACCAGCAGCTGCCCGGCCAGTAGCCCGTTGCGGCTGCGGTGGGCGTTGGCCGCGTGCCGGCCCATCCAGCGGGTGAGGGTGGCACTGCAGGCGAACATGGCGGTGGCGAGCAGGATCAGCCACGGGATCAGCACGTCGAACAGCCGCGGCGACACCACCGTCACCAGCCAGGCGCCGGCCAGCCCGCCGGCGAGGCTGGCCACGCTCATGCCGGCAAACTGGCGCTGGCCGCGCAGCTCGCGGCGAAAGGCGAGGCTGCTGGCGACGTAGCCCGGCCACTGCGACACCGAGCTGGTGGCGTTGGCGACGATGGGTGGCAGGCCGGCGGCAACCAGTGCCGGGAAGGTGAGCAGCGTGCCGCCGCCAGCGACGGCGTTGAGCGCGCCGGCGGCGAACGCGGCTGCAAACAGCGCCAGCGCGAGGGTGAGCGTCATGCCGCCAGCACGCTGGCGAATACGGCGACGATGCGGTCGATGTCGGCGCGGCCGATCTGCCAGTGTGTCACCAGCCGCATCAGGCCGTGCTCGGGGCCGTTGGCCTTGATGCCGGCATCGGCCAGCGCCGCCATCAGCGTACCGCTGTCCAGCGTGTCCGGCAGGCGGAACCACACCATGTTGATGTGCACGTCATCCAGATTGACGCTGATGCCGGGCAGGGCAGCCAGCTGTTCGGCCAGATAGCGGGCGTTGGCGTGGTCTTCCGGCAGGCGGGTCACCATCTCGGTCAGTGCCAGGATGCCCGGCGCGGCCAGCACGCCGGCCTGGCGCAGGCCGCCGCCCAGCAGTTTGCGGTTCTTGCGGGCGCGGGCGATGAAGGCGGCCGGGCCAGCCAGGATGGAGCCGATGGGTGCGGCCAAGCCTTTGGACAGGCAGCACATCACCGTGTCGCTGTAGCGGGTGATGTCGCGCACCTCGCAGCCCAGGTGCACGGCGGCGTTGAACACGCGCGCGCCGTCCAGGTGCACCGGCACGCCGTGCTGCTGCGCGACATTCCACACTGCCGCCATGTCGGCCAGCGGAATGACGCGGCCGTTGCTGTGCGCGTTTTCGACGCAGATCAGGCCGGTGCGCGGCCAGTGGATGTCGTCACCGACACGGATGCGTTTTTTCACCTCGTCGGCGCGCAACATGCCGTCGGCGCTGGCGATGGTGCGCAGCTGCACGCCGGCGATCACCGCGGCGCCGCCGGTTTCGTGCCACACGATGTGGCAGTCGTCGCCGAGGATCACTTCGTCGCCGCGCTGGCAGTGGGTGTACAGCGCCAGCTGGTTGCCGAAGTTGCCGGACGGCACGAACAGCGCGGCTTCCTTGCCGAGAATGCCTGCGGCCAACGTTTCCAGCTCGCGCACGGTGGGGTCGTCGCCGTAGACGTCGTCGCCGACCACGGCGTCGAACATGGCCTGGCGCATGGCGAGGGTGGGCTGGGTGACGGTGTCGCTGCGGACGTCAAGCACGGGCATGGCGGGCTCCAATGACACACGGCAGCCGTGGGGCTGCCGTGTCGGGGTTGATCGGCAATGACACGATTGTGCCAGCCGTCATCGAGCCTGTAGAGGGCTATTTCGGATCAGTGTGTTCCGCGCGGGGTCAGCGAACGTGGTAGGCGGCCTTGATGGCATCGGCCTGTTGCCGGGCGGCAGCCAGTGTGCTGCCGGGCATGCTGATGTCGGCGCCGCAGCTGCAGCGCAGCGGCTGGTCGGGGACCAGGCTGGCCAGGTGCTGGCGGGTCTGGTGGCTGCACTGCGGGCAGGCAATGACCACTGTGGGTTTGTAGTGCTTGTCCAGATCGATGTCAAAACGCGGCAACTTCATGCGCAATCTCCCGGTTGTCGGCGCCGCCCACAGGATGCGGGTGGCAGAATTTTCATGGTAGATCAATGTCTTGTCCTGGCAAGGACGGATTGCGGCGGCGGCTGCCGCCTTGGCAGCCGGGGGGTGTTTTCGGTATGCTTGGCCGTTTTTCCTGATGATTGTCGAGCGAAGATGAGTGCCGATCTGGAACGCCGCTTTGGCGGTATTGCCCGTTTGTATGGTGACGCGGCCTTGCAGCGTTTTGCTGCGGCCAACGTCTGCGTGATCGGCGTCGGCGGCGTCGGCTCGTGGGCGGTGGAGGCGCTGGCGCGCAGCGGCATCGGCCAGCTGACGCTGATCGACCTCGACAATATCGCCGAATCCAACACCAACCGCCAGCTGCCGGCGCTGGACCCGTACTACGGCATGGCCAAGGTCACTGCGCTGGCCGAGCGCGTGCGCGCCATCAACCCGGCCTGCGTGGTGACCGAGGTGGAAGACTTCGTCACCGAGGACAATCTGGAACAGCTGCTGGGGCAGGGCTACGACTACATCATCGACTGCATCGACAGCCTGAAGATCAAGACCGCGATCGCGGCCTGGTGCGTGCGGCGACGGCAGAAGTTCGTGGTTTCCGGCGGCGCCGGCGGCCAGATGGACCCGTCGCGCATCGCGCTGGCGGATCTGTCGCAGGTGACGGAAGACCCGCTGCTGTCCAAGCTGCGCTACAACCTGCGCCGCAACCATGGTTTCACGCGCGAGCCGGGCAAGAAGCTGGGGGTGCCGTGCGTGTACTCCACCGAGCCGCTGGTGTATCCGCAGGCGGCGGCCTGCGACATGGACGCGGCGCGCGGGCCGCAGGGGCTGTCCTGCGCCGGCTTTGGCGCCAGCATGGTGGTGACCGCCAGCTTCGGCCTGTTTGCCGCGTCGCAGGTGCTGAACCAGCTGGCGCGCGCCGCCAAACGCTAATTGCGCGGCAGCCGGTACTTGTCGCGGTAGGACTGCTGGATGCGTTCGTACTCGCCGCTGCCTTTCAGCTGCAGCAGCGCACGGTCGAAATCCCGGCACAGCCGTTCGCTGCGAAAGCCGACATGGCGCGGCGAGCTGGGAAACAGCGCGTAGCTGATGACGGGCTGGCTGCGGTTGTTGAGATCGCGCTGTGTCGGGTTGGCGTGGAAGATCAGCTCGTCGCCGACCACCACATCGGTGCGGCGATTGAACAGCATCCTGTTCTGGATGTCCTGGTCGCCCAGTTCGGTATAGCCGGGCGAGCGTGCCACGGCCTGGCGGAACCCGTCGCCCAGCAGCTGGCGCGCATTCTGGAATGCCGCCACCCGGTATTGCGCCAGCTGCGACAATTGCGTCAGCACGATGCCGCTGCCCTGCAGCACGATGGCGCGGTTGCGGTAGTACAGCAGCGGCTGCGAGTAGCAGATCCCGGCCAGTACTCCCGGCACCAGCGTCAGCATGGCATCGACGTAGCCACGATCCAGCATCGCCAGTCCGCGTGCCTGCGGCAACTGCACCACCTGTGGCTGGTGGCCGGCCAGCCGCAGCGTGGCCAGCGCCAGCGTTACCTCCAGCCCGCTCCTGCCCCCCGCCTCGATGTACGGCGGTTTGGCAAGGCCGACGGCCAGCCGTACCGTGTCGGCATGGACTCCGGCGGCGAACAGGCAGCAGATCAGGAACAGGCGCAGCATGTCGTAGCGTTCTGTCATCAGCAGGGCAAAAGCCAAGATTAGACCATTAAAGCGGCATGGCATGTAGCTGATGATCGCCTGTATCGGATGGCGTTCTGCTTGCGGCCAACATATCCGGCGCAGGCCTGCTCTGGTAATCTTGTGTTCATTGCGTTTCCCTCTTGCAGATTGCCCGTTCATGAATTCCCGAAAGATCCGTCTTTATCTGGCCTCCGGCAGCCCGCGTCGCCGCGAGATCCTCGAACAACTTGGTTTCCAGCTGGAGCGCGTGCATGCCGACGTCGACGAGACGGTGCTGCCGGGCGAGGACGCCGCCGCCTATACCCGGCGTCTGGCTGCGGAAAAGGCCGCCGCCGGCTGGAGCGTGGCGCTGGCACTGGGGCTGCCGTCGCGGCCGCTGCTGGCCGCCGATACCACCGTGGTGCTGGACGGCGAGATCTTCGGCAAGCCGACCGATGCCGACGATGCCTTCCGCATGTTGCGTGCCTTTTCCGGGCGTACCCATCAGGTGCTGACCAGCGTGGCGATCCGCGAGGGCGAGCGCACCGAAATCGCCACCAGCAGCACCGACGTCACCTTCAAGCCGCTGAGCGACGCCGAGATCGAGCGCTACCTCGATACCGGCGAACCATTCGACAAGGCCGGTGCCTATGGTATTCAGGGCAAGGCCTCGGTGTTCGTGCAGCACATCTCCGGCAGTTTCACCGGCGTCGTCGGTCTGCCCGTCTTTGAAACCGCGCAACTGCTGGCGGCCTTTGACATCACCCTGCCCTGAGCGCGAAAGGCCACCATGCTGCAACAACCGATTCCCCTGCCACGCGATCTGCCGCGCCCGAAAGAGCAGATCCTGGTCAACATCACACCGCAGGAAACCCGGGTCGCGGTGCTGGAAGACGCCATCGTGCAGGAGCTGCACATCGAGCGTTCCGCCAGCCGCGGCATTGTCGGCAACATCTATCTGGGTCAGGTCAAGCGCGTGCTGCCGGGCATGCAGAGCGCCTTCATCGAGATCGGCCTGGAGCGCGCCGCCTTCCTGCACATCGCCGACGTGCTGGAACAGCGCCAGCACCCGTCCGAGCCGCAGCGCATCGAGAAGATGCTGTTCGAGGGCCAGACCGTGCTGGTGCAGGTGATCAAGGACCCGATCGGCACCAAGGGCGCGCGGCTGTCCACCCAGATCAGCCTGGCCGGGCGCTTCCTGGTGCACCTGCCGCAGGAAGAGCATATCGGCATCTCGCAGAAGATCGAGCAGGACGCCGACCGCCAGAGCCTGAAAGCGCGGCTGGAAAAGCTGCTGCCGGAGGGTGCGCCACGGGGCTACATCATCCGCACCAGCGCCGAAACCGCTACCGATGAAGAGCTGGGCGCCGACATCGGCTACCTGTCCAAGCTGTGGGCCGACATCCGCCACAAGTCGCAGCACCTGCCGGCGCAAAGCCTGCTGTACGAAGACCTGCCACTGGCGGTGCGCGTGCTGCGCGACATGGTCAGTGATCACACCGAAAAGGTGATCGTCGACTCCACCGAGAATTACGGCAAGATGGTGGAATTCGCCGAAGCCTATGTGCAGTCGGCGGTGGCCAAGATCGAGCGCTACAGCGGCGAGCGGCCATTGTTCGAGCTGCACGGCATCGAGACCGAGATCGAGAAGGCGCTGTCGCGCCGCGTCAACCTGAAGTTCGGCGGCTATCTGATCATCGACCAGACCGAGGCGATGACCACCATCGACGTCAACACCGGCGGTTTCGTCGGCAACCGCAACTTCGACGAGACCATCTACAAGACCAACCTGGAGGCGACGCTGGCGCTGGCGCGCCAGCTGCGGCTGCGCAACCTCGGCGGCATCATCATCGTCGATTTCATCGACATGGACAGCGAGGAGCACCGCAATGCGGTGCTGGCCGAGCTGGCCAAGGCGCTGGCGCGCGACCGCACCCGCGTGACGCTGAACGGCTTTACCAGCCTGGGGCTGGTGGAGGTGACGCGCAAGCGCACCCGCGAGAGCCTGGCGCACGTGCTGTGCGAGTCGTGTCCGGTGTGTCAGGGCCGCGGCGAGATCAAGACCGCGCAGACGGTGTGTTACGAGATCCAGCGCGAGATCGTGCGCGAGACGCGCCGCTTTGAGGCCAAGGGCTTCCGCATCCTGGCGTCGCAGAGCGTGATCGACATGCTGCTGGACGAGGAATCGCAGAGCCTGGCCATGCTGATCGACTTCATCGGCAAGCCGATCTCGCTGTCGGTGGAGGCCACCTACAGCCAGGAACAGTTCGACGTGGTACTGCTGTAGGCACGTACGGAACCGCGGTCAGGGTTGGCCGCAAGGAGCAATGAATGTCTGAAGCAAACGGCGATGCCCTGTGGCTCGCCATCCTGCAGGAAACCGAACAGGCGGTGCGTGACGAACCGCTGCTGGCCAGCTTCCTGCACATGACGGTATTGCGGCACGGCACGCTGGAAGACGTGCTGGCCTTCCACCTGTCCAGCAAGCTGGCCAGCCCGGTGATGGACGCCCGCGCGCTGCTGGAGCTGTTCCGCGAGGCGCTGGCCGCCGATCCGCAGATCAGCCGCGCGATGCGCGCCGACATCAGCGCCTGCTACGAGCGTGATCCGGCCTGCGACCGCTATTCCACGCCGCTCTTGTATTTCAAGGGTTTCCATGCGCTGCAGAGCCAGCGCATCACCCACTGGCTGTGGCAGCAGGACAGAAAGACACTGGCGTATTTCCTGCAAAACCGCATCTCCGAAGTCATGAGTGCCGATATCCACCCGGCGGCGCGCATCGGCCACGGCGTGATGCTGGATCACGGTACCGGCGTGGTGGTCGGTGAAACGGCGGTGATCGGTAACAACGTGTCCATCCTGCACGGCGTGACGCTGGGCGGCTCCGGCAAGGAGCGCGGCGACCGCCACCCGAAAATCGGCGACGGCGTGATGCTGGGCACCGGCGCCTCGGTGCTGGGCAACATCCGCGTCGGCGACTGTGCCAAGGTCGGCGCCGGCAGCGTGGTACTGGACGACGTGCCGGCGCACACCACGGTGGCCGGTGTGCCGGCCAAGGTGGTGGCGCAGCTTTGTCCGGGCACCCCGGCGCTAGACATGGATCAGCGCGTGTAGCGGCAGCGCGTCCCCGCAGGTCACAACGGCAAGCCGGCGGCTTGCCGTTTTTTCTGGCGGGTGACGGGGGACGCCTGTCCGGCGGCATGCCCTTTGCTGCAAGGGACTATCAGCGTGCTAAAAACATTCAATTTTGCACACAAAATGAGAATGACTATCATGTACACTGTATTCCATAGTCAGCCCGCCGGGAGGCCGTCATGCTCAAGACCATCACTTTCGCCATTTGCCACTTCAGCGTGGCGTTCACGGTCGCCTGGCTGCTGACCGGCAGTTTCGGCATTGCCAGCCTGTTGGCCCTGGTGGAGCCGCTGGTGAATACCGTTGCCTACTACTTCCACGAAAAGGTATGGGACGGCATCCGCAACCGGCGGCAGGGCGTACCGGATACCGCCGCCGCCGGTCATGACGGCTTTTTCCATACCCATTGAGCAGGGCTGCAGCCACAAGGTTGGCCGCAATGCGTTGCGGCCAACCTTGCGGTAGCGGGTGCTGGTGTAGAATCGGCGTTTTGCGCGTCACCTCGAAGCCTGCCCCATGAATAACGATCTGCTCGCCGGTCTCAATCCCGAACAACTCTCCGCCGTCACCTGGCCCGCCAAGAGCGCGCTGGTGCTGGCCGGCGCCGGCAGCGGCAAGACGCGGGTGCTGACCACGCGCATCGCCTGGCTGCTGCAGACCGGGCAGGCCAGCCCGGCCGGCGTGCTGGCAGTGACCTTTACCAACAAGGCGGCGCGCGAGATGCAGACGCGGCTGGCGGCGATGATCCCGGTCAACGTCAAGACGATGTGGATCGGCACCTTCCACGGCCTGTGCAACCGCTTCCTGCGCGTGCACTACCGCGACGCCGGCCTGCCGCAGACCTTCCAGATTCTCGACTCCGGCGACCAGTCGTCGGCGATCAAGCGCCTGCTGAAAAGCCTGGACATCTCCGACGAAAAATTCCCGCCCAAGGCGGTGCAGCAGTTCATCAACAGCCAGAAGGAATCCGGCGTGCGCGCCGGCGAGCTGTCGGCGCACGACCCCTACACCCGCAAGCTGATCGAGCTGTACGCCGCCTACGACGCGCAGTGCCAGCGCGAGGGGGTGGTCGATTTCGCCGAGCTGCTGCTGCGCAGCTACGAGGTGCTCAGCCGCAATGCGGCGCTGTCCGAGCACTACCGCAACCGCTTCCGCTTCGTGCTGGTGGACGAGTTCCAGGACACCAACCGCCTGCAGTACGCGTGGCTGAAGCTCTTGGCCGGGCCGGACAACGCGCTGTTCGCGGTCGGCGACGACGACCAGTCGATCTACGCCTTCCGCGGCGCCGAGGTCGGCAATATGCGCGCGCTGCTGTCCGATTACGGTGTGACTGGCCCGATCCGGCTGGAGCAGAACTACCGCTCCGCCGGCACCATCCTGGATGCCGCCAACGCGCTGATCGAGCGCAACGACGGCCGCCTCGGCAAGAGCCTGTGGACCGACGCCGGCCCCGGCGACAAGATCCGCCTGTACGAGGCCTACTCCGACGGCGAAGAGGCGCAGTTCATCGTCGACGAGGTCAGGGCGCTGGCGCGCGACGGCTGGAACCTGGCCGACATGGCGGTGCTGTACCGCTCCAACGCGCAGTCGCGCATCCTGGAACACGTGCTGGTGCAAAGTGGCGTCGCCTACCGCATCTACGGCGGGCTGCGCTTCTTCGAGCGACAGGAGATCAAGCACGCGCTGGCCTATCTGCGGCTGGTGGCCAATCCGGAGGACGACAACGCGCTGTTGCGCGTGATCAACGTGCCGGCGCGCGGCATCGGTGCGCGCAGCGTGGAAAACCTGCAGACCGCCAGCCGCGAGCAGGGTGTCAGCCTGTGGCAGGCGCTGTGCGGCGCCGGCGGCGGCCGCACCGCCGGCAAGCTGGCCGAGTTCGTGCGCCTGATCGACAGCCTGCGCCAGCGCTGCGAGGCGCTGAGCCTGGCGGAAACCATCAGCCTGATCATCGACGCCTCTGGCCTGCGCGCGATGTACGAAGCCGACAAGAAGGATGGCGAGGAACGCCTCGCCAACCTCGACGAACTGGTCAACGCGGCGCTGGGCTTCCTGCCGCAGGAGCCGGCGATGGCGGTGATCGAATTCCTGACCCAGGCCAGCCTGGAAGCCGGCGACCACCAGGCCGACGCCGGCGCCGACGCGCTGCAGCTGATGACGGTGCACGCGGCCAAGGGGCTGGAGTTCGACGCCGTGTTCGTCGGCGGGCTGGAAGAGGGCTTGTTCCCGCACGAGAACAGCATGAACGACGGCAAGGGACTGGAGGAGGAGCGGCGGCTGATGTATGTGGCGATGACGCGCGCGCGCAAGCGGCTGTACCTGTCCTGCGCGCAAAGCCGCATGCTGCACGGCCAGAGCCGCTACCCGATCCGCTCGCGCTTTGTCGACGAACTGCCCGCCGAGCTGTTACAAGTATTGTCTGCTACCGTTAAAACAGCGGCGGCGCCGGTGCGCAACGCGTACGCACAGGGCCGCATCGCAGCGGCGCCGCTTGCGGCCAACCTTGGCGGCTGGAAGATGGGGCAGGGTCTGCATCACACCAAGTTCGGCGACGGCGTGGTGATCAATGCCGAGGGCGCCGGTGATGATGTGCGCCTGCAGATCAATTTTGCCGAGCACGGCATCAAGTGGCTGGATTTGCGCTACGCCAAAGACAAACTCAGCGCGCAGTAAGCGCGCTCCGCCACGGCGGCAAAAGGGAATTCAGAGCATGAGCGAGCAGCCGATCCACACCTCGACCTTCAACGCCATTTCCGGCGTGCAGAAAAGCGGGCACCGCAAGGAGTACAACAATCCCTACGCCAAGAAGCAGTTCCTGGTCGTCGACAGCGTGCCGGAGATGCAGCGTGCGCTGGCGATGACGCTGGCCTCGTTCGGTGCCGAGAAGGTGGAATACGCCGGCAAGGCCGGTGACGCACTGGTGAAGCTGATGCGCTACGACTTCGACGTGGTGTTGTGCGATTTCGACCTCGGCAACGGCAACGACGGCCTGTACCTGCTGGAGGAGGCGAAGGAGCGCAACCTGCTGAAGCAGTCCTGCGTGTTCATGATCGTCAGCGGCGAGCGCCGTGCGGCCAAGGTGATCTCCGCCGCCGAGCTGGTGCCGGACGACTACCTGCTGAAGCCGTTCACCGGCGAGGTGCTGGCCGAGCGGCTGGAACGCGCGATGCGCCGCCGCGACGCCTTCCGTTTCGTCGACGAGGCGCTGATGAACCACGAGTACCTGGCCGCCATCGACGCCTGCAACAAGAAGATCGGCGAGCGCAGCGAGTTCACCCTCGACTTCATGAAGCTGAAGGGCAGCCTGAGCCTGAAGATCGGCGACTACGACACCGCCCGCGCGCTGTACCAGCAGGTGCTGAAGATCCGCGAGCTGCCGTGGGCACAGCTGGGGATGGCCAAGTCGCTGGCCTCGCTGAAACAGGTGGAGCCGGCGCTGGCGATGTTCCACCACATCGTGACGGAAAACGAGCACGTGATGGAGGCCTATGATTGGCTGGCCAGGCTGTACCAGGACAACCACGAGCTGGACAAGGCACAGGAAACCCTCAAGCGCGCCACCGAGCTGTCGCCGGCGACCGTGCGCCGCCACAAGGCGCTGGCCGAGGTGGCGCTGGAAAACGGCGATCTGGCGCAGGCGAAGGACGCCTACGGCACCACGCTGGAGCTGTCCAAGGCCAGCTGGCACCGCAACCCGGTGCTGTACGCGACGCTGGCGCGCACGCAGCTGGCCTGCGGCGACAAGGGCGAGGCGATGAAGACGCTGGCCTCGCTGCGCCGCGACTACAAGTACAAGCCGGAAGGCGAGTGGATGGCCGATGTGCTCGACAGCCAGATCCAGCAGCACAGCGGCAACAAGCAGCAGGCGGAAAAACTGCTGCAGTCCGCCGCCGAGCGCCTGCCACAGCTGGACAAGCTGTCGGCCGAGGAAAAGATGGAATTCGCGCGCACCTGTTACGCGCAGGGGCAGAAGGCGATGGGCGACGGCGTCGCCGGCCAGCTGATCCGCAACAACCACGACAATGAGCAGCTGCTGCAGCGGCTGTCGAGCATGTTCGACCAGCTGGGCATGGCCGACGCCGGCGCCGACCTGATCATGCACAACGTGCAGGGCATGGTCGACCTCAACAACAAGGCGGTGCGCGAGGCGCAGGCCGGCGAGCACGACAAGGCGATCGCCATGTTCCGGCAGGCGCTGCAGGAGATGCCGGACAGCATCCAGCTGATGCTGAACCTGGTCAACGCCGTCATTGCCCAGGTGCACCTCAAGGGCTGGCATGAAAGCCACGTGCGCCAGGCCTACGACTACCTGCAAAAAGTGCGGCAGATGGCGCCGGCCAACAACAAACTGCAGAAGCTGATGCAGGCGTGGCGGCTGCTGATCGAGCAGCACGACAAGCGGGAGTTCCTGCTCTGAGCGCGCCGCTGGCCAGGGTTGGCCGCAGCGTGCAGCTGGCCCTGCTGCTGCTGGGCTGGCTGGTACTGGTACTCGGCAGCGGCTTCCTGGCACTGGAGGCCAGCCGCGCCGACGCCGAGCAGGCGCTGCAGCGGCAGGCGCAGCAGCAGTCGGCGCTGCTGACGCGCGACCTGTTACAGCTGCACCAGCACTTGCTGGAGCTGGCGCAGCAGTTCGCCGACACGCCCGGCGAGCAGATCCCGGCCTGGCAGGCGGGCATGGTGCTGCAGCGCTTTCCGGCGCTGGAGCGGGTGGCGCTGCTGCGCGACAGCGAGGACGGCCTGCTGGTGACGCAGGTGGTGCCGCTGCGCCTCGGTGCCGATGTGGTGCCGGAGCCGGATCTGGCACGGCAGCCTGCGGTTGCGGCCAACCTTGGCCGCCTGCGCCAGGGCCAGCCGCAGGTGCAGCTGTGGCAGGACGAGGACGGGCAGGCACAATTGCTGAGCATCTATCCGCTGGCGCGCGCCGGTGACCGGCGCTTCATCGCGCTGTGGCTGCGGCCGCAGCGCTGGCTGTCGCCACAGACGGAGGAGGAGTCGGACACCGGCCGCGCACTGCAGCTGATGGGCAACCCGCATCCGGCGGTGGCGTGGCCGGCGATGCTGCAGGTGCGCGAGGTGGTGATTGTCGGCGAACAGCGCTACTGGCTCGGCCTGCAGCGGCCGCTGCGCGGCAGCGATTGCCGCCTTTCGCTGTGGCTGCCGCTGCTGCTGGTATGGCTGCTGCTGCTGGGTCTGCTGCTGACCGGCACGGTGTTCCGCTGGCGGCTGGCAGATGGTCACCATGTCGCCGGCAGCTGAACACGGCGCCGTTTTGCAGTACAATCGACGCCATTATTTCCGGGGGCATACCATGTACCAGTCCGAATTCACCCGTTTCATGAATGATTTCCTGGCGAAAAACCCGCAGGTAGAGAGCGAACGCCGCGAGCTGCGCCTGACCTGGTGGGATCGCAAGCTGGATCTGGAGGACCTGCGTCGCTGGAACGCGTCCAAGGTGCCGCAGAAGCCGTACGTGTACCAGCCGGACTGAGCGGCCCTTGCCGCATCGCAGACCAACGCCCGCAAGGGCGTTGTGCTTTTCTGGAGTAAAGCATGACCCGCACGACCATCGCCGTTGACGACCGGCTTGCCGCCTACCTGCTGCAGATCGGCGTCACCGAGCACCCGGTGCAGACCGCGCTGCGCGAGTTCACCGCCACCCACCGCATGGCCAAGATGCAGATTTCCCCGGAACAGGGGCAGTTCCTCGCCTGGCTGGTCAAGCTGCTCGGCGTGCGCCGCTATCTGGAGATCGGCGTGTTCACCGGCTACAGCGCGCTGACCGTGGCGCTGGCCATGGGCGAGCAGGGCCGTACCGTGGCCTGCGACATGAGCGTCGAATTCACCACCATCGCCCGCGACTACTGGCGCCAGGCCGGGGTCGAGGACAGCATCGCGCTCTACGTGCAGCCGGCGGTGCAGACACTGCAGATGCTGCTGGACGACGGCCAGGCCGGCAGCTTCGATCTCGCCTTCATCGACGCCGACAAGACCAGCTACCCGCAGTACTATGAAGCCTGCCTGCAGCTGGTGCGCCCCGGTGGCGTGATCGCGGTCGACAATATTTTCCTGAACGGTCGTGTGGTCAGTCCCAAGCCGGGAGACCCGCCGGCAGTACGGGCGATGCAGGACTTCAATGCCAGCCTGAAACACGACCCGCGGGTGGTGATGTCGGTGCTGCCGATCGGCGACGGCATGACCCTGCTCACCCGCCGCTGATGCCGGCGCCGCGGAACTGTTGCCGTGCCGCGGCGGTCTGTTGTTACCCGTTTCTCCGGCGACCGGCCGTACCGGCTGCCCCTTCTAGCCACAGGAATGTCCAATGCTGCAGCGACGCCCGCGCCGAATGATGAACCAGATGAACGTGGTGCCCTATATCGACGTGATGTTGGTGCTGCTGGTGATCTTCATGGTGACGGCGCCGATGTTCACCCCCGGTGTGATCGAGGTGCCCAGCGTCACCCGCGCGGCGCAGGTGGACAGCACGCCGCTGGAAATCAGCATCGAGGCCGACGGCCGCTACCTGCTGGGCGAGGGCGGCAAGCGCGCGCCTGCGGCCAACCTTGACGCGCTGGTGGCCGAGGTCAAGGCGCGGCTGCGCGACAACCGCCCGGTGGTGGTCACCGCGCACCGCGATCTCAAGTACAGCGAAGTGGTGAAGGTGGCCGACCGCCTGCACCAGGCCGGCATCACCCGCGTCGCGCTGACGGTACGGCAGGGCAACTGATGTCGCCGCAGACGGGCGCCATCGGTTACGGCGCGTGGGGCATGTCGTTGCTGCTGCATCTGGTGGTGCTGCTGCCGCTGTGGTGGCTGTACGCGCCGGCGCCGGTGTACACGCCGCCACCGCTGGCGGTGGAATTGTGGGCCGGCGGTGCGCCGGCGGCGCCGACCCCGGCGCCGAAAGTGCGTGCCGCCCCGCCGGCTGCGACGGTGGCGCAGGCCGCCACCCCCTTGCTGGCCGATGCCGACATCAAGCTGAAGGCCAGCCGCCCGCTGCCGCAGCACAAAGCGCCGCCTCCGGTGGCCGCGGAAAAGCCACCGTCCAGGCCCAAGCCGGCGGAAAAAGTGCCGGAGAAGGTGACGGCCAAGACCGCCAAGGCGGTGCCTGCGCCGGCCAAGACCAGCGTGCCCGCCGCCAAACCGGCCGCCAAACCCGCAGCCAAGCCGGCGCCTGCCGCGGATAAGGACCTGCTGGCGGAGCTGGACCTGCCGCCCGGCCCCGGTAACGCCAAGCAGAGTCAGCGTGGCGGCCAGGGCGGCGTCGCCGGCGGCAGCAGCCACGGCGTGGCCGATGCCAAGGCGCTGTACGCGCAGACGCTGAGCAACCGCGTGCGCCCCTACGTGGCCATCCCCGACGCGCTGAAAGGCAATCCGGAGGTGGTGCTGCAGATCGAGATCCTGCCGTCGCTGGAAGTGCGCCAGATCCGCCTGCTGCGCAGCAGCGGCAACCCGCAGTACGATGAGGCGGTGCAGGCCGCCGTGCGCGAGATGCGCCGCTTCCCGCCGCTGCCCAAGGGCGCGGCGTTTGCCGACTACCGGCGCGTGACCATGTCTTTCCGTCCTAAGGAGTAATGCCTTGTCCGCCACCGTTTCCGGCTTCTGGCCGCGCCTGTTTGCCCTGCTGCTGCTGAGCATGACCGCTGCGGCCAACCTTGCCCGCGCCGACCTCAGCGTGGAAGTGATCGGTGGCGGCAGCAACCGCTACCCGGTGGCGATCGTGCCGCTGCAGGGCGAGAGCCTGCTGCCGGAGGCGATCACCGCGACGGTGAAGAGCGATCTGGCGATGACCGGCGCCTTCAGCCTGCTGGAGGCGGGTGCCGGCGACGCGCTGGCAGCGCCGGCGCAGCTGAACGCGGCGGCGTGGCAGCAGCGCGGCGCGCGCGCCGTGGTGTACGGCAAGCTGGTCAGTCTCGGTGGTGGGCGGGTGCGGCTGACGTTCTGGGTCGACACCGTCAGCCCGCGCGAGCAGAAGCTGAGCGCGGAATTCGATCTGGCGCCGGAGCAGCTGCGCGACATGGCGCACCGCATGGCGGACATGGTGTACGAGGCGCTGCTGGGCGAGAAGAGCCTGTTCTCCAGCCGCATCGCCTACATCACCCAGAGCGGCAAGGAATACCGGCTGCAGATCGCCGACATGGACGGCCGCCGCGCGCAGACGGTGCTGCGCTCGCGCCAGCCCATCATGTCGCCGGCGTGGAGCCCGGACGGCACGCGCCTGGCCTACGTTTCCTTCGAGCAGCAAAAGCCGGTGATCTACGTGCAGGATCTGGTCAGCGGCCAGCGTCGCGTGCTGGCCAATTTCCGCGGCAGCAACTCGGCGCCGGTGTGGAGCCCGGACGGGCGGCGCCTGGCGGTGGTGCTGACCACCAGCGGCAACTCGCAGGTGTACCTGATCAATGCCGACGGCGGCGGCGTGCAGCGCTTTTCCTATAGTGACGCCATCGACACCGAGCCGGCGTTCAGCCCGGACGGGCGCCAGATCGTGTTCGTGTCCGACCGCAGCGGCAGCCCGCAGCTGTATGTGCAGGCGCTGGACGGCGGCCGTAACGCCCGCCGCGTCACCTTCGAGGGGAACTATAACGTGTCGCCGACGTTCTCTCCGGATGGGCGCCAGATCGCCTATGTCCGGCGCGAAGGCGGCCGTTTCAAGGTGATGCTGCTCGATCTGGCCAGCGGCGACAACCGCCTGATCAGCAATAGCGCCTTCGACGAATCGCCCAGCTTCGCCCCCAACGGCAAGATGGTGCTGTACGCCAGCGAGGAGGGTGGTCGCAGCGTGCTGTACGCCGCCGCCACCGCCTATCCCGGCCGCGTGCGGCTGGGCACCCTCGGCGGCCAGGTGCAGGATCCGGCCTGGGGACCATTCAATCCTTGATGCCGCGCCGGCGCTGCGTGCATCATGTTGCCAGTCTGTCCATCCCTTCCGAAACAGGAGAGCCGAATGAAGAAATCACCGTTTATCGCCGTTATCGCGGCGGCGCTGCTGGCCGCATGCGCCAGCAACCAGGCGCCGGTCGCCGGCAATGCCCCGGCCGCCACCGCGCCGAGCGCACCAAGCGTCGCCACCGTCGATGTCACCGGCAGCGAGCCGGCACTGCAGGGCGGCCGTGTCAGTGCTGCGCAACTGGCGGCGGCGGTGAAGGCGGCGCCGGACCAGCGCAGCGCGCAGGCGCTGCTCAACGGCCACAGCGTGTACTTCGACTTCGACCAGTCGGTGGTCAAGGACGACCAGCGCGGCGTGGTGGAAGGCAATGCCGCCTTCCTCAACCGCTTCAGCAGCAAGGTGCTGGTGCAGGGTAATACCGACGCCCGCGGCAGCCGCGAGTACAACCTGGCGCTGGGCCAGCGCCGTGCCGAAAGCGTGAAGCAGTCGCTGGAAGTGCTGGGCGTGAAGCCGGCACAGATCGAGGCGGTCAGCTTCGGCAAGGAAAAACCGCGCGCCGAGGGGGATAGCGAAGCGGCCCATGCCGAAAACCGCCGTGCCGACTTCGCCTACCCGCAGTAATGTGTTGACCGTCTGCGGGATGGCGCCACGCCGTCCCGCGCTGTTTTTCAGGATGCCACCATGAATTTGCCCCGCCTGTTGCCCGTTACCGCCGCCAGCCTGCTGCTGGCCGCCTGCGCCACCACCAGTGATATCGAACAGACCCGCCGCGAACTGGATGCCGCCAAACAGCAGACCAGCGCGCGCCTGAGCGAGGTCGAGGCGCGGCTGTCCAACGAGCGGCTGCTGGACCTGGTCAAGGAAGTGGCCTCCCTGCGCAGCGAAATGGCGGCACTGCGCGGCCAGAACGAGATGCTGCAGCACCAGCAGGGCGAAGTGCTGAAGCGGCAGAACGACCTGTACACCGATCTCGACCTGCGCCTGGGCAAGCTGGAGCAGGCGGCCAGCAGCCCGGCGGCGAGCGAGGCGGAGTCCGGCGCCAGCCCGGCGGCGCCGCTGGTCAGCCCGGCGCAGGACGCGCTGAACAAGGCGCTGGCGACGCTGCGCAACCGCGACTTCGCCCGCGCGGTGCCGGAGCTGAAGGCGGTGATGGACAAGTTCCCGGCCAACAGCGAGGCGCAGGAAGCCAGCTACTGGCTGGGCGTGGCGCACACCTACCTCAAGCAGTACGACGCCGCCATCGACATCCACCGCCGCTTTGCCGAGCAGTCTCCGGCGCATGTGCGGGCGCCGGAGGCGCTGCGACTGATGGCGGAAAACCAGATCGAGCTGCAGCAGAAGGACCAGGCCAGGGTTACCCTGCGCAAGCTGATCAAGCTGTACCCGAACAGCGCGGCGGCGACCAAGGCGCGCGAGCGGCTGGCAAAACTGTAACGCGGCGGCCTGCCGGCATGCCGAAAACGTCAAAAGCGGCCGCCGGCCGCTTTTTTTTATGGCAACGGTGCGGGCATGGGCTGCAAGTCAGCTCGGCAAGCCCTTGCCGAATCAGGTAAAATCGTGCTTTCCCCTCCCTAGATGGAACCCACCTCCATGATCGAAGTTGGCATCGTGATGGGTAGCAACAGCGACTGGGAAGTCATGCAGAACGCCGCGCGCGTGCTGAAGGACTTCGGTGTCGCGTTCGAAACCCGCGTCGTTTCCGCGCACCGCACCCCTGACCTGCTGTTCCAGTACGCCGAACAAGCCGAAGCGCGTGGTCTTACGGCCATCATCGCCGGCGCCGGCGGTGCCGCGCACCTGCCGGGCATGCTGGCCGCCAAGACCCACGTGCCGGTGCTGGGCGTGCCGGTACCGTCCAAATACCTGCGCGGCGAGGATTCGCTGCTGTCCATCGTGCAGATGCCCAAGGGCATTCCGGTGGCTACCTTCGCCATCGGCGAAGCCGGCGCCGCCAACGCCGCACTGTTCGCGGTGGCGATGCTGGCTAACGGCAATCCGCAGCTGGCCGAGCAGCTGAAGGCCTTCCGCAAGCAACAGGAACAGGCCGTGCTGGCGATGACGCTGCCGGAGGTGGAGTGATGCGAGCCATCCTGCCCCCGGCGATGCTGGGCATCCTCGGTGGCGGCCAACTGGGCCGCATGTTCGTCACCGCCGCCAAGCGCATGGGCTACCGCGTCACCGTGCTGGACCCGGACGCCAACGCGCCGGCCGCCGACTTTGCCGACGTGCACCTCATCGCGCCGTTCAATGACGCCGCCGCGCTGCAAACGTTGGCCGCAAGCTGTGCCGCGGTGACCACCGAATTCGAGAACGTCAACGCCGACGCCATGCGCCAGCTGGCGAAGAGCACCCGCGTGTCGCCGTCCGGCGATTGCGTGGCCATCGCCCAGGACCGCATCGCCGAGAAGGGCTGGGTGGGCAAGGCCGGCCTGCCGACCGCGCCGTATCTGGCCATCGAAAGCGTCGCCGACATCCAGGTCGAGCTGGCGCCCTACCTGCCGGGGATCCTCAAGACCGCGCGTCTCGGTTACGACGGCAAGGGCCAGGTGCGGGTCAGGACCGCCGACGAAGCCCGCGCCGCCTACGCCGACCTCGGCGGCCAGGCCTGCGTGCTGGAAAAGATGCTGGACCTGAAGCTGGAAGTGTCCGCCATCGTCACCCGCGTGAGCAGCGCGCAGGTAGCGGTGTTCCCGGTGGCCGAGAACATCCACAAGCACGGCATCCTCGACGAATCCATCGTGCCGGCGCGCATCAGCCCGACCCTGGCCGCACAGGCACAGGATTACGCGGTAAAACTGGCCGAAGCGCTGGACTACGTCGGCGTGCTGGCGGTGGAATTCTTCGTGCTCGCCGACGACAGCCTGGTGGTCAACGAGATCGCACCGCGGCCGCACAACTCCGGCCACTACACCATCGACGCCTGCGTCACCGACCAGTACCAGCAGCAGGTGCGCGCCATGTGCGGACTGTTGCCGGGCAAGACCGGGCTGCTGTCGCCGGTGGTGATGGTCAACTTGCTGGGCGACGCGTGGCCGGACGCCGGCGGCGAGCCGCTGTGGGACGTGCTGATGGAAGCACCGAACGCCCACCTGCACCTGTACGGCAAGAAACAGGCGCGTGCCGGTCGCAAGATGGGGCACTTCACCGTGCTCGCGGCCAACGTTGACGACGCGCTGGAGCAGGCGCGTGCGCTGAAGGATACCCTGTAAGAATCCAGGCGACGCCCACAAGGCGTCGCCGTTTGCATTGTGAAGGAAGTCTCATGACCCAACTGACCAGCCTGAAGAAAATCTACTCCGGCAAGGTGCGCGATCTGTACGAGATCGACGACAAGCGCATGCTGATGATCGCCTCCGACCGCCTGTCGGCGTTCGACGTGATCCTGGACGACCCGATCCCGGGCAAGGGCCAGATACTCACCGCCATCTCCAACTTCTGGTTCGAGACGCTGAAGGACGTGGTGCCCAACCACCTCACCGGCGACAAGCCGGAAGACGTGGTATCGGCGGAAGACCTGCCGCTGGTGGCCGGTCGTGGCGTGGTGGCCCGCCGCCTGAAGCCGGTGATGATCGAAGCCGTGGTACGTGGCTACCTGGCCGGTTCCGGCTGGAAGGAATACCAGAAGTCCGGCACCGTGTGCGGCATCGCGCTGCCGGCCGGGCTGAAGGAATCCGGCAAGCTGCCTGAGCCGATTTTCACGCCGTCGACCAAGGCGGCGGTGGGCGATCACGACGAGAACATCACCTTCGCGCAGTGCGAGGCCATCGTCGGCGCCGAGCTGGCGGCCAAGGTGCGCGACACCGCCATCCTGCTGTACCAGACCGCGTCCGAATTCGCGGCCCGCCGCGGCATCATCATCTGCGACACCAAGTTCGAGTTCGGCCTCGACGAAGACGGCACCCTGACGCTGATGGACGAGGCGCTGACGCCGGATTCCAGCCGCTTCTGGCCGGCCGACAGCTATGCCGAAGGCAGCAATCCGCCGTCCTTCGACAAGCAGTTCGTGCGCGACTGGCTGGAAGCCTCCGGCTGGAACAAGCAGGCGCCGGCCCCGGCCGTGCCGCTGGAGGTGCGCGAGAAGACCGCCGCCAAGTACCGCGAAGCGCTGGAAAAACTGACCGGCCAAGCCTGAGCCTGACCGCTTGCCGCCAAACGCCCGTACCCCGGTACGGGCGTTTGTCCATGTCGTCTGCGCCACGGATGCGGGGCGGCGCCGGCAATGGCATACTGACGCACTTTCGGCGGCCTGCGGCCAACCTTGTTCCCCATTCCTTGCGTTTTCCGGAGTACTGACATGCCAACCACCCAGCCATCGCTCAGCACCGCGCGTCTGCACCTGTTGCCGGCGGAAAGTGCGTGGGCGCGTGCCATGCTGGATTACCAGGTGCGCAACCGCGAGCACTTCGCACCCTGGGACCCGACCCCGGGCGGGATGTTCTACACCGAGCTGTTCTGGGCGATGCGCATGCGCCAGCGCGAGATGGACTGGAAGGATAGCCGCGGCGCGCTGTTCCTGGTGATGCCGGAGAAGGAAGCCGGCCGCGTGATCGGCACCGTCAGCCTGTCCAATATCAACCGCGGCGTGTTCCAGGGCTGCCACCTGGGCTACAACATCGACCACGCGCACCAGGGCCAGGGCCTGATGCGCGAGGCGGTGGAGGCGGTGATCGCCTTTGCCTTCGGCACGCTGAAGCTGCACCGGGTGCAGGCCAACTACCAGCCGGAGAACGAGCGCAGTGCCGCGCTCCTGAAGCGGCTGGGCTTCCAGATCGAGGGCCACGCCCGCGACTACCTGTTCCTCAACGGCGCCTGGCGCGACCACGTGCTGACCTCGCTGATCAACCGCAATTACGACCACACCCCGCTACAGGCCTGAGCCGCGACATTGCGGCCGCACTGGCTGCGGATGCCGACACGATGGCATAGTAGGTATGGTCCGGCCGCATGGCGCGGGTGACGGGCAAGGATGCGGCCAACCCTGGCCATTTTCCTTGCCGGCCCGTACGCCGGATGTTTCCTATTTGCAGGGGGTGCGATGAAGCCTTTTCAGCTGACAGCCAGCGATGGCCACGTAATCCATGGCATGTCATGGCCGACGCAGCAGGCGCCGCGCGGCGTGCTGGTGATTGCCCACGGCATGAGCGAGCACGCCGAGCGTTACGACGTGCTGGCCGGGCGGCTGGCCGCCGCCGGCTACCAGGTCTACGCCCACAACCATCGCGGTCATGGCCGCGAGGCGCCGCTGCCGGGCTGGTTCGCCGCGCGCGACGGCTGGGCGCTGGTGGTCGACGACCTGCGCGAGGTGGTCGATCATGCTGCGGCGGCGCATCCGCAGACGCCGCTGGTGCTGTACGGCCACAGCATGGGCAGCTTCGTGGTGCGCGCCTTTTTCCTGCGCTACGGCCAGCGCCTGTCCGGCATGGTGCTGTCCGCCACCGGCTATCGCCAGCGCCTGCTGGCCCGGCTGATGCGCGGCGTGGCAAGGTTGGCCGCAAGGCTGGGCGGCGCTGCCAGTCCCAGCCGGCTGATGACGGCGCTGGTATTCGGCAGCTTCAATCTCGGCTTCATGCCGACGCGCACCACGCTGGACTGGCTGTCGCGCGATGCGGCGCAGGTGGATGCCTATATCGCCGATCCGCTGTGCGGCCAGTTTCCGACGCCGCAGCTGTGGATCGACCTGTTCGGCGGCATCATCGCGCTGGAGCAGGGCGAGGCCGCCGCGCGCGGCCTGCACGATTGCCCGGTGTGGCTGCAGGCCGGCAGCCGCGATCCGGTCAGCCTCGGCAAGTTCGGCCTCGGCCAGCTGGCGCGGCGCTACCGCAAGGCCGGGCTGCACGACGTGACGGTGACGGTGTATCCCGGCGCCCGCCACGAGATGCACCACGAGACCAACCGCACCGAGTTTGAGGCCGACCTGCTGGCCTGGCTTAACCGCGTCTGCCGTTCAGCCAAATAGCACCAGCCCCCACACCAGCAGCAGGTTGACGAGGCCGAGCAGCTGCGCCGCGCTGCCCATGTCCTTGGCGCGCTTGGCCAGCGGGTGGCGTTCCAGCGAGGTGTGGTCCACCGCCGCCTCGATCGCAGAATTGAGCAGCTCGATGATCAGCGTGGCGATGGAGCTGGCCACCAGCAGCGCGCGCGCCGGCGCGCTGGCGTCGACCACGAACAGCGCCAGCGGTACCAGCAGCAGCGCCAGCAGCGATAGCTGGCGGAAGGCGTCCTCGTGGCGGAAGGCGGCGCGCAGGCCGTCCAGCGAGTAGCCGAAGGCGTTCAGCAGGCGGCGTACGCCGGTCTTGCCCTTGAACGGGCTTTCTTGATGCGGTGTCATCCGTTTCCTGTTTCGGTAATGCTGTCCGGCGCCACGCGCCAGTGCAGCCGGACAGCCAGCACGGGGTTCAGCCACGCGCGGCCCTGCCCGTCGATCAGCAGCCAGCCGGCCACGCCCAGCGCGCGCGCATGGCGTGCGGCCAACCCCGGCCCGTCCAGATACAGCGGTTTGCTGGCGACGTCGGAGCGCAGCCCGGCGTCGCTTGCCGGCGCGATCAGCACCGTCGCCGACTGCAACTTGCAGTCGCTGTTGCCGTCGCGCGGGTCGATCAGGTGGCAGTGGCGGCGGCCGTCGCGCAGCACATAGCGCTGGTAGTCGCCGGAGGTGCCGATCGCCTCGCCGTCGTGCAGCGGCAGCGTCGCCATCGCCTCGTTGCGGCGCGGGTGGCGGATACCGACCTGCCACGGCGTGCCGTCGGCTTTCTGCCCCAGCGCCATGATATTGCCGCCAATATTAAGCAAGGCTGAACGGATGCCGGCGGCCTGCAATTGTCGCCGCGCGCGATCCAGCGCCCAGCCCTTGGCCATGCCGCCGACGTCGACCTGCACCGTAGTCTTGTCGCTGCGTACCTCGCCGTCGGCGCCGATGGTGAGGTCGCGCAGCCGCGGCCGGTTCGCCACCAGCGCCTGCAGCGCCGTCATGTCCACGGCGGTGCTCGCCGGCGTGTCCTGGTGAAAGCCCCACAGCGCCACCAGCCGGCCGATCGCCGGCGAGAACAGCCCGTCGCTGCGCGCCTCCAGCGCCTGTCCGCTGCGCAGCAGTGCCAGCAGCTCCGGTGACGGCCGGTAGGGCTGGCCACTGGCGAGGGCGCGGTTCAGGCGGCCGGCGTCGCTGTCCGGCTGCCACGGGTGCAGCAGCCGGTGCAGGCGGTCCAGCTCGGCCAGCACCGCAGCGGCGGCCTGCTGTGCCTGCTGCGGCGTGGCGGCATTGAGCTTCAGTTCGACGCGGGTGCCGAACACGTAGCTTTCCTGCTGCCACGGCGCTGGCGGCTCGCTGCAGGCGGCAAGGCCGGACATGACAAGGGCGGCCAGCGCCGCCCTTGTACTGCAAAAGGTTGGCCGCATCAGCGCCGTACCGCTACAGCGCGCTCCAGCGCATCGATGAACAGGCCGGCGGCGTCGATATCGCTGTGGTTCATGATTTCACGGAAACATGTCGGGCTGGTGACGTTGACCTCGGTCAGGTAGTTGCCGATCACGTCCAGCCCGGCCAGCAGGATGCCGCGCCGTTTCAGCTCCGGCGCCAGCCCTTCCGCGATCTCGCGGTCGCGCGCGCTCAGCGGCCGCACTTCGCCGCGGCCGCCGGCGGCGAGGTTGCCGCGGTTGTCGCCGCCCTGCGGGATGCGCGCCAGGCAGTAGTCGACCGGCACGCCGTCGATCACCAGGATGCGCTTGTCGCCGTCGCGGATTTCCGGGATGTAGCGCTGCGCCATGATGGTGCGCTGGCCCTGTTCGGACAGGGTTTCGATGATCACGTTCAGGTTCGGATCATCCGGGCGCGCGCGGAAGATGCTGCTGCCGCCCATGCCGTCCAGCGGCTTGAGGATGGCATCGTGGTGCTGGCGCACGAAGGCCAGCAGCCGCGACGGCTGCGAGGTGACCAGCGTCGGCGCGGTGAATTCGGCGAAGTTGAGGATGGCCAGCTTCTCGTTGAAATCGCGCAGTGCCTGGCCCTTGTTGAACACGCGTGCGCCGTCGGCCTCGGCCAGCGTCAGCAGCTGGGTGGCGTACAGGTATTCCAGGTCGAACGGCGGGTCCTTGCGCATCACCACCGCGCTGAACGCGTTCAGCGGCAGGCGCTGGCCGTCGCTGGCGCGGAACCAGTCCTTGCCGTCCTTGCCGGTGAGGCTGACGCTGACGGTGTCGGCCAGGATGCGGCCGCCCTCGATGGCGATGTCGCGCGCCTCGCAGAAGTAGATCGCGTGCTGGCGTGCCGCCGCCGCCTCCATCATCGCGAAGGTGCTGTCTTTCTTGATCTTGAAGCCGGCCAGCGGGTCGGCAATGAACAGGATTTTCATACGGGCCTCACTCGGCGTCGGGGTCGGTGTCTTCCAGCTCCAGCGCGGCGGCCAGCATCGCCAGCCGTGCGATCACGCCGTAGGCGTAGAAGCGGTTGGGGGCGTCATTCGGCGCCGCCTTGTGGTCTGGCAGGCAGTGCTGTTCGAACGACAGCGGCACGAACTGCATGCCGGGGGCGTTGAGGTTTTCGTCGATACCGCGCCCGGTGTGCACGCGGTAGAAGCCGCCGATCACGTAGCGGTCCATCATGTACACCACCGGCTCGGCGACGCCGTCGTTGACGCATTCGAAGGTGTACACCCCTTCCTGCACGATGACTTCGGATACTTCCAGCCCTTCCTTCACCACCGCCATCTTGTTGCGCGCCTTGCGGTTGAGGCCGCGGACCTCGTCGCCGCTCTTCACGCTCATGATACCCATGCCGTAGGTGCCGGCGTCGGCCTTCACGATCACGTAGGGCTCGTGGCTGATGCCGTACTCGCGGTACTTGACGCGGATTTTTTCCAGCATCTGTTCCACCAGCTCGGCCAGCGTGTCCTCGCCCTGGCGCGACTGGAAGTCGAGGCCCTTGGCGGCGAAGAAGTAGGGGTTGATCAGCCACGGGTCGATCGACAGCATCTGCGCGAAGTCGGCGACCACCTTGTCGTAGGCGGCAAAGTGCTTGGTCTTGCGCCGCACCGCCCAGCCGGCGTGCAGCGGTGGCAGCAGGTTCTGTTCGATGTTCTTCAGGATGTCGGGCAGGCCGGCGGAGAGGTCGTTGTTGAGCAGCACGATGCAGGGACTGAAGCCGTCGGCCAGCACCACGCGGTTGCCGCGCCGCTGCAGCGGCTCGACGGTGATGATGTCGCCACCCGCGGCGGTCAGCTGCGTCGGTGCGGTGATTTCCGGGTTCAACGAGCCCAGGCGCACCTTCAGTCCGGCCTGCTCGAAGATGTGTACAAGGCTGGCCACGTTCTGCAGGTAGTAGCTGTTGCGGGTGTGGTTTTCCGGGATCAGCAGGATGCTCTTCGCCTCGGGGCAGGCGCGTTCCACCGCGCTCTGCGCCGCCTGCACCGCCAGCGGCAGGAAGTCCGGATTCAGGTTGTTGAAACCGCCGGGAAAGAGGTTCATGTCCACCGGCGCCAGCTTGAAACCGCTGTTGCGCAGGTCCACCGAGCCGTAGAACGGGGCGGCATGATTGTTCCACTGCTTGCGGAACCAGTGTTCGATGTGCGGCTGTGCCGCCAGGATGCGGCTCTCCAGTTCCAGTAACGGTCCGGTGAGTGCCGTGGTCAGGTGCGGTACAGTCATGAATCCCCCTCTTGCCCGTCAATCGAATGAGTGTCAGTTTAACTGCAGGATGGTGGGGTCGTGGTATGCCTTATTCAAGTCGCAACGGCAACAGGCCGGCAAATGTCGCGGTCTGCGACAGTTGCCGGCCTGTGTGCGTACTGATGCTGGCCGCGGCTGTTTAGTGCTGGCGGCTTACAGCGGCCACGGTTCGTCATAGGCCTGCTGGTACAGCGCGCGCAGTTTTTCCCAGTCGAAAAAGTGGTTCTGCGGGCCGTGGCTGGTGACCTTGATCGCGCCGATGACGTTGGCGAGGCGGCCGGTGGTTTTCCAGTCCAGCCCCTGCTTGATGCCGTACAGCAGGCCGGCGCGGAAGGCGTCGCCGCAGCCCATCGGGTCCAGCGGCTTGATCGGCATCTGCACCCGCGGAATCAGGTGGATGGTGTCGTCGGCGTAGATCTCGGCGCCCTTGGAGCCGCGGGTGACGATCAGCGCCTCGACCTTGCCGGCCAGCACCTCCACCGGCAGCCCGGCGCGTTCGCGCATCAGCTCGCTCTCGTAGTCGTTGATCGCCACATAGCTGGCCAGCTCCACGATCTCGTTCAGCTCGTCGCGCGACAACAGCGGCAGCTCCTGGCCGGGGTCGAAGATGAAGGGGATGCCGGCCGCGTGCAGCTCACGGGTGTGCTGCAGGAAGGCGGCGTGGCCGCCAGGCGATACAATCGCCACCTCGATGCGCTGTGGCACGTCGGCGATGTGGTTGACGGTGGCGTGGTCCATCGCACCGGGATGGAAGGCCATCAGCTGGTTGCCGTCCCTGTCGGCGATACCGAAGCACTGCGAGGTGTACTGGCCGCGGATGGTGCGGATGAAGCGGTCATCGACGCCGGCGCGTTTCAGGTGCTGGCGGTAGGGCTCGAAGTCCTCGCCCACCGCGCCCATCACCAGCGGCGTCTCGCCGAGCAGGCACAGGCTGTAGGCGATGTTGCCGGCCGGGCCGCCGAACTCGCGACGCATGGTCGGCACCTTGAAGGTGGTCGAGATCTTGTGCAGCTGATCGGGCAGAATATGGTTGTCGAAGCGGTCTTCGAAATGGAACAGCGTATCGTAGGCAAGCGCCCCGCAGACGAGAATGGACATGGCTCGCGCGTAAACTGATGAGGAATCGACCATTCTAGCACGAAGCGGTGGCCGTATCGCAGTGAACTGTGGCGTCTGGCGGCGATCTAACGCCATCTGACGCATTGCTCCGGAATAAACTGATGTTAAAAAACATGCTTTCATGTCGCCTGCTGGCCGGCCTGTTGCTGACGCCGCTGTCTGCCCTGGCCGGGAGCCTGCTGGACGGCGCGGTGCTGACCGGGCTGAACGGCAAGCCGGCCGTGTTTGCCCGCTACCAGGGCAAGACCACGGTGGTGAATTTCTGGGCCACCTGGTGTGCGCCGTGCCGCAAGGAAATGCCGCTCTTGTCGGCGCTGGCGCCAAGGTTGGCCGCACGCCAGGTGCGCTTCGTCGGCATCGCGCTGGACCAGCCGGGCGCGGTGACGGCGTACCTGAAGCAGCTGCCGGTCAGCTATCCGGTGCTGATGAGCGACGGCGAGGGCATCGCACTGATGCGCGCGCTGGGCAACCGCAGCGGCGGGCTGCCGTTTACCGTGGTACTGGACGAGCAGGGCCGGCCGCTGACGCGTGTTGCCGGGCTGCTGAGCGAGGCGGAGCTGATGAAGGCACTGCCGCTGCGCTGATGGCGTTGCGGCCAACCTTCCACTCAGGATAACGCCTCGGCGGCGCTCCTTGCCGCCGCGGCGGTGGCTGGCACATCCAGCAGCCGGCGTACCTGCTGCTGCAATTCGTCGCGCAGTTGCTGCAGCTGCGTTACGGTGTGTTCATCGGCGTCCGGCAATTCGAACTGGTGCCAGGTCAGTACCCGCTCGTTGAGGGTGTACAGCTGCTGGTGCAGCTGGCCGATGCGGTGATACAGCGGGTGCTGGCCGAAGTAGGCGCTGCCGGCACCGTGGTACCAGTTGTCGAAATCGCGGTAGCCGTTGCCGTGCTCCTGCTGCGGCAGCAGCTCGCGCGATTCGTGCCGTAGCCAGCCGATCAGGCGGTTGCTGGCCTGGCGGTGCGCCAGCTCCAGGTTGAACAGCCGGGTGTCGTCACCGGTCCAGCGCCGCTTGCTGGCCAGCTGCCAGGCGGCGGCGCCACGCCATTGCTGTGCCCAGCCCGGCAGCGCGTCTGCCGGCATCGGGCGCGCGATGCCGAAGCCCTGTGCATGATCGCAGCCGATGTGCAAGAGCAGGCTGCCATGCTCGATGCTTTCCACGCCTTCGGCCACTACCGAGCGGCAGAACGCCTCCGACAGGCCGATGATGCCCTGCACGATGGCGAGGTCGTCGCCATCCTCGTGCATGTCGCGGATGAAGGACTGGTCGATCTTCAGCTTGCCGGCTGGCAGTCGCTTCAGGTACAGCAGCGAGGAGTAGCCGGTGCCGAAGTCGTCGAGCGAGAACTCTACTCCCAGCTCGCGGCAGGTGGTCATCAGTGCGCCGACGCGGGTAATGTCCTTCAGCGCGGTGCTTTCCAGCACCTCGATTTCCAGCATCCCGGCCGGCAGTGCCGGGTATTCTGCCAGCAGCGCCGCCAGCCGTTCGGCAAAATCATCCTGCTGCAGGTGATGGGCCGAGATGTTGACGCTGACCGGCAGCGTCATGCCTTGTGCCTGCCAGGCCTGCATCTGCGCCAGCGCACTGCGGATCACCCATTCGCCGAGCGCGATGTCCAGCGCGCTGCCCTCGGCATCGGCGAGGAAGTGGGCCGGGGTCAGCAGCCCCCGTTCCGGGTGCTGCCAGCGCATCAGCGCCTCGGCGCCGACCACGCTGCCGTCGCGCATATTGACCTTGGGTTGGTAGAACAGGCACAGCTCGCCGTGCCGCAGTGCCTGCGCCAGCCGTTCCAGCCCTTCCTGGCGGGAGCGGCTCTGGCGGTCGTGCTCGGCATCGAAGATCTGGTAGCCGTTGCGGCCCTTTTCCTTGGCCTGGTACATCGCCTGGTCGGCATGGCGCAGCAGGGTGTCCGGGTCCTGCTCGTCCTGCGGATAGAGCGTGACACCGATGCTGGCCGAGATCTTGATGTGGATGTCGCCCAGCAGCACCGGCAGGGCGACGGTGTCCAGTATCCGTTGCAGATTGTGGTGGCAGGTCTGCAGGTCGGGCAGGCCGGACAGCAACAGCACGAATTCGTCGCCGCCCAGCCGCGCCAGGGTATCGCCACCCTGCAGCGTGTGCTGCAGCCGCTCGGAAACCTGCACCAGCAGGCGGTCGCCGATTTCGTGGCCATGGTGGTCGTTGACTGCCTTGAAACCGTCCAGATCCATGAAGCAGATCGCCAGCCAGTGGCCACTGTGCCGGGCCTGGGCGATGGCCATTTTCATGCGGTCGGCCAGCAGCACGCGATTGGGCAGCTGGGTGAGCGGGTCGTGGTGCGCCATCTGCGACAGACGGTTTTCCTGCGCCTTCATTACCGTGATGTCGGCGAACACCGCAATGTAGTGGCGCACATTGCCGGAGTGGTCGTGGATCACCGATACCGACAGCAGCAGCGGCGCCACCTCGCCGTCCTTGCGCCGGTTCCAGATCTCGCCCTGCCAGTGGCCGCTGCTTTGCAGCTTGTCGCGCATGGCGAGGTAGAACACCGAGTCGTGGCGTGCCGACTGCAGCTTGCGCGGGGTGTGGCCGATCAACTCGTCGCGTTCGTAGCCGGTGATGCTGCAGCAGGCGCGGTTGACATCCAGCAGCCGGCCGCGGGCATCGGCAATGATGATGCCGTCGTGGGAATGCTTGAATACGCCGGCCAGCAGCCGCAGCCGCTCTTCGGCACGGGTCTGCTCGGTGATGTCGTTCCAGGCGCCGATGATGCCGGCGATGTCGCCATAGTCGTCGTAGAACACGTCCTTGGTCAGGATCACCTCGCGGCGCTGCTGGCGCGGGGTGACGATGCTGGCCTGGTAGTCGAGGTGTGGCTGGCCGGCGAGCAGCTCGGCGTCATGCAGGCAGTGCACCGCGGCGATGTCGGCCGGCCACAGCTCGGCCGGGGTCTTGCCGCGGATGTCGATGCGGCTGTAGCCGGTGACGCGGGTGAAGGCGGCGTTGCAGCCGAGGAAGCGTCCCTGCACGTCCTTGTAGAACATCGGGATCGGAATTGCCATCAGCAGCATGTCGGCAAAACGCTGGCCCTTGGCCCAGTGCTCGTCGGCGGATTGCACCGCCGCCGCCATGCGGTTGAAGGCGGCGCCGAGGCGGCCGATTTCGTCGTGTTCGCTTTCCGGCGCCCGTGTCAGCAGCTGGCCCTGCCCCAGCGATTCGGCGGCGAGGGTGAGGCATTGCAGCCGCCGGCTCAGCCACAGCGTGACCCAGATCATCCAGCCGGTGGCGAGGATGATGCCGGCGACGATCAGCGGCCCGGTGCGTTGCGCCAGGCCGTACAGCATCTGGCTGGATTCGCTCTGGCGCAGGCCGGCCTGGACCTGGCCCTGGCTTATTTGCAGGCGGATGTCGAGTATGTCGTCGTCGCTGTCCGGCAGCGAGCGGTCCGGCTGCGGCTGCAAACCGTCGGCAAGGCCGGCGCGGGCCAGCTCCTTGCCGCTGGAATCGCGGATGATCAGGTAGGCGATGTCGCCGCCATGGCTCAGTTCACCGGCGATTTCCTGCAGCGTGCTGAAGTCGCGCTCCAGCAGCGGCGCGATCAATGCCGCCTGCAGCTCGCTGTGCAGGCTGCGGCTGCGCAGCTGAGCCTGCTCTACCGCCATGTCCTGCAGCACGCGTGCACTTTGCCAGGCGATGCCGGCAAAGACCAGCAGCTGGATCAGCAGCAGCACCGGGATGATGGCCCATTTCAGCGAACGGGGGCGCAGCGGCAGACGCATTATTGCAGCAGTCCTTTCAGGTCGCGGACGTAAGGATCCAGTACGCGCATGTCCTGCTCGCTGACCGGGCGCAGGCCGCCGTGATTGAGATCGCGGCTGAAGGCACGCCCCTGTGGCGTGTCGTTGGCAAAGGCCAGCAGCCGTTGCTGCAACTGCGCCAGCCGTGCGCTGCCAAGACGCTTGTGGCCAAGATACAGCAGCGGCGTGGTGTGTGGCAGCCGCGCCAGGATACGGATCTTGCTGCCGGTATCGCCGCCCAGCTGGTGCAGCGCGCTGACCGAGACGATGGCGGCGGCCGATTCTCCGCCCAGCAGCGCCGCCAGCGAATTGGCATGGCTGCCGGTCGGATGGATGACGAGGTGCTGGCCGGGGATAAAGCCGGCCTGGGTCAGGTAGCGCTGTGCCGCCAGGGTCAGGTTGGCGAGGCGGTCGCTGGTCGATACCGTCTGGCCGCGCAGCTGTGCCAGCTCGCGGATGCCGTTACGGCGGGTCACCAGCAGCGGTTCCAGGTCGGCCAGTGGCCGTGCCAGCGGCTGGTAATCCTGCTCCTGCTGCGCCAGGCGGCCGAAGTAGGGTGAGGTGGCGATGATGTCGTAGCGGCCCTGGCGTGTGCGTTCGAGGAAAAAACCGTAGTCGGCGGCGCTTTCCAGCGTCACCGGCTGCTGCAGGCTGCGTTCCAGTCCGGCGCGTAATGGCTCGTACAGTGTGGCCAGCTTGCGGGCCGACATATAGGGCACCACACCCAGCACCAGTGCGGGTGCGGCGTGCGCGCTTGCCAGCAGGCACAGCCACAACAGGGCGGCAGTCAGTAGTTTGTTGGCCATCCATCCACTCTCATCAGTATTGCCCCGCCATGATGCCGGGCAGTACGGCCATCATGACGGGGCAATTATTGTGCCTTGATCACCGCGATCATGATGAAGCAAATATGCAGCAGGCGCAAAAGACGGGAGCTGATCTGGCGCAAGCGAAGTACAAAATCCGCCCTGTCTGCGGGATGGCTCGGAGCGGTGGCGCCGGCCCGGGCCCTGCGGCCAACCTTGCGCAAGGTTGGCCGCAAGCGCCCGGTGGCGGGCCGTGGCGGGCGTGTCGTCAGATACGGGCGGCCAGTTGCGCGCCCTGGTCGATGGCGCGTTTGGCATCCAGTTCCGCCGCCACGTCGGCACCGCCGATCAGGTGCACCGGCTTGCCGGCGGTCTGCAAGGGCTGCTGCAGCTCGCGCAGCGGCTCCTGCCCGGCGCACAGGATGATGTTGTCCACCGCCAGCAGCTGCGTCTCGCCCTTGATGGTGACGTGCAGGCCGGCGTCGTCAATGCGCTCGTAGCTGACGCCGGCGATCATCTGCACCCGCTTCATCAGCAGGCTGCTGCGGTGAATCCAGCCGGTGGTCTTGCCCAGGCCCTCGCCCACCTTGCTGCTCTTGCGTTGCAGCAGATAGACCTGGCGCGGGCTGGGGTGCGGCTGCGGGCCGCTGGCCGCCAGACCGCCGGCGGTGGCGATATCCATGTCCACACCCCACTCGCGCATGAAGGCGGCCACGTCCAGCGACGGCGACTTGCCCTCGTGGGCCAGGAACTCGGCGGTATCGAAGCCGATGCCGCCGGCACCGATGATCGCCACCGTGCGGCCAACCTTGGCGCCGTGTTTCAGCACATCCAGATAAGTCAGCACCTTGGGGTGGTCGATGCCCGGAATGTCCGGTGTGCGCGGCGCGATGCCGGTGGCGAGGATCACCTCGTCAAAGCCGGTCAGATCGGCGGCCGCCACGCGGGTATTCAGCCGCAGCTGCACGCCGGTGCTGTCGATGCGGCGCGCGAAGTAGCGTAGCGTCTCGTGGAACTCCTCCTTGCCCGGAATGCGCTTGGCGACATTGAACTGGCCGCCGATCTCGCCGGCAGCATCGAACAGCGTTACCGTATGGCCGCGCCCGGCGGCGAGGGTGGCGAACGCCAGCCCGGCCGGGCCGGCGCCGACTACCGCCAGTTTCTTCGGCGTGGCTACCGGCTGGTAGTTGAGTTCCGTCTCGCGGCAGGCGCGCGGGTTGACCAGGCAGCTGGTGAGCTTGCCCTGGAAGATGTGGTCCAGGCAGGCCTGGTTGCAGCCGATACAGGTATTGATCTCGTCGGCGCGGCCTGCGGCGGCCTTGTTCACGAACTCGGCGTCGGCCAGGAACGGGCGCGCCATGGACACCATGTCGGCACAGCCATCGGCGAGGATGTCTTCCGCGACCTCGGGGGTGTTGATGCGGTTGGTGGTGATCAGCGGAATGCCCACCTTGCCCATCAGTTTCCTGGTCACCCAGGCGAAGCCGCCGCGCGGCACGCTGGTGGCGATGGTGGGCACCCGCGCCTCGTGCCAGCCGATGCCGGTGTTGATGATGCTGGCGCCGGCTTTTTCCACTTCCTGCGCCAGGGCCACCACTTCGTCGAAATTGCTGCCGTCCTGCACCAGGTCCAGCATCGACAGGCGATAGATGATGATGAACTCGCGGCCAACCGCGGCGCGCACCGCGCGCAGCACTTCCAGCGCGAAGCGGATGCGGTTTTCAAAACTGCCGCCCCAGCGGTCGCTGCGCTTGTTGGTGTGGCGGGCGATGAACTGGTTGATCAGGTAGCCTTCCGAGCCCATCACCTCCACGCCGTCGTAGCCGGCCTGCTGTGCCAGTTTCGCGCAGCGGGCGAAATCGGCGATGGTGCGCTGGATATCGTCTTCCGACATCTCGCGCGGGCGGTAGAAGTTGATCGGCGCGCAGATCGGCGATGCCGATACCAGTTGCTCCTGGAAGCTGTAACGGCCGGTGTGCAGGATCTGCATCGCGATCTTGCCGCCGGCGGCGTGCACCGCGTCGGTGACGATGCGGTGCTGCGGCACCTCGTGCTCGTCTGCCAGCATGGAGGCACCTTCGGCCACGCGGCCTTCCTCATTCGGCCCCACACCGCCGGTGACGATCAGGCCCACCCCGCCACGCGCGCGCTCGGCGTAGAACGCCGCCATCTTCTCGAAGCCTTGCGGTGCCTCTTCCAGCCCGGTATGCATCGAGCCCATCAGCACACGGTTTTTCAGGGTGGTGAAGCCCAGATCCAGTGGTGCCAGCAGATGCGGGTATGCGGTCATGATGTTCGTCCTCGTGTTGGTTGTGGCGTTGCGGCCAACGTTGGCTGCAAGGCAAGTTGTTGATTATTGGTAGTGTGTCAGCCTTGCTGGCGAAGATACTTACTGATCAGTAAGTTGTCAAACCTGCCATCTGCCGCCGGTGCGGAACGCTCCGGCCAGGGCCGGGGGCAGGGCCGTGTCTTCTGCTGGCGAAAACGGTGGTGGCTGGCGGATAATACGGCTTCGTCAAACTGCACCGCTTGCACCTCATGGTCGCCGGTGCACATGCCATATTTCAGAATATTCAAGGTAACGCATGACTAATTTGCCCAAATGCCCGCAGTGCAGCTCGGAATTCACCTACCAGGACGGCAGCCAGCTGGTCTGTCCCGAGTGCGCCCATGAATGGTCTGCCGATGCCGCGGCAACGGAAGAGGCCGAACCGCAGCGCGTGGTGCGCGATGCCAACGGCAACGTGCTGCAGGACGGCGACAGCGTCACCGTGATCAAGGACCTGAAGGTCAAGGGTTCATCGCTGGTGGTCAAGGTCGGCACCAAGGTGAAGAGCATCCGCCTGGTCGACGGCGATCACGATATCGACTGCAAGATCGACGGCATTGGCGCGATGCAGCTGAAGTCGGAATTCGTCAAGAAAGCCTGAGCCGCCGTTCAGCAACCGTGATGGCAGGGCAAAACACGCAAGGGAGGAAACCTGATGTGCCAATTGCAACAGTGGCCGGTGGCTGACTGCCACGGCAGTGCGGTGCGGCCGATCGGCCGGCGCCAGTTCGTGAAACTGGCCGCCATGGGCGGCGCCGCGGCGCTGCTGGGCAGCTTCTTGCCGCGCACCGCGCACGCTGCCGGCGGCACCGAGGCCTTGCTGCTGTCGTGCATGGACTACCGGCTGGTCGACGACACCGAGCGCTTCATGGCCGGCAAGGGCATGAGGGAGAAATACGACCACATCGTGCTGGCCGGCGCCTCGCTCGGCGCGCTCACCAGCAAGTTTCCGGCGTGGAATGCCGCGTTCTGGGAGCACCTCGACGTCGCCATCAGCCTGCATCACATCAAGAGGGTGATGGTGCTGGATCATCGCGATTGCGGCGCCTACAAGGTGGTGCTGGGCGAGGACTTCGGCAAGATGCCGGAGCAGGAAACCCGCGTCCACGCCGAGACGCTGATGGCGCTGCGCAAGGCGATCCTGCAAAAGCACCCGCAGTTGCAGGTGGAGAGCTACCTGATGGCGCTGGATGGCAGGGTGGAGCAGATCGTGCCCCGCGCCTGAGCCTGCCGCGCTTCCCGTCACCGCCGCCCGGCCCTGCCTTGCGGTGGTTTTTCGTTGCGGCCAACGTTGGCCGCAAGCGCGACGGACCATAAAAAACGCCGCTGGGTGTCAGCGGCGTTGTGGCAGGGCAGGAGGGGATCAGGCTTCTTCCTTGCCTTCCGGCGGCGCGATCTGTTCGGCGTAGCCGCATTCCTTCTGTGGGCACACCTTCTCGGTGCCGCGGCGCTTGGTGGTCTTGATGGTCAGGATCGGCCAGTGGCACTGCGGGCACGGCTCGGCCAGCGGCGGATTCCAGGTGGCGTACTTGCACTTCGGGTAGGTGTTGCAGCTGTAGAACAGCTTGCCGTAGCGGCTCTTGCGCTCGATCAGGCTGCCGGTCTTGCATTCCGGGCACTGCACGCCGGTGTCGCGCGGTTTTTCCAGCGGCTCGATGTGCTTGCACTTCGGGTAGTTGGCGCAGCCGATGAACTTGCCGTAGCGGCCCTTCTTGATGTGCAGCTCGCCGCCGCAGTCCGGGCAGGTGCGGTCTTCGATGATGGTCGGTGCCTCCGCCTCGGCGGCGGCCTGTTCCGCGGTTTCACCGACGTTGCGGGTGTAGTCGCAGTCCGGGTAGCCGGTACAGGCGATGAAACGGCCGCGCTTGCCGAACTTGATCGACAGCGGTTTGCTGCATTTCGGGCAGGCTTCGTCCAGGCTCTCGGTGGTGACTTCGGCGCGGCTGATGCCTTCCTTCTCGGTCAGCTGCTTGGAGAACCCCTTCCAGAAACTGTCCATCACCGGCACCCACTGCCGCGTGCCGCTGGCAATCTCATCGAGCTGGTTTTCCAGCTTGGCGGTGAAATTGTAGTCGACGTACTGGGCGAAGTGCTCGGTCAGGAACTTGTTGACGATGTCGCCGGTGTCGGTCGGGTAGAAGCGCTTCTTGTCCAGGATCACGTACTCGCGATCCTTCAGCGTCGAGATGATGCTGGCGTAGGTGGACGGGCGGCCGATGCCGAATTCTTCCAGCGATTTCACCAGCGAGGCTTCGGAGAAGCGCGGTGGCGGCTGGGTGAAGTGCTGCTCGCCGTAGAGCTTGTCCACCGGCAGCGCGTCGCCTTCGTTCAGCAGCGGCAGCTTGGCGTTTTCCTCGTCCTCGGCGTCGTCCACGTCTTCCTCGTACACCGACAGGAAGCCGGCGAACACCAGTACCTGGCCGCTGGCGCGGAAGATGCCGTCGCCGACGCTGATGTCGACGCTGGTGGTGTCGAACTTGGCCGGGGCCATCTGGCAGGCCAGCGTCCGTTTCCAGATCATGTCGTAGAGCTTGAACTGGTCGGAGGTCAGGAATGGCTTCATCGCCTCCGGCGTGCGCAGGATGGAGGTTGGCCGCACCGCCTCGTGCGCCTCTTGCGCGTTCTTGGACTTGTTCTTGTACGCCACCGGGTTCTTCGGCAGGTGCTCCGCATCGAAGCGCTCGCCGATGTAGCCGCGGATTTCCTCGACCGCCTCGCCCGCCAGCGCCACCGAGTCGGTACGCATATAGGTGATCAGGCCGACGGTGCCCTGGCCGATGTCCACGCCTTCGTACAGCTGCTGCGCGGTACGCATCGCGCGGTCGGTGGTCATGCCCAGCTTGCGCACCGCCTCCTGCTGCAGCGTCGAGGTGGTGAACGGCGCGGCCGGGCTGCGCGATTTCTTTTTCTTCTCGATGCTGGTGACCACCGCGTCGTGGCCCTGCAGCCGGGCCAGCACGCCGGCCTGTTCCGCTTCGTTCGGCAGCGCGAACTGGTCGAGCCGGGTACCGGCCAGCGTGGTCAGCTTGGCGCTGAACTTGGTGCGACCCTTGTGGCTGTCCAGGTGCACCGACCAGTATTCCTGTTCGACGAAGGCCTTGATCTCGTTCTCGCGTTCGCAGATCAGGCGCAGCGCCGGGCTTTGCACGCGGCCGGCGGACAGGCCGCGGCGGATTTTCTTCCACAGCAGCGGCGACAGGTTGAAGCCGACCAGGTAATCCAGCGCGCGGCGCGCCTGCTGCGCGTCGACCAGGTCCTGCGCGATGGCGCGCGGGTTGGCGATGGCGTCCAGCACCGCGTTCTTGGTGATCTCGTGGAACACCACGCGCTGCGCGGTCTTGTCCTTGAGCAGTTTTTTCTTGTTGAGGATTTCCACTAGGTGCCAGGAAATGGCCTCGCCTTCGCGGTCCGGGTCAGTTGCCAGATAGACATGGTCCACCTCGGCCACTGCCTTGACGATGGCATCAACGTGCTTGCTGTTGCGCGCCACGACCTGGTATTTCATCGCGAAGTCTTTTTCCGGATCGACGGCGCCGTTCTTCGGCACCAGGTCGCGGACGTGACCGTAGGAGGCGAGGACTTCGAAGTCCGGACCCAGGTATTTTTTCAGCGTTTTCGCCTTGGACGGCGATTCGACAATCAGCAGGTTTGAGGGCATAACGGTCTGTTTTCGGTAGTGCGCCGGGGGGCACGACAATATTGTGTATTCATCAAACAAAACAAGAGCGCAAGGTTTGCGCTCTTGATCGGGCGTTTTTCCGCTGCGGCCAACCTTTGAGGTCCGCAGCCGGGGCTTAGAACCTGTTCGCGATCTGCTGCGCTTCGGCAATACTGCGTTGAAAACGGCTTCGGAATGCTCATTTACTACTTGTAAACTCCGCTTCCTCAGCCGTTTTCGCCTTGTCTCGCTCTAGCTCGCTAGATCGTGAACACGTTCTTACTGCATCGTGGGTTCGCCGTGCAGCGCACACAGCAGGTCTTCGCCGAGCAGGATCGGCAGTTCCGCACCTTGTGCCCACAGCACCATCAGTGCCGCCAGCTTGGCGCTGGGCAGGGAGATCTCGTCGTCCGGCATCGCCAGCAGGCGGTCGATCAGCATTTCGCGCTGCGCCGGCGACAGCGCGCCGTTGGCTTCCAGGAACAGGATCAGGCCGCGGATCTCGCCGCTGAGGCGGGCGTTTTCTTCCGCGCTGAAGCAGCGGAAACCGCTGCCGGCGTCGGCACCGTCGTAGCTGCCGTCGTTGAGCTGGTTCAGGCCGTCCAGCCAGTCCAGTGCGTCGCTGATTTCCTCGTTTTCAAAGCCGGCCGCCGCCAGCTGGCGACCGAGGTCGTCACGTTCCGGGCAGGCTGCAGGGTCGTTGAATTCTTCGAGAAGATAGGCGAGAACATCAAACATCGTTATTTAATCATCGGGTTAGGTGGGACGGCTTGGCGCCGGTGATCGGCGCTGGTAGCGCCCGCCGTCCAGACTTTCGATGTGTCCGGCCAGCTCAAGCTCAAGAAGCATCGCGTAAAGCTCCCCTGCCGTCAACTTGAGTCGTGCCGCCAGGGTGTCGGCATCTGCCGGGTCGTAGCCGATGGCGGCCAGCAAGGGGTGCGCGTCGGCGCTGCCGGCGGCGGGCATGGCCGCGGCGTCGACGGCGGGGGCCGCAGGCAGGCGGCCGATCTCGTCCAGCACGTCGTCGGCGCTCTCTACCAGCCGCGCGCCGTCCCGGATCAGGCGGTGGCAGCCGCGCGCCTGCGGGTTGTGGATGGAGCCGGGGATGGCCATCACGTCGCGGCCGGCTTCCAGCGCCAGCCGCGCGGTGATCAGCGAGCCGCTCTGCGGCGCGGCCTCGACCACCAGGCAGCCGCGGGCGAGGCCGGCGATGATGCGGTTGCGCTGCGGGAAGTGGCCGGCCAGCGGCGGGGTGCCGAGCGCGAATTCGGACAGGATCAGGCCGTGGCCGGCGATGCGGTGCGCCAGTTCGCGGTTGCGCGCCGGATAGACGCGGTCGATGCCGGTGCCGATCACGGCGATGGTGCTGCCGGCCTCGGGCAGCGCACCCTCGTGCGCGGCGGCGTCGATGCCGCCGGCCAGGCCGCTGACGATGCTGTAGCCGTGCGCGGCCAACCTTTGGGAAAAGTCGCGGGCATTGTCCGCGCCCTGCGGCGTGGCGTGGCGACTGCCGACCACCGCCAGCATCGGCTGCGCCAGCAGGCTGCGCCGGCCGCGGGCGAACAGCAGCGGCGGGGCGCTGCCGGCCTCGGCCAGCTGGCACGGGTAGTCGTCGTCGTTGAGCGTCAGCAGGTGGCAGTCCGCACCCTCGGCCCACTGCAGCGCCGCCTCGGCGGCGCGGGCGCCGTCACCGGCGTCCAGTGCCGCCAGCGTCTTGCCGTCGAGGATGTCGCGCAGCTGGCCGTGGCCGGCATGGGCTGCGCTGCCGGCATCGCCGAAGCGTTGCAGCAGCTGCAGGAAGCGTTGCGGGCCGATGCCGGGGGTTAGCGCCAGCGTGGCCCAGTCGAGCAGGGATTGCGGGCTCACGGTTGCGCGATGCGGTCCTTGACCAGGATAGGCTGGGTGGCGTCCAGCACCAGCGCGTAGGACGCCTTGTTGAACACGCGGAACACGATCAGGCGGCCGACCTTCTCGCTGGGCAGGATCACCTGCTGCTTCTTGTCGACGCTGACCTGGCGCGGCGCGCGGTAGACGCCGAACACGTGGCCGACCTCGACGCCGTCGCGCGCGCCGCGGTTGATCAGCACGTTGAACTGCTGGCCGATCTCGTTGACGCCGGCGTAGCTGGTGACGATGCGGCCTTCCAGCTCCGGCGGCGGCTCGTGCGGGGTGTAGTTGAGCAAGGGTGCCGGCAGGCTCTTCAGCAGGTGGTCGCCGACCAGCACTTCTTCCGCGATCTTGCGCACGCTGAGGGTGGACACCTCGTCCAGCTTGTCGACCATCAGGTCGCCGCCGTAGGTGGCCTCGTGGCCGAGCACCTCGCCGCTGTCCGGGTCGGTGATGGTGCGCCCCAGGCGGTAGGCCTGCCACAGGCCGCCGGCATCCAGCCCCTGGCTGTAGGCGCGGTCGGTGGTGGACAGGATCACGCGGTTGTCGGGGCCGGCGATGATCTTCGGCGACTGCAGGTAGCTGGCCTCGTCCTCGATCAGCAGCGGGCGCTTGAGGAAGGGATCAATGATCCTGGCCGGGATGGTGGGAATGGCGCTGTCCAGCTGCTCGGTGCGCACCCGCGGCGACAGCTTGACCACGCGCAGCGCGCTGCTGTCCAGGCGCAGCCGCGGCTTGCCGTCGACCATCTCCAAGTACAGCACGTTGCCGGGGTAGATCCAGTGCGGGTTTTTCACCTCGTCGCGGTTCATGTCCCACAGCTGCGGCCATTTCCACGGTGCGGTCAGGTAGCGGCCGGAGATGTCCCACAGCGTGTCGCCGCGCTTGACCTCGTAGCGCGGCGGCGCGTCCGGCCGCAGCACCAGGGTGTCGGCAAATGCCGTGGCAGACAGGCCCAGCGCAAGGATGAGCGGTATAATGGCTTTGAACATTTTGGTGAATGACCCCATCTGGCCGGCACTGGCTCAGGAAATTATGGTGAAACCGGATGCTGGCAACATTATCGTTGCCCGTTACGGCATCCTACAACTGGAATACGGTTTGATTATGGCACTGCTCAACATTCTGCATTATCCCGACCCGCGCTTGCATAAGGTCGCCCGGCCGGTAACCAGCTTCGACAGCGCACTGCAGCTGCAGATCGACAATATGTTCGAGACCATGTACGAGGCCAAGGGCATCGGCCTGGCGGCGACGCAGGTGGACTTCCACCAGCGCCTGATCGTGATCGATATCTCCGAGGACCGCAACGAGCCGCGCGTGTTCATCAACCCGGAGTTCCTGCACAAGGACGGCGAGACGGTGTACGAGGAAGGCTGCCTGTCGGTACCCGGCATCTACGACAAGGTGACCCGCGCCGAGCACGTCAAGGTGCGTGCACAGGATGCCAGGGGTGAATTCTTCGAGCTGGAAAGCGGCGGCCTGCTGGCGATCTGCCTGCAGCACGAGGTGGATCACCTCGACGGCAAGGTATTCGTCGAATACCTGTCCGAACTGAAGCAGGCGCGCATCCGCACCAAGATGAAAAAGCGCGAGAAGCACACCCTGTAAGCGTGCGGCCAACGTTGGCCGCCTGATGCGGGGCACGCCAGTCGTGCCCCGTTGCATTTGAGGATTCCCGATGAAACTGATTTTTGCCGGTACGCCGGTATTCGCCGCCGCTGCCTTGCAGGCGCTGCTTGACGCCGGCCACGACATCGCGCTGGTGCTGACGCAGCCGGACCGTCCGGCCGGGCGCGGCATGAAGCTGAAGCCCAGCCCGGTGAAGGAGCTGGCGCTGCAGCACGGCCTGCGCGTGGAGCAGCCGCTGACGCTGAAGACGCCGGAAGCGCAGGCGCTGGTGGCCGAGGTCGGCGCCGAGGTGATGGTGGTGGCCGCCTACGGCCTGCTGCTGCCCAAGGCGGTGCTGGACATGCCGGCGCGCGGCTGCCTGAACATCCACGCCTCGCTGCTGCCGCGCTGGCGTGGCGCGGCACCGATCCAGCGCGCCATCCTCGCCGGCGACGCCAAAACCGGTATCACCATCATGCAGATGGACGTCGGCCTCGATACCGGTGACATGCTGAGCATCCACCCGCTGCCGATTACGGCCGACGATTCCGCCGCCAGCCTGCACGACAAGCTGGCCGTGCTCGGCGCCGACGCTATCGTCGCCACCCTGGCGCAGCTGGATGCCTGCACGCCGCAGCCGCAGCCGGAAGAGGGTGTCACCTACGCCGCCAAGCTGAGCAAGGACGAGGCGCGCATCGACTGGACGCAGCCGGCGGCCGACATCGCCCGCGCCATCCGCGCCTACAACCCTGCGCCGGGCGCGCACACGCTCTTGGGTGGCGAGGCGCTGAAGCTGTGGCAGGCGCACGCCGTCGCCGGTACGGCACCGGCCGGCGAAGTGCTGCGCGCCGATGCCGACGGCGTGGTGGTCGGCACAGGTAGCGGCCTGCTGGTGCTGACCCGGCTGCAGGCCGCCGGCGGCAAAAGGTTGGCCGCACGCGAGTTTGTCGCCGGTCGCAGTGCGCTGGCGGGAACCCGGCTCGGGGCTTGATATTCCAATGCCGATGACCCCATATCGGAGGCATGGCTTTGCACATTTGTACAAAGGAGGACGCAATGGGCTTTAACTGGCTGAAAACCACCATCCTGATGGCCGCGATCGTGGCGCTGTTCGGCATGATCGGCGGCATGATCGGCGGCCAGAGCGGCATGCTGCTGGCCTTGCTGTTCGGCGGCGTGATGAACGTGTTTGCCTACTGGAACTCCGACAAAATGGTGTTGCGCATGTACAACGCGCAGGAGGTGGATGCCCGCACCGCGCCGGAGCTGTACAACATGGTGGCCGAGCTGGCGCAGCGCGCGCAGATGCCGATGCCGCGCGTGTACGTGATCCACGAGGAGCAGCCGAACGCGTTCGCCACCGGCCGCAATCCGGAGCACGCGGCGGTGGCCGCCACCACCGGCATCATGCGCCTGCTCAGCTACCAGGAGCTGCGCGGGGTGATGGCGCACGAGCTGGCCCACGTCAAGCACCGCGACACGCTGATCTCCACCATCAGCGCCACCATGGCCGGTGCCATCTCGGCGCTGGCCAACTTCGCGATGTTCTTCGGCGGCCGTGACGAGGAAGGGCGCCCGGCCAACCCGATCGCCAGCATCGCGGTGGCGCTGCTGGCACCGCTGGCGGCCAGCCTGATCCAGATGGCGATCTCGCGCGCGCGCGAATTCGAGGCCGACCGAGGCGGCGCCGAAATCAGCGGCGATCCGCTGGCGCTGGCCAGCGCGCTGCAGAAGATCGAGTACTACGCGCAGGGCCGCATCATGCCGGCGGCCGAGGCACATCCGGAAACGGCGCAGATGATGATCATCAACCCGCTGTCCGGTGGTGGCCTCAGCAGCCTGTTCCGCACCCACCCGCACACCGAGGAGCGCATCGCCCGCCTCAATCAGATAGCGCGCAACGGTCGCTGACCGGTATCATTGCACCATTATTTAAAACGGCCACCGTTCCCTGTGCGAACGGTGGCCGGTTTCATTGGAAAGAACCAGACTGACATGCATCGAATCCAGGAGTTGGCCGCGGGCATCATTGCGCGTGTAGAAGAAGGGCGTACCCTGACCGGGGCGCTGGGCAATATCCAGCGCAGCGAGACCCTGACGCCTGGCGAGCGCGGCGCGCTACAGGACATCGCCTACGGCAGCCTGCGCAATCTCGGCCAGTTGCGCTTCATCCTGCGGGCCCTGGTGCCCAAGCCGCTGCCGGCGGTGGATGTCGAGCGCCTGCTGCTGGTGGCGCTGTACCAGCTGATCCACACCCGCGCCGCACCGTACGCGGTGGTCGACCAGGCGGTGACGCTGGCGCAGGACCTGGCCGCCGGCCGCCTCAAGGGGCTGGTCAACGGCGTGCTGCGCAACTTCCTGCGCAACAAGGACCAGCTGCTGGCCGATGCCCAGGCCGACAACGAGGCGCGCTACAACCACCCGCGCTGGTGGGTGCAGAAGGTGCGCGCCGCCTATCCGACGCGCTGGACCGACATCCTGGAAAAGAGCAACCGCCATCCGCCGATGACGCTGCGCATCAATCGCCGCCACGGCACCGCCGCCGGCTACGTCGAGGCGCTGCAGGCGTCCGGTCGCGGCGCCAAGGCGCTCGGCGACTACGCGGTGAAGCTGGATGCACCGTGCAATGTGCGCGACCTGCCGGGTTTTGCCGAGGGTCGCGTGTCGGTGCAGGACTTCGGCGCGCAACAGGCAGCGCTGCGGCTGGATATCGCCGACGGCATGCGGGTGCTGGATGCCTGCGCCGCCCCCGGCGGCAAGAGCGGTCATTTGCTGGAGTTGGCCGATATTCAGCTCACCGCGCTGGACATCGACGCGACGCGGCTGGAGCGCGTGGCCGAGAACCTGGCGCGCCTGCAGCTGACCGCAACGTTGGCCGCAGCCGATGCCGCCAAGCCGGACAGCTGGTGGGACGGCGTGCCGTTCGACCGCATCCTCGCCGACGTGCCGTGCTCGGCCAGCGGCGTGGTGCGCCGCAATCCGGACATCAAGTGGCTGCGCCGGCCGGACGATTTCGCCGCGCTGGGCCAGCAACAGGCGGCGATGGTGGACGCGTTGTGGCCGCTGCTGGCCAAGGGCGGCAAGCTGCTGTACGCCACCTGCTCGATCATGCCGGAGGAGAACCAGCAACAGCTGGACGCCTTCCTGCAGCGTCATCCGGATGCACGCCTGGCCGGCTCCGAACAACTCTTGCCCTCGGCAGACCATGACGGTTTCTACTACGCGCTGCTGGAAAAAGCTTAAGCGACAGCTGCTGTTGCTCGCCAGCCTGCTGCTGCTGGCGCAGGCCGGGCTGTGCCACGCCGCCGACGGCATCGTGGCGCAGCGGCTGCAGCTGGAGGCGCAGGACGGCGCGCTCAGCGTGGCCAGCCGTTACCGCATCATGTTGCCCGCACAACTGCAGCAGGCACTGCAACAGGGCGTGCCGTTGACCTTCCGTCTGACCTTCGAGCTGACGCGGCCGCGCAGCTCGGCCTACTGGCAGCAGCTGTCGCACTGGTTCGAGCCGACCGCCAGCCTCAGCTTCAAGCTGAGCCACTACGGCCTCACCGGCCGCTACCGCGTCACCATCGGCGGCCTGTCCAAGCACTACACCTCGCTCGACGAGGCGCTGGCCGCGGTCGGCAGCATTGCCGGCTGGAAGGTGATGGACATCGCCGACTGGTCGCCGCTTGAACAGCAGCAGTTGCGCGGCCGGCTGCGGCTGGAGCTTGACCTCGGCCAGCTGCCGCGCCCGTTCCAGCTTAACGCGCTGGGCGGCGATGACTGGGTGATGGATTCCGGCTGGAACGGCATCGCCCCGTCGGGAGCCAGCTGATGCGCTACCCCGTCATCGCCACCGCCTTCGGTTTCGTGCTGCTGTACCTGCTGGCGATTTCCACCGGCAACACCTCCAAGCTGGCCGAGTACTACTGGTGGGTGTTCAGCCTCAACGCCTTCGGCCTGGCCGGCCTGCTGGCGGTGGTGGCGCGGCAGATGCTGCGCCTGCGCCGGCGGGTGAAGAGCCGCGAGTTCGGCGCCAAGCTGACGCAGAAGCTGGTGGTGATGTTCACCCTGATCGCGCTGTTGCCGGGCATGCTGGTGTTCACCGTCTCCGCGCAGTTCCTGACGCGCAGCATCGAGAGCTGGTTCAACGTCGAGGTGGAAAACGCGCTCGACCGCGGCCTGGAACTGGGGCGCAACGCGCTCGGCTTCGTGCTGTCCGATCTTGGCCGCAAGTCGCGGCTGGTGGCGCGCGACATCGCCGACTACAGCGACCACGGCCTCAACAGCCAGTTGCTGCGCCTGCGCGAGCAGCTGGGGGTGCAGGAGATCGCGGTCTACAGCCAGCAGGGGCGCCTGCTGAGCTTTGCCGGGCCGGACGATGTGCGCTACCTGCCGCGGGCGCCGGACCCGGACGTGCTGCGCAGCCTGCGCCAGCGCAGGAGCCACGAGATCATCGACAGCGATCCCGACGGCAAGCTGGAGCTGAAGGTGCTGCTGTCGTACCGCAGCTACGTCAACGACCAGACCCAGATCATCCAGATCATCCAGCCGGCACCGGCAGACATTGCTCGCGATGCCGAGCTGATCGAGGACGCGCGCGCCGAGTACCGGCAGCTGGTACTGTCGCGCGACGGCCTGAAAACCTTCTACATGCTGACGCTGGCGCTGGTGTTCCTGCTGGCGCTGACTGCGGCGCTGGCGTTCGCGCTGTTCATTTCCGAGCGGCTGTCGGCGCCGCTGTCGGAACTGGCCGCCGGCACGCGCGCGGTGGCGCAGGGCGACTTTTCCAAGCGCCACCCGGTGTACCGCAAGGACGAGCTGGGCATCCTCACCACCATGTTCAACCGCATGACGCAGCAGCTGGATGAGGCGCGGCTGACCGCCGACGAGAGCCGGCGCCTGCTGGAATCGGGCAAGCTGTACCTGGAGAGCATCCTCGCCAACCTGTCGACCGGGGTGATCGCCTTCGACTACAACTGGCAGCTGCGTGCGGCCAACACCAGTGCCTCGCGCATTCTCGGCGTCGACTTCGGCGAGCTGTCCGGCCACGAGCTGCAGGTGTGGCCGGTGCTGCGCCCGGAACTGTCGCCGCTGGTGGAGACCATCCTGCGCGAGGCGGCGACCACCCATCCGCACGACTGGCAGCAGCAGATCGACTACCTCGGCGCCCAGGGGCCGCGGCAGCTGGTGGCGCGCGGCGCCATCCTGCCGGAGCAGCCGGCCACCGGCTACGTGGTGGTGTTCGACGACATCACCGAGCTGGGCCGCGCGCAGCGCGACGCGGCGTGGGGCGAGGTGGCGAAGCGGCTGGCGCACGAGATCCGCAACCCGCTGACGCCGATCCAGCTGTCGGCGGAACGGCTGGCAATGAAGCTGGCCGACAAGCTGCAGCCGTCGGACGCCGAGATGCTGAAGCGCGCCACCGATACCATCATCAAACAGGTGACCGCGCTCAAGGGCATGGTCGACGCCTTCCGCGATTATGCACGGGCGCCGAAGATCAAACTGGTCAAACTGGAGCTGAATACGCTGCTGCGCGAGGTGCTGGTCCTGTACGAAAGCAACCCCGCACTGAAGGTGGATTTGAGCCTGCAAGCCTTGCCAGTCATGGGGGACGCGGCTTTGCTGCGCCAGGTGCTGCACAATCTTTTGCAGAACGCACAAGATGCAATCCTTGACGCTGACATCCCGATGATTCAAATTAGCACCCGACTAGAAGGAAGGAACGTGCTCGTCTGCGTAGAGGACAACGGTGTTGGCTTCAGTCCGGACATCCTTCCCCGTGCGTTTGAGCCTTATGTAACCAACAAGGCCAAGGGGACAGGACTGGGACTGGCCGTGGTGAAAAAGATAGTGGAGGAACACCATGGACAAATCACCCTTGGCAATGCACAGAGCGGCGGTGCGCGCATCCTTCTCACCCTGCCCTTGCTGGAGGCTTAATGCGAAGCAGCGATATTCTGATTGTTGATGACGAGATCGGTATCCGGGAGCTTCTCTCGGAGATTTTGCAGGACGAAGGCTATACCGTCGCGCTGGCTGAAAATGCCGAAGTGGCTCGTCAATTGCGCAACCAGACCCGACCGGCGCTGGTGCTGCTGGATATCTGGATGCCGGATTGTGACGGCGTCACCCTGCTCAAGGAGTGGGCCAAATCCGGGCAACTGAACATGCCGGTGGTGATGATGTCCGGTCACGCCAGCATCGACACCGCCGTCGAGGCCACGCGCATCGGCGCCTTCGATTTCCTCGAAAAACCGATTGCCCTGCAGAAACTGCTGACCACGGTGCAGCGCGCGCTGAAATACGGCGACATGCAGGCCAACACCTCGCTCAACCTCGACAAGATGGGCAAGAGCGAAACCGTGCAGGAGCTGAAGAAACAGCTGGAACGGGTATCGAAACTGAAGTCGCCGGTGCTGCTGACCGGCGAATCCGGTGCCGGCTTCGAGCTGGTGGCGCGCTTTTTCCACCAGGGCAATACGCCGTGGGTGACCCCGGCCAAGGTGGAGCAGCTGGCCGACGCGCCGCTGGAGTTGCTGCAGAAGGCCAATAACGGCGTGCTGTTCCTGCCGGAAATCGGCCAGTACAGCCGCCGCACGCAGCAGGGCCTGCTGTTCCTGCTGTCCAAGCTCGACCGCTTCAACGTGCGGCTGATCTGTTCCTGCAGCCGTCCGCTGCAGGAGCTGCTGGTCGATCCGGAGTGCGACAACCGCATGCTGACCGCGCTGTCCAGCGTGATCGTGCCGATACCGGCGCTGCGCGAGCACCCGGAAGACATCACCTCCATCGCCGAGCAGATCCTGCACGAACTGGTGGAGTCGAAGCAGGTGCCCAGCCGCAAGCTGACCACCGCGGCGCTGAACGCACTGCGCCAGTACGACTGGCCGGGCAATCTGGAGCAGCTGCGCAGCATCATCAAGAGCCTGGCGCTGACCGCCGAATCCGGCGAGCTGGACGCGCCGGAGGTGAACAAGGTGCTGGCACAGTTCCGCCACGACAAGCCGGCGGAAGAAACCGGTTTCGACTTCAGCCTGCCGCTGCGCGAACTGCGCGAACAGCTGGAACGGCGCTATTTCGAGTACCACATCGTGCTGGAAAACGGCAATATGAGCCGGGTGGCGCAAAAGGTCGGCCTCGAGCGCACCCACCTCTACCGCAAGCTGAAGCAGCTGGGCGTCAAGTTCAGCCGCAAGGGCGCGGAAGAGTAAGAACTGGGTCAATATCAAGGGAGATGGCCGCGTTTGCGGCCATTTTTGCATCATGACGCAAGAACTGAACGACGCAGCCCTGCTGCGCTACAGCCGGCACATCCTGCTGCCGGAAATCGACATCGAGGGCCAGCAGCGCCTGCTGGCCGCAAGGGTGCTGGTGGTCGGTGCCGGCGGGCTCGGCGCGCCGGCGCTGCTGTACCTGGCCAGTGCCGGGGTGGGGCAGCTGACGCTGGTCGACGACGACACGGTGGAGCTGACCAACCTGCAGCGGCAGATCATCCACGACATGGGCACACTGGGGCAGCAAAAGGTGGTGTCTGCGGCGGCAAGGTTGGCCGCAATCAATCCGGATGTGCGGCTGCGCTTGCTGGCCGAGCGCCTGCAGGGCGACAGGCTGGCCGCCGAGGTGGCGGCGCACGACCTGGTGCTGGACTGCTCCGACAACTTCGCCACCCGCCACGCCATCAACCGCGCCTGCGTGGCGGCCGGGGTGCCGCTGGTGTCCGGCGCCGCGGTGCGCTTTGCCGGCCAGCTGGCGGTGTACGACACGCGCGACGACGCGTCGCCGTGCTATCACTGCCTGTTCCCGGACGAGGGCGAAGCCAGCGACGGGCCGTGTGCCACCTTCGGCGTGCTGGCACCGCTGGTCGGTGTCATCGGCAGCCTGCAGGCGGTGGAGGCGATCAAGCTGCTGGCCGGGCGCCGCCCGGTGCTGGGGCAGCTGACGCTGTACGATGCGCTGGACGGCAGTTTCCGCCAGCTGAAGGTGCCGCGCGATCCGGACTGTCCGGTGTGCGGCCAACGTTGCCATTAGCGGCGGCATGAAAAAAGCCGTTGCCATCGACAGGATGGCAACGGCTTTTTTGCATCGTGCTCGATCAGGCCTTCAGGTTCTGCTCGATCAGCTGGTGCAGTTCGCTGAAATCCGGCTCGCCGACATAGCGCTTGATGATATTGCCCTGCTTGTCGATCAGTACCGAGGTCGGGGTCAGCTGCACCTCGCCGAAGGCCTTGGCGATGCTGCCGCTGCTGTCCAGCGTCACGAAGAAGGGCAGGGCGGTGTCCTTGACGTAGGTCTGCACGTAGTTGGGCGGGTCGTAGCTCATCGCCACGGCCACGGTCTCGTAGCCTTGCGGCGCATACTTTTCGTGGGTGGCGCGCAGTTTCGGCATCTCGGCCATGCAGCCGCTGCAGCTGGTGGCCCAGAAGTTGACCAGCACCACCTTGCCTTTCAGGCTGTCGGTGCTGGCGGTCTGGCCCGACAGGTTGGTGTAGTGGACTTGCGGCGCCTGCGGCTTGTTGAACAGCGCGAGGTAGGCGACGATGGCGAGTACGGCGATGCCGGCCAGTGCCAGTATCCATTTTTTCATGACTGAGTCTGTCCTGTTGCGAAGGCGGTGAGGATCAGGCTTGGTGTTGCAGCCCGGTCAGAAGTTCCCGCAGTTTACCCTCGATCGCCACCGCCTTGTTCTGCTTGCCGTCAAACGCGACAAAGGTGACGTCGGCCTCGGCCACCACCGTGTCGCTGCCGGCCAGCTTCACGCACTGGTGGATCACCGCGCTGCGGTTGCCGACCGACTTGACCGCGGTCTCGATCACCAGCTGGTCGTTCATGGTCGCCGGGTAGCGGTAGTCGATGTTGATGTTGACCACGATCAGCGCGATGCCGGAGCTGAGGAAGGCCGGCAGGTCGGCGCGCTCCTCGAAGAAGGTCCAGCGTGCCTCTTCCAGGAATTCCAGGTAGCGCGCGTTATTGACGTGGCCGTACAGGTCGAGATGGTAGCCGCGAACCTTGATGCCGGTGCTGTGAGTCATGATTTCCCCTTCGTGTGGAAAAGCCGTTGCCGGCAAGATGGTGTCAGTTTGTTGTTGCCGTGCCGGCGGTGAGCAGCCGGCGCCGGGGCCTACTGACTATCCAGATCAAACGGCTGGAACGCCTCGCGTTCCAGCGGGCTGCTGACCAGATCGGTCAGCACCGGGTGGATGTCGATGTCGAACCAGTCCATGAACAGCGCCGCGCTGAGCGTCGGCGGCCACAGCGTGTCGTCCTCGCACCAGTCGGCCAGCTCGGCGCTGAACAGCGCGTGGTAGTGCTCGGCGAGGAAAGCGGCGGGGTCGACATCGTCGACATGCGGGATCAGCAGCGCATTGCCGTTGCGGCGCAGCTCGTCCAGCGCCACGGCCGGCGCGCCGGGCAGGCTGGCCAGCCAGTCGGCGAACGGCTGACGCGGTTTCAGAATGACGACGCTGCGATTGACTTCAAACATGATGGATCCTGTATCAATTGGCGGAGAGCTGGTTGGCGGTGGTGAAGCTCCATTTGCGCACCACCTCCAGACTGCGGAATTCTGCGGCCAACGTTGGCGGGAACGGGGCGTAGGGGGCGGCCATGCGCACGATGTCCTGTGCGGCCTGGTCCAGCACCGGGTGGCCGGAGCTGCGCAGCAGGCGCACCTCCTGCAGCGCGCCGTCGGCGCGGATCACCACCGTCAGCTCCAGGTTGCCGTACAGGTTCTGCGCCCGCGCTTCTGCCGGGTAGTTGCGTTTGCCGATGCGTTCGATTTTCAGGCGCCAGTCCTCGACGTAGCGCGCCCAGCTGACCCCGGTGGCGCTGACGCCGAACACCGCCCTGGCCTTATCCTGCGCTTCGCCGCCGGCGGCATTGGCGCTGCTGCCCAGCTGCCGCGCCTGGCTCAGCCAGTCCTGGGCGCTGCGCGGCGCCGTTTCCGGGGCGGGCGGTGGCGTGGTGTAGGCGGACTGTTCACGGCTGAGCACCGCGGTGGACTCGGCCCTGGGGGCGGCCGGCGCCGGCGTGGCCCTGACGCTGGCAGCGGCGGGGGGGGGGGCGACCGCCGCCGGCGCGGGTTTGGCGGCCGGGGCGGCGCTGCCGGCCAGACTGTCGTGCTGCGCCAGCTGCGTTGCCAGCGGCGGCGGGGCGCTGGCCGGTGGCGTCGCCAGCAGCGAGACTTGCAGTGCCGCAGGCTGCCATGGCGGAATGCGTGGCAGGCCGTGCCGGCCGAGGGCGAGCAGCAACAGTAAATGCAGCGCCAGCGACACCAGGATCGCGGCATGAAACAGCGATTTGTCCGGTGGCGCCGGCGTAGGGGTGAAACGTGTCATGGTGAGCGTGCGGTTACACTTTGCGGCAGTGTATCACGCGCGCTGTGGCCTCAGCTTTCCAGCAGGCTGCGCAGCATCCATGCCGTCTTTTCATGCACTTGCAGGCGTTGGGTCAGCAGGTCGGCGGTCGGCTCGTCGCTGGCCGGCTCGGTCACCGGGAACAGCGAACGCGCGGTGCGGCAGACCGTCTCGTGCGCCTGTACCAGTTCGCGGATCATGTCCTGCGCCTTGGGTACGCCCTGGCTTTCGGCGATCGAGGTCAGGCGCGCGTAGTCGCCGTAGCTGCCGGGGGCGACGTGGCCCAGCGCGCGGATGCGCTCGGCGATCTGGTCGACGGCCAGCGCCAGCTCGTTGTATTGCTGTTCGAACATCAGGTGCAGCGTCTGGAACATCGGCCCGGTCACGTTCCAGTGGAAGTAGTGGGTCTTCAGATACAGGGTGTAGGTGTCGGCCAGCAGTTTCGACAGGCCTTCGGCAATGCGGGTGCGATCCTGTTCGCTGATTCCAATATCCATGGTGATCTCCTGTCTTTATGGGTGTCGTTGCAGTATACGCCCGATTTACAATAGCCTTTTTTGAGGTGGGGCAGGCATGAACCCCTGGTTAACTTCGCAGCCGGATGGTATCCGGCTGACTTTGCACCTGCAGCCCGGCGCGCGCAAGACGGCGCTGGCCGGCGAATACGGCGACGCGCTGAAGATCAGGTTGGCCGCACCGCCGGTGGAGGGCAAGGCCAATGCCGCGCTATTGCTGTGGCTGGCGCAGGCGCTGGCGGTGTCCAAGTCGTCGGTGACGCTGCTCAGCGGCGAGCGCAACCGTCACAAGATCGTCGCCATCCGCGGCATCGACGCCGCTACCGCGCTGGCCCGCTTGCAGGCCTTAATGCAGCCGTGACTTGGGATCGACGGTCTTGTCCACGCGCTGGTATTCGCCTTCGATGATGTCGCCGCTGCCGGCATTATTTGTGCCTGCAGTTGGCGACGGCGGTACCATGTTTGCCAGCGTCGGCCCGCGCCACGGCAGCATCAGCAGCAGGGCCAGCACGTCGCTGATCAGGCCGGGAATGGCAAACAGCAGGCCGGCCAACATCACGCGCAGCGGCCACAGCAGGGCGAGCAGCGACACCTGGCCCTGTTTCAGTACCGAACCGATGGTCAGCAGGCTGGCCAGCTTGCTGTTGCGCATCATCGCCACGCCCAGCAGTACGGTGAACAGCAGCCAGGCGATGGTCCAGCCGCCGCCGATGGCGTCGGCCAGCGAGAGCAGCGAGAAGATCTCGGCAAACGGGTACAGCAACAATATGATCAGAAACGCACGCATAAAACAGGTATCCAGATGGAAGTGATCATGGTGCTGTGCAATGTGCCGGATGCGGCACTGGCACAACAAATAGCGGAGACGCTGGTCGGCGAGCAACTCGCCGCCTGCGTCAATATCATGGCGCCGTGCCGCTCAGTGTATCGCTGGCAGGGCAAGCTGGAAAACGCCAGCGAGGTGCCGTTGCAGATCAAGACCACCGCGGCGGCCTATCCGGCGCTGCAGGCGCGCTTGCTGCAGCTGCATCCCTACGAGGTGCCGGAGATCATCGTGCTGCCGCTGGCGGCCGGCTTGCCGGCTTATTTGACATGGGTGGCGGCGGAAGTTCTTTCAAGTCCTTGACGCGAAAATTGTTTTTGCGCGCATTTTGCTACGGAATATTGGCGGATAGTGCAAATTTCAAATTATTGCCCAACAAGACCTTGACGCCCAAAAGCGGCTTCGGTATAGTTTCGCTCTCTCGGGGGTCGTTAGCTCAGTTGGTAGAGCAGCGGACTTTTAATCCGTTTGTCGCAGGTTCGAATCCCGCACGACCCACCACCGAGACCCTGACGGGTCGTTAGCTCAGTTGGTAGAGCAGCGGACTTTTAATCCGTTTGTCGCAGGTTCGAATCCCGCACGACCCACCACCGAGACCCTGACGGGTCGTTAGCTCAGTTGGTAGAGCAGCGGACTTTTAATCCGTTTGTCGCAGGTTCGAATCCCGCACGACCCACCATCAGGACCCTTACGGGGGTCGTTAGCTCAGTTGGTAGAGCAGCGGACTTTTAATCCGTTTGTCGCAGGTTCGAATCCCGCACGACCCACCACAAATACAGACAAAAAGCCCGGTCGCCAGACTGGGCTTTTTGTTTTTCTGTCCTGAGCGGCGTTGCTGCGTTGGCCGCCCCGGCCGTCCGCCGTGCCACGTCCCTTCTCTTCCTGTCTGCCGCCGCCTAACCCGCCGGGCTGTCGACCCGGCATTGCCACAGCCTGGCCAGCGCCGGCAGGTGGCGCTGCTCGATTGTCATTTGCATCGTGCTGGCGATACGGCTTGCTTCCGGCGCCATGCCGACATTGCGGCCAAGGCGGACGGTCAGCGGTGTGGTGATGTCGTCGCCGTGCCGTACCACGATGGCGGTGTCGCCCTGCTCCAGCTTGACGAAGCTGCCCGGTGGATACAGGCCGATCTCCTTGATCAGGCAATCGGCCAGTTTGGCATCGGTCAGCGTGTCGCGTTGCTGGAACAGCTGCAGCATTGCGCCCTTGGCCGGTTGCGGGCGGCGGTAGTGGCGGGGATGCAGCCGTGCCATGGCGACATCGGCAACCTGCAGCAGATGGGCGCCGGGGCTGATCTTGTTGCGGGGCAGGCCGAACGGGTAGCCCTTGCCGTTCCACTGCTCGTGGTGTTCCAGCACGGCCAGGTGCCAGGTCTCGTCCACGATTCCGGCCTCGCGCAGCATGGCGGAGCCGGCCAGCGGGTGCAGGCGCAACTGCTTGGTCTGCAGTATGGACAGGGCTTCGGCCTGGTGGCTGAGCTGCTGCTGCAGGTCGATCATGGCGATATTCATGGTCAGTGCGGCGCAGACCAGCGATTCGCCCTCAGCCTCCGGCAGTGCCAGCCGCTGTGCCAGCCGCGCCACCAGCAGTGCGACATGTACGGCGTGGGCGTGCGTGTAGTGGCGATACGGCAATAGCAGACTGGCAGCCAGCGTGGCCTCCGGGGTGTGGCTGGCGAGCCGGCGCAGGCTGCCGGCCAGTGCACGCAGCTGTTGTTTGCTGTCGTCATTGTCGAGCAGGCGGTTGGTCAGCCACTCAAGCCGGGCATAGGCCCACGGCAGGGCCTGGAACGGGTCCTGCTCGTGCTGCGCCGGGCAGGCCGGTTGCGGGTCATGGAAATGACTGCGCGCGATTTGCTGGAGAGGCTGTTTTTCTGTTGGCGTCAGCCAGAATTCCAGATCGCCGCTCTGGGTCAGTCGATTGCGAACGTAGAGTGAATCCGGCAGGTAGTGCAGCATGACAACGGCTCCGACGGTGCGGGATCCGGCGTGGCCGGCGGATGCTGGCTGCATCGGTGATCGGGCCGGATCGTGTGGTGCCTGCGATTATGCGCAGAAGCGCAGGTGACGGCTAGGGGCGCGGCGGTTTTCGCCGTCGCGGCTATGATGTGTGGTCGCCATAGAAGGCAAGGCGGTTCTTGCCGGCGCGCTTGGCCTGGTACATGGCCTGATCGGCGGCATTGAGCAGGGCGTTGGCGCTGCTGTCGTGGCTGCCGTCGTAGAGGGCGATGCCGATGCTGCTGGACAGGGTGACCGCCACGCCGGCGATGTTGCGGATGGTGGCGATCTGCAGCAGCAGCTTGCCGGCCACCAGTGCGCTGTCTTCCTGCGGCTGACCCAGGTTTTCCAGGATGATGGTGAACTCGTCGCCGGCCAGGCGGGCGGCACTATCGGTTTCGCGTACCGTGTCGTGCAGCTCGCGGGCAAAGCGCTGCAGCACCATATCGCCGAAATCGTGGCCATGGTTGTCGTTCAGTGTCTTGAAGCCGTCCAGGTCAAAAAACAGCAGCGCCATGCTTTTGCCGCTGCGCCGGCTGCGTGCCATCGCCTCGCGCAGGTTTTGCATCAGCGCGCGGCGGTTGGGCAATCCGGTCAGCGAGTCGTGGTAGGCCTCGAATTGCAACTGATCCTGCAGCTGCTTGCGCTCGGTGATGTCCACGCCCAGCAGGTAAAAGCCCTGCAGTTGCCGCTGCGGGTTGTAGTGCGGGATCAGGGTGACGTGAACCCAGATCTTGCCGTGCAGGCTGGGCATCTGTACTTCGTATTCGCTTTGCTCGCCGCGTAGCACCTTGTCGAAATGCGGCTGTGCCACGGCGTATGACTGCTGGTCGAGCACGTCGCTGACCTTGCTGCCGGTGATGGTGTCCGCCTTCCAGCCGAACCATTTCTCGTAGCCGAGATTGACAAAGCGATAGTGCAGGCCGGTGTCGATATAGGCGATGACGGCCGGCACATTGTCGGCAATCATCTTGATGCGGGTGCGGCTGTCGAGGATCTCGGCCTCGTCGGCCTTGCGCTGCGAGATGTCATGCAGGAAGCCATTGATCAGCACCCGCCCCTGGCTGTGGATCGCGCTCAGCGTCATCTCGATCGGGAAGGTGTGGCCGTCCTTGTGACAGGCGCTGACCTCGACGCGCTGCCCCAGCATGCGCCGCGGCTGGCCGGTGCGCACGAAGCGGCTGAGGCCGGCGTGGTGGGCGGCACGCAGCGGCGGCGGGATGATCAGTCCGGCCAGGTTGTTACCGATGGCCTCCTCCTGCGTCCAGCCGAAGGTGTTTTCTGCGGCGCGGTTCCAGCTGACCACCAGTCCCTGTCCGTCGATCTCGATGAAGGCGTCGGTGGTGTTTTCCAGCGTGGCGTGGAAGTGTTCCTTCTCCGCCAGCAGTGCACTCTCGTCGCTACTGCGTTGCGCGATTTCCTGCTGCAGTTGTGCCAGTGCGGTTTCCAGCGCCAGCGTGCGCTGCTGCACGCACTGCTCCAGTTCTGCCGGCAGCTGCTGCGATGGCGCCAGTCCCTGCAGATACTGCTCCGCCATGTGTGCCAGATCCTGCAGCGTCTGCAGCTCGTCGGCATCGAGCTGCCGTGGCCGGTCGTCAAGCAGGCACAGCGTGCCCAGCGCGTGGCCATCGCGGGAGAAGAGCGGCTGTCCGGCATAGAACATGATGTGCGGTGCCGCCGTTACCAGCGGGTTGTCGGCGAAGCGCGGGTCCTGGCGTGCATCGGCGACCAGCAGCACCTGCGGCTGCAGGATGGCATGGCCGCAGAAGGAGATGTCGCGCGCCGTTTCGCTGACCTCCAGCCCGGCACGCGATTTGAACCACTGCCGCCTGGCGTCGATTAACGTCAGCAGCACGCTCCTGACCTTGAAGATGCGCTGCGCCAGCCGGGTGAGGCGGTCCAGCTCGGCAGCAGGCGGCGTGTCCAGCACGTTCAGGCGCTGCAGGGCGGCCAGGCGCTCGGACTCGTTGGCGGGCAATCGGGGCATGTGCATGTTTGGCTCGGGCCGAGGGCAAGTGTTGGCAGGTTCCGGTTACATCCTTTGTAGGATTTCGGCAGCATTGTTGCCTGAAATTATTCGGCTTGTCGTACCCGGACATGTGGTGGTCACGGCGATTGCGGGGTGAAAACGGCCTGCGGCCAACCTTGGCATGACAAGGTTGGCCGCAGGCGGCGCCGGGTCAGGCGGCTTTTTTCGGGAACAGCAGCGAGGCGATCACCGCGCCGGCGATCACGGTGAACACCACGCCCAGCGATACCGCCACCGGCAGGTGCACCACCTTGATCAGCAGCAGCTTGACGCCGATGAAGGCCAGCACGATGGCGAGGCCGTAGCGCAGCAGGTGGAAGCGGTCGGCGACGTCGGCCAGCAGGAAGAACATCGCGCGCAGGCCGAGGATGGCGAAGATGTTGGAGGTCAGCACGATGAACGGGTCCATGGTCACCGCGAAGATGGCCGGGATGCTGTCCACCGCGAACACCACGTCCGACAGCTCGACGAACACCAGCACCAGGAACATCGGCGTGGCGTGGCGCAGGCCGTTCTTCACCACGAAGAAACGGTCGCCGTGGTAGTCGTCGCTCATGCGGATGTGGGTGCGCAGCCAGCGCAGCAGGCGGTTGTCGGCGAGGTCCTGTGCTTCTTCCTTCTCCGGCAACATCATCTTCAGGCCGGTGAACAGCAGGAAGGCGCCGAACACGTACAGTATCCAGCTGAACTCGCGCACCAGCGCCGCGCCGAGGAACACCATCACCGTGCGCAGCACGATGGCGCCGAACACGCCGTAGGACAGCACGCGGCGCTGGTATTCGGCGGGCACCTTGAAGAAGCCGAAGATCATCAGGAACACGAAGATGTTGTCCACCGCCAGCGACTTCTCGATCACGTAGCCGGTGAAGAATTCCAGCGTCTTCTGGTTGGCGACGGCGCGGCCGTAGGCCGGGTCGCCGTCCAGCGTCCACCACAGCCAGCCGCCGAAGGCGCCGGCGACGGCGACCCAGACCGCCGACCAGGTGGCGGCTTCCTTGATCGACACCTTGTGCGCGCCGCTCTGCTTCAGCGCCAGCATGTCGACGGCGATCATGAGCAGTACGGCCACGAAAAAGACTGCGTAAAAGAAAGGCGATCCGATCGAGGGGAGGGCCTGTTCCATGGTGTTGATGACTCCTTGTGTGTAGAAAATATCAGGCACGCGTTGACCCCGAACGCCATGCGGCGGGCGGGGCGCGGCCATTTGTTGTGGGCGCGGACGGCTGGCTTGTCCAGCCCTTGCGCGTCGGTTTGACCGGAGGCGGGGGCGCGCGGTTCCGTTACGGGCGCGGCGTGCCGGGAAAGGCGATGCGGAGAGGTGCGATGCGGAGAACGGCGTGGGCAGCGCAAGGTTGGCCGCAAGCGTTGCGGCCAACCTTGCGCCGCGATCAGGCGGCCAGCTTGCGTGCGGCCTCGGCCAGGCGGCGGCCCTGGGCGATGGCGAGCTGCTTCTCGTCCTCGCTCAGCGTCACGTTGTTGTCGTGGCCGGCGACATGGCTGGCACCGTAGGGGGTGCCGCCGGTGCGGGTGTGGCTCAGCGCCGGCTCGGTGAACGGCAGGCCGAGCAGCAGCATGCCGTGGTGCAGCAGCGGGATCATCATCGATAGCAGTGTCGACTCCTGGCCGCCGTGCTGGGTGCTGCTGCTGGTGAACACACAGGCCGGCTTGCCGGCGAGCGTGCCCTGCATCCACTCCGGCGCGGTGCCGTCGAGGAAGTACTTCATCGCCGCGGCCATGTTGCCGAAGCGGGTCGGGCTGCCCAGCGCCAGGCCGGCGCAGTCCTGCAGGTCCTGTTTCTCGACATAGGGCGCGCCGCTGTCCGGCACCGCCGGCGCGGTGGCCTCGCACACGGTGGAGACCTTGGGCACGGTGCGCAGTCGCGCGCGGCAGCCGTCGACGCTGTCGATGCCGCGGGCGATCATGCGGGCCAGCTCGCGGGTGGCGCCGTGCTGGCTGTAGTACAAGACCAGAATGTCGTGCATGAAGATTCCTATGGGTTAACATTGGCGAATTGCTGGATTCTAGCGTGTTTGATCGGATGATCGTGTCGTTTACCTCCCTGCCCCTGACCGGCTTTGTCCGTTTTGTCGCCGCGCGGCTGGCGCAGCAGCGCGTGCTGCAAGTGGCCGGCAGCCTGACCTTTACCACCCTGCTGGCGCTGGTGCCGCTGCTGACCATCGCGCTGACGGTGATGTCGGCGTTTCCGGTATTCGGCGACTACAGCACCCGTTTCAAGGTGATGCTGCTGTCGACGCTGGTGCCGGAATTCGCCGGCAAGGTGATTACCGTCTACATGCGCCAGTTCGCCGACAACGCCGAAAAGCTCACCGCCGCCGGCATCGTGATGCTGGGCGCCACCTCGCTGATGCTGATGGCGACGGTGGAGCGCACCTTCAACAGTATCTGGGGCGTGCGCCGCGCACGGCCGTGGCTGCAGCAGAGCATGGTGTACTGGACGGTGCTGACGCTGGGGCCGCTGGCGCTGGGCGGCGGCCTGCTCGGCTGGCGCGTACTGTTCAAGTACACCCACATCGAGCGCTACTCCACGCTGCTGGACGAGGCGCTGCAGTTCGGCGGCGGCCTGCTGCTGGCGACGCTGATGCTGGCGCTGCTGTTCCGCATCGTGCCCTACCGCTACGTGCCGCGCCGCCACGCGCTGCTCGGCGCGCTGTGCACCGCGCTGATGCTGGAGGTGACCAAGCTGATCTTCGGCTTCTACATCGGCGAGATCGCCAGCTACCAGCTGGTGTACGGTGCCTTCGCCAGCCTGCCGGTGCTGCTCTTGTGGCTGTTCTGCCTGTGGCTGGTGGTGCTGACCGGCGCGGTGCTGACCGCGTCGCTGTCGTACTGGGAGGGGCGCGCCTGGCAGCGGCGCAACGAGTCGCGGCGCCGTTTCCTCGATGCGGTGGAGCTGCTGGTGCTGCTGGACCAGGCGCAGGGCGAAGGCCGCGCGTTGCGGCCGGAGGCGCTGCGGCAGCAGGTGCTGGTCGGCTACGACGAGCTGGGCCACGTGCTGGACCGTCTCGCCGCCGCCGGCTACGTGCAGTGCGGCCAGCGCGAGACCTGGGTACTGACCCGGCGCGCGGAGGCGATCGCGCTGGCCGACCTGTTCCGCCTGTTCGTGTACCGGCCGGAACTGCACGAGTGCGACGACGACATCGCCGCGGCGCTGGCCGAGGTGTTTCAGCCGATGATGGGCGAGCTGGAAGCGATCTCGGTGGCCGATTTCGCGCGCCGCGTCGGGCGGAAATAGGCGGTATTGTCGTAGAACGCCGCGTCGCGGTTGGCGTCCCACCAGCCGGGGATGCCCAGCAGCGGCAGCGGCAGCAGTTCGCGCGGGCTGGCGGCAAAGTCGTCGTCGCCCGCCAGTCGTGCCGCCAGCATCTGGTCCAGGATGTCCACCTGTTCCGCACCCTCCAGCCCGAAGAATGACTCGTCCACCGGCAGCAGCAACGCCTTGCCGCACCAGCCGATGTGCATCGCCAGCCCCTGTTCCAGCAGCGCGTGGCCGATGACGTGGGCGCCGATGCGGGTGCCCCACGCCGCGCGCTGTTCGACAAACAGCGTGCGCCACTGCATGTCGTGCAGCGCCTGCGCCAGCGCCGGGTCGCAATACGGCACGACGACGCCGCTCTCGTCCAGCAGCGTGCCGGCATCGCGGCGCGGGCCGCGGCGGAATTCGTCGCCGTTGATGGCCGCCACCTGCCGCGCATTCATCGCCAGCTTGCTGCGCGGCCAGCTCAGCCAGCACAGCGCGTTGAACCAGTCGTGCCAGTTGTCGCCGCGCGTCGGCACCTCGCCGGTGCTGCCGATGTGCATCTCGTAGTACAGCTCGGGGTCGGCGTCGCGCAGGAAGCGCTGTCGCGGCGGCAAAGGTTGGCCGCAGCCGCGCGCGTGTTCGATCAGGCGGTCGAAGTCGGCCTGTTGCGGCCAAGCCTGGCACGCGGCGGCGTCGCGCCAGCGCGCGATGCTGTCGTACAGCGGGTGGCCGGGCCAGGGGCCGAACGCGGTCGGCAGGTGGGCGAGGGTGGTGCGGGCCTGCATCGCCGGCTTACTGCGGCTGGCTGGCGCTGTGGCCGGCGTCGCTTGGTGCCTGCGGGCGGGTGAAGTGGTTGATGGCGGTGGCCAGGATGATGCCGATGACGATCAGCAGGCCAAGGCGTTGCAGCAGGTTCATGTGGCAGTATCCGTAACAGAAAAAACGCTACCGGCAGCGGCAGCGTTGGATGGTATCCCCGACAGGAATCGAACCTGTAACTGCCCCTTAGGAGGGGGCTGTTATATCCATTTAACTACGGAGACATAGAACGGGGTCAGGCGTCGCGGCGCACCGACAGCTGTGCCAGCTCGGCCAGCGCGGTCTTGTAGTCGCTGTCCGGCAGCGGGGCCAGCACCGCGATGGCGCGTTTGGCGGCTTTTTCTGCCTCGCCGCGCGCGTAATCCAGCGCGCCGCAGGATTGTACCGCAGCCATCACTTCTCCGAAACGTTCGCGGCTGGCGGCTTCCAGTGCCTCGCGCACGGTGGTGGCGGCCTGCTCGCTGCCCTGGCGCATGGTGTAGATCAGCGGCAGGGTGACCTTGCCTTCGGCCAGATCGTCGCCGACGCTCTTGCCGATGGTGGCGGCGTCGCCGCTGTAGTCCAGCACGTCGTCGATGATCTGGAACGCGGTGCCCAGATGCATGCCGTAGTCGGCCAGCGCCTGTTCCTGCCCGGCGCTGGCGCCGGCCATGATGGCGCCGACGCGGGTGGCGGCCTCGAACAGCTTGGCGGTCTTGTACTGGATCACCAGCAGGTACTGTTCTTCGGTCAGGCTGGTGTCGCCGATGTTCAGCAGCTGCAGCACCTCGCCCTCGGCGATGATGTTGGTGGCGCCGGCCATCACTTCCAGGATGCGCATATTGTTGCCGGCGACCATCATCTGGAAGGCGCGAGTGTACAGGAAGTCGCCGACCAGCACGCTGGCGGCATTGCCGAACATCGCGTTGGCGGTCTGGCGACCGCGGCGCATGTCGGATTCGTCGACCACGTCGTCGTGCAGCAGGGTGGCGGTGTGGATGAACTCCACCATCGCCGCCAGCTCGTGCAGGTACGGCGCGCCGTAACCCATCGCACGGCCGGCCATCAGCGTCAGCACCGGGCGCAGGCGCTTGCCGCCGGCAGAAATGATGTATTCCGCTACCTGGCGGATCAGGACGACGTCGGAATGCAGGCGCGTGCGGATGACCTGGTCGACGGCTTGCATATCGTCGGCGGTCAGCGTGCGAAACAGCGGAGTGGAGGACATTGCTACCGGTTCAAATGATCGGGAAAACCGCGCGATATTAGCAGACATGGCGCCGTTGCCGCCACGGCAAACGCGCAGGCAACAGCGGTCTTGTAAAAATATTGACAACTATCAGGCACTTGCGTATATTTCCGCGTTCTTCGCGCACACTGCGCGCAAGAAAGAATCTTAGGAGCTATACGAATGTATGCGGTCGTAAAAACTGGCGGTAAACAGTACAAAGTTTCCGTTGGCGAAAAACTTAAAGTAGAACAGATACCTGCAGACGTCGACAGCCAGATCGTACTTGAAGAAGTGCTGATGATTGCTGACGGTGAGCAAGTTTCCGTAGGCGCCCCTCTGGTAGCCGGCGCAACTGTCCAGGCAACCGTGGTTGCTCATGGTCGTGGCGACAAGATCCGCATCTTCAAGATGCGTCGTCGTAAGCACTACCAGAAGCATCAGGGTCATCGTCAGAACTACACCGAAATCCGCATCGACGCGATTTCCAAGTAAGGGATAAATAGACATGGCACACAAAAAAGCAGGCGGTAGTTCCCGCAACGGTCGTGATTCCGAAGCCAAACGTCTGGGCACCAAAGCCTACGGCGGCGAGCTGATCCCGGCTGGTTCCATCATCATCCGTCAGCGTGGCACCCGTTTCCACGCTGGTGAAAACGTTGGCATGGGCAAGGATCACACCCTGTTCGCCAAGGTTGACGGCTACGTGAACTTCGCGGTTAAAGGCGCTGCCCAGCGCAAGACCGTCAGCGTTGTTCCGTACACTGGTGTTGACGCAGAGTAATTCTGTAGCCACCGGAAAAAGCCCTATCGCACGATAGGGCTTTTTTGTTTGTCCGATTATCGTATTGGCCACACGAGGTGTGAGGCGCAAGGGGCTGCGGCCAACCTTGGGCAGCCGGCGGCCGTTTGCGCCTGACTCCTCGCAAGCATTTAGGAGAGTTTCATGAAATTTATCGACGAAGCCCGCATTGAAGTGCGCTCCGGCAAGGGCGGCAACGGTTGCTGCAGTTTCCGCCGTGAAAAATTCGTACCGCGCGGCGGCCCGGACGGCGGCGACGGCGGCCGTGGCGGCGACGTGATCGCGGTGGCGGACGAAAACATCAACACGCTGGTGGAATACCGCTTCGTGAAGAAGTACCTCGCCGTCAACGGCGAGAACGGCCGCGGCGCCGACTGCTACGGCAAGGGTGGCGACGACATCCGCCTGCGCCTGCCGGTCGGCACCCAGATCTTCGACGAGCACACCGGCCAGCAGATCGCCGACCTGACCTTCCACGGCCAGGAACTGGTGCTGGCCAAGGGCGGCAAGGGCGGCCTCGGCAACATTCACTTCAAGAGCTCGCTCAACCGCGCGCCGCGCCAGTTCACCCGCGGCGAAGAAGGCGAGATCCACAACCTGCGCCTGGAACTGAAGGTGCTGGCCGATGTCGGTCTGCTGGGCATGCCCAACGCCGGCAAATCCACCTTCATCCGCGCGGTGTCCGCCGCCAAGCCGAAAGTGGCCGACTACCCGTTCACCACCCTGCACCCGAACCTGGGCGTGGTGCGCATGGACGACACATCCAGCTTCGTCATCGCCGACATTCCCGGCCTGATCGAAGGCGCGGCCGAAGGCGCCGGCCTCGGCCACCGCTTCCTCAAGCACCTGTCGCGTACCGGCATCCTGCTGCATCTGGTCGACATCGCGCCGTTCGATCCGGACGTCGATCCGGTGCGCGAGGCGCGCGCCATCGTTGAAGAGCTGCGCAAGTACGACGAAGCGCTGTACAACAAGCCGCGCTGGCTGGTGCTGAACAAGGTCGACATGCTGCCGGAAGAAGAGCGCGAGCTGACCGTGTCCGCCTTCCTCGAAGCCTACGGCTGGCCGAAGGCGCAGGCCGACGACCGCTTCGGCTTCGACATGACCGCGCCGCGCCACTTCGTGATCTCCGGCCTCACCGGTGAAGGCACCCGCGAGCTGGTATTCGCGATCAAGGAGTACCTCGACGTACTGCGCGCCGCCGAGAAGAAGGCACGCCTGGAAGCGGAAGAAGCCGAACGCGCCGCCAAGCTGGCCCGCGCCGCCGCGGCCGGTGCCGCGCCGGTGGCGGTGATCCAGACGCTGGCGGCGGATGACGCGCCGGCTGCGGATGCGGATAGCGCCGAGTAAGGTGCTGCGGCCAACGTTGGCCGCAAGGTGAGATGGGAAAGGTTGGCCGCAAGCCTTGATGGGTTTGCGGCCAACCTTGTTTTTGGACTTGTATCCGCTGCGCGGATGCTTTTATCTGCCGCTTGCCGCGCGGCGGCGGGAAAAGGGGCTGCCGCCGCCCCTTTTCACATCGCTGAGCGAATCAGAGATTCGCACGCAGACCGCTCTCCCGACGGCGCAAGAATTCCCGTGCCAACTGCCGCCATCCCGGCACCGCCCATACGCTGCGCTCAAAAGAGGGCGGCTTGTTTCCGGGCTGGCGACAGTTTGCACGGCTTGCGCCAACGGGACGGGGCGCGTCGGTGCGGTTTGGGCTGTGGCGGGGATCGGGTTTTTGTCCGTGTTTTTCTGTGTACTTCTGTGGCTAAAAATCCAGACCGATTACCGTGACAAGGTTGGCCGCAAGTCGCGTCGGGTTACGCTGCGCTAACCCGACCTACAAACTGGCTGGAGATTGAAATGGGTTGTTGCCCGTCTTTTTTATTCCCATGTCTGTTGGCGGGTTTGTGGCCAAACATCAAAACCGATTGCCGCGACAAGGTTGGCCGCAAGCTGTACCGCCCCCCCCGCCGCCATTGACGGCACGCCCTGTCCGCTCCGACAATCCACGGCTGTTTAACGCCGCTGGATGCTTGCCTTGGATTCCCTTTCCGATTTTTTCCGCCCCGGGCTGAGCCCGGACGCGTTGCCGGCGCTGAACCGGCTGTCGGCGGCGTGGCCGTATCTGGCGGTGTTCGTCACCCTGTTTCGCGGTGGCGATGAAGAAGTGCTGATGCGCCTGCTGGTGCTGCGCGAGCTGGGCAGCCGCGCCGAGGCGCCGTACTGGACGCCGCAGGACATCGCGCAGCGCTTCGCCTACCTCAACGACACCAAGCTGAACACCATCCTCGGCCGCCTGCGCGAGGGCGAGTTGCTGGTTTACGACAGCGACGGCGGCCATTACGCGCTGTCCGATACCGCGCGCGTGGCGCTGTCGGCGCTGGCGACGCTGATCGACTTTGCCGGCGACGACGTCGAGCTGGGCTATCTCGCCAGCCAGGTGGCGGCGGGGCAGGCGGTGGGGCAGGTGTCGGACGAGGCGCTGCAGCACCTGCTGGCGCGGCTCAACGAGCTGCACGCCGAGTTCGCCGATGCGCTGGAGTCGCAGTCCGAATTCCGCATCCGCGCCGCGCAGCACCGGCTGGAGTCGGTGTGGCGCTGGGTGGCGAAATCCACCGACGTGGTGCGTGGCCTGACCTGCGACGAGCGGCTGAGCCTGACCACGCTCGCTCAGGCGCAGGCGATCGCGCTGGCGCAGAGCCGCATGCTGGCGCTGGCCGGCACCTTCGAGCGCCGGCTGGCGCAGCTGGCGGCGCAGCGTGTGCATCTGGGCAGCTCCGGCCTGACCTCCACCGACATCGCCGACTGGCTGCGCCATCAGGGCTTGGCCCGGCTGGCGGGGCTGGCCGACGGCGTGATCGCGGCCAACGTCGAACCGGCCTTCCTGACCACGCCGGAGCTGGCCGACGTCGCCGAGTACGAGCTGCTCGGCCGCGAGCGCGTGCGCGAGCACGATAACGCGCTGCCGGCGGCGGCCAGTGCTGAAACCGCCGACGCGGTCGAGGCCGAACGCCTGCTGGAGGCCGAGGCGCTGTACGACACGCTGGCGGCGCTGCAGCTGGTGCCGGCGGGCGGCGTGCCGATCAGCGACGCGGTACTGGCCGCCAGCTACAACGAAACCGCCTACCGCCTGTCGCTGCTGTCGCTGCTGGGTGACCCGGAAAGCCGTAGCGACCGCGGCGTGATTGCCGCGCTGGCCAAGCTGCCGCTGGCGCTATCCGGCGGCGATGCCGTGCTGCTGCTGGACCACCCCGAGGTGGCCAGCCTGTCCGACGCGCAGCTGACCGTGACCCCGACATCCCGAGACTCAACATCATGATGGAACAATCCCTCACCGTACTGGTGTCGCGCCTGCTGGCGCACCGCGTGATCCCGCGCAGCGACGCGCTGGCGCGCCGCGCGCTGCTGGACGACGCCTTCCGCGCCGAGCTGGACCAAAGGTTGGCCGCCGTCGGCCTGCGGCTGGTGGAAAACCCCTACGCCGAACACATCGCGGTGGCGCTGCTGCCGGCGATGACCGAGCCGGTGTTCGGCTCGGGCGAAGCGTGGCTGAACAACAACCTGGGCCTGCCGCGCGACGGCGTGGCGCTGCTGGTGATCGTGTGGGCGCTGATCATCCTGCCCAAGCGCGAACGCCAGATCAGCCGCGTCGAGGCCGGCCGCGAAGGCCAGCACGACATGTTTGGCGCGCAAAAGCCGCTGGAAACCGGCGGCACGGTGTCGGTCGGCATCTCCGAGGACGCGCTGTACGCCGACTTCGGCAAGCAGCTGGGCGGCCGCACCCGCTTTGCGGCCAACCTTGGTCGCCTGGTCAACCTCGGCTTCCTCAATCGTCGCAACAAGTGGCTGGAAGAAGGGCCGATGCTGGACCTGATGATCGACTACGCGCAGCTGGCGCCGCGCATCATCGAAGGCGCGCTGGCCGACGTGCTCGGCCGCCGCCAGGCCCTGCTGCAGGAGGCCGCCGCCATCGCGCCGGCCGTAGAAACCGATAACAGCCAAGTGGAGAACGCCTGATGTTCCAGATGAAATCGGTAGAAATGGTGCACTGGGACTTCTGGCAGCGGCTGACCGTGCCGCTGGACGCGCAGATCGTCACCATCATCGGCCCCAACGGCTCCGGCAAGACCACGCTCCTGGACGCACTGCGCACGCTGCTGGCGATCAAGTGCTCCGGCAAGCGCGACTACAAGCGCTACGTGCGCAACAACCGCGAGCCGTTCGCCTTTCTCAAGGGCGTGGTCGCCAACCCGCGCCGCCTGAACGGCGGGCTGTACCCGACGCCATTCTTCCCGCTGTTGAGCGAGGAGGTCACCCTGCTGTGCCGCATCAAGAAGCAGGGCGGCGACTGGGTGCGCCACTACGCCATCGCCGAGGGCGACGTGGCGCTGGACGGCGCGGTGGCCGATCCGGCGCTGGCGTGGCTGGGGGTGCAGGAATACCGCCGCCGCCTGGAAGCGGCCGGCCTCACCGCCGCCGTCGGCGAGGTGCTGGCGCTGGAGCAGGGCGACACCGACAAGCTCACCGAGTACACGCCCAAGCAGCTGCTGGACCTGGTGTTCCAGGTGTTCGGCGACAAGGACGTGCTCGACAACTACCAGCACGCGCGTGACGAACAGCGCGCCGCCGAGGCCGAGCTGAACGCGCTGTCGCAGCAGCAGGAGGCGCTGGAAGTGCGCGTCGAGGCGATGAAGACGCGCGCCAACCGCTATCTGGAATGGACCGGCCTGCACAAGCGCGTCACCCGCCTGCGCGACGAGGCCTTGCCGGTGCTGGGCCTGATCGACGGCCGCAGCGCCATCGCGCGGCAGTGGGGCGATTACCGCCGCGTGCAGCACGACTATCTGAATGTCAGCGCCGACCACCGCGCCACCCTGCAGCTGATGGCCACGCTGCGCCGCGCCGAGAGCGAGGCGCAGGCCGCCCGCGCCCAGGCCGACGGCGAGCGCCACCACGCGCAGCAGGCCTTCATGCACGCCCGCGACGCGCTGCGCGACGTGCAAAGCCGGCTCAAGGAACGCGACCGGCTGCAGGCGCTGGCCGGCCAGCAGTACGGTGACGACGCCGCCACGCTGACGCAAAGGTTGGCCGCACTGCGCCACGACGCCGACAGCCTGCGCGACAGCCTGCGCAGCGCCAAGCGCGAGCGCGACGAGCACAGTGCCGAACTGGCGGCGCTGGAAAGCGGCAAGCCGCGCGCGCCGGACGACGTGCGCCACTTCCGCGCCGCGCTGGACGAGGCCGGCATCGCGCACAGCATGCTGTGCGACATCGTGGAGGTGACCGATGCCGCGTGGCAGGGCGCGGTCGAGGCGCTGCTCAAGCCCTACCGCCACGTGGTGCTGCTGGCCGACCCCGCCGACCGCCGCGTCGCCTGGCAGCTGGGCGAGAAGCTGCGCTACCGCCACTTCGTGGTGCCGGACACCGCGGCCGCGCCGCGCGCGCGCGGCGGCAGCCTGCTGGAGGTGGTGCGCTTTGCCGAACCGGCGCCGGAATGGCTGTACCAGCAGATGAACCGCGTCAGCCGCGTCGCCGACGTGGCCGCCGGTGCGAAGGAAGACGGCGACTGGATCACCCCGGAAGGCTATTTCCGCGAACGCCGCGGCGCGCGCCACATCGGCGTGCCGCAGCGCGATTTCGCCTTCGGCGAGGCGGCGCGCCAGTCGCGGCTGCTGGACCTGCGCGCCACGCTGACGGGGCTGAACCAGCGCATCATCGCCGGCGAGGAGCAGCTGGTGGCGGCCAGTCGCGACATCGCCGCGCTGGCCGACTACCTGTCGGGCATGGATTCCATCGCCCAGCTGGCCAGCCGCGCTGACGAATTCGCCGCGCTGGAAGCGCAGCTGGCCACGCTTGAGGCCAGCGTCGCCGAGCACGGCGCGGCACTGGCCGACGCCGACAGCGCCTGCCGCGATGCCGAAAGCCGGCACAGCGACGCGCGGCTGGCGCACGACCGCGTCTGCCAGCGCGAGCAGGACAGCCTCAACCGCCAGGCGGCACGGCGGCTGGAAGCAGAACAGGCGCGCCGCTCCCTGCGCCGCCTGCTGGCCGAGTTGCGCGACAGCCGTAGCCGCCTGCCGGCCGCGGCGCAGGATGCCGCCTATGTCGCGCAGCTGACCGAGGAATTCGAAACCGCCGCCGACGTGCGCCACGAGATCCACTATCTGGAAGAAAAACTCGCCGCCGGCGACTGGGAGTGCGACGAGGCGGTGCTGCAGCTGAAGGACAAGCTGCAGGAAGACCTGAGCGCGCTGGCGCGCGAATGCCAGCGCCGCCAGGCCGAGGTGGAACGCGCCGCCGGCCTGACCAGCGACGCGCGCGAGGCGTATCTCGGCAAGCTGCGCGCCACGGTGCGCGCCTACGGTAGCAACATCAAGCGCTTGGGCGAGCTGGCCGGCATCGGCGTCGAGGTCGAGCTGCCACTGTTGTCCAACGACGACACCGCGCTGGCGCAGGCCGGGCTGACGCTGAAGTTCAACTTCGACCAGAAGGGCATGATGGGCATGAACGACGGCGAGGCGTCCGGCGGCCAGCAGGTGATGAAGTCGCTGATCCTGTTGATCGGGCTGATGATGGACGAGGCCAACCCGTCCGGCTTTGTGTTCATCGACGAACCGTTCGCGCACCTGGACATCTTCAACATCGACCGCGTCGCCGGCTTCCTGAAAGCCACCGAGGCGCAGTACCTGATCACCACGCCCAACACTCACAACATCAACATCTTCGCGCCGTCCGGCCTGACCCTGGCCACGCGCAAGAAACGCCCCGGCGAGCAGTGGGCGCCGGCGATCCTGCAGACGCGGCGAAGGCTGGAGGCGTGATCACGCCGTCAGCACAATGCAAAACCGGATGTCTTGCATCGGCAGCAAGGCATCCGGTTTGTTGTCCGATCGCGGCTTGAGATCGGGCACGCCGCAAGTATATTACAGCGCGTTGAACAGGCCTGTTTTCTGTTTCACGTCGGAATTGATCATGCTGTGGCGGACGACGATGTCGTTCTTGTCAAAGAGTACCGACAGCTCTTTCTTGGTGCCGCTGGCGCTGGAGCCGAACCAGTTCACGATGGGAACGTAGTTGATGGCATCTGCCGTGACGTTGGAAAACTCGTACTTCCAGATTTCGGAACCGCTGTCGGTAAAGGAGGTGGTCTGGGGATCGCCAAACATCTTGCGTACTTCTTCTTTGCTGGTGCTGCCGTTGGTAATCTTGGCGGCAACCGTCTGATGGGTCTCGTTTTTCAGGACCCGGTTGCCGGAGCTGGCGCAACCGGCAAGTGCCAATGCGATGAAGGCACTGAGCAGGATTTTCTTCATGTTGGTCTCGTCAGTTTTGTTATCAAAGGGTGGCGGCCATTTTAGTGAGGCTGAATCGTGCATGTCTAATGAATTTTCACTGATATTAGCTGGTGCATATGTCGTAACTTATTGGGCGACATCATGCCGGCAAGCCGGTCCTTCACCTGTGAAAGGCTCTCCGTACGCTGGCGGGAGAACTGCCTGCTGTGCCCTTTAATATTGCGCCTGGCTTTTGATGCCATGGACATGATTCGACCATTCCAATAGAATGCCGCGCTTTGCTACCCACGGTGATTCCGCACATGAAACAGCTCGCTCTCGTTGCCGCCCTCGCGGCGTGCCTGGCCGCTCCGGCACAGGCATTCAACCTTGGCTCCGTGCTCAGCGCCGGTTCCGACCTGGTGAAGTCCGCCACCCTCAGCGATGGTGAGGTGAAGGCGATGGCTGCCGAGGCCAGCAAGTCGATGGACAGGCAGAACAAGGTCGCCGCCGCCGGCAGCGCCTACGGCAAGCGCCTGAACAAGATCGTGCAGGGTCTGGGCAATGAAGACGGGCTGCAGCTGAACTTCAAGGTGTACCAGAGCAAGGAAGTGAACGCCTTCGCGATGGCCGACGGCACCGTGCGCGTGTACAGCGGCCTGCTGGACAAGATGACCGACGACGAAGTGCGCTACGTGATCGGCCATGAAATCGGCCACGTGAAGCTGGGCCACAGCAAGAAGGCGATCCAGGTGGCCTACGCCGCGTCCGCGGCGCGCAAGGCGGCGGCCGGTAGCGGCAACAACATCGCCGCCTCGCTGTCGGAATCGGAGCTGGGCGATTTTGCCGAGCAAATCGTGCACGCGCAGTTCTCACAATCGCAGGAAAGCGACGCCGACGCCTACGCGGTGGAATTCCTGAAGCGCCACAACTACAACCTGCAGGGCGCGCCGGCGGCACTGCGCAAGCTGGCCGCGCTATTCGGCAACGAAGGCAGCGTGCTGGCCAGCCACCCGGCTCCGGGCGACCGTGCCGACAAGGTGGAAAAGCTGATCAAGTAAGCTTGAACGATCTGCAACACGCAAAACAGCCCGCCATTGGCGGGCTGTTTTGTTGTGTGCCGGGCGGGTGTGCCCGCTGACGGCGGGGCAGGCGGGTCGTCGCCGTAGCCTTTGCCGCTGGGTTGGTATGGCTAGCGGCGCGGTGCGGCCTGTAGCGCCAGCAGTGCACCGACGTTGCGCGCGCAGCGTTTAAGGTTGGCCGCGGCGTGTTCCAGCGCGTCGTCGAGGGTGGTGATCTGCTGCACGCAGGCGAACACCGCGTCGATGCCGTGCTGGTGGACCGCCTCGACACCGTCGCCGAGGCTGCCGCCGATGGCGATCACCGGCAGGCCGTGCTGCTTGGCGCGGCGCGCGACGCCGATCGGGGTCTTGCCGAACACGGTCTGGCCGTCGAGGCGGCCTTCGCCGGTGATGACCAGATCGGCGCCGGCCAGCGCCGCGTCCAGCCCGACACAATCGAGCACGATGTCGATGCCGCGGCGCAGCTGGCAGGGGAAGAACGCCAGCGCCGCCGCGCCCATGCCGCCGGCGGCACCGGCGCCGGGCTGCTCTGCCACTGCCTTGCCGCAATGGGCTGCCAGCATGGCACCATAGTGCGCCAGCGCCTGCTCCAGCTGTGCCACCATCGCGGCATCGGCGCCTTTTTGCGGGCCGAAGACGGCGGAGGCGCCGTGCGGCCCGCACAACGGATTGTCGACGTCGCAGGCGATGTCGAAGCGGCACTCGGCCAGCCGCGGGTCCAGCGCGCTGCTGTCGATGTGGGCCAGCTGCGCCAGCGCGGCGCCGCCGGGCGGCAAAGGTTGGCCGCAAGCATCCAGCCAGCGTACGCCGAGCGCGGCGAGCATGCCGGCGCCGCCGTCGTTGGTGGCGGAGCCGCCCAGCGCCAGGATGATGTGGCGCGCGCCGTGATCCAGCGCGCTGCGGATCAGCTCGCCGGTGCCGTAGCTGGTGCTGGTGAGCGGGTTGCGCTCACGGCGCGGCACATGCTCCAGCCCGCTGGCGCTGGCCATCTCGATGATGGCGCCACGGCCGTCGCCGAGCAGGCCCCAGTTGGCGAACAAGGGCGTATGCTGCGGGCCGGTGACGCGCTGGCGGATGCGCTGGCCTGCCGTGGCGTCGAGCAGTGCGTCCAGCGTGCCCTCGCCGCCGTCGGCGACCGGCAGCCGCAGCAGCTCGGTGTGTGGCAGCTGCGACGCCAGACCGCGGGCGATGAGGGTGGCGACTTCGCGCGCCGACAGGCTTTCCTTGAATGAATCCGGGGCGATCACGATTTTGCGCATGGTGGCGGTGGGGCGGCGTATGGTGGACAGCCGATTCTATGCCATCGCCAGCGCCGCCGGGTAATGGCCGCCGGCATGACAAAATCAAGCACTTGCTCGATAATGGATTTTTGCCACCGATCCTACACTTCAGGAGCCTGCCGCGATGCGCACACTGACTTCCCTGCTCGGCAATTCACAACAACTCGATGGCGGTGCGATGTTCGGCAACGCGCCGCGTGCGGTGTGGGCCGGCTGGCTGGCGCCGGATGCGGCCAACCGTGTGCCGCTGGCCTGCCGCTGCCTGCTGGTGGAGGAGGGCGACGGCCGCCGCATCCTGCTGGAAACCGGCATCGGCGCCTTTTTCGAGCCCAGGCTGCGCGAACGCTACGGCGTGGTGGAGGCGGAGCACGTGCTGCTGGATGCGCTGGCGGCGCAGGGGCTGGGCGATGCCGACATCGACGTGGTGGTGCTGTCGCACCTGCACTTCGACCACGCCGGCGGCCTGCTGGCGGCGTGGGACGGCGGCCCGGCGCGGCTGCTGTTTCCCAACGCGCAGTTCGTGGTCGGGCGCGAGGCGTGGCAGCGGGCACTGAATCCGCATCCACGCGACAAGGCCTCGTTCGTGCCGGAGCTGATTGCGCTCCTGGAGGCCAGTGGCCGGCTGGTGCTGGTCGATGAGGCGACGCCGGCCTGTCTGCCGCCGGACTGGTGCTTCCATGTCTCCAACGGCCACACCCCGGGCATGCTGCTGGCAGAAATCCCGCTGCCGGGCGGGCCGCTGTTGTTTGCCGCCGACCTGATTCCCGGTGCCGCGTGGGTGCACGTGCCGATCACCATGGGTTACGACCGCTTCCCGGAGCTGCTGATCGACGAGAAGCGCGCGCTGCTGCAAAGGTTGGCCGCAGCCGGCGGCCGCCTGTTCTTCACCCACGATCCGCAGCTGGCCTGCGGCGAGGTGCTGCTCGATGGCCGGACGCAGCGTTTCAGCGTGACGGCGACGCAGGCGACATTAAGCAGGCTCGTGATTTGACCTTGTCATTGTTTAACATAATTGACGACAGTGAAACGCTTGATTGAGGCACAATAGGCCACAGCCGCTGCCGCGCGCGATGATGGTTGCTGGATGGCTTTTGCGTGCCGTTTCATGGTGATAACTCAATGAAATGGCTGGATTTTTCAGGCGTTGCCTGATGGCGGGATGTAAAACCCCGATGCCGTAACGGTGTCGGGGTTTTGTTTTTTGTCGTGCAGGAGTGTTTAAAAAATTGCTCATTCAAGAGGTGTGCTGGCTATAATGGCCGCACAACAAAAGTGAGGTTCCGGCCGGTGCCGTACATGCTGCCAGCCGGGCGGAATCATCATTCTGACAACACTACCAAGGATTAAGGAGACGGAAGCAATGCTCGTCTGGTTCGTCATTCTGTATCTGGCCGTTACTGTCGGTATCGGCCTGTACGCTTCAACACGCGTCCACAATGCCAAGGACTTTGCCGCCGGTGGCCGCCGCATGCCGTTCCACATCGTGGCGGCGATGGTGTTTGCCACCTGGTTCGGTTCCGAGGCGGTGCTGGGCATTCCGTCCACCTTCATCGAGGAAGGTTTCCATGGCATCGTGGAAGACCCGTTCGGTTCCTTTACCTGCCTGATGCTGGTGGGTCTCTTCTTCGCCCGCCCGCTGTACCGCATGAACCTGCTGACCATGGGCGACTTCTTCCGCCAGCGTTACGGCAGTACCGTGGAGGTGATCACCAGTATCGCCATCATGCTGTCCTACCTGGGCTGGATCGCGGCGCAGCTGACCGCGCTGGGGGTGGTGTTCAACGTGCTGTCCGACGGCGGCATCACCACCACCCAGGGCATGCTGATCGGTGCCGGCATCGTGCTGGTGTACACCCTGTTCGGCGGCATGTGGTCGGTGGCGCTGACGGATTTCTTCCAGATGGTGATCATCGTCGGCGGCCTGCTGTACCTGGTGTGGCTGTTCAGCGGCATGGCCGGTGGCGCCGACAAGGTGATCGCCAAGGCCGCCGGCGACGGCAAGTTCACCTTCATCACCAGCACCGAGCCGCGTGACCTGATGGCCTTCATCGGTGCGGCGGTCACCATGATGTTCGGCTCCATCCCGCAGCAGGACGTGTTCCAGCGCGTGATGTCGGCCAGGAGCGAGAAGATTGCCGTACGCGCCACCATCGTCGGCGCCGTGTTCTACCTGACCTTCTGCCTGTTGCCGGTGTTCCTGATCTACGCCGCGTCGATGATCAACCCCGAGCTGGTGCAGAAATGGCTGGCCGAGGATGCGCAGATGATCCTGCCGCGCATGATCCTGGAAGAAACCCCGCTGTTTGCCCAGGTGATGTTCTTCGGCGCGCTGCTGTCGGCGATCATGTCCACCGCGTCCGGCACGCTGCTGGCACCGTCGGTGATCTTCGTGGAAAACATCTTCAAGCACTTCAAGCCCAGGATGAGCGACCGCGAGTTCCTGCTGGCCACCCGCGCCGCCATCCTGATCTGCGCCATTGGCACCACGCTGTTTGCCTTGTACTCCGATGCTTCCATCTACGAGATGGTGGGCAATGCCTACAAGGTGACGCTGGTGGCCGCCTTCGTGCCGCTGACGGCCGGCCTGTTCTGGAAACGGGCGACCACGCAGGGTGCGCTGCTGGCGATCGCGCTGGGGGTGGGGACCTGGATTCCGCTGGAGCTGACCGCAGCCGATACCGATTTCTGGCCGCCGCAGCTGGCCGGCCTGCTGATGAGCGTGCTGGGCATGCTGCTGGGGTCGCTGACGCCGCAGCGCCTGGCTGTGCACCAGCTGCAGGCACAGCGCGCCTGACGATTGCAGAAGTACTCCTGGGGAAGGGGACTGGCCGGGGCAACCGCTCCGGCTTTTTTTCATGAACAGACTGTTGCCGCGGCGCGGCTTGCCAGGCTTGCGGCCAACGTGGCAAGGTAGCGGGCCATGACAAAACCATTCCCCTCGCCGCGGCTGGCCTATCTGCTGCTGACACTGACCGCGCTGTTCTGGTCCGGCAACTTCGTGCTGGCGCGCGCGATGCACGCCAGCGTGGCGCCGATGACCCTGTCCTTTGCCCGCTGGAGCATCGCGCTGTTGTTGTTGCTGCCGTTCGGCGCCGTGCCGGCGTGGCGCCAGCGCGTGCTGTGGCTGCCGCACTGGCGCCGGCTGCTGCTGCTGGCGCTGCTCGGCGTCACCGGCTTCAATTCGCTGGCCTACTGGGGCCTGCAGTACACCGCCGCCACCAACGCGGTGCTGCTCAATTCCTTCATCCCCATCCTGATCGTGGCCTTCGGCGCGCTGTTCTTCGGCGTGGCCATCGCCCGCCGCCAGGCGCTGGCGGTGGCGATCTCCTTTGCCGGCGTGCTGCTGGTGGTGGCGCACGGCGACTGGCAAAGGTTGGCCGCACTGGACATCAACCGTGGCGATGCGGTGGTGTTCCTGGCGATGGTGGCGTGGGCGCTGTACACGCTGCTGCTGCGCGGCCTGCCGCCGGCGCTGGACCGCATCGGCCTGTTGACGCTGCAGGTGGCCATCGGCCTGGCCGGTATCGCGCCGCTGTTTGCCTGGGAGCTGGCCAGCGGTCGCCACACGCCGCTGAACGCCGCCACGCTGGCCACCTTCGCCTACGTCGGCACCCTGCCGTCGGTGGCGGCCTACTATTTCTACAATCTGGGCGTGGCCAGGGTAGGGGCCGCGCGTGCCGGCATGTTCATCCACCTGATGCCCGGCTTTGGCGCCTTGCTGTCGATGCTGTTCCTCGGCGAAGCGCTGCAGCTGTACCACCTGGCCGGCATCATGCTGATCCTGGCCGGCGTCACGCTGGCGACGCGCAGCCACACCTGAAACCCCACGCAAGGAGAGCAGCATGAGCGAACAGGACAAACAGGCCGGGCTGGCCCGGCGCACGCAGGTGATGGGCGAGGCCTTCGCCAACCGTGCAATGAGCCAGCTCGACGGCTTCAACCGCCCGCTGCAGGACTGGCTGAACGAACACGCCTGGGGCAGCACCTGGCAGCGCGACGGCATCGATCTGAAGACGCGCAGCCTCTTGACCTGCGCCATGCTGGCGGCACTGGGGCGCAGCAACGAGCTGAAGGGGCACATCCGCGGCGCCATCAACAACGGCGCCAGCCTGGTGGAAATCCGCGAAACCCTGCTGCACTGCGCGGTGTACGCCGGCGCGCCGGCGGCGGTGGAAGCCTTCCGCGCCGCGCGCGAGGTACTGGACGAGCTGGGACTGTCGCTGCCGGAACACGAGCAGGACGGTTGACGCATAAAACCGGCGCGGCTTGCGGCCAACCTTGTTGCCGGCAGGGTTGAATTCTGCGGCCCATGCCCCACACTCAGCTGATCACCCACCCTTCTTTTGAAAAGGAAGCACCCGATGGCAACCGTTACCCTGCGTGGCAATGCTGTAGACGTGGCCGGCGCCCTGCCGGTCAAAGGCGACAAGGCTCCGGCGTTCAGCCTGACCAATGGCGATCTGGCCGATGTCGGCCTGGCCGCCTTCGCCGGCAAGAAGAAAATCCTCAACATCTTCCCGTCCATCGACACCCCGACCTGCGCCAGCTCGGTGCGCAAGTTCAACGAGAAGGCCGCCAGCCGCGACGGCGTGGCGGTACTGTGCATCTCCGCCGACCTGCCGTTCGCGCAGAAGCGCTTCTGCGGTGCCGAGGGCATAGCCGGCGTTGCCAACCTGTCCACCTTCCGCAATCCGGCGTTTGCCGAAGCCTGGGGCGTGAAGCTGGCCTCCGGCCCGCTGGCCGGCCTCACCGCGCGCGCGGTGGTGGTGCTGGACGAGAACGACACCGTGCTGCACAGCGAGCTGGTGGCCGAGATCGGCAGCGAGCCGGACTACGACGCGGCACTGGCGGTACTCTAAGTCACCCGGCAAGGTTGGCCGCAAGGCCGGCCTGTAATGCAAAACGGCGCTCATTGAGATGAGCGCCGTTTTGGTTTGCTGGCGATGCCGTTTCAGGCCGCATTGCTGTTGCGGGACGTGAAGCGCGGCTTGTTGGCCGAGAACGGCACCGCGGCGCCGGTCTGGCTGTCGATGCGGAACCAGGCCAGGTCGCGGTTCATCTGTGCCGACACCTCGCGCCAGCGTCCCATCGCCGGCGCCAGCGATTCCATCTTGCCGAAGATGTCGCTGGCCAGTGCCGACACCTCGCTGCCGCGGCTGCGGATATGGCCGCCGGCCTGGCTCTGCTGCTGGCTGGCCTCCGCCACCTCGCGCAGCGCCTGGTTGATGGTGGCCAGCGCGCCATCCATGCTCAGCAGTGCCTCGTCCAGCGTGGTCTGCGCCTGCACGCTGCCGTGGCTGGCCTGATGCGCGGCGCTCATGGTGGCGGCCAGCGCCTTGGTGGCGCCCTCGACGCGCAGCAGGGTGTCGAAGATACCGGTGGTGGCGCCGGATGTGCGCTCCGACAGCTTGCGCACCTCGTCGGCGACCACGGCAAAGCCGCGGCCGTGCTCGCCGGCACGCGCGGCCTCGATCGCCGCATTCAGCGCCAGCAGATTGGTCTGCTCCGCCACGTCGCGGATCATGTTGCTGATCTGCGCGATGTCGGCGATGGCGTGCGTCAGCTGCTCGGTCTCGCCCACCGCGCCCTGGATGCTGCCGGCCAGCGCCTGCAGCGTGCCGGCGGTGTCGCCGGCCAGCTCGCGGGCGCGGGCGGTGCGCCCGGTGGCGGTGTCGGCATCCTGCAGCGCGCGGTTGATGTGGCTGACGATCTCTTCGGCCGAGCTGGCCACCGCATTGGCGGCATGGTTGCTGTGCTCGGCGGTTTCCGCCTGCTGGCGGGTGCTGCCGATCACGTGGCGGGTGAGTTCCAGGATGTCCTGCGCCTCGCGCTCGCTGCCGGCGGCATTGCTGCGCACGGTGCCGAGCAGCTCGCTGAGCTTGTCGAGGAAGCGGTTGATGTGGCTGGCGGCCTGCGACAGCTCGTCGCGGCCGCTGACCGGCAGCCGGGTGCCGAGCTGGCCCTCGCCGAGCAGGTCGGCGGCATGCTGCATCGCGGCGATCTGCTTTTTCAGCCGCTGTGCCAGCAGCACCTGCGACAGCACCACCGCCACGCTGGCGACGCCCAGCGGCCCCAGCACCAGCAACACCAGTTGCAGCATCGCCTGCGCCATCGCGCTTTCGGCGGCGGCCAGCTGGCGCTGCTCGTTATCCAGCGTGCTGTCGATCAGGTTGACCAGCGGCACGATGCTGAGGCTGTAGGCGCGCTCCGGGATCGACAGCGCGTCTTCCGGCGCCGTTTCGGCGATGGTCAGCGCCGAGCGCAGGTTCTTGGCGAACTCCTGCCAGTAGCCTTGTGCCTTGCCGGCGAAGGCCTGGCGGCTGGCCGGCGGCAGCGCCTGGCTGATCGCCGGGATCAGGCGGCTCACGTTCTGCTGTACCCGCGCCAGCCGCGGCGCGGTGTCTTCCAGCAGCGGATCGGCGCGCGCGAGCGACAGCACTTCGGCCTTCAGCGTCTGCAGGTGGGTGGACAGCTGCTGCCGTTCGCGATAATCGGAAAACTGGTGCCGCAGCGAGAACAGCTGCTGGCTGCTGAGCAGCATCACCACGATCAGGCAGGCAAGAGTAAAGGCTACGGTGAGCCACAGGCGTTTTACCAGCGTCATTTTCAATGATCCCTTCAAGATGCACGCAGTGTAGGGCGGCGACATTACCGGGATATGACGTGTTAACTTGGTGGCCGTGGCGCCTGCTGCGTTGCTGCCGTCGCAGTCTGGCACTTGCGGGTGACACTTTGGTGACGGTGACGGTGACGCGGGGCGGGCGCCGGGCGCGCCGCCGCGCGGCTTACAGGCTGGCCTTGTGTTTTGCCATCACCGTCACGTAGTGCTCGGCGGAATACCGGAAGTAGGCCAGCTCGTCCGCGCTCAGCGGCCGCACCTGCTTCACCGGGTTGCCCAGGTACAGGTAGCCGGACGCCAGGCGCTTGTTCGGCGGCACCAGGCTGCCGGCGCCGATCAGCACCCGGTCCTCGATCACCGCGCGGTCGAGGATGATGCTGCCGATGCCGACCAGCACTTCATTACCGATGCTGCAGCCGTGCAGCGTCACGTGGTGGCCGATGGTGACGTGCTTGCCGATCGTGAGCGGCGCGCCCTGCGGATCGGATTCCTTGCGATGGCTGACGTGCAGCATGGCAAAATCCTGCACATTGCTGCCTTCGCCGATGCTGATGCGGTTCACGTCGCCGCGCACCACCGCGAAGGGCCACACCGATACGTTGGCCGCAAGTTCTACCTCGCCGATCACCACCGCGGCGGGGTCGATGTAACAGGAGTCGTCGATCTGCGGCCGATGGCCGTCGTAAGGGCGGATATTGCGATTCACTGATTTGTCCCTATCTCTAGAAAGATTCGCGCCGGCAACAGCACGGCGCACTGCCTACAGGATGCCAAACATGACCACCAATCCGCTACTGGACTTTAGCGATCTGCCGCGTTTTGCCGCGATCAAGCCCGAACACATCACCCCGGCGCTGGACGTGCTGCTGGCCAACGCCCGCGCCGCCATCGACAAGGTCATCGCGGCCGGCGGCGACGACTGGGACAGCGTGGCCGAACCGCTGTCCGACGCCACCGAGCAGATCTCGCGCGCCTGGGGCGTGGTGGGCCATCTCAACGGCGTGGTGGGTAATACCGAAGGCCTGCGCGACGCGTACAACGCCGAAATCCCGCGCATCTCCGCCTTCTTTACCGAACTGGGGCAGAACCTCGACCTGTTCGCCCGCTTCAAGGCGGTGGCGGCCAACCCTGCATTCGCCAATGCCTCCGCCGCGCGCAAGAAGATCATCGACAACGACCTGCGCGACTTCCGCCTGTCCGGCGCTGAGCTGCCGGAGGCCGACAAGCAGCGCTTCGCCGAGCTGTCCAGCCGCCTCGCCGAGCTGTCCAACCAGTTCTCGCAGCACGTGATGGACGCCACCGACAGCTTCGCGCTGTATATCGACGACGTGGCCGAACTGGCCGGCATTCCGGAAGACACCCTCGCCATGTATGCGGCGCTGGCCGAGGCCGACGGCCAGCCGGGTAAGTACAAGCTGGGGCTGCAGTTCCCGCTCCTGTTCCCGGTGCTGCAGTACGCCGACAATCGCGCGCTGCGTGAAAAGCTGTACGAAGCCAACGCCAAGCGCGCGTCCGAATTCGGCCCCGCCGAGCAGGACAACGGCCCGCTGATCCGCGAAAAGCTCAAGCTGGCCGCAGAAGAAGCGCAGCTCTTGGGCTTTGCCAACTACGCCGAGCTGTCGCTGTACACCAAGATGGCGGAAAGCCCGCAGCAGGTGATCGACTTCCTGCGCGATCTCGCCCGCCGCGCCAAACCCTACGCCGAGCAGGACCGCGCCGAGTTGGAAGCCTTCGCCCGCGACGAGCTGGGCCTGGATACGCTACAGGCGTGGGACATCACCTACGCCGCCGAGAAGCTGCGCGTTGCGCGCTACGCCTTCTCCGAACACGAAGTGAAACAGTACTTCCCGGAGCCCAAGGTGCTGGCCGGCCTGTTCAGCGTGGTGCACAAGCTGTACGGCATCACCGTCGAGCAGAAGGACGCCGAAACCTGGCACGAGGACGCGCGCTACTACCAGATCTTCAAGGACGGCGCGCTCTTGGGCGGCTTCTACCTCGACCTCTACGCCCGTGACGGCAAGCGCCCCGGCGCGTGGATGGACGACGTGCGCGGCCGCCGCCTGAAAAACGGCCAGGTGCAGACCCCGGTCGCCTACCTGGTGTGCAACTTCACCCGTCCGCTGGGTGACAAGCCGGCCTACTTCAGCCACGACGAAGTCACCACCCTGTTCCACGAATTCGGCCACGGCCTGCACCATCTGCTCACCCGCGTCGACGAGCTGGGTGTGTCTGGCATCAGCGGCGTGGAGTGGGACGCGGTCGAGCTGCCCAGCCAGTTCATGGAAAACTTCTGCTGGGAGTGGGACGTGCTGCAGGGCATGACCGCACACAGCGAGAGCGGCGAACCGCTGCCGCGCGCGCTGTACGACAAGATGCTGGCGGCGAAGAACTTCCAGTCCGGGATGCAGACCGTGCGCCAGCTGGAGTTCTCGCTGTTCGACATGCTGCTGTACACCGACGCCAAGCCCGAATCCGTCGACTGGCTGGCGCTGCTGGAAACGGTGCGCGACGAAGTCGCCGTCAACCGTCCGCCGGCCTACAACCGCTTCCCTAACAGCTTCAGCCACATCTTCGGTGGCGGTTACGCGGCCGGCTACTACAGCTACAAGTGGGCGGAAGTGCTGTCCGCCGACGCCTACGCCGCGTTCGAGGAAGCCGGCGGCGCCAATCCGGAAGTCGGTCGCCAGTTCTGGGACGAGATCCTGGCGGTGGGCGGTAGCCGTCCGGCGCTGGAGTCCTTCCGCGCCTTCCGCGGCCGCGATCCGCAGATTGATGCCTTGTTGCGGCATAGCGGGATGAGTGAGGTGGCGGGGTCTTGATCGCCGATTAGCGGGAGAATGCGGGCAAGGTTGGCCGCAGGGTGATTGAGAAAGGGCAAGCCGTGGTGGCTTGCCCTGTATGCTATTGTGGCAACGTTATGATGTTTGAGTTTAAATTGATGTGATGAGAGGCCAGGGCAATTGCACCTTTACGTCATAACGGTGATAGACCCAGCAACTCCGCCAGCGCCT